>FR894562.1:18939-25837 GCA_000436115.1 Firmicutes bacterium CAG:534 | reverse complement strand
TGCCGCAAAATCTGCCGCCTCTAAATCCTTTGTTCCAAAGCTGCCCCAGACATGGGGCCGGAAAATCTTTTCCTCCTCCACATTGTGCATTGCCACAGGGATACGCAGCATGGATGCCAGAGTGATCAGGTCTGCGCCCACATGTCCATGGATAAAGGCTCCGTGATTGGCTCCCCAGGATGCCATTACATGATAAACATCCTGAAAGGCTCCTTCTCCTGTCAGCCTGGGTACAAACCAGGTGGTAGGCCAGGTAGGATCCGTCCGCTCATCGATCTTGTCATGAACCTCCTTCGGGAGGGTAATGCTGCAGCCTTCGGCAATCTGCAGAACAGGCCCTACGCCCTCTACCAGATTGACCCTTACCATGGTGAGCTGCATCTGGGCGTCCGTTTTAAAATGGGAAGAATAGCCGCCGCCCCGGAACTGACAAAGCTCCGCCGGGCACCAGTCTGTAGCCTCCAGGCAGGCGTCAATGTCTCTTTCCGTCATCTGCCACCAGTGTTTCATAACAGGTGTTTCGTTTTCATCCAGGCTTTTGCCTGTAGCGTCCAGGCAGGTAGACCCGGAATTGATCAGGTGGATAAATCCATCCTTTGCCGCTCCTTCCGGTTTCCACCCTGTTACACGCTCCACTGCCGCCGGGCTCCAATAACACCTGACATCTGAAAAGCCGCTTGCCTTTCCTGTCAGCAGATTTCCAAACAGCATGGAAAGCCCGTTCAGGTTATCGTTTTCCGTTGCAAAGACAAAAGGCGCTCTTTTTCCGTTCCAGTCAAAGGTGGAGTTCAGGATCGCCTCGGTAAAATCTCCGTTTGGCTTATAATCAGTCCACATGCGCTGCCCCTGAAAGCCTGCAAAAAGGGCATTTTTCCCTTCACCCAGGCAAGGGCTCTTTGAAATTCCTCTTCATCATAGATCCCCTGATCCATTCTCCTTAAGATCTCTGTCATATCCACCCATTCCGGACGCATGCCCAGATACTGGATATAAAAGAGCGGATCTAAAAAGGATCCCATGATCCCCATGGAAACTGCGCCAAACCCCACATAGGATTTATTTTTAAGCTGTCCCACAACAGCAGCGCATCTGGCAAATCTTAAAATCTCTTCTGCCACATCTTAAGGGATTTTGTCTTCTTCCATATCCTGAACGTCCCTTCCGTATATGGAATAGCACGGAAGCTTCATCTGATTGTGGGCTGCAATGGCCGATGCCAGGTACACCGCCCCCGGACGTTCTGTTCCGTTAAAGCCCCAGATAGCTTTTATGGTAAGCGGACTTAAATCAATGGTTTCCAGAGGATAGCACCAGCTTGGGGTTACGCTTAACGTTGCAACCACATTTTCCCTTATTAAGCTGGCGGCGCTTTCCGCCATTTGTCTGACCTTTCCTTCCAGCGCATCCCGTATTCCCATTCTTCTGGAGTCTACTACAGGTCTGATCCCGATTGCCGGATAATTTTTCATTTTTACCCTCATTTCTGCACACACTTTTTGGCACATGCCGAGTTTGTGTCAAGTGCGCGCAGACACAAATCTCGCGATTGAAAAATTTTATTTTTCAATCTTACCTCCATTCCGCATCCTTTAAATTAAATTACCGTAAAACACTTTTATAATCAGAATTGGGCCCGGAAAAAACATTTCTTAAAAATGCCACAGATGCTGCGGCGTCACGGTCCAGCTGCTCCGTGGCAGCCCCCATGCTTAAATCTCTCCAGATCTTAATATCGCTTCCTACTTTGCCGCCACTTTTCACAAAGGGCTCCATCACCACGTTTTTGTCATACCCAATGGCCCGGAGCGCACTGCCGATCTGGTACCATGGAAGATTTCCCTTTCCCGGCAGCCTCCTGTTATTTTCCCCTACATGAAAATGTCCCAGCCTGTCCCCGGCAAGAAGGATGGCCTCTGTCATGCTGTCCTCCTCAATATTCATATGGAAGGTGTCCAGCATGATCTTTACTGCCGGAACATCTACTTCCTCCACAAACTGCCTGCACTCCGCGCAGGTATTCAGCAAATACCCTTCAAAACGGTTAAGCACCTCCAGACAGTAATCCACTCCGCATTCCTGTGCTATTTTTCCAACTGTCCTGACGTTTTTCACGCTTCTTTTCCAGTCCCCTTCCTTGTCGATAGGCTTCGTATAATCTACCGGCCAGTAAGAGTAAATTCCTCCCCCAAGGGTATGGATGTCAAGGATCTCCAATTTCTTTAAAATATCCGTGTAAAAGGCAACTGCGTTCTTTACCACTGCCTCATCACTGCTTGCCAGATTTTCCGAAGGCCCCGGGCCATATCCCGCCGTCAGCGTTACGCCCTCCGCCCTGGCCATATCCCTCATTTCCACAAGTTCTTCCCTGCTGATGTTTTTCAGCATGGCACAGGAAATTTCCAGAATATCAAAGCCCAGCTTTTTTACCTTGGAAATGTAACTCTTCTGATCTGCATTCCATTCCTTTTCCCAATAAGCAAAATAAATTCCGTATTTCATTTTTCAATCTTCGCTTTCTTATATTTGTTACACTACCCCTTCCCCGTCAAAGGAAGGGATAAAGCTTTCCTTTGCCACATCCCCCTCCTGGATATAGGCATTCTGCACTCCCAGCTCCAGTGCATAGCCTACCACGGCTTCGTACTCTCTCTTTGTCACCTTTCTTGTAAGCTCTGTATGCCCGCACTGCGTCTTCAGCCTTTCAAAAGGCGTATATTGGTTCATCAGGCTCAGATAAACCCTGTCCCGATAGGTTTCGTACACATAGCGGATCACATCCTTTGCATTCCGCTTATGTCCCGGCAAAAGCAGATGCCGGACAATGACCCCTCTTTGCATCATCCCCTGCCCGTCAAAAACAGGTTCCCCGCAAAGCCTTACCATCTCCCGAAGGGCCGCTTTTGCAACCTCCGGGTAATCCGGCGCTTTGGAAAATCTTTCAGCAAGCTCCCGGTCCATATATTTAAAATCCGTAAGAAAAATATCCACCGTTTCGGAAAGCGCCCTGACCGCCTCCGGCTTTTCGTAACCGCTGCCGTTATAAACTACCGGGATCCCAAGCCCTTTTTCCTTTGCCAGGGCTGCTGCTTTTATAATGGATGTGAGGTAATGATCCGGTGTGACCAGGTTGATATTGGCAGCGCCTTTTTCCTGCAGCTCTAAAAAGATTTCCGCAAGTCTCTGCTCCGAGATCACAGTTCCCCTCATTCCCCCGGCTATTTCATAATTCTGACAGTAAATACATCTGAGATTACAGCCGCAGAAAAATACTGCTCCGGAACCGCTTTTTCCGGAAATACAGGGTTCTTCCCACATATGCAGTGCGGCCCTGGCAACCCTTATCTGTTCTCCCACGCCGCAGTATCCGGTCTGCCCCTTTTCCCGAAGGGCCTGACAATTCCTGGGGCAGAGATTACAGGGACTGCTGCAAAGCTCTGCTCCCCGGCTACCTGCTGTTGTCTCCATATTGCTCATCCCATTCCTCTCTGGGCAGCGCAATGATGGTTCCCAGGTCGTAATATGCTTCATAAAAATGATTGATCCAGTAATCCTTGTCCTCCTGCAGGTCTGAGAGATGGGCATTGCTGTATGGATTAGCAAACGCCTCCCGAAGCTTTGGCACTACCAGCACACCATCCTCATCAGGATCTGCCTTTTCCGCATAGATCATATCAATCCTCTCATTTTCCTCCCGGTAAATCCTTGCCAGATTGACCAGATTATCCAGGTAAGTAAAACACAGCCACAGACACAGTATGCTGACCAGGCTGTATTTGGCTGTCCGGATTACCAGCTCCTCCTCCGACACATCCCTGATCCCCTGAATACAGGCGATCATCAGGAAAACGCCTGCTCCGAAAAAGGCCCTGTTGGCGGGAGTTGGCGCAAGAGCAAGGGCATAACAGGTTGCAAGCCACGCACAGCCAAACAAAATACACTCCCTGCCGCAGGATTTCAGTTTCTTTTGCAGGATCAAAATTACCAGCACGATCGTAAAGAGCACCAGCACCGTGAAAAATAACTCCCGGATGTTCATGGTGATCTTATAAATGCGGGAAAGCAGCCCCACAATTCCCGTATATTCATCCTCCGACATTACCTGGCTGCGGTTCCTTACTCCCGGCGCAGTGATCATGCCAAGGATCCCCATGCACATCCCCAGAACCCCTGTGATCATAAAAGGATAGACTGTCCTCTCCTTTTCCTTTCTTTTCTGAATAAAAAAGAGAAGCGAAAACAGCAGGATCAGCAAAAGCCCTCCTCCGGAGGTGTTCTCATTGCACCAGCCTGCCGCTGCCCCAAACACAAAGGCTATGATGGCAGCTCCCGCTCCATATCTGCGCCGTGACGCGTTATCCAGCATATGACGGTAAAAGGTTACAAAGCCCAGAATGATCACGCTTCCCCAGAGATAATTACAGGCTCCGCAGATCCACAAAATAGTCTGTCCGAAATCTACCGTATATTTCCACAAAAAAGTAATGATGAGCAGCAGCACAAAGAGATCATATTTTTTCTTTCTTCTGATGTTAAGATACATCAATCCGATCAGCGCCACAAACATGACGCTGTTAACAACATTAAAGATCTGCTTGCTTCCCCACAAGGATAATCTGACATTAAACTGCCCGATGATCCTGCCGCTGTTGGACAGATATTCCCCGTATTGCTGCCTGATAAGATCCCAAAGGCTCTTCGCCTTCTGCACCTCGATCAGATAGGCATAATCATCAGACATATAGGGAGTCAGACAGTTATAGACAAATATAGTTACAAAGGATGCTGCCAGGATGAAAAAGAACAGTCCTTTTCGATGCTTTTCCAAAAAATGAGACATAAATTTCCTCCATAAATACGGGCTTTCCACCGCGCCTTTTTATTGTAACAAAACCCTTATCCGAATGCAACCTTACACGGGAAGTGCTCTTGTACTTACAGCTGTAAATATGTTATTATGAGCATGATGTAAAATTGTTTTTTAGGGCGCAGCACATCTGCGCAGCGGAGTTTTCTATGAACAAAAAAGTACTTAAAACACTGGAATTTCATAAAATAATTGAGACCCTTACAGAAAAGGCCGGATCCGAACCCGGAAAGGCTCTTTGCCGCGAGCTGGTTCCCATGACGTCGCTTTCTGATATTACTCTTGCCCAAAAGCAGACAAGTGATGCTCTTTCCATGCTTTTTTCCAAGGGTTCCACTTCCTTTGGCGGGAATAAGGATGTTTCCCATTCCCTGCGATCCCTGGAGATCGGCAGCACCCTGTCTGCCTCCGAGCTGTTAAAGATCGCAGGACTGCTTGATAATGTTGCCCGTATTAAAAATTACGGAAGGAGCAGCCGGGAAGATGCTCCCGAGACCTCTCTTACCGCTTTTTTTGATGGGCTGGAGCCTCTTTCGCCTCTTGCAGCGCAGATCAACCGCTGCATTCTTTCCGAAGAGGAAATTGCGGATGATGCCAGTCCGGGATTAAAGCATGTAAGGCGGCAGATGGCTTTGACCAGCGATCGGATCCATTCACAACTGACCGGAATGGTCAACGGCACTTACCGCAGCTACCTGCAGGATGCAGTGATCACCATGCGTGATAACCGCTATTGTATTCCCGTAAAATCCGAATATAAAAGCCAGGTTCCCGGTATGGTTCATGACCAGTCCTCTACCGGTTCTACCTTCTTTATCGAACCTGCTGCCATTGTCAACCTGAATAATCAGCTAAAAGAGCTGTCCCTGAAGGAAAAGGAAGAAATAGAAGCTGTCCTTGCAGACCTCAGCGGCCAGACTGCCCTTCATGTCAGCGAGCTGTCTGAAAACCAGAGGATCATGACCCTTTTGGACTTTATATTTGCCAAGGCTTCCCTGGCTATGGAACAAAATGCCACCATGCCTCTTTTTAATGAAGAACATTTTATCCATATCCGCAAGGGCCGCCATCCTCTTCTTCCTGCCAAAAAGGTGGTTCCCATTGATATTCATCTGGGAAAGGATTTTGACCTTCTGGTGATCACCGGCCCTAATACCGGTGGAAAGACGGTATCCTTAAAAACGGTCGGCCTCTTTACGCTGATGGGCCAGGCCGGGCTTCATATTCCCGCCCTTGACCGTTCAGAGCTTTCCATTTTTACGGAAGTTTTTGCTGACATTGGGGATGAACAGAGTATCGAGCAGAGCCTTAGTACCTTTTCCTCCCATATGACCACCATTGTGTCTATTTTGGAAAAAGCAGACGAAAATTCCCTGTGCCTTTTTGATGAGCTTGGAGCAGGTACGGATCCCACAGAGGGAGCAGCACTTGCCATCGCCATTTTGGATCATCTTCATACCAGAGGGATCCGCACCATGGCTACCACCCATTACAGCGAGCTGAAGGTCTATGCCCTGTCTACTTCCTTTGTAGAAAATGCCTGCTGCGAATTTAATGTGGAAACCCTTGCTCCCACCTACCGCCTTCTCATCGGCGTTCCCGGAAAGAGCAATGCCTTTGCCATTTCCAGCAAGCTTGGACTTCCGGATTATATCATTGATGCCGCCAGAGCCCAGATCTCCACAGAGGATCAAAACTTTGAAGATCTCCTCAGCGATCTGGAGCAAAGCCGTGTTACCATTGAAAAGGAGCGCCTTGAAATTGCTTCCTACAAGGAAGAGATCAAGACCCTGAAGGAAAGGCTGCAGGCTAAAAATGAAAAGATCGACCATGCCAGGGATCAGATCCTTCGGAAAGCCAATGAAGAAGCCAGGGACATCCTGCAGGAAGCCAAGTCCGTTGCAGACGAGACTATCCGTGTCTATCAGAAGGCCGGCCCCGGCGCTTCCTTAAAGGACCTGGAAAAAACCCGTGAAAAGCTGCGCGGGGAAATCGGAAAGAAAAATGAAAAGCTGGCCATCAAAAATAAAGAAG
>FR894562.1:15302-18908 GCA_000436115.1 Firmicutes bacterium CAG:534 | reverse complement strand
AGACCGCTGACCGCTGACCAGCTGAAGCTGGGCGATACGGTTAAGATCCTTTCCATGGGCATGACAGGTACTGTCAGCACCTTACCGGATCATAAGGGAAATCTTTTTATCCAGTGCGGCAGCATGAGAACGCAGGCAAACATTAAAAATCTTGTATCTGCGGATCCTGCAGGCAGCGCCGAAAAGTCCCCCGTGCTTACAAGGAAGCAGTCCTCTGCCAGCAAAATGAAAATGTCAAAATCCTATCAGGTTTCTCCCGAGATCAATCTTCTGGGACAGACTGTGGATGAAGCCATCTGCCAGCTTGACAAATATCTGGATGACGCCTACCTGGCCCATCTTCCTACGGTGCGTGTTGTTCACGGAAAAGGAACAGGCGCCCTTAGAAATGCAGTACAGAACCACTTAAAGCGTGTAAAATATGTAAAATCCTATCGACTTGGTGAATACGGCGAGGGTGATGCCGGCGTTACCATTGTTACCTTCAAGGAATAAGAAAGGAGCCAGTATGGCCAGTAAACAAAAAATCCTGATTGTAGATGATGACAGTAATATTGCAGAGCTGATTTCCCTTTACCTTACGAAGGAATGCTTTGAAACCGCAATCGCAGCAGACGGAGAAACCGCTCTGCTCCTTGCAGACTCCTTTCAGCCCAACCTGATCCTGTTAGATCTTATGCTTCCTGGAATAGACGGCTATCAGGTGTGCCGGGAGATCCGTGTGAATTCCTCCGTGCCCATCATCATGCTTTCCGCAAAAGGAGAGATCTTTGACAAGGTGCTGGGACTTGAGCTGGGCGCTGATGATTACATTGAAAAGCCTTTTGACTCCAAAGAGCTTGTTGCCCGGGTAAAGGCCGTGCTGCGCAGATATAAGCCTGCTCCTACCGCGCCCGCCTCTCCGGATGTGAAATGTGTGGAGTATCCGGATCTGGTCATCAACCAGACAAATTATTCTGTGATCTATATGGGAAAGACCATTGACATGCCGCCTAAGGAGCTGGAGCTTTTGTATTTTCTGGCCTCTTCCCCCAACCATGTCTTTACCAGAGAGCAGCTCCTGGATCAGATCTGGGGATATGAATATATTGGCGATACCAGAACGGTAGATGTGCATATCAAGCGTCTGCGCGAAAAGATAAACGACCATGCCAACTGGAAAATCGCCACCATCTGGGGAATCGGCTATAAATTTGAGGTACGGCAATGAGAAAAACCCTTTACCTGAAATTTCTTTTAGCTTACTTTATCTTCGGCTTTTTTGGTTTCATGGTGGTTGCAACCTTTGTAAACAATATGACCATGGAACATTTAAAGCGGGAAAAGGCAGACGCCCTTTATAAGGAAGCGACTCTGATCGCCAACACCTATGCCTCCGATCTGTATAACAATGAAACCTCTTTAGATACTGTCAAAAAGCAGTTAGACGCCCTGGATACCTACCTGGGCGCTAATCTCTGGATCATCAATCCTTCCGGCAGAATGGTTCTGGACTCCAAGGCTCCCGTGGATCTGGAAACCGAAAAGGTGATTTCCGGCTTTGACCCCACGGTTACCGCCAGCTCCTTTTACACCATCGGAAACTTTTTTGGCAGCTTTTCCGAAGACCAGTTAAGTGTATTTGCTCCCATTACCTCTGATTATAAGGTGCAGGGCTATGTGGTGATCCATTACCCCATGAGCAGCCTGGTTGCTTCCTGCAACAGTCTGCTCAATATTTCATACCTGATGCTGATCATTTTGTTTTTGCTTTCTCTGATCATCCTTATCTTTTTTACGGAGATGGTCTATCTTCCGCTCCGCAAGATCACTGAAGCAACCGAACAGTACGCCTCGGGAAATATGCATTATGAATTTCAGATTGACAGTGAGGACGAGATCGGCTACCTTGGCGCAACCCTTACCTATATGGCAAGCGAAATTGCCAGAGCCGAGGACGACCAGAAGAAATTTGTGGCAAATGTTTCCCATGATTTCCGTTCTCCCCTGACCTCCATAAAGGGATATCTGGAAGCCATGCTGGACGGTACGATCCCTCCCGAGCTTCATGAAAAATATCTGACCATTGTTTTAAATGAAACGGAACGGCTGACCAAGCTTACGGGAAGCCTTTTAGCGCTCAACAACCTGAACACCAAGGGCATGATGCTTGATAAAAGCACCTTTGACATTAACAAGATCATCCGCAACACTGCCGCCTCCTTTGAAGGAACCTGTCAGCATAAGGCCATTGCCATTGAGCTGATCCTAACAGGCGATGAGCTTTTTGTAACGGCTGACGTGGGAAAGATCCAGCAGGTGCTTTATAACCTTCTGGACAATGCCATTAAATTCAGCCATCCGGATTCCATTATCAAGATCGAAACCACCGAAAAGCACAACAAGGTATTTGTTTCCGTAAAGGACAGCGGAATCGGCATTCCCAAGGATGACCTGAAGCTGATCTGGGATCGTTTTTATAAATCTGATTTATCCAGGGGAAAGGATAAGAAGGGGACAGGACTTGGCCTGTCGATCACCAAAGAGATTATCCGGGCACATGGGGAGCATATTAATGTGATCAGTACAGAAGGCGTCGGCTCCGAATTTATTTTTTCCCTGCCCATTGCAGAGGACGATACAGAAGACGATTGATTTCTTATTATGGCAGAGCGCCTGTAGAATGGAGTTAAAATGCATATTATCTTACATCAGCCGGAAATACCGGCAAATACCGGAAATATTGGCAGAACCTGCGTTGCGACAGGTACCGACCTGCATCTGATCGAACCTCTTGGCTTCCGCCTCACCGAAAAGGAGATCAAACGTGCGGGCATGGATTACTGGCAGCACCTTTCTGTCACCAGATATATGAACTTTCAGGAATTTCAGTCCCTGCATCCCGGTGCAAAGATCTGGATGGCAACCACCAAGGCCAGACATTCCTATACGGATGTGTCCTTTGGCCCGGATGACTATCTTATGTTTGGAAAGGAAAGCGCCGGCATTCCTGAGGAAATCTTAATAGAGCATGAGGAAACCTGCATTCGGATCCCCATGCTCCCTGAAATTCGTTCTTTAAACCTTTCCAACTCTGTAGCCATTGTTCTCTATGAAGCGCTGCGTCAGCAGGGCTTTGCCTCCATGCAGCTTCAGGGCGAACTACACCGCCTTCACTGGAACGCTACACCAGCCAAAACACCACCGGAATCGTAAGCACGGAAAGCAGCGTGGACAGCGCTACCCCCGCTGAAGCCAGCTTCTCATTGCTCTGATATTTCTGAGCAAACATCACCGCCATGCTGGCAACAGGCCCTGAAAGCACAACGGTAGCCACGCCGCAGATCATTTCACTGCTCACAAAGGTTTTAATAAGCAGCGAGCCGATCACGGCAAACAAAAGCAGTTTTAAAAAGCATAAGCCCCATAATCTTTTTATTCCAACAATATCCTTAAAGTTCATCACAGACAGGGATACTCCGATCACGATCATGCTTAAGGGCCCTGTGAGGTCTGAAAGCATGGTAATGGTATCTCCCAGTACACCCCGTATCTGAATTCCATTGAAAAATAGGATAATGGCTGCAATGCAGGCTATCACACCAGGATTGCAGAGCTTTTTCCATT
>FR894562.1:0-15259 GCA_000436115.1 Firmicutes bacterium CAG:534 | reverse complement strand
TCTTTCCCTTCCGGCACCATGAGCCAAATCCCATAAGTATAGATCAAAATATTAAAAGCCATAACAAAGGCAGCTCCGATCAGCAGAGAATCATTTCCGAAAAGGGCTGACATAAGTGGAAATCCCATAAATCCTATGTTGGAAAAAACAAACATCAGATCATACATATTTCTCTCTTCCTTTGGTACACGAAGAAGATATGGGATAAATCTCCCCACAGCCACCAGCGCTGCATACAAAATGCAGGCAACTCCAAAAGCCAGGATCACCTCACTTTTTTCTACCGTTCCTCCCCCATCTGACGTTACAGATGAAAGGATCAGCGCCGGATTGGCAATATTGACTACCAGGGAAGAAATCCGCCTTCCGCTCTCTTCATCAAGTATCTTCTTTCTGTGTGCAATAAATCCTGCCAGGATCAGTAGAAAAAATACACACATCTTTTGCAATGCAACCATAGCCTGCTTCTCTCCTCTCCCTTTTGATGGTACTCATTTTCTTTCATTTGTCAAATCTATTGTGCTGCGTTCATATTTTGTTCATATTTAATTTAAAAAATCTTTACTGCTACAACATTCTTTAGACATTTCTCTCCCGTATACTAACATCATAAGATACAAAACAAAAGCGACTTCAAGTAATTGATTTATTAATAACTTTTTCATAATAAATGCCAAGTAAATTACATTTACTTGGCATCCTCCCTTTTATGGGGAAATCATTGCTCTTTCCCATCTATGGATCACAAAAAAGGACTGCCGAAACCGGCAGTCCTTTTATATTTGATATTACCTGTAAAATCCTTAGGCCTTTCCAGCGGATCCAAGAACGTACTGGATCTTGTGAGCAACCATGTCCTTAACAGCCTGACGAGCGGGCTTTAAGTACTGACGAGGATCGAAATGATCAGGATGCTCTGCAAAATACTTACGGATATTACCTGTCATTGCAAGACGGATATCGGAGTCGATATTGATCTTACATACAGCAAGCTCTGCTGCATGACGAAGCTGCTCTTCCGGAATACCTACAGCATCGGGCATGTTTCCGCCGTACTGGTTAACCATCTTAACAAATTCCTGAGGAACAGAAGAGGAACCATGAAGAACGATGGGGAAACCGGGAAGTCTCTTGATGCACTCCTCAAGAACGTCGAAACGAAGTGGAGGGGGAACAAGGATACCGTCTGCATTACGGGTACACTGTGCAGCAGTGAACTTGTATGCACCGTGAGAGGTTCCGATTGCGATTGCCAGAGAGTCACAGCCTGTCTTATCAACAAACTCTTCAACCTCTTCAGGATGTGTATAGCACTCCTTACCAGCTTCTACAACAACTTCATCTTCAATACCTGCAAGAGTACCAAGCTCTGCCTCTACAACTACGCCGTGAGCATGTGCATACTCAACAACCTGCTTTGTAAGAGCGATATTCTCTGCAAAAGGCTTAGAAGAAGCATCGATCATAACGGAAGTAAATCCGCCGTCGATACAGGACTTACATAATTCAAAGCTATCACCATGATCAAGGTGAAGAGCGATCGGGATCTGAGGGTTCTCGATAACGGCAGCTTCTACCAGCTTAACCAGATATGTGTGGTTAGCATATGCACGAGCTCCCTTGGATACCTGAAGAATAACAGGGCTGTTCAGCTCGCCTGCTGCTTCTGTGATACCCTGTACGATTTCCATGTTGTTTACGTTGAAAGCACCGATAGCATAGCCGCCGTCATATGCCTTCTTGAACATTTCAGTAGTAGTAACTAATGGCATTGTTGTTCATCCTTTCTTATTTTAAAGTGTGTATTTTCTTACGGCTCTATTATAACAGATTATCTTTAAATTGCAAACAACTACTGGATTTTCATGTAGTTTTTTCGGGAACAATGATGTGGAGCGCCTCTCTTTGGTTAGAAATGACTACCTCCCTGTGCTTTCCGCCAAATTCGCCGTCTAAGGTCCACGCCACTTCCTCCTTTGAAAGGAAGCGGACGGTCGAAGTCTTAAAGCAATACATATTATCCGTATTGATATTTCTATTCAATAAGGATGCCATGATCTGATTTAGCTCCAGGGGATTAGACGGTTTTTTGATGAGGGTCACTTCAAACTGCCCGTCATTTAATTCCACATTTTTGCCTGTAATATTTTTAAAGCCGCCTACGGAAGTGGAATTTGTGATCATTCCATACATAAATTCTCCTTCCACTGTCAGTTCCTCGCTCTCCACCTTCATCTGGTAGGCCTTTATGCCGGAGAGCCTTCTCATGCCCTCCAGGATATAAGCCATGTGTCCCAGCACATTTTTTACATCCTGTCTGGTCTCATAGGATACCTCCGTAAAGATCCCAAATGCTGCAATATAAACAAAATAATCGTCATTAAACGTCCCTACATCACATCCAAAGGGACTTCCCTTTACTATCACCTGCGCTGCATCGATCATATTTCGCGGGATTAAAAGGCTGTTTGCAAAGTCATTGGTGCTTCCTGCCGGCACATATCCGATGGGGATCCGGTTTTCACATTCCATCATCCCTGTTACCACTTCATCCAGCGTGCCATCCCCGCCACAGCATGCGATCAGATCATAATATCCTTGGCGTCTTTCACGGACAGCGCGCATTCCGTCGCCCCTTGCCTGTGTAGGATGTGCCGTCACTTCAAAATCAGCCTTTGTGAAAATATCAATAATATCCAGCAGATTGCTTCTGATCTTTGCCTTCCCCGCTCTCGGATTATAAATAAAAAGCATTTTTTTCTTCTTTTTCATAATCGCATCCCTCGCTTGTCTAAAAAAGGGCAAAGCGTTCCGCCTTGCCCTCATCTTCTAGTCTTATCAGCTTTGCTGTTTTTTTCCACTTAAGTAGTCTTCGATATCCTGTACTGCTGCTTCCTCATCTGTACCTTCTGCGGTCACCTTCACAGTCTCCCCTGTTCCAAGCGCAAGGCTCATCATTCCCATAATGCTCTTGGCATTGACCCTTTTTCCCTCTGTCTCAATATAAACAGAGCTTTCGTGTTGGCTTGCCACCTGCACCAGCATAGCAACCGGTCTTGCATCCAGCCCGCCAGAGAGCTGGATTTTAATAGACTTTTCCTTCATAATTTCTCCTCCTTAACTTAAGCTTTAAGCTTTTCAGCAATTTCGCTGATTTTTCTCAATCTATGGTTGACACCGGATTTTCCTACCGGTGGATTAAGATAGCCCCCTAGCTCCTGTAAAGAGCTTTCCGGATGCTCCAGCCTGGTCTCCGCCATCTGTCTGAGATTATCCGGCAAGTTTGATAACCCATAATGCCTTTGAAGATAAAGGATATCTTCAATCTGTTTGCTGGCTGCCGTCACCGTCTTTGTGATATTTGCCGCCTCGCAGTTAACCTGTCTGTTAATGGAATTGCGCACTTCCTTCTCTACACGCAGATTTTCAAGCTCCATCAAAAGCCTGTGGGCTCCCATCACGTTCAAAAGATCTACAATTCCTTCTCCTTCTTTTAAATAGACCACATAATATTTCTTACGCTTAATGATCTTGGCCTCCAGATCAAAACTTCCGATCACCTGTCTGATCTGCTCCGCCCAGGGCTCATACTCACATACAAATTCTAAATGATACCCCTTGTGGGGATCACTCATGGATCCCAGACACAAAAAAGCTCCTCTGAGGTAAGCCCTCTTACAACAGCTTTTTTTGATCAGAACAGGATTTACCTCTTCCAGCATGCCGCTTAAACTGCCGTTCTCATCAAGAATCTTCACTGCCTGCAGTGCCTTGCTTTCCACATTACCATTAATAATATATGTTTTCTTCAATAATGTAAAGTATTTTCTGGCTACAAAAGGATTTTCAGATGTTACCTCCACCTCATATCCCCTTTCTGCATCTCCGGATATCTTACATCCAAAGTAGATTAACGCCGCCAGTTCTGCCAGCTGGCAGTGCCGCGAGGCGGGGATTACCTTTTCCAGTTCTTCCTTTACATCCGCTGAAAATGACATATTTTCTCATTCCTTACTTCAGATACCTTGTCCCACATCTCTGTGCGCAATTTTCAGCCCATAACCGCTCTTATCCCTCAGACGGTTATACAGCTGATTTGCCAAAGTCACGCTTCTGTGCTTGCCGCCGGTGCAGCCAATACCGATCACAAGCTGGTATTTTCCTTCTTTAATGTAATTGGGGATCAGAAATTCTATCATATCCGACAGCTTGTCAATGAAGATATGCGCTTCCTGAAAGCCCATTACATAATCCTGCACTTCCTTATCGTTACCTGTTTTATACTTCAGCTCGTCTATGTAAAAGGGATTTGGCAAAAATCTCACATCAAATACCAGATCTGCATCAGCCGGGATTCCATGCTTGAAGCCAAAGGACAGGATCGTTACCATCAGGCTGTTATACTCTTCGTTTCGGACAAAGATCCGATCTAACTCCTCCTTCAGCTCTCTGGTCAGAAGTTTTGAGGTATCAATCACATAATCGGCCTTATTCCTGATGTCGGTCAGGATCGCCCGCTCCTTGCGGATTCCATCCTCCACCCTTCCGTCCGGAGAAAGAGGATGAACCCTTCTGGTTTCCTTATATCGCTTTACCAGCGTACTGTCCGTTGCTTCCATAAACAGGATCTCAAAGTGGTATCCGTTTTCCCGAAGCTTTTCCAGCACATGCTGTACATCTTCAAACGCCTGGTCTGCCCTCACATCCAGTCCAAGTGCAACCTTGGATACTTCTCCTCCCGGCGCAGCGATCAGTTCTACAAATTTCTCGATCAGAGGAACCGGCAGGTTATCTACACAGTAAAATCCTGCATCCTCCAACATTCTAAGTGCCGTACTTTTTCCGCCGCCGCTCATTCCGGTAACAACTACAAACCTCATGCTGCTCCTTTCTAAAAGTCCCCCAGGAATATGACCTCAGGCTCTAAGGCTACTCCAAATTTATCCTTCACCCGATCCTGTACCTCCCGGATCACTTCTGCCACATCTGCCGCTGTTGCTTTTCCTGTATTGACCACAAAACCGCAATGCTTTTCTGAAACCTGGGCGCCGCCGATAGAATATCCACGCAGCCCCGCATCCATGATCAGCTTCCCTGCAAAATAGCCCTCCGGCCTTTTGAAGGTGCTGCCGGCGCTGGGAAATTCCAACGGCTGCTTCTCTCTTCTTTGACGGGACAGCTCATCCATTTTTTGCAAAATGCAGGCTTTTTCCCCGTTTTTCAGCACAAGCACTGCTTCCAGCACGGTAAACGGCCTGTTCTTGATGACGCTGGTGCGGTAGCCAAACTCCATATCCTCACCGCTGAGCTCTAAGATCTCACCATTTTCATCCATGACCCGCACGCACTCCACTACCTGCGCCATTTCGCCGCCATAAGCGCCGGCGTTCATTACCATGGCGCCTCCTATGGTTCCGGGGATTCCGGACGCAAACTCAAAGCCGGTCAGTTCTGCCTCCATTGCCTTTCTGGCGATCTGGGATAAAAGAGCGCCTGCCTGGGCAAAGACCCTTTTTCCTTCGATCCGGATGCTGTTCATTCTATCCCCAATCTGCAGGATCACACCCTCATACCCCTTGTCTCCCACCAGAAGATTACTGCCGTTTCCTAAAATGAAGAAAGGAGTTTCTACCTGTTTCAGGTAAGGTATGATGGCCCTTAGCTGCACGTCGCTGCTGATCCTTACATAACACTGTGCTTCCCCGCCAACCCGAAAGGTCGTATGGCGGTTCATGGGCTCCATGAAAAGAAGATCCTCCTCTGGAACATACCTTTCTAAAAATTCCGTAATAGCTGAACTGATCTTTTCCAACTTTTATACCTGCAATTTCTATAATTTCCTGTCTTTAACCAAGCGCCAGCTTTGCCGCCCCATAGATGCCTGCATCATTGCCCAGCGTAGCCAGAGAAAACTTCACGCCTCTGCTTCCGTGGAACACATTTTTCTCATAATGAGGCTTAATATAATCAATCAGGACTTCTCCTGCCTTAGACACTCCGCCTCCGATTACGATAGCTTCCGGATTTACCACGCAGGCGATTGCTGCCAGCCCGTCTCCCAGATATTTTCCGAACTCCTCCGCAACCTCTTTTGCCAGTTCATCTCCTGCCTTCACTGCATCAAATACTGTTTTGGCAGAGACCTCTTCCCTTCTCAGCACGCTGTCCTTATCGCTTTCCTTCAGCTTCTTGTTTGCCAGTCTGGTCACTCCTGTTGCAGAGGTATACTGCTCCAGGCATCCATGATTGCCGCAGCCGCAGGTGTCTGTTTCCGCATCATTTACATGAATGTGACCGATCTCGCCGCCTGCTCCGGTTGCGCCTGTAAGCATCTTCCCATCCAGGATAATGCCGCCTCCTACGCCGGTTCCCAGCGTTACCACGATCAGATCCCTGCTTCCCTGTCCGCCGCCCTTCCACATTTCTCCAAGAGCTGCCACGTTAGCGTCATTTCCCGCCATAACCGGGATCTTTAAGATCTCCTCCAGGGTATCCTTAATGCTGAATACACCCCAGCCTAAATTTACTGCCTTATAAATCGTTCCTTTGCTGTCTACCGGACCGGGCGCTCCGACTCCCACTCCCGTTACATCCTGCTTGTGAATGGACTTTTCAGTCATCTTATCCTGAATGCTCTTTGCAATATCAGGCAGGATGCTGCTTCCATGATCCTGTGTCCTGGTTGGGATCTCCCATTTATCCAGCACATTGCCCTCCTGATCAAAAAGTCCCAGCTTAACGGTTGTTCCTCCGATATCTACTCCAAATACATATTGACTCATCCTCATTACTCCTTGTTCTTATTATATTTTCTTTTGCCTCAATCCATGCGTGGAAAAAGCTTTACTCACACAGGAAGGATCACTCTTCATCCTCATCCCGTTTTCTGGTAAGGGATTCCTGAACTCTTCTGTACAGCTCCTGCGCTGCATTGTACCCCATCTTTTTCTGTCTGTGGTTAATCGCCGCCGACTCACAGATAATGGCAAGGTTCCGTCCGGGACGGATGGGAATGTTGTGGCAGACAACCTTATTTCCCAGGTATTCCGTATATTCCTCCTCAAGGCCCAGTCTGTCATATTCCTTCTCTTTATCCCAGTCTTCCAGTCTGATCACAAGATCAATGCTCTGGGTATCCTTAACGCTTGACACACCAAACAGGGTCTTTACGTCCACAATGCCGATCCCTCGAAGCTCAATAAAGTGCTTCGTAATATCCGGCGCCGAACCGATCAGGGTTTCATCACTTACCTTGCGGATCTCAACTGCATCATCCGTCACAAGACGGTGTCCTCTTTTGATCAGCTCCAGAGCTGCTTCTGATTTTCCGATCCCGCTTTCTCCGGTGATCAGGACGCCCTCTCCAAATACATCTACCAGAACGCCGTGCACGGAAATACAGGGGGCAAGCTTTACATTCAGCCATCTGATGATCTCTGCCATAAAAGAAGAAGTGGATTTCTTGCTCATTAAAAGAGGCACCTTATGCTCGATAGCCGCTTTCAAAAACAGCTCATCCGGCTGCAGTTCCCGGCAGAATACGATAGCGGGAATTTCGCAGGAAAGAAATCTTTCATAAATCTCCTTTTTGCGGGCTTCCGGAAGTCCTTCCATATAAGTATATTCTACAAAACCAATGATCTGCAGTCTGGTGGCCTCGAAATGCTCAAAGTACCCGGCCATCTGAAGTGCCGGTCTGTTGATATCCGGCTGTGTGATCTTAATTTTGGAAATATCCAGCTCAGGTGTCAGATTTTCCAGTTTCATCTTTTCAATGATCTGTTCCAGTTTTACGCTTGCCATGCTCTTCTCCGTTCCTTTCCCTTTCCGTCTGCTGACAGAAGGCTATTGATGCAAATAGTTTACCATATTAAAGCGTAAATCACAACCGCTGCCTACCCTCCGCCAAACAAATTTTACTTGCCAATCCGGTCTTTTTTCGTTAAAATAAGTGAGGTTATATAATCCATGGAGTCGTATCGAAGCGGTCATAACGGGGCGCACTCGAAATGCGTTTGCCCTCCGGGGCACGAGGGTTCGAATCCCTCCGACTCCGCCATAAAGCCTCAAAGCGCATGAGCTTTGAGGCTTTTCCATATCCATTCTCCTATGGATGCTTTTCTTCCTTCTGATACAATGCGGCTCCCTATAAAATCTTTTTTCTCTTAAAAAGCCATACCGTTCCCACTACTATGAAAATAGCTGCAACTACCACCACCGGATATCCGTTTTCCAGCTCGGGCATATTCTTAAAGTTCATGCCATACCAGCTGGTAAGCAAAGTCAGTGGAAAAAAGACGGATGATATCACTGTCAGAAGCTCGATCGTCTTATTTTGCTTTGCATCCACCTGTGACTGATAAACGTCGCGGAGCTGCTGTGAGTAATCAAGAAGCTGTCCGCATTTTCTTTCCAGCCGGTCAGCCTTATCCGTAATAAACCGGAAAAGCTTTAATCTCTTGTTGGCAAAAATCCCATCCTCGTTTTCTTCCAGCTCCTTTCCCATTTCACTGATCTGCTCATAATAGCTTTTCATGACAAGAAGCTCTCTCCTGATCGGCATCATTTTCTTATGAAAATCCTGCATTTTATCATCTGTGATCCTTTCCTCCATTTTGATGATCTTCACCTCGTAATCATCCAGGATCTGAATATCATTTTTCAGGATCTGACTGATAAAATTATAAAGGAACTGTTCCTTTGTAAAAGCCTGCGTATCCTTTTTCGTTCTGATCTTTTCCAGGATACGCTGCACATAATCATTTTCATCTGCAAAAATAATGCCTCTTTCATTTACAAAAAAGAAGATCTCATGTCTGGCACCAAAAAGATCCAATACTCTCGGAACGGAAACCTGTCCAAACAGATAATCACTTTGCGTTTCTACTTTTGAGAAATGTCCATTCATATTGATGGTATCCACATCTGCGTAAATGCCGAGCTTTTCTCCATCCCTGATCCAGTTTTGTTTATCGGATAAGATCACATACTCCCCTGCTTTATCAATTTCCGTCTGTTCCTGCATCTGATCCAGTAAATAACATTTCATTTCTCGTTCTCCTGCATCTTTTTTTGTTCCTTTTCCAGCTTGTTTCTGATCCTCAGTTCCTTAAAAAAAGTGGTGAGCATATGAGAGCACTCCTCCTCCAGCACCCCTCTTGTGACGGTCACCTGATGATTAAACTCCGGCATTTCCAGAATATTTAAAATGGAACCGCCGCATCCCGCCTTGGGATTCATGCTTCCCATGATCACCTGGTCGATCCTTGCCTGTACAATGGCTCCCGCACACATCTGGCAGGGCTCCAGGGTCACATACAGGCTGCATCCCTCTAATCTCCAGTCCCCCAGCTTTTTACTGGCTTTATTGATCGCAGTGATCTCTGCATGCGCCAGTGTATTTTTATCCGTATTTCTTCTGTTATAACCTCTTCCAATGATCTTCCCCCCATAGACGATCACGCAGCCTATGGGAACTTCCCCAAGGGCATATGCCTTTTTTGCCTGACGAAGGGCTTCTTTCATGTATTTTTCCTGTTCTGTCACGCTTCCACTCCCCGTAAAAAAACCTTTCCTTTCATTCCGGGCACCTGCTCTGCTTCTCTTTGCAGAGCTTCCATTTCTTCCCTGCCATAAGCATGATACCCCTGTCCGATCATGTTTTCATTTTCCCGGAACTGCTGCAAAAAATAGGAAGAACACCCGCTGATCCACTCTCCGATCCTTTTAAAATCCTCTTTTTTGTGGAATTCCCTTACTATTGTTGTCCGGAATTCATAGCTGATGCCGGATCTTTTCAGGAGATCTACCGATCTTTCCACCTTTTCCAGTGCAAAGCCAGCTTCCCTTTCTCCTGTAAAGCCTGCTGTATACGCATATTTTTCAGGACAGTTTTTGATGTCCATGGCAACATAGTCGACAAGCCCCTCTTCCAACAGCTTTTCCAGTACCCTGGGCGCATACCCGTTGGTATCGAGCTTAACCGGATAGCCAAGCTCCTTGATCTTTCCTAAAAACAGGGCAAGATCTGCCTGCAGCGTGGGCTCGCCGCCTGTGATGCAAACGCCCTTTAATATGTTTTTCCTCCGGCTCAAAAATTCCAGAATTTCTTCTTCTGACTTTGAAGGCTGCAAAGCAGGCTCCAAAACCAGACCTCCGTTATGACAAAATGGGCATCTGAAATTGCATCCTCCTGTAAAGATTGTGGCTGCTACTCTTCCGGGATAGTCCAGAAGAGTGGTTTTGTTAAGTCCCAGTATTAGCACTTTTCTCCTCTCCGTTTCGATTGACAAACGCCTTGAAAACCCCTATACTACAAGACAGGGAAACTGCCTTGGCTGCCCCGTGCAAGCGGCGTTTAAGAATTGGGTCTTGCGCAATGGAAACCTGCGAACCGTGTCAGGTTGGGAACAAAGCAGCACTAAGCGGAATTTTCCATGTGCCGCAAGGTTACCTGGTTTTAGCTGGCTGCACCTGTAACGCAATGCAGTTTCCTTCAAGAAAAAGCACCGCTCTGCGGTGCTTTTTCTTGATTGCTCTTCGCCTTACCGGTCAAGTAGTTTCTTTTGTCTTTTCTTTTCGTTCTTTACTTTATACATTTCCTGATCCGCTGTTTCGATCATGGCTTCCATATCCATATTCTCACTGGGCCTTACAATGGAATAGCCCATGCTGGCTTCCAGCTTATATGGTCTGTTCGATGCCGCATTGTATTCCTCAATCCCGGCCTGGATCCTGGCAATATACTCCTTGGCATCTAAGGGAGTAAAGCCCTGCGACAATACTACAAACTCATCTCCGCCATAACGCATCAGCAGTTCCCCGTGCCGGCGTGCCTTGTTTAAGACCGTTGCCATTGTCTTAATGAAGTTATCTCCCTCATCATGGCCATATTTATCATTAACCGACTTCAGCCCGTCCAGATCAAGGAACAGTACGAACAGATCATTTCCTCTTCTTCTGGCTTCATTGATGATATTCGGTGCGAATTTAAAAAATCCCGCTCTGTTAAATACTCCTGTGAGAGTATCGTAAACCCACATCTTATTCAGACGTTCCACCATGGAATTCAGCATGCTCTGCTTCCGGATATTTTCCAGTGCATTATTGATGTTCATCACAAACAGGTGGAAAAGCTCACTGTCCATCATCAGTCTGCTGTTTCCCAAAACACAGTACCCATAGCACCGCTCCTGATAATGAAGGGGAACCATGGTATAAAAGCTTCCCTTGCGGTTTTCTGTAAATTCCCTGGGCAGCAGCTCCTTTACGGAAAACCTTCCATACCTGGAAAACTTTCCATCCCGGTAAACAAGGGGGATGCAGATCTCTTCTGCATAACCTGTCAGATCCGTGGTATCCATCTCCACATTATATTTAGGGAATGCCTCGTTTGCAAAAGGCTCCTCCACAATGCACAGGCAGAGATAAAACTCCTTCAGATCCATCATTTCCACATACTTGCGGATCTTTTCCAAAAGCTGCTCAAAGGTCATAACTCCGGTAAAGTCCGCAGAGGAAGATTTAATGATCTCGGAATACGTTGTGATATGCAGCTTTTCCTTCACATACCGTTTCCGGATACCCATGTAATCTTCAACCACTTTATCCTCACAGCCACAGCTCTCCGTAAATACCGGATGACACAGCAGCTCCTCTTCCTCCACATCCTGACCTTCAATGTAGTCTTTCAGGATTTCATAGGCTCTCTGCCCCAGTTCTCTTTCCGGACGATCCACGCTGGTGATTTTCGGATGGTGGTTCCTTCCGGCAAAAGCATTGTCATAGCCGGTAAGCAAAATCTGATCAGGCACGCTGTAGCCTATGTCCTGAAGCTCATAAAAGGCTCCCAGGGCCATCTCATCATTTGCCGCCACTATCGCATCCGGGAATTCCAGATCGGAATGGCAAAAATGTTCTACCGCATCCTTTCCACTTTCCGGATGATAATCTCCGTAAAAGATCCTTTCCTCTTCCAGTGGCAGTCCATTGTTTAGCACAGCCTGCTTAAACGCCTCAAGCCTTCCGGAGGAATCTGCGTTTCCTGCAGGGCCGGATATATAATTCAGTCTCTTTGCATGATGAACCTGGATCAGATGGTTTACGATCTTCGTAATCCCATTTTCATTTTCCATGCCGACAAAAAGCATCCCCTCGTACCGCACATTTAAGCTGATGCAGGGTACTCCGGACTTATGAATAGCCCTGATGACCTGGTTCATGATCTCCTTGTTATAAATGGTATCGCCATGCAGAATGATCCCATCATAATCTTCAAAATTGGGAAGCTTAAAAATTGCACTTTCCCCTTTACTGTAATAGGAAGTAGAATAGGTCCATGCATCACAGGTAAAAAGGTAAATGTCTGCTCCGTCCGAAATGGCGCTTTCCATAATGCCGTTGATAATTCTCTGCTGGCTGTCAAATCTGGCACCAGCAACTAATACTGCAATCTTCATTCCTAGTAACCACTCCTCTTTTCCCCACTTTAAATATTATACCCTTACCTGCAAGTTATCGCAAGTCTCGTACAAGTTTTAACAAAATTTTCATAAATTGACTTTTCGCATGTAATATCCAAAGCTTCCGATCTCAACAGGGCCCTTCCCCTCGAACCCTTCAAACCCAAACATTACCGCCACCATCTTTTCTCTCTCAAAGTAGGTGCCCGGCACTCCAATATAGAAGTTCTCTTCCCCTTCCTCTGACAATTCCCTGTCCGGACCTAAGATCAAATGCCTGTAATTATAAAATCCGTGCAAGAGAAAGCTGTTATTCAAAAGCTTCTGAAAGGAAGCAGGCAGGATCACAAGATCCCCCGGCTCTAAGGAGATAAAGCACCGGTCATCTCCAAAGGGATGGACCTGCGGATATTCCTCTTTTAGCTTTTTCCATTTCCCTCCCTGGGAAAGGGGCTTTGCTTCCCTGGACTTTTGTAAAAGCTCCTGTTCAGGATCCCCTGCCTTTTCCGGCTCCGGATTCTGTCCTACCGGCTCTTGTCTCTGCCCCGCCGGTTCCTGTCTTATCGGCTCCCGGGTCTGCCCTTCCGGTTCTTCTCTTTGTTCCTCCCTGTTCTGTCCTATCGGCTTCTGTCGCCGCCCTTCTGGTTCCTGTCTTCTCAGCTCCTGTCTCTGCCCTTCTGGTTCCTGTCTTACCTGCTCCTGTCTCTGCCCCTCAGCTTCCTGTCCTTCCGGCAGCTCTGCGGCGGAAACTCCTTTTTCTGCCTTAGAGTAAGGTTCCTCCTGATAGATCCCTCTGATCCATGTATTTTCTGAAAGCAGGATCTCTATGCCCCACAGCCTGCTTAAGGCATATGAATTTCCTCCTATATAGATCACATCCTCCAAAACCTTCAGCCTAAATTCTCCCTGCATTGCTCCAGCTTGTACCATGAGTTCTGAAACCAGTACCTTTTCTTTCCCGATCAGCAGATACACAGGGTATTTTCCCTGACAGTCCTCCGGGATTTTTGCCTGCAGTTTAAAACAATATTCCCCATCCTTTTCCGTCAGCCTTACAAATCCCCAGCCGGATGACTGCCGATTTTCCTGATGTAATGACAGATAAACCACTCTTTTATGATAAAAATACAACCTTATTCCCTCCTTAAGATCTTTTCTTATTGTATTCGGGAATAAGGCTGTTCATTACTTCAAGGTGTCCAGATATTTCATATAATTGTACACCATCATTGCTATTTTAAAGGTTAATGCATCATCAAAGGTTCTCACGTCTAATCCAGTGCTTTTCTCCAGTTTTTCTATGCGGTAAACCAGAGTGTTTCTATGCACAAAAAGCTGCCTGGAGGTTTCGGAGACATTCAGGTTGTTTTCAAAAAATTTGTTTACAGTGGATACGATTTCTTCATCAAACTCACCGGGATCACTTTCCCCAAAGATCTCATCAATAAAAATACGGCACAAATTAGCCGGGAGCTGATAGATCAGTCTTCCTATGCCCAGGCTTCCATATGAATTGACCTTCTTTTCCACATAAAAGATCTTTCCCACATCAAGAGCCATCATAGCTTCTTTGTATGATTTGGACACATCCTTCAGCTCCTGTACCACCGTTCCGTAAGCTACCCTGACGTTCATCATCAGTTCCGTACTCATCATATCTACGATCGTCTGGGCTGTCTGCTCAAGCTGGGCCGCCTTATCCGCAGGCTCTAAGGCCTTGATCAGGATCACGCTGCTTTCATCTATGGCAGTAATAAAATCCCCCATCTGGGAAGAAAACATGCCTTTCAGGAATTCTGCCGCCGTATTCTCCTTATCCTCTTTCATTTCAATGATATATACAACCCTTGGCATTGCCGTTTCAATATGAAGCTTCTTGGCTCTGTTGTAAACATCCACAAGGAGCAGATTATCCATAAGAAGATTTTGAAAGAAATTGTTTCTGTCAAACCGCTCCTTATACGCAACTAAAAGCTGCTGGATCTGGCTGACTGCAATCTTCCCGACAAGATAAACCTCATCATTATTTCCCCGTGCAACCAGAATATAAATCAGCTCACCCTCGTCAACAATCTTCAGCAAATGATCATTTCCTATTACCTGACTGTCTGCCGGCGAATCCGCAAATACCTTTACCATTTCTCTGGAAACATCATTTTCTTCAAAGGTGGAAGCAACCTCCTGTCCATCCAGATCAAAGATCCCTAGATTTACCCGAGTAATTCCCTTCAATTCTTCTATGCAATTTGCCAGTACCTGCGTTGAAATCATTTACCTACCGTCCTTTCCGGAACCAAACTCTTTTCTAATTATTATAACAAAAAAGGGATGCTTACGCATCCCTTTTTTCTTTATACTAGTTGGTAATAACCTGCTCGGTTTCCTTATCAAATACATGAATTTTCTCAACGTCAAATGCAAACTTAACATTGTCGCCAGGTCTTGCTGTTGTACGGGAGTCAACTCTTGCTGTGATCGGGAACTCAGCCAGATCAAAGTATAAGTAAACTTCTGCACCAAGTAATTCATAAACCTTAATGGTGGACTCAAATACGCACTTGGATGTCTCAATGAACATTTCTGAATCATATACATCCTCAGGACGAATACCGAAAGTAACGGTCTTTCCGTCATATCCGCTATCGATCAGCTTCTTGGATTTTGCAGGAGGAAGAGGAATGCTGTTTCCAGCAACCTTCAGGTTTGCTGTGTCGCCCTTAACCTCTACTACAGCATCAAGGAAGTTCATCTGAGGTGATCCCATAAATCCTGCAACGAACAGGTTGCAAGGCTTCTCA
>FR894561.1:37495-65075 GCA_000436115.1 Firmicutes bacterium CAG:534 | reverse complement strand
CTTAGCTATGTCCATGTCTCCATTATGGTTTATCCCTATTTCTGCAACTATAAAAACGTGCTTTCCGTTCATCATTTCTTCTCCTTTATCTTTCTCCAATGCTTCGCTCAATTTCTTCACATAGAATATGTCCTAGTAATATATGCATTTCCTGAATTCTTGGGGTATCCTTTGAAGGGACTCTAAAAACTATATTTGCATAATTCATAATTTCTGAATCTGCTTCCAAATCCCCTGTAAACAGAATTGTCCGTATTCCTTTCTTTTCCCCCATTTTAAATGCTTCTATTACATTCTTTGCTTTTCCGCTTGTTGATATCCCCAATAGGACATCGCCTTCTTTTCCAAAAGCCTCTACCTGCCTGGAAAAAACCTTATCATACTGGTAATCGTTCGCTATCGCAGTCAGCGATGACGTATTTACGTTAAGAGCCATTGCAGGCAGCGCTTCCCTTTCCTTATAAAATCTTGAAACCAGCTCTGTTGCTAAATGTTGTGCATCCGCTGCGCTTCCTCCGTTTCCGCATAGTAAAAGCTTTCCTCCGCTATGATAGCACCTAACCGCTTCATCAATGATCTTCGAAAATATTTCTATCCTTTCGCCATCACACACTATCTTTTGTAATATGTTAAGGTGTTCATTCATTCGTTGCATTATCGTTACACCATAACCATTCTCGCCCTTTGCCTTTATGGTGTTATGCAACATTGTATATACTTCCGCTATACACCCCTTCCCTCCAGGCGTAGTCAGCACATACTTCGATATTTCCCTTACTTCATAAATCGCATCCGCTGGACAGACTGAAACACCTGCATGCTGCAGAGCATCCATATCATACTTTCCATCTCCGATATAACAAACTTCGCTTTTACTGATATTATAGTTCTTTATAATTTCCTGTAATTCCTCCCACTTTTTCTTGCAGCCCAGAATGAAAAAGTCAAGCGAAAGCTCCTCCTTCAGCCTCTGCGCAAATGGGGTGCTTTCCCCTGTGATTGCTCCTACAATATACCCTTCTTCCTTTAACATATGGATTGCGTCCAGGTCTTTCAGGGCAACCGACTTTGTTTCCTCCTGGCCGCATAGGTATTTCTTTCCGTCCGTGATAACCCCATCAATGTCAAATACTACAGCCTTCACGTTTGTGTTCGTTTTATCTCTCCATCCTTAAAATAAAGTGTCCAGATTTACCCTTTCAAAAATCTCTAATTTTCCTCTCTCTACTATTGTTCAAATAGCGAATCAAAATCTATTCTTTCAAATACTTCAAGCTTTCCTCCTCGCGTAGCATTGTATATTCTGATTCCGTGAGAATCTGCATACTTCTTTGCCGACTTGTATGCCAAAACCATATTGTTAGGTCTATGTATTACCGTGTCTGGCTTTGTACTTTTAAAGAAATAATTATTCATACCTCCCATAATATAATTACAATCTACTCCCAAGAGGTATATTTCCTTAAATCCCATGTAAACGGCTATTTGAATCATATCAAACATAACCGTAGCGCTCCTATATATGCACTTTACAATGTCATCCGAAAAACGAGGGTACTCATCTTCATAGTCATATTCCTGATATCTATATAAATAAAATTCTTCCTTATCAAGCCCAACAAAATGCTTCATAAAAACCGGAATATCTTGCTGTTCTATTTCCGACATTCTTTCATTTGGAACTGCTCCATCCGCTGCAACATAGCAGTTTGGCCTCCATTCGGTTTCACTAAAGATCTCAAAGATCCCATTACATCCAATCGTGTAAATACCTTTCTCCTTTAACACCTCCAAGTCACTTATTCTCAAGCTTGGTCCATTGCCAATCAAAAAGCATTTATCATCTAAACGCGTATTCTTAAACTTTTTTAAGTTATCATATCTTTTTTGAAATATATCCCTAATTTCCTTATTGATCCATAAAACATTTGAAGCCTTTTCCAGCATTTCAATACTTTTGCCATCAAAACTATCTTCCATTACAAGTATTGCATCTGCCTTTTTTAGTATTTCCAGTCTATCTCCTTCAGCATAATCATATATATTATTTATCTCTATTTTTCCTTCAGTATCATGATTTAAATAATCTGATATGACTATTGATAATGCCTTATTGCAAAAAAAGCAGATAGATTTGTATTCCAATAAATTCCAATTATCTATAATTTGTTTAGCAGAAAAATAACTCGTCTGCAATCTGGGATATAATATATAATTCGATACCTTATTATTGCAAAGCTGCTTTTCAACTTCTTCATGACACGCAAAGGTCGAAATGATGACCAATTCTCCTTGATACTGTTTCAAAAACTGATCAAATGAAATAATTGGGCAATCGCAATACTGTTTTCCGATTTTTGATATATCATTATCAACAATTCCCTTTATTCTTTCTTTTCCTATAAAACCAATTACACTGTAGCAATTTGAACCAGCTCCAAACAAATAATACATTTTCACTATCCTCGCTAATTAAATGTTTCATATAAATGAACGACTCTCTGCCTCAAATCAATCGTAAATTGATTTGTTAACCTAAAGGCTTTTGACTCCTCGATCTGCTTATGGCTAAATGGAGATATTACAATTATATGCATTTTTCTTTTCTTTCTCTTATAACTTCTGCACATCCGTTCAATACACTTTTCAAAAATGTAACCGTCAAATGGTCTATAAAAATAGAACCAATTATATTCATCCAGTTCAGCATCCACTTTTGCCGCATCACCTTGAATCAGCTCAATTTGGCTCTCTGAGATGCCAAGTTTCCTTACGTTTTGTTCTAAAACCTCATAGATTTTAGGCTCGTACTCTACTCCTCCCACACGCTCAAAACCATAATCCAAAAAAGAAAGTAATGCGCCTCCTTTTCCACAACCATAATCAAAAATAGCGTCCTTATTCTTTGGAATACAGTGGCACCGGTCTAAAATAGTAAATATTTCTTTCTGCGTAGTACACCCATAGCCCTCCCCATGTTCTTTTGCCACTTCCAAATCATCATGCTTAATTCTGGTCAAAAAATTGCAATCATATTTCCATTCAAGCCATTCCAAAAATTGAATATCTCGTCTTCCCTCTTTTCTCAAGTGAAAAACATCTACTCCCGTTTCATTTATACCGTAGACATCATCTCCATATATTTCCGAATACAAATCGAAATAATCCACGTTTAACACATATCCCTTTTTGTTCAAAGCTTCGCGCAAAGTATCCGTCATTGGTTCGACCACCCAGATAATTGCATTACGCACATCCCTATAATCAAAATCTAGTATGCTCGGTCTGAAAATTTCCATATCATAAGCCCTGCTTCTACTCATATCAGTAGAAACCAGATAATCAATTTTTATATTATGATAATACTCCGCATACCATTTGATAAATCTTCCAGTATAACTTTCATACCCATATAGAAGAACACTTTTATGCATTGCCTTAAGCATTATATTATCCAGCTTGTCCCGAAACTCCTGTAATATTAATAATCCCATAATTTCTATCCTCTGCAATCATGTTTTTCTATAAATTTCTCTATGGGAAGATATAAATCGTCATAATACTTCCTTATTTTATCGTCTTCCCAATTCCACCAAGCTATTCTGTTTAATGCTTCTATCTGCATATTGGTGTATCTAAAACGTATTATTCTCGCTGGCACTCCTACAACAACTGCATAATCCGGAACGTCTTTTGTAATTACTGCCCCTGCGCCTGCAATGACTCCGTTTCCTATATTTGCTCCATTTGTAATGGTTACATTTCTTCCTAGCCAAACATCATTTCCTATTTTATTTCGCTTCCTCTTTGTCACACAATCTTTTGGCTTTATCCCTTCTAAAAAGTACCTTTCACCCTCAAAGCATTCATACGGAATGTCTATTCCCATATGCTGTTTGCCGAGATATAAAATATCATGAGTTGTAATGTATTTCATCTCGTGGTTCGGCACAACCTCAACACCATATGCGAAGCAACAGAATGCCCCTATTTCTTCTATTAAAGGATGATGCTCTACACAGATCGGACCGTAACTATATTTACCTATTTTTGTAACCAGCTGGTTAGTATAAAAAGACAAATCCTGTTTTTTATTACTTTCAAAGGTGTATATTTGACTCAGTTCAAAATTCTTTGCCAAGAGAAGCTCAACCAGTTTATTATACAATTCTTTCTGATCGGTTGCTAATATAACAGAAAAATTTTCAATTTCTATTTCATCAAACAAATCAGTACTATGTATTTTAGGATTAAACATACACAAATGGTTGTCAACAATGTAATCTTCCATTACACCATATGCCATATTTAAAGTGTTTTTTACAGACATGCCAATGTCGCCAAAAGGGTATATAATGACTTGCTTTGTTCCTCCATGCATCAGCATATCTTCTATTATTTTCCTGATTTTTTGTGCCATCGTCTTCACTGGTTTATCTCCATCAATTTACCAACCAACTCAATTCCTTTTTCTATGTCTGGAAGGCTTTCCTTGACAAAATTGAATCTCATACTGGTACATTCATCATGTTCTTTTACACAAAAACCGTTTCCAGGGGTAATTGGTATATTGAGCCTAATAGCCGATTCTCTGCAAAATTTTTCAACATTTGTTCCTTGGGGCATGGTAACCCAAATGTACATTCCCCCATCCGGTCTTGAGTGAACTACACTCGCCGGGAAATATTTATCCATAGAACTTTCCATAAGATACATTTTTCCCGAATAAATATCACATATTTTCTGAATTTCATAATACATATCGTTTTCATCAAACATTTTAGCTAATGCCTTCTGTATTATTGTCGTCACGCCATTCGTACTTACCGCTTTTAGAACCGAAGCCTTATATATCATCTGCTCATCAGCCACCATAAAACCGGTTCTGACTGCCGGCGCTATTAATTTTGACATAGAGCACAAATATACCACATGTCCTGTCTGATCATATTCCTTAATATTTTTCAGTCGCTTTCCTCTATATCTCAGATCTCCATACGCATTGTCCTCTAGCACAATTACATTGTATTTAACTGCGAGATCATATACTAAATTACGCTTTTCTTCCGACATTGTAATCCCAGACGGATTGCTGAAATTAGGAATAGTGTAAAATATTTTTGCCCCATTCTTCATCTGCTGCTCTAACAGTTCAATATTTACACCATCATTTTCCTGAGGCACAGATACTACTTCTGCACCCGAAAGTTCAAACGCTTTTATGGCATTTACATAGGATGGTTCTTCAACAATTACCCTGTCCCCTTTATTAACTAAAAGATTGGTTGTAAGATAAATGCCTTCTACATTTCCATATGTAATCATCAAATCATCAAACGATTTCACATTTAATCCCTTGGTATTTGCGAATTTGATAAATTGCTTTCTTAGCGGTTCATATCCAATATGAGGTCCATATTGGAGAATATCTTTCTCTCCCTCTTCCAAAGCTAGATTTAGATATTTTTTAATAAACTTATCCTGAAAAATGTCTGTTGCAGGATGTCCACTGGCAAAATTAATTATTTTATTTCCTGGTTTTAAATTCTCCTTTGCCAGATTATATATCTCGCCCATAGCTGCTTTTTTTGCATTTGCCAATTCGTATCTGAAACTAAACTCCATCCTGATCTCCACCTACATTTGTTCCGCAACACCTACTACCCTGTCATTATCCTTTCCCATTCCATAGCATGTACCACACACGCTAATATATCCTTTGGGTGGGTAGCCCATACAGTATTTCAACATTAATTCTTTGTCTTCAACTGATCCTGTACACTTTTGAAGTTCAATAAAATCTCCTTCTTTAAGCGTACATAATCCTTTCTTGGATCTGGCAAAGCCCTGCCCGCAGAAATAGAATCTTCTGTCATTCAACTGGTGGCATCCGGTTGCACAAAGGCGCATATGCTTCTTAATTTTCTCTTCATCTCTAAACGCCGGTATAACATCTGACCTAACTCCCAGGTCATACCATTGTGTATACACACTCATATCGTAGGGAATACCATTCTCTTCCAAGCATTCCTTAACTTGCTGTAATTTCTCGTTATACGGAATTACATGCGTGTAATCTGACAGCCTCATTCTCACATTGCATTTCTGCATTGTGGATATCAACTCGGTATCAGGCAATATAGTTCCATTTGAAATTACCTGTATGTATCCTATCTTACTATGATATTTCTGATGTACTCTTTCGACAATTCGGGAAAGTTCCTTATTTAGTAAAGGCTCGCCACCCATAATTGACCAGCTTGCCACATAATCCACTACTTTGAAGTAGTTATCAAAATCCTCTAATATATCGTTTGCGTTATATTCATAGTGATTTGCATCACATTTAAAATATGGCATAAAGAAATTGCAATATTTGCAATTAAATGTGCATCTTGATGTTATTGATGAAAATGTCTGACTTAAGCATACCTGCTTTCTATTTTTCCAATACCACTCAGCCATAAAATCCTTTAGTCTGCAGAAATCAATATTTTCCTGCATTCCAATTGACTTTAACTGTTCAGATATCTCTGCATACGCAACTGAACTAGTCGCTACAACGATTTTCTTATTTTGTATTTTATCTTTTACTTCTTCAAATGATAAAACCTCGCAGTTTCGATATTTTTTCCCATGAATTTGTGGATCATTATCGACAATCATTGCTATCTTAAAATCCTGTGCAAGCTTATCTACATTTCGGATCGCAGTTCTTCCAAATCCAAAAACAACGATTTCACTTACATTATTCCAATCCTCAGATAAAGAATTTAAAAACTTATCTTTTTGCATTTTCCCTCCTGTTTTCAGCCATCTTAACAGCAGCCATTATCGCATCAACCATACTTTCTTCATTGGCTCGGCCTTCACCAGCTTTGCCAAATGCAGTTCCATGATCAACAGACGTCCTGACAATCGGCAGTCCGATGGTACAGTTTATTCCACTGACGGAATCATATTTATCATGAATATGATCATATCTAAATCCATTTAATTTAAGCGGTATATGACCCTGATCATGATACATTGCAACCACAATATCATATTGTCCTGCCTGACATTTAACAAAGACTGTATCCGGCGGTTCTGGTCCCTCTACATCTAAGCCGTCCTGCCTTGCCATCTCGATTGCAGGTTCTATTTCCCTTTCTTCTTCATCTCCAAACAGACCGCCTTCTGATGCATGCGGGTTTAATGCTGAAACCACTATTCTTGGATTTTCCACTCCTAATTCCCGCATACCTCTGTCTGCAAGCTTTATTACTTCATAAACTCTTTCTTTTTTAACTCTGTCACAGGCCTCACGCAAAGAACAATGCGTTGAAACATGTATCACGCGTAAATATTTACTTGCCAGCAGCATAGCAAAATCTTTTGTGTTCGTATAATCTGCAAAAATTTCAGTATGCCCATCATATTGCAATCCAGCCATGCGAAGAGATTTCTTATTAATTGGAGCAGTAACTACTGCTTCAACTTCTTTTTTCATAGCAATCTCTATCGCTTTAATAACATAATTAAAGGATGCCCTTCCGCATGTGGCGCTATTCTTTTTATACTCCCATCCATTTTTTTTCAGTTGTTTAAAATCAATATATTCTATTGTTCCAAACTTACCGGTCAACTCATCTGTATTTTTTATTTCTCTTAATTCCAATGGTAAACCGCAAAAGCTTAACGCATCTAACAGCGCTTCTTTATCCCCCAGGACAACCGGCATACATTTTCTATAAACTTCAACACGACTTAATGCCTTTACGATTATCTCAGCTCCAATTCCCGCCGGATCTCCCATGGTAATGGCAATCTTCATTCTACCTTCCATCACGCTTCTCCCTTCATAATTTTATCTCGTATCTCCGTTGTCGATATCCCCCTGGTATATGGCACATAAACAACATCAACATTTATCTGAGCAAGGATTTTTTCAAAATTATTCCAGCGTTCCGTTCCTTTCCAGTCATCGCCTATAAAAACAACATCAAAATGATATAGCTCCCATAACTTCAGCTTATCTCTGAAGCGGTTGATTTCTGCTCTGTCTACTCCTTTAATAGACTCCACAATTCTCTTTCTGTCATTCTCGTTAATGATTGGCTTCCTATGCTTATATTCTTCAACTACATCATCTCCATGTACGCCTACTATCAAATACTCGCAGTTTTGTTTGGCCGTCTGTATCATATTCAGATGTCCTACATGAAATAAATCATATACGCCATCTGTATATCCCACTTTATATTTTTGAGTCTTCAAATCACTGCACCTCTTACATTTTTATCTTCGATACCGGATGAATTTTTCTTTTATCCTCTGGTGGTAATGTCATATAATCACCATACTTAACCGATAAGTAACCATCATAATCTGCTGCACCCGGGAGTTCCAGTTCGTCAAATTTATACTTTTTCAACTTTGTATACCATTTTCTATTGTATCCATATATTCCCTTTGGGGTTGGGAATGTTAATATTCTCACAAGTTCTGTTTTCCTATTTCTCCCTTTTTCAATGAAGCTTTGATAAACTTTTATTACCAACTCAAACGGGATTTTGTCTAACATTTTATACACTATCTTAATTATCCTGTTTTTTTCTGTCCTGGCACCAACTTGTGACCAAAAAATTTTCCTAAATATAAAGCATTCAAAAAAGTGTATTTTTCTTAACACCGGATTATCCGGGACATTGTCAAATGGCATCAAATCAATTGATATTCCTTGTTCATATGGCATAAATTCCTGGTTTAACCTTATAAATTCAGTGTTTTTTCTTCTCAGTTTTCCATAGCCCCATCGATACCCTTTTGTATCCCTCAAATCTTGCATGTAATATTTCTCCTGATTCAGTTCAGTCTTACATGCTTCTCGAAATTTCTCGTATTCATTCCTCAGAAAGCCAATATCAGCATCATCATCCCACGGAATATATCCCTGATGCCTGATAGCCCCCAGCATAGTTCCACCAACCATGTTGTAATGTATTCCACATTTTCTGCATATTCTATCAACCTCAGCAATCATCTCTTTTTGGATCGACTGTAATTGTAACAATTCTTCACTCGTCAACCTATATTCGCTCATTTTTCTCACCATTTTCTGTATATAGATCCAAGCATACAATCGCCATAGTCTTTATGAAACATACGTTACAAGACCACGATAAAAACCGGCTGGATCTGACAATCCAGCCGGCAAATACTTACCTTATCTATGCCTCCATGCATCATCACGATTCATCCTGAATCTTACCCATCATATTATATATCGGCATATTTCCAGAGCTATTAACTCTTTAATGACAAATACAGCTCCGGCACATTTGTAATAATATCCGTTGCCCCAAACTGTACATATTTTGTCATGTTCCTTTCTTTTAAGATACGTCCATCCCTAAAGAAGGGCTCCTCGCCGTTCCATACCCGCACAGGCATATGCTGCATGTCCTTTGGTATCTCACAGTTTAATCCACGATTTCCCGGATGAAGAGCATCTGCTTTTACTTTTCGCGCGCCCTTAATCGCATCTTCAAGTGTTCCTGCAAGCATTCCCGTCTTAGCAGACGGAGAAAGCTTTTTTATAAGTGCAACAGACTCCGGAAGAAAGGAGGAATATACAATATAAGTTTCCATTCCATAATCTCTGACTTTATTCAGAGTTGCCTCCTCAATCCCCTCATAGCGGATCACACTGGTTTTCAATTCTATATTGATCAAAAGATTTTTCTCTTCACAATAAGGCTTCAGAAGCTTCAAAACCTCCTCCAGCGTAGGAATTCTTGAAATCTGGTGATCTTTGGAACAGATCTCAAGCTTCTTCAGCTCTGCCAGGGTGTAATCCCTTATGTTTCCGGTTCCGTTTGTTACACGGCTTACATTTTCGTCATGGAACACTACAATCTGACGATCCTTTGTAAACTGCACATCCAGCTCTATTCCGGCAAGTCCCGGCAGCTTTGCCGCCGCTTCAAAAGCTTCCAATGTATTTTCAGGATATTCCATGCTACAGCCACGATGTGCCCAAATGTTTACGGGTTTCCTATGAGACTTTAGCCTTCTTTCTTTTTGGCTCTTTTCCAGGAAGACTTCCATTACTCCTGCCATGGCCACACTTTCTTCCTGCGAGATACCGCCTTCCAAAATAGCATTTTTTTCCTGTATTCTCCTTATAAAGGTTTCCAGTTCATACTGAAGTCCGCTGTTCTCATAAGGATACTGATAGACCTCCCGTTTGTTGGGATCTTCATAGCGTACTTCAAACGTTCTGGTAAGCCACCAGGGGGATTCGCACAAAATATACCCCTTGGTACCGGAAATCACAAGCTGTCCTTCTGTTTTTACCCCTAGTCCTGTCTTTGCTGCTGCAATAGCATTTTCATATTGAAAGTTCAACCTTGTATAGTTGTCAACCCCATTCGGCGCCAAAATGGATTGCGAGGAAAAACTCTGATACCCTGTTCCCAGAAGTCTGAAAATAGGAAGAAGTACATAGCTGCCAAACTCCGTAAAACTCCCTCCACATTCTGTATCTGTATATTCCCGCAGATTAGTAGGGGTCAATCTTGAAAAGCAGGCCTCCACATCCCGTATTTCACCGATCACTCCGCTCTTTGCCAGTTCCATCATCGCAAGGAAGCCCGGACAGTCAGCGGTTTTCAGTGCTTCCATTAAAATACAGTCTTTTCCCTTTGCAAGGGCATAAAGTGCCTCTGCTTCCATTCGCCTAAAACACATAGGTTTTTCGCAAAGTACATGGATACCTGTCTCAAGCAGTTTTTTTGCATAGCTTTCATGTGTCTGATGGGGAGATGCTATATAGGCAGCATCAATCCTGCTTACAAAGGTATCCCAGTTATCTGTATAAAAGGATATGCCACAATCCTCTGCAAACTGTTCTGCGCTTTGCAGGTGCGGATTGTAAACATAACTGATAGGTATCAGTTCTGTTTCATTTGCCATCTTTGCAAACCTGTGCGCAATCCTTCCTGTTCCGATGATACCAAGTCTGATCTTATTTTCTGCCTTACTCACTTTTTTGCATCTCCTGCCGCTTTTTCATGAATTTTTCTGTAATCTCAGCCATTGCAACAGCCTCCTGATCTGTCAGCTTATAACCATTCCGGCTGTTTCCGTTTATTTTAGAAATAAATTCATTGATCTCATACCGAAGGCCATCTCCCTGAAAGCTGGGTTCATAATTTTCAACCACACTGGAGTTCTCATATCGCACTTCAAATTTTTTGGTAAGCCACCAGGGAGAAGGAGCCAGAATGTACCCCTTCGTTCCTGCAATAACAAGCTGTCCTTCCGATTTCACGCCAACACCTGTTTTGGCCGTTGCCATGCCCTTTTCATAAAGAAGCTGCACCTTGGTATACAGATCGATCCCGCCTTCTCCCAGAATGCTGTCGATCCGAACCTCCCGGTAATCCATTCCAAGCAGCTTAAAGATAGGCAAAAGCGCATACCCGCCAAATTCCAGGAAAGCCCCTCCATAAGAAGCATCTGTACGTTCTCTGGATGTCAGATCGGCGAGTCTGGTAAAGCAGGCTTCTACATCACGGATCTCCCCGATCTTTCCACTTCTTGCCACATTGATCAGCTGTTGAAATCCAGGACAGTATGCTGTCTTGATCCCCTCAAAAAGCACCAGATCCTTTTCCTCTGCCATTTTATACAGTTCCATGGAATGCTGTTTCGTAAAAGTCATAGGCTTTTCACAAAGCACATGCTTCCCGGCCTCCAATGCTCTTCTGGCATAATCCTCGTGGGTTTCATTGGGTGAAGCAATATACACGGCATCCACCTTTTCCAAGAATTCCTCATAGGATTCCTGGTACACCTTAATTCCGTGTTCCTTTTCAAATTTTCTTCCGCTTTCCTTTTCCGGGTTAAAAGCACATACAATATCCTGCCCGCTGACATAACGTGCTTCTGCCACAAACCTTGGCGCAATTCTTCCTGTTCCCACAATTCCGACACGAATAATGCGAAAACGGTCTGACCTTTTCATAGTAGATGACACGTTGGGCGTTCGGTCCAAATAGACCACTTTGCAAAAGGCCTTCAGGTAGTCAAATGTTCCGATCCAATCCGATCCCACTGTGAAAATATCAACATCATATTTTTGGATGTCCTCTATCTTTTGACCTTCATGATCTTCTATGATGATTTCATCTGCAAATCCTGTTTTTCTGACGTTTTCAACTCTTTGAAGAGTAGAATCGATCACATTTACCTTTCCTCTGGCCTCGTCAAAATGCTCTGTAGTCACGCCAACGATCAGATAATCCCCCAGCTCTTTTGCATGCTTTAGCAGATTGTAATGTCCCTGATGGAACAGATCAAACGTTCCATATGTAATTACTTTTGTCATACTGGCCTCGCTTCCCTGCGTTTTTCGTCCGTTTCAGCTTTTTCTCCTGTGCAATACAGCTATAAGATTTCTTTTTTCCTTTTCAGGAATTCATACACCTTTTCCCCACACCTTCCATCAGTGCTGGCATTGATCTTTGCAAATTCTGCAATCTGCTTCTGCCTGTCAAAGGCTGCCCCGGGCAGCGTACCGTCCAAAAAGCCTTCCAGAGTATGAAATGCATTTTCCATACAGCAATACTGCATCCACTGAGAGTCCACAGCAAATCCCGGAACATGCTCCCTGACCTCTTCATAGGAAAACTCCATTGTTATCTCCTGAAATTCACCAGATTTGGGATCAATATCATAAGCCTTTCGTTCATGCCAAAGATAAAACTGATATTTTTCCTCTTCATATCTGTTTCGGATAAATGTGCCAAAAGCCCAACTGGAATAGTATTCATTTCCCGTGATTATATTCGGTCTGAACGGACTATTCCACTCACGAACAACTCCTGTTTCAGGTTCAAGCTCCACAAATTTGTTTCCCCACTGGGGTGCAAAGATTATGGTCTCTCCCGTTATCATAAGAGATCCAAAATACATGCTGTTGCATGGCACATTTTGTCTGTTATAAAAGGATTTCAGCCCTTCCACACAAAGGTCATACTCTCTTTTTTCTCCTGTGGTCAGATCCCATCTGACCACCACAGTTCCCTCAAATGGAAGCAGCCAAAATATGTCCTTACTTTGACTTTCCGGAATCATATTTTTATAGGTCTGAGAAAGCCCTGTTTCTCTAACCTGAACATCCAGTGTCTCCTGATCCATAATTGCCAGACTTGCCCCGTCTGTACTGAGGAAATACAGCTTTCCTCTGTGATAGGTTCTGGCACTGACACTATTTTGCCCATTCACTAATCCATAGTTAAAGCTGCCGATCTGTCTGACGCAGGCAATTTCCTCCGTTCTTGTATCCAGCCTGAACAGATCTGGATATCTAAATGGCATAACAAAAAGATACTCACCAGCAACAAAGCCACCTGTAAATGCCCCTCTCTGCTCACATACATGCGGGAAATTAATCTTACGGATCACCTTATCATCGCTGATTGCCAAAATATGCTCTGCATTATATGGAACTACATAAATGGTTCCGTTCATCTCATAAGCAGCCCCGTAATAATTCCCTCCGGCATATGGCGTCAGATCACAAAAGAACTGATAGCTTCCATTGTCCTCCGGCGAATAATACAGTTTATTTCCATACACCACCGCATACTGATCCCTGCTGTCATCTGATGGGGCATGATAGACCAGTCCCTTCCATTCATCCTTTTCCGGTAGTCTGTGTATCCTGTTATCCAGAATAAAAAGCGGCTTCCCGACCACCCCAAACAATGAGGTAACCGAGGTTCCCCCATCCCCCACATAAGCATCTGCATGGGCAATCGCCGTTTCAATGCTTGGCAGAGTATCCAAAATTCCGATTTCACGCTCCAGGAAGCTTTGCTTTAGCTTCCGGTAGCTTTCCAGATACTCACTTCTCATGGAGGCAAAGGTAGACTCCAAAAGCGGATGAGGCCTCCACAGAAGACATGCATCCCTTCTTGCCGCAAAAGTATCAAAAACATACTGCATCTTCTTTAAAAAGCTTTCCGTGTCCCTGAGCATGCCATCAATACTGGTGTTATAAAAATAAACTTTCCTGCCGCGCATCTTCTCTTCCCACCCTGCGGGCGGATCCGGCGGCTGTTGGCATTTTTGGATTACGCTGTCAAATTTGGGAGAGCCGAATGCCAGAAATTTCTCATCTGCAATTCTTTCATCGAAGTACTTTCTGTATTTCTCCGCCTGAATGACAATATAATCCGCATTCACATAGGCCGGACAAAATGCCTGTGCTTCACTCATTCCCCCAGCTGTTGCATAATAAGGAATATATACCAGGCAGTCCGTATATTTCTTCAGGTTATCAGAATAAAAGAAGGGATGTACTGTAGTCACAAAGTTGGCGCCATCATAGGGATTATGTATAAAAACAATATCTGGCATTCGATCCTCAAAATGATACTCTCTATAATCGGTAATCGGTATATCCTCTGGATATAGCTCTGCCTCATAATGCCCCTGCTTTAAGCTTCCATCAGGGTTGCGGTCATAATAAGGGATCGGGATTACATAAGCATCGGTATTCTCATCTGCCTCTGCCGCCCTAAAGACGCTCTCCAGGCTATCCCACATGCTCGCTTTATAAGGTAAAAAAACAGCTTCTATCCGATCCTTAGGAAGCTCATATCGGATTTCATGTTCCACCTGGGTCAGTAGTCTTTGTATGCTCTTAGAAAATTTCCGGCACATATTTAGATCCCCGGTCTGCATGCTCATTTGATAAACCGCTTCACAGTATCTCTCAAGCAATTTCACAAGCACACTTACCTTCTCAGGACACTTCTCCGCATACTGTTCTTCCACTGCCGTTCCCAGCATGATTGCAGATTCCTGACACTGCGCAAATACATCCTGTAATCCTTCTGTTTTCTGTTCCAAGGCTTTAATTATGGTGCGGTTTGCCTTAAGCAGTGTTGCTGTTACCTGCAGCATTTCCTTTTTTTTGTATCGTTTCACGAATTATGTTCCTTCCCCTATTGTGCGTAATTTCTTCTGTTATCAATTATACTTTACGCAACTATCCGTGTCAATTTACGCCATTCCTGCCTTTTTCCACCAAACTCCTGCACTTCCGATTGCCAGGTCTATCTATTTCATGCATCTTGCCACTTCCAAAAGCACTTCTTCAGATACGCCGGTCTCCTTGAGATAAGACTGATCTTCAGTGGCCATTATGCCTTTTTTCCGCTTCGCCACTATTTCCAAAATTCTTCTATAATGTGGTATCAGCTTTTCCAGATCCTTTGAATAACTTAAAAGACTTGCTTTACCCATCCGTTGTTCTAAAAGACATAAATGCAAAATCTGATAGGTAAGCCGCAGTTCTCCGGAAACATCAGAGCCCGGAAGCAATACATCCGGTCTTTCCTTCATCCGGCTTTCAAACAAGATCTGTGCCTCGTCCAGCCTGCCATTTGCAATCAAATCTGCAAGTTCTCTTTTTAGCATCACAGTTTCTGCCTTTTCTCCCAGAATTCCAACCGGTAATTCTATATAGCTCAGCCCGTTCTTTAATATAAACACATACAGCATTTGTTCAGAAAGAAATCCATAAACTCTTCTGTGATAAGCATCGTATCCGCTGACGTCAATTTCCGCTGATGCCTCTGCAAATATCGTAAACAGCCACTCTGCATATGCTTTTAAAAGAGAAAGGCTCATAACGCAAAGATTTCCACTGTAAAAAATATTTCCCGCCATCACCCTCTGGAAGCTTTCAAGATAATCAGGATACAATTTTGCAACCGCTCTTTCTACCGCTTCCAGATCATGCACGTTGTGCGCTTCTCCATAATGGATTTTGTAACTGGACATACATTTCAAGTGCTGTGGTACAATCACATCATATTCTTCCAGAAGTTTCAGATAATCCCCACTGTCCATTTCATAACCGGCATTATTTAAGAAATAGCGCCTATAGTGGCAAAGGCCAACATAGTCAATTCCGGAAATATTCTGCCAGATCCAGTAAAGCCCTGTCAGTTCTCCATATAGAAAGTTTAGATCCGATATATTTTCCCCAATATTATCTCCTATATATCCAAGATCCGGTTTTCCTTCTTTCCCCACATGCAAGGGAACATAAATCGGATTTGCAGGTGGCTGAAATGCTACATGTGTTGCCACAAAAATAGCAATACTCTTCTTTCTTTGCTCTGATAATGTTTTTTCTGTATCTGCCATATCAAATCCTCATCTGCTCTGTCTGAATATTCTATCGTTGCAAAAAGAAAAGCGGACTCGGTAAAACCGAGTCCGCCTGGTAGTTACATTCAATGACTCTTAGTCATCTTAAATGGCTATTAACCTAACAGTGACAGTACGCCCTGGTTGCTCTGGTTAGCCTGTGCAAGCATTGCCTGACCAGCCTGAGTAAGGATGTTGTTGTTAGAGTACTTAACCATCTCTGTAGCCATATCAGTATCACGGATCTGGCTTTCAGCAGCTGTGGTATTCTCTACAACGTTGTCAAGGTTCTTGATGGTGTGCTCAAGTCTGTTCTGGATAGCACCAAGATCAGATCTCTGCTGGGAAACAGTCTTCATTGCGCTCTTTGCAAATGCATTCAGAGCTGCGAAGTCTGCTGCTGTAGGAGCATCTTTTACAGTGTTGCCTGTTGCATTGGTTGCTGCTGTTAATCCCTTAACATCAGTATCAACTGCCTTAGTAGGATCAAACTCATAGAACTTGTTAAGCATTTCAGCATCCAAAGTTGCTTTTCCACCTGTCAAATTACCATACAGATCAGTATCTGTACTCTTGTTATCCAAATGATCAACCTTGAACTTAGTATCATTACCATTATTGAAAATTGCCTTACCAAGCAGTTCGTTGGTGTTCATGTTGCCAATGGTGATAGCGATATGCTGACCAGATTCAGCACCAACCTGAAGTCCCTTGTTTGTGAAGAAACCATCGAGCAGATTCTGCTCGTTAAAGGTTGTGGTGGACTGTACACGGTCGATCTCGCTCATCAGCTGCTTAACTTCAGACTGGATATAAGAACGGTCTACAGAAGTAAGAGTTCCGTTCTCACCCTTTACAGCCAGCTCATTGATACGCTGTAACATATCATGAACTTCATTCAGGGCACCTTCAGCTGTCTGTACACAAGAGATACCATCAGAAGCGTTCAGGGAAGCCTGTGTAAGTCCTCTGATCTGACGTCTCATCTTCTCAGAAATGGAAAGACCTGCTGCATCATCTGCTGCTCTGTTGATCTTGTAACCGGAAGATAACTTCTCAGTTGACTTAGCCTGTGAAGACTGCGTTAATCCTAACATTCTGTTAGAGTTCATTGCTGTAAGATTGTGTTGTACTACCATAATTTATTCCTCCTTGAATTTAACGCCGCATCCTTGCGTACGTTTGGTGATTGTTTTGCATCCTTCCTTTCAAATCCGCGCGTATTCAAAAGTCTGGCTGCGATTTTTCTTTTTAGAAAGCAATTTGTTTTGCTTTACTTGTTAAGTATATCGGAGTTTTTTTTCAGGACTTTAGCTTTTTAACAAAAAAATTTTATTTAGCTTAATTTTATTTTTTGATCCAATCCATCAGTTCCTTCAGCTGGCGTTCATAAGTATAGTTTTGCAATACCTTTTTTTGCCCTGCCATGGCAATCTTTTCTCTTGCCTGATCATTTCTTAAATAGAAATCAGCCTTTTCCACCAGTTCCTCCGGCGACCTGAACATCACGATCTCCTTATCTTCTTCCAGCAGCTCTGCTGTTTCCTCACAGTAGCTTGATAACGCAAACCCTCCTGCGCCGCAAATATCTATGACTCTCTTAGGGGTTCCACCCTCAATTCCCTTTAAGGATATGTTCAAATTAATTTTACTTCCTGCAAATACAAGGGACATTGCCTCACCGTAATCTACCGGTGGAAGGATGCGCACGCCTGACAACCTTTCTCTTCCCGCTTCCTCGTAAGTATGGCAGGTGACATTAAAATATTCAGCCAGCATATTCAGTACACAGGTTCTTTCAATGTTCGCCAGCTTTCTTACCAGATAATTAATTTCAAATACTTTGCAGTCTTCCAGATCATATACATTGGCAAGTTCAAACTCAGGAACTGCCATCTCCAGATATTTAACAATCTCCGGGCTGGTCTTGCCATAGATACGGTTTTGCCCATCCCACCGGAAGGCGGCCTCCTCAAATATGCTTTCAAAATAACGCTGCAGACTGGAAGGTGCATTCCCAAGCTCCTTGTCATAGGCATTCCCGCTGTATAAGCTTCCAATAAAGCATATATCATTAAAATAGCGCCCTTTTGTCCTTGCCGGCAAATTCCATTTCTTTATCTCACACGGATTGACTGCCAGAGGCTGATATAACACATGCTTCAAGCCTGCTTTCCGAAACCGTTCCGCATCAATCCTGTCAAACACTGAAAACCAGCAATTGTCCATTTTCCCAAAGGGAGTGTACATTTTAATATAAGGCGCATCCCAAATAATAGAAATATATTTAATTCCTGTCTGGTACGCTGCCATGGCAGCATTATAGATCAAATGTGTCGACATAAGATGTGTGATTCCATGTGCCTTCACATACTGGGACAGCAATTCTATTTCCTCATCATTCAGACGGTTATTTTCCAGTTTGCGATCATACTCCTCTACGGTGTAACCCAGATTATGTAATGTGAAACAAATATCTGTAATCCTGTCTGTGCTATACAGGTATAATATTTTCATATTCACCGCTTTCTTTTCTCCATGGCAATTCTGCCCGTTCAACCTCTCTGTAGCATAAGCAGCAGCATTCTTTTTACCTTTTCTAGTGCGCCGCACCGTTCTGCCCGCAGAAACAAATCCGCCACAGTCTGGTCAAAAAGGCCTGCCCTTGTCAGTTCCGCATGGTAATCTGCGATCATTTTGCAGCGCGCCTCAAAAAAGCCTCCCACTTCCGTCGAAACGCTTCCTGCTGTTTTATATACATCCACCTGCACTTCATTCAAATACCCAATATAATACTTCTCTGAAAATCTTAAAGCAAATTCCCAATCCTCCAGGCAGCGAAGATGGCTGTCAAATCCTCCCCTCTCCTCAAAGCAATCCTTTTTAAGAACCATTGTTGGCGTTCCCATGCTGTTGCGAAGCAATAAAGAATAGAAAGCATCTCCTTCCAGTTCCCCCGCCATGCCTTCATAAGGCATTTGAACGTCCTCACCATTTGGACGGTGCGACAGAAATGCACAGTACACCATAGAAAATTCCGGATGTTCCTGCCAGTATGCCATTTGTCTTTGCAGCTTTTCCGGCCTCCACACATCATCACTGTCATGGAAGGCAATCAGCTCTCCCCCTGCCAGCTTCACGCCCTCGTTCCTGGCATGTCCTGCCCCACCGTTTTGGGGCAGCTTGTAAAACCGCACCCTGGGATCAGAAATTCCTTTTACAATTTCCTCCGTCCGGTCTGACGAACCGTCGTCCACAACGATCACTTCCAGGTTGGAGTAAGTCTGCTTCAACACACTGTCCACTGCCCTGTCTATTGTTTTTTCCCTGTTATAGGTAGGTATGATCACACTGATAAGTGGTTCCTGTTCCATGAAATCTTCCTCTTACATGTACTGTCTTTTCCATACAAAGAAATCACATTCAGCACAGTTTTATCTTTTGTATAAAAAGGAAACGTTCCTGCTCCGAATGTGATTTCACTAATTAAATTATACATGACGTTCTGTATTTTGCAAGACAAAAGTACATTTTTCTCCTTTTTTCTTTCTGAAAATATATAGCATTGCATAATCCCCCCTGTCTGTTATAATATCCTCACAGGTTCCCTAAAAGAACCGCAGGCTTTTACACCATGGAGGGATGCATTTATGGAAATCGTTTTTCATCGATATGGAAGCATTTGTGAACCGGACATTATGGAAGCTTTTCAGTCGCTGGGGCTTACTGTTATCGAGGAAGATTCGGAAATCTACCAGAAATCGATCGAACCGGAAAAGCGGATCAGCATGCTGGCCGAGACTATTCTGACTCATCAGACCTCCTTTGTCTTCAGCATCAATTACTTTCCCTATATTTCACAGGTCTGCGAGCGTCTTCATGTGCTTTATTTATGTCTCAGCGTGGACTGCCCGGTGCTGGAGCTTTTTTCAGAAACGATCCGCAACGGCTGCAATCGCATCTTTCTGTTTGATTATGAACAGTATGAGCAGATCCGAGGGGAAAATGCGGACAATATTTTTTATCTGCCGCTTGGCGCCAACGTTGCCCGCTGGGATCAGGTGATCTCAGGTCTTTTGGAAAAGTACCCATCGGTTCAACAGCGTTACCTCTATGATGTATCTTTTGTCGGATCCCTTTATACCGAAAAATCGCCTTATCAAAGGCTCCCCTTATCAGCTTTTGACAGAGGCTTTGGAGACGGCCTGATCGAAGCCCAGTTAAAGCTTCCGGGATTATCCCTGATCCAGGAAGCGCTGACCCCTTCCTTTCTTGCTGCGCTAAAAAAAGCCTCCCCGGAAACATTCTCTGTTATGCCGGATGCTTTTCAGAATATAGATGCTTATATTGCCGCCAATCAGCTTCTTGGCATGCGCATTTCCGAACTGGAACGGATCCGCACCCTGAACCTTCTTACAGGATCTTTTCCAGTGGATCTTTTTACCAGAAGTGATTCTTCCTGTCTGACAGGCGTCCGGGTCCACGGAGGCGTTTCTACTCATCTGGAAATGCCTGAAGTCTTTTTCCGCAGCAAGATAAACTTAAATATCACCATCCGCTCTATCCAGACCGGTTTATCACAGAGAGTTTGGGATATTTTAGGCTGCAGAGGCTTTCTGCTTTCCAATTATCAGGCCGAAATTCCGGAATACTTTACAATCGGGCAGGATCTTGACTGCTTTGAAAATGCAGCAGAATTAAAAGAAAAGGTTGCTTATTATCTGGCTCATGACGAAAGACGTCAGGAAATCGCCTCACGCGGCTATGAAACCGTAAAAGAAAAGCACACCTGCCTAAACAGGGTGCTTTCCATGCTTCAAACTGTATTTACTTCTTCTGATCCATAAATCTGGATGCGGGCACATTGGTATTGTTCATATTCTTATAGTAGCCATAGGCGGCCTTTGCCGTCTTTCTGTCCTGCCCGATACTCTTCTTTTCTCTCGCAAAATACCGCTCCACAGCCGCCTTGTTCCGGCTTTCCTTGGCCTGGATCGAAACGCTTTTGTCTGTGATCTGGCCGATCAGCTTCTGCATCCGCCCTATCTGCTGCTCATACTGCCTGCGATCCTTTAAGAGCTCTTCCCGAACCTTTTCATAAAGGGTCTCAAAGCCATCATCCAGTTCGCTAAGCTGCTTGATAAAGGCGTCCTTTTCATCCACCGTTGCATCGAAGCGTTCCAGATCAAAGGTCTCTTCCTTTAAAAGTGCGGTCTGTACATCACTGACCTCATCGATCTGTTCCAGAACAGCAAGCTTCTTTTTCAGGCTGTCCTCCAGAATACTCAGATAGCTGTTCAGCATACAACTCCCTTCTCACGGTTGATCCGCATAACTTCCTTCCAGGTATCTCTGATGGCATGCAGATGGGTCAGTACCTCCTTCAGGATTTCCGGATCTTTACTGATATTGGCCTCCAGAAGTCTTCTGTCAATATACTGATACATATTGTCAAAATCCTTTGCCACCGGATATTTCATATCCAGAGTCACCCGCAGATGCTCTATGATCTTTTGCGCTTTGCGGATGTTGACATGTGCCTTTTCCACTTCCTTCTGCTCGATCGCAGCAATGGCAATATTACAGAATTTAATCGCTCCCTCATACAGCATGAGGGTCAGCTCTGCCGGGGATGCCGTGAGAACCTTGCTGTTTTTATACTGTGCATAAGCATTGGGCAATGCCATATCATGAGCCTCCTAATAAGCTTGTAACTGCGCTGGAATTAGACTGCAGCTTTGCCAGTGCTGTCTCCATTGCTGAAAACTTCTTATACCATTTATCCTCGTAATCCTGAAGCTTTTCTTCTGCTTCCTTGATCTTGGTCGTATAATTATCATACTCCTCCTTCATCTTCTTGTCATCATAAACAGTATTAATACTGCTAAATTCTGTTCTGCCTCTAAGACTCTTCAGCTTTGCATTCATGCTCTTGCCAAGCTGAGTGAAGAAGGATACTACACTGTCAGGGTCTGTGGAAATCATTTCCTGAAGCGTGTTTGTCTTGCTCTTTACATTATCGTCATCTGCATCTCCGTTGATATGGTATGCATTCTTCTCGTTATCTGCGGCTGTAAAATAGCCCAGAGTTTCAATTCCGAAGTCTGACAGATACATGGTTTTGCCATTTACGGAAAATCCTGACGCCATAATTTCTTTCATGGCGCTGGAAACGGTGTTTAAGGTAGAATCCCTGCGAAGCAAGGAGTCCTTGATCTTGGTCTCCCACTTTTCAACCTCACTGTCGCTCATGGAATCCTTCTCATCATCTGTCAAGGGATCATAGCCCTTTGCAGAATCTGCATTGTAAAGCTTATCCATTTCATTGATCACTTCACCGTATTCCTTGATAAAGCCCTTGATCATATCATAGATGCCGCTTACATCATTTTCTGTGGTAAGGGTAATTTTCTCGCCGCCCGTGGTAAGTCCCTTGCAGGTAATGGTCAGGCCATTGATCTCAAAGGTATTGCTGTCAGCAGTGAAGGTGGCGCCGTTTAACAGGATTTCCGCATCCTGTCCATCCGTCTTAACTGCACGCTCGTTTGCAGGCTTTGACTCATAAGCTGCTTTCTTTGCCGCATAATTGTTCACCATGTCCTGTGCCTGGCTGATCCTGTCTTCTATATAGGCAGTGGCTTCCTCCATAGTCTTGGTTCCTGCGGTTCCGTCTGCATTTATGTAATCCTGGTTCAGTTCGTCAATGCGGTTTTTCTTAGTCTCAATGGCACTTGCATTTGACTGATAGCCCTCCAGGTAGGAAAGCTCACTTTTTGCCTTGTCCAGCGCTTCCTGCGCTGCCGACTTTTCATCTGCAGTTGCGTTTTCATCATTGATAATCGCTTCCGCATCCGTCTGAGCCTGCTTCAGTTCTGCAATCCTGGCTCTGAGCTTGTCAGTAAAATCAGGAGCTGTCACATCATCAAAGAGCGTACTATCTGCAAATTCCTTTTTGAATTCTTCGATCAGGGCGTCCTGTTTATTGTCAAGATTGTTGACTTCCTTCTCGAGAGAGCTGCGCTCTGCCGTATAGCTCTTTAAAAGCTCTGCCGCTCTTGCGCTGATTGCCGCATTTTTGTCATCATCAGACATTTCCGCCCATTTTTTATAGGCTGCAAGCACCTGATCATCATCGCCGCTGCTTCCATAGGTCAGAATACCCAGCTTTTCCATGGCGGCAAGGCCATCGCTGTTGTCTGCTGTGATTGTAAAATCACTGGCTGCTCCGGTTCCTTCCGATCCGATAAACAATCTCTGGTTCTTGGCATCAAAGCTTGCCTTGACGCCTGCGTCCTGCAGTTTGGATACCACATCATTAATGGTGGTATTTTCATCCACGGTAATGTCAACGGTTTTACCGCCTGCCGTAATGGCAAACTTGCTTCCGCTTGCAATTCCCAGTTTGTCTACCAGCTTGCTTCCGGAGGTCACCTTATTGCCATCCTTATCTTTGATCACACCTCCGGTCAGATAGCCTGCCTTTGCAAGCTTCTTGATCTCCAGCTCCTGGACGCTGTCCATGGCCGCATCCTTTGTGATCACACTGACAAGATTGTCATTGGAGGATGTGGTTTTCTTTTTCATATAGGATGACTGATAAACCAGATTATCAAGCGTCCCTGTAAAAAGCTTGCTGATCTTATTATTTAAATCCTTCCATGCTGTCTGTTTCCACTCCAGCTTGGTCTGTTCCTTTTTCAGGTCATCTACCTTGGTCTGCCTTGCAGCAACCAGTTCCTGAACGATTGTCTCTGTGTCTAATCCGGAATACATACCGGTCACACGCATTGCCATATTGGTTCCCCCTATCTCTTTTCATCAACCAGAAGGCCGGCCAGCTCCCATGCTTTGGCAATCATATCAAGAGTCTTCTCAGGCGGAAGCTCCTTAATGACCTCCTTGGTATCCTTGTCTACGATCTTAATGGTAACACGGTTGGTTGCCTCATGGATGCCGAAGATTGCCTCTGACTGAGACATTCTCTTATTCAGCTGTTCAACAGCCTTTTTGATCTGCTCGTTGGTCGCCTGCTGCTGTTCCTTTGCAGTATTGTTCTCAGTCCCCTGACCATTCCCCTGTGTGTCCTTTTGCTGCACATCTGCCACTTTGACGGTAGCAGGATCATAATTAAGGCTCTGTTCCGGTGTCTGGACATCCGTGTTCTCTACCGGCTGCTTCTGAAGCGCCTTAACCTGTTGTGTTGTCTGTGCCTGATATGTCATGGCACTGCTTAATGGTTCAATAGCCATTGTAATCACCTCCGTGTGATATCAAAACCCTCCCGATCTTCTTCGGGATGGGTCAATAAAAAATTTCCTGCCTTCATATCTATATATCGGAAAAAGGCAGGAAAAATTTAGATGGAATTTTATTTTTATGTTATTTAGGAAAGTAAATTTTTAAGCGCTTCCATTCCTTCCACGCTCACAGCTTCCTGGTTTGCCTCCTGGATCTGCACATATACCTCCTTGCGGTAGATCGGCACATCTTTAGGTGCGCTGATGCCAAGCTTTACCTGCTCGCCTTTGATCTCCAGCACTGTGATCTCAATATTATTATTGATAACGAGGGCTTCATTTTTCTTTCTGGATAAAGCTAACATTTACTCACCTGCTTTCCTTGCACTTAAAATCTCATAAATGGGGTATTTCACCTGGTAGCCTTCCCCTTCCACGATCACCTGGCACGCTTTCTTGGCGGCGGCATTGATAATAATAGGCCCCCGCAGGTTTACACTCATCTTCTTCAGGTCACTGGGAACCGTGACGGTAACAAGAACCAGTATTTCCTCCGGGTCAAGCCCGCCCAGGGGTTTTAAGAGCTCGTCATCTACCTCCGGATTATAGTCAGGACAGACCAAAAGCGGATCCATCACCGGCATTGCAAAGCCGGGCTCCTGAATGGACTGTAACCAGTGAATGCTGCCTGCGCCCTTTTCCTCATCATGGAGAAGGGTAAACTCTGTAAGCTCCGGAAAGCCTACAATACCGGAAGGAAAATGAATTATTTTATCATCAGCGATTTCTACTTCTCCAAATACCTTTGTATTAATCTTCATAGGAGCTCCTTCTGCGCATTGCGCTTTAAATATAGTTCATCAGGGAATTCTGCATGATCTTACCGGTGGCCATAAGCGCCGCATCATAGGTCAGCTTCGCACTGGTAAGCTGTATGGTAGCCTCTGCAATATCTACACTTTCGTTTTCTGACTGCAGGTTTCTGAAGGTGGTTCTCTGATCCATCAGACGATTGCTTACAAGGCTGAGTCTCTGGCTTCTGGTTCCGTTATCTGTAATCGCAATGTTGGTGCTGTCCAGATAGTCCTTGGTGCTGCTCAGAGTGCTTTCAAACATATTATGAACCTTTTCCCGGATATAATCATAAGCCTTGACAGCCGCTTCATATTTCACCTTAGCATCCTCATAATCTGCGGTTCCCTCATCAAAGCCCTTCATTACCTTTTCCAAATCCTTTTTGGTGGTATCGATCTCCTTCAGAGTATTTACCGCTCTCTCCAGATCATCTATATCCCGGGCAAGGCCGTGACTGAAGGCTTCCTTTGCGGTGGTGTTGACACGGATCTTCTGGTTGTACCCCACGTCGTATTCCATAGCCTGCTCGTTTTCCTCGCCCTGCAGGTATTCCGGATTATAGCTGACGGTCTTGTCAACGCCGTTCTTGGTAGTGGTTCCCTCACACGCAAAATAGTGTTCCGGCCGAAGATCTCCCTCCTGCCAGTTTTTCTTGGTATAGGAAATACGGATCTCCGTATCGCTTCCACTTAAAGTCGCGCTCTTCTGGTTTAAATCATCATAAGCCTTATCCGAAAAAAGGACTTCTCCTGTTTCGGGAATAAACACAGTCTTTGAAACCTTATTCTCGTTTGCTTCCTGGATGATCTGATAGGGGTCAGGCTTCTTTGCCAGGGAAACCGTATCTGCCGTGATCGTAGAAACCGGCGTCTTTTTATCTGTTCCAATGACCTCAATTTTCACGCCGCCTGCTTCATCCAGACTGTCATAGGCAAGCCTCATCCGGTGAATGTCACTGTTTACCACATCCAGTTCATTCACTGCGGACTTGTCATAATTGCTGGCATTCATTCCCTCCAGATTTCCAATATCTGTATAATTGGTACGATCAAAATCGCTCATTTTGAGTTGTTCATGGATCACATATCTGGGATTAGTCTCTTTGATTTCCGCTTCTGTAAATGTAAGGGTTGTGTCTGTACGGTAGCCCGTAAAAACGTATCTTCCCGCATAATCCACGTTTCCGGTAGAATAAAACTCATCCTTTAAGGACTTCATCTGTTCCAGATAAATTGCAAGGTCATCTACCATCTTTTTCTTATTGGCTGCGCCATTTGCTTTTTTGCTTAAGTCCGTCAGCACATCCGTTACTGTCAGAAGCGCCTTTCCTGTAACATCCAGCCAGCTGTCTGCATCCTCTGCATTTTTTTCGTAAAACTGGGTCAGCTCGGAAACACTGGTGCGGAGGCGGAGCGCCCTGATGGCTACCACCGGATCATCTGAAGGTCTTGTAAGCTTCTTCTGAGTGCCCATCTGCGTGCTCAGCTTATCCTGCAAAATCTTATTGTTGTTAATATTATACAGAGAATTGTTTTCCATGATCTTATTTGTAATTCTCATATAAATGCCTCCCCAATTTTATCTTTCTTTTCTTATGCCGCCTGATAGGATATTTTGGTATGCTCCCGCAGGATACCGGGATGTTATACACCTGTATTTAAGATCAGCTGATCGTAAATTTCCGTAAGCGTCTGGATCATTTTGGATGCAAGGGTATAGGAATTCTGGTATTTTACCAGGCTTACCGCCTCTTCATCCTTATCCACACCGGAAACGGAGCTTCTCTGATTGTCAATGCTGTTCTGCATTCCCTTATAGGTCTTGTAAAAGGTCTGCGCATTACTGGAATTCAGCGCCACATCTGAGAGCAGCATTTCCAGCATCTGACCCGCATTTCCATTTCGGAAATTAAACTTTTCCTTGCTGGAAAGAAGTTCGATCATTTCCTTGATCTTACCGCATTCCTCCACGCCCACCAGTTCACTGCTTCTGCTTCCTAACAGGGAAGAATCCTTTAAAAGCTGATCATTCACTGTAAAATTGCCTGCTGTCAGTTCATAATAGCCGTTGCTGTCTTTCAAATCGGCCTCTGTATATTCCTGGCCGTTGCTCTTTTTGCCGGTAAAGAAGATCACACCCTTGTTGCCGTTTGCATCGACACCGCTTGTAAAAATATCATTGACCTTTTCTGCAAAGCCTCTGATCCAGGCGTTCATCTGCTCCATATAATAGGGAATTCCCTGATATTTAATGGATTCCTCCGTCTGAACTTC
>FR894561.1:0-37470 GCA_000436115.1 Firmicutes bacterium CAG:534 | reverse complement strand
CTTCCTTTCCTACCTTTGAAGCTTCCACTTTACCCCTGCTTTCATCCATGGTAAAGGTATAGGTATTGGTTGCCGCATCAAATTCCCAGCTCTTATAGTAATATCTGGTATTCCCTACATCGATCGGGCCGCCGGTATCGGAAAGGGTACATTCCCGCATGTTTTTCAGGTAATCTGCCGTAACCTCCACAGTGATCTTCTGTACCGTGCCGGTGCCATCTGCCACGTCCTCGATCTTAGTCACCTTGCCATAGAAGTTTGCAGTATTATTTCCGTCCCGCAGCTCCACAAGGCCCTTTAATTTTCCATCCATAGAGGCGTTGTTTAAATTGAATTCATTGCCGTTAGCCCAGGTAATGCGGTAAAGGCCGTTTACATCTGTCTGATTTACTTTTTCATTGTCTGCCCTTGCCACATAACTCAGGGTATTGTAATCGTTTCCGTCTGTGAGAACCTGTCCGCCTGCAATTCTGACAATATACCGGTGTCCTCCGGTCTCCCTGTCCGGATCGTTTGCATCTGTAATCGGATATTCCGTGGTATCCACATCAACGATCTCTGACAGCTCATCGATCAAAAGCTCTCTCTGATCCCGAAGCTCATTGGCAATGCCGCCGGAAAGCTCTATGACATTGATCTGTTTGTTTAAGGTGGCTATCTTCTCGGAAATGGAATTGATCTGATCCACATTCTGTTTGATCTCCAGATTAATGTCCTCCTGCAGCTTCTGCAGGTTGCCGTACATGTTATTGAAATAATCGGTCAGGGACTTTGCTGTGGAGATCATTTCGCTCTTAGCGGTGTCCACACTGGCATTGGTGGTCACCGTCTGAAGTGCTGCGCTTAAATTATTGAAAATGGTCTTAAAGCCGCTTTTACCGTCGTCGTTTAAATATTCTTCAATGGTCTTTGCGTAATACTGCTTAACCGTGCACTGCCCCAGCTTGCTGTTGTTGTTCCAATATTTCACATCATAAAAATGATCTCTTGCGCGCTCAATGGCAATGGTCTCTACCCCGGCGCCGGCACAGCCATAGGTTGTAAATGTCCGCAGAGCATCTGCCGCCTGCTGCGTGACAAGCTGTCTGCTGTATCCTGCCGTCTGGGCATTTGCAATATTATTTGCAGTGGTGTTCAGTGCAGCGTTGGATGCGCGAAGTCCGGAACCACCGATCATTAATCCAAAAAATTGTGAAGGCATCTTCTTTTCTCCTTCCTGTTTTATCGTCCGAGAGTCATGATCACATGCTCCAGCAGTTCACTGATCACATTGATATAACGGCTGGAGGCATTATAAGCATTCTGGAACATGATCATGTTGCTCATTTCTTCATCAGAAGACACTCCAAGCACCTGCTCTCTTGCAGCCGAAACATTATCTGCCGTCATAGTCTGGTTTTCACTGATCCCTCTGAGAACAGAACCGGTATTGGCCACCTGGGAGATCAGGTTGTTGTAGTAATTCACAAAATTTGTCTTTGTTTTTACATTGGGATTTAAGGTGTAATCCTCTGATGTAAACAAATCCTTCAGCGCATCTGCCGTTTCCTGATCCACCTTCTTGTCATCCTTGATAAATCCCAGAAGGGAAGGGGACTGCTTGATGGTATCATCTATCATCAGATTGGCAGTCGTCATGTCAGGCCCTGATTTCGTTACAAAAATTTTGATCGCCTGACCGGTGTTGGGATCCTTCATATAATCTGATCCCGGATATGCGTCGGCAGCCTTCTGGAACACCTCGTTGATCTTGGTAGTAACCTTATTGATGAGCTGATCGAATTCTGCCTGCACGTTCATCATAATAGACTGGGAGATTTCCTTATCATAAATTTTCGGATCCAGATCCTTGTAGGTTGCTCTCCTGTCTCCTCTTGCAATGACCATGGATTTTAAAGAACCGATATCCGTGTTGGTAGCTGTGGAGATTTCCTGGGTCACATCAAAAAGCTTTGCCCTGTCAATGTCTACAGTTCCATCTGCTTCTGTCTTTGCAAGCTGCTGCCAGTACGGCGTGTAGAAGCCCGTAACTTTATCTGTCTGCAGCATGATCTTATTATAAGAATCTGCTTTTACAAATTCCTGTCCTTCAAAGGTGATGATAAAGTTTCCGTCCAGATCCTCTCTTAAATGAATATTTCCCATGGCAGAAAGCTCATCCGTCAGCTTGTTTCTCTCATCCCTGAGATCGTTGGCATGCTCAACCTGTCCGGCTTCAATCTTAAGGATCTGTTCGTTCAGCTCGCAGATCCTCTGTCCGTATTTATTGATGGTATCTACCTGCTTTTTGATATTCAGGTTCAAGTTATCCTGATATTCACACAGACCGTTATATACTGCCGAAGCCCTGGTCAGGAATTCGCTGCTTCTTTGAATAAAAAGTCCCTGGTTTACAGAGTTTGAGGGATCCTTTGACAGCTCCTGCACAGATACCCAAAGGTTATTAATGGCATCCGTAAACGCTTCGCCGTCCAGCTCCTGAAAAAGGTTTTCCACCTCTTCAATCGCATCTGCCGAAGTTTCATAAAAAGCGCTCCGCCCGGATTCCCGGCGGTAAGTTCTGTCAAGGAAATAATCTCTGATCTGTTTTACATTGGTATAATTAACACCAAGACCGGTCTGCTGATAGGAAATCGAAGACCCGTTTTTAGAAATTGTGACATAATTACGGGTGCCAAGCTGCACCTGCTGCCTGGTATACCCTTTTGTATCTATATTAGACATGTTATGCGCTGTTGTGTTCAGCGCATTCTGACCTGTTTGTAGTCCACTTGCACCGATGTATAAGCTTCCCATTAAAGACATATTTTACACCCCGTATTTAACAAAGATCACTGCCTTGCATCAAAGCCGCCTGCGCCCATTCCCATGTGATAGCCCGTATTCATGGCTCCTTTATCATAGTCGGCCGTTTCAGGCGCTGCTTTCATTGCCTGCAGCATATTCATATCAAATTCTACCATTTCAAGTGCATTTTCAATCAGAATTTGATTTTGTCCATTGACACGCTTCATCTCATATACAGCATTTTTCAGCCTGTCATGCACTCTAGCCAGCTTTTGCTGCTCTGCTTCCCTGGGCGCTAACATAGCGATCAGATCCGTGAGCTTCAAAGTTTTAACATCCTTGTTAATTACGTTGGCGATATCCGCAAAGACCTCCTCCCGCTTTTGCTCTAAGCGGCTGATCCTGCTGACAACGTCCTGCTCTTCATCCGTGATTTTGGCTAAACCTTCCGTATCACCGGCAATGATCACCGGTGTCTTTTTCATGGATAATTCCAATAGCTTTTCGTATTCTGCACTTTCCAGATCCAGTACCTCGATCAGGTTTTCCATTAAGCTCGCCACCGGAATTACCTCAATTCTTCATATTTTTTCATCAGCTTATCTGCAAAGCTCTCAGCACTTACCTCGTAGGTACCTGCCTGTATTTTAGCCTTAAGTGGTGATGTTACATCCTCCCTGATGTCACTGGCATCTGCCACAGCCTGCTTTACACTTTGAAAGTCCTTGCCTATGCTGGAAATTTCCACCTGGTCAGCAGAATGAACGGCTTTCTTTTGTTTTGCTGCCGCTGTCTGCTTGGTGCTGTAAATCTGCTGTACCTGAGTATAAGCTTCTACACGCATAAGACTTCCTCCTTCCGTGGATTTGTTTCTTGCATTCACTATTTGTATCGGATGTTTTTGACAGGACTTTAGAGCTTACACAAAAAAAGCTGATGAGCTTTTACTCACCAGCTTTTCTTCTATTATGTATCTATTCCCATTGTTTCATTTATTATTTGGAAACTTTTTCATCAAAATTGGGCTTCATATCAAGGCCGCGGTTCTGATCTCCTTCCGGATTAGAGCCGAATACATAATCATTTCCGGGAAGGATGGCATTTAAGATAATTCCTGCAAGGGCTGCGATGGCAAGGCCTGTCAGGGTAATAGAAGTTCCTGCAATGGTAAAGGTGAGACCGCTTGAAAAGCCCAGACCGGAAACAAGGATCACTGCTGCAATAATCAGGTTTCTGGACTTGGTAAAGTCTACTTTATTTTCTACCACATTTCTTACGCCAATGGCTGAGATCATTCCGTAAAGCATAAAGCTTACGCCGCCGATAATGGCTGAAGGAATGGAACCGATCACCTCTGCCATCTTGGGAATAAAGCTGAGCACCACCGCATAAACAGCGGCCAGACGGATCACCCTGGGATCGTATACCTTGCTCAGCTCCAGAACTCCGGTGTTCTCACCGTAGGTGGTGTTGGCAGGACCGCCTACCATTGCTGCAAGGGCGGTAGCAAGACCGTCGCCGATCAAGGTTCTGTGAAGACCGGGATCTTCAATAAAGTTTTCATCTACGGTTGCGGAAATCGCGGAAATATCACCGATATGCTCCATCATCGTTGCCAGGGCGATAGGCGCCATTACAAGAATTGCCGTAATATCAAACTTACACAGCTGGAAAGGCGGAAGTCCTACCCAGCTTGCAGCAGAAACCCCTGCAAAGTTTATGATGGCGCTGCCGTCTGCATTGGTAAAACCAACTGCATTTAAGATCAGCGCAACCACATAGGAGATTACCACGCCCATTAAAATAGGAATGATCTTGAACATTCCCTTTCCCCAGATATTAAATACAATAATGGTTCCAAGTGCGATCAGGGCAAGAAGCCAGTTAGAGGATGCATTGGAAATAGCAGAGGGTGCCAGAGAAAGACCGATACAGATAATCATCGGTCCTGTTACCACGGGAGGTAAGAACTTCATTACCTTTCTTACACCGATCAGCTTGATCACCAACGCCAGGATCAGATATAAAGCACCTGCTACCACAATACCGCCGCAGGCATAGGGAAGCTTTTCCCCCATGGTCATATTGGCAAAAATTCCGGTATCAAGCTGTGCTACCGTCTGAAAGCCTCCTAAAAAAGCGAAAGAAGAACCTAAGAATGCGGGTACCTTCAGTTTAGAACATAAATGGAAAAACAAAGTTCCAAGTCCTGCACAGATCAAGGTTACCTGAATCGAAAGTCCTTCTCCCTCAAAATAAACATTTACCAGAATCGGTACTAAAATTGTTGCGCCAAACATGGCGAACATGTGCTGCAACCCAAGGATAAGCATCTTGGGAACTCCAAGCGCTCTGGCATCCCGAATCGCTTCCTGCTGATTCATCATCACTTGTCTCCTCCTCTTAATTTGTAATAAAAAACCCTATTGCATTAGAGTATACTTTCTTATCCATCCGATTACAAGCACAAAATGAACTTTTTTGTCTTTTTTGGGTTCCTACAATGTTTAGTTGACGAAACAGGAAAGTTGAACTAAAATTTTACATAAGAAATCTATGATGTCGAATTACCTAAGGAGGAACCTATGGAACACCTAGAAAACATGGAAAATGTATTTGTTTTAAATCATCCGTTGATCCAGCACAAGATCTCACGCCTGCGTGATGTGAATACCGGAACCAACGAATTCCGCAAATTGATCGAAGAAATTGCAATGCTCATGGGCTATGAAGCTCTGCGTGATCTTCCCCTTGAGGATGTGGAAGTAAAGACTCCCATTGAAAGCTGTATGACTCCTATGATCGCTGGAAAGAAAATGGCCATCGTACCGATCCTTCGTGCCGGTCTTGGCATGGTAGGCGGCATCCTTGCTCTTGTTCCCTCCGCAAAGGTCGGACATATCGGTCTGTATCGTGACCCCGAAACCCACGAGCCACACGAATACTACTGTAAGCTTCCTGAACCCATTGATCAGCGTACCATCGTTGTTCTTGATCCCATGCTGGCTACCGGCGGATCCGGCTCTGAAGCAGTGGACTTCATCAAACAGCACGGAGGAAAGCATATTAAATTCATGTGTATCATTGCTGCTCCTGAAGGACTTGAACGTCTTCGCAAGGCTCACCCCGATATCCAGATCTATGTAGGCCATCTGGACAGATGCCTGAACGAAAACGCATACATCTGCCCCGGTCTGGGAGATGCCGGCGACCGTATCTTCGGTACCAAATAGTTATGCAAAAAAGCGGTGGTTTTGGCCACCGCTTTTCTTATTTCCGTATTGATCTTATTTTTCCGTCTTCAGCCGTTCAATCTCTTCCTGCAATTCTCCAAGCTTTTTCATTGCCTTCTGCAGATCCTGCGTTTTCGTATTCTGATCCTCCGGTGAAACATGATCCGGCTGTGGAAGGGGCTTTTCTTCTTCAAAATAAATCGGATCGATATGAAGCTGGTAATCTTCTTCCGAAATTTTGATGGGATCAGAAGCCTTTGGCGCTTTGGGTTCCTTCCTTGGGACAGCTTTTCCTGCTGCTTCCCTATCCGGCTTCCTTACAGGCTGCTCCCCGGATTTCCTTACAGGTTCTTTCCTTGGCTTTCTCACAGGTTCTTCATCTTCTTCCTCGTCCTGCCCGTATTCCTCATCATCGTACCCGTCATCATCCTCTTCCTCATCGTACTCTTCATCTTCATACTCTTCGTCGTCCCGCCTGGACTTTCCGATGCCTTTCAGGGTGATAAAGATCATGATCACAACGACTACCATGCCAAAAATAATGCCCGCCGTCTTCAGATAGTCAATATATCTCTGGGAAATATATCCCATGCCGGTTCCCGAAGTCTGCTCTGCCTGCTCCTGTGGATCCTGCTCACTTACATCTGCCTTTGCTTCAAAGGTTATGTACTTGCCGGAGGCATAACCGTTTTTTCCCTCCAGCTCAATGCGATACCAGCCGTTGTCCGCCTGTCCTGTCACCACAAGGACTGTTCCTTTGGCGGCTTTGCCCACCACATCATACTCTGTTCCCGGTCCCGAGCGGATATTCAGGCTGTCGCTGGTGACTGTTCCTTCTCCTGAAAGCTCCTGCACGGAAAACTCCTCTGCTCCATAAACCGGCAGTCTCATCATGCCAAGCATAAAAAGAAGCATGAGCGTTCCCCATAACCGGATGCAGTTTGTTTTTATCCCTTGTGCCTTACCTGTTCTCATAATCATCTATATGCCTTTCTATGGCTATGCCAAAAAATTCTTATTCTGCTATCAGTATAGCATCTTATTCTTCAAAAGCCAGAAATTATGAGAAAAATTTAAATAATTTTAATAATTGCGGATGTCCTGCAGGATCTCCTTGACCTGATAGCCCTCTGCCTCTACTGCTTTCTTAAGTTCTTCCTCTGTGACACTGGCATCCGGGGCAAGGCTTACCTGCACAGTTCCCTTCTCATGGCTTGCCACAGCGCCCGTTACTCCTTCCAGCGCTTCTAACGCCTTTTTTACATGGGCCTCACAGTGGCCGCACATCATTCCTTCTACCTTCATTGTCCGTTCCATTTTCTTTTCCTCTTTTTCTTCCTTTTCTTCTTTTAAAAGCGGCTTACTGCCTAAAGCATTCTTGGCCCTTCTGTCCCGGGCGCTGTTGCTTACCTGGAACAAATTCAGCCGCAGTGCATTGGAGACCACGCAGAAGCTGGAAAGGCTCATAGCCGCCGCACCAAACATAGGATTTAGGGTCCACCCGAAAATCGGGATCCAGACTCCCGCTGCCAAAGGGATCCCAATAATGTTATAAATAAAAGCCCAGAACAGGTTTTCATGGATATTGCGCAGCGTTGCACGGCTGAGCCTGATCGCCGCCGCCACATCGGAAAGTCTGCTCTTCATCAGCACCACATCTGCTGCATCAATGGCAATATCTGTTCCTGCCCCTATGGCAATTCCTATATCCGCTCTGGTAAGGGCCGGTGCGTCATTGATCCCATCGCCTACCATAGCCGTCTTGCCGCTTGCCTTCAGCCTGGTGATCACAGCCTCCTTTCCATCCGGAAGGACGCCGGCAACCACCTCGTCCACACCTGCCTTGCGGCCGATCGCCCTTGCCGTCCTTTCATTGTCTCCTGTAAGCATAACCACATGGATGCCCATATTTTTCAGCTGGGTAATGGCCTCTCTGCTGTCTTCCTTCATCACATCCGCCACAGCGATCACTCCCAGCAGTTCTCCATTCCTGCTGAAAAACAGCGGTGTCTTTCCTTCCTCGGAGAAAAGTCCTGCTTTTTCCTCCATTTCAGGCGATACCTGTGCGTTTTTCCTTATAAAGCCCAGATTTCCGCCTGTCAGAAGATCCCCGGACAGCCGGGCCGTCAGTCCATTGCCGGGAACCGCCTGGAAATCTGTGGTTTCCTGCAGCTGAAGCTTTTTATCCATGGCTTCCTTCAGCACCGCCTTGGCCAGAGGATGCTCGCTTTTCTTTTCCAGCGCTGCTGCAAGCTCCAAGAGCTCCTGCCCCGACACTCCGGCTGCGGGAAGAACATCTGTAACCTGAGGTTCTCCCATGGTGATGGTTCCGGTCTTATCCAGTGCAACGATCCGGGTCTTTCCTGTTTCCTCCAGAGAAACTGCAGTCTTAAACAGGATCCCGTTTCGTGCGCCCATGCCGTTTCCTACCATGATCGCCACAGGCGTGGCCAGTCCCAGTGCACAGGGGCAGCTGATCACAAGCACGGAAATGCCTCTTGCCAGAGCATAACCAACGCTTTGTCCGCAAAGGAGCCATACCAGGATCGTTGCAAGTGCAATCCCGATCACCACCGGTACAAACACACCGGAAACCTGATCCGCCACCTTGGCAATGGGCGCTTTGGTGGCCGCCGCATCGCTGACCATACGGATAATCTGGGATAATGTAGTGTCCTCTCCCACTCTGGTGGCCTCACAGACGAGAAAGCCTGACCGGTTCAGGGTAGCTGCCGAAACCGGATCTCCCTTTTCCTTATCCACAGGAATGCTCTCTCCTGTAAGAGCCGCTTCATTTACGGCGCTGCTGCCCTCCGTTACAATTCCGTCCACCGGAATGCTTTCCCCCGGTCTTACCACAAAGCAGTCTCCCAGCCTTACCTGCTCTATGGGCACAGTCACTTCCGTCCCCTCTCTCCTGACGACCGCTGTCTTGGGAGAAAGCTTCATAAGCCCTTTCAGGGCATCCGTTGTTTTGCCCTTGGAACGGGCCTCCAACATTTTTCCCACCGTGATAAGGGTCAGGATCATGGCTGCCGATTCAAAGTAAAACTCATGCATATAGCCCATAACCCGGTCTGCATCCCCTTTTACCTGGGCGTCTGTCATGGCAAACAGTGCAAAAACGCTGTAGCCAAAGGCGGCCGTACTGCCAAGTGCCACCAGCGTGTCCATATTAGGGGCACGATGCCAGAGGCTCTTATAACCGCTGATAAAAAATTTCTGATTTACCACCATGATGGCTGCTGTAAAAAGCAGCTGCCACAGTCCCATGGCAACATGGTTTCCAACCAGGAAGCCGGGAAGCGGCCAGTCCCACATCATATGTCCCATGGAAAGGTACATCAGCGGAAGCAGCAGGCACAGGGAGACGATCAATCTCCTTTTCATGGCAGGCGTCTGGGTATCCTCCAGCATTCCTTCATATTCCAATGCCGTACTATTTCCTTCTCCCTTTTGCGGCGCTCCCATTACGCTTGCGCCGTATCCTGTCGCCTCTACCGCTGCGATAATATCCTGCTCCCCGGCGCTTCCCTCTACTCCCATGGTATTTGTCAAAAGACTGACGGAACAGCTGTCTACTCCCGGCACCTTGGAAACCGCCTTTTCTACCCGGCTGCTGCAGGCAGCACAGCTCATTCCCGTTATATGAAATTGTTGCAAAATGATCTCTCCTTTCCTCCCCACTATAACCGGATTGTCCTGAAATGCCTTAAAATCCAAGTAAATTATGCGGGACAAACTATTTAACGCAGGCACTTTCTCACTGCATATCGCTGGCAGCGGTACATAAGGCGCCAAAACACAGCGCCTAAGTACCGGCCGCTCTATAGCACCTGCTTATAAATAGGTTGTCCGCATAGCTATTTGCAAATATTCTTGCATTTCAGGACAATCCTCTATTTATCGCATTAACTTCTGTAATAGCCCCACAAGCTCATCAATCACTTCATCATTTCCCTGGCGGATGTTCTCGGCCACACAGGTTCTTACATGATCCGCCATCAAAACCTTGTTAAAGCTGTTCAGGGCTGCATTGACCGCAGCTACCTGTACCAGAATATCCGCACAATAGGCATCGGTTTCCAGCATATTCTGAATGCCTCTCACCTGGCCCTCGATCCGTTTCAGCCGGTTCATCAGGTCTCTGTATTCCTTTTCCGGCCGTTCCTTGGTTTTGGCGCTTCTCATGCAGCAGCAAGGCGGATCGTTTTCTTTCGTCATTTTTTCTTTTTTGCTCTCGTCCATAGTTTCCTCCTCTTTGCGGCACTTTATGCCACAATTTCCTTCTTCCTTTGCTGCAGTCAAATAATATACCCCATGGGGGTATTTGTCAACTACAAATTTTATGAGGTTTTGCAAGGATTGCTTGAATAAGTCCGGTTTATTGTACTTTTGTTCTGTTATGATTTAAGTGTACCGATTTAAGGGGGATACAAGCATAATATCCCCTGTGTTAACTCAAAATTTGGTAAAAAGCAGCCGGACATCAGGAAGGAGGAATGGCTATGAATATAGAGATGAGTTATCAGATCATTGCCGTAGACTTTGACGGCACCTTATGCTACAGCAACTGGCCTGAGCTGGGAGAACCGAATTATGCGCTGATCGCCTACCTGCAAAGGTGGAAGGATATGGGGAACAAGCTGATCCTGTGGACCTGCCGTGCCGGGGACGCCCTGGCAAACGCTGTGGACTGGTGCCGGAAGCAGGGCCTTGAATTTGACGCCGTAAATGACAATCTCCCGGAAATCGTTGCCCTTTACGGCAACAACAGCCGGAAGATCACCTGTGATTACTATATTGACGATAAAATGCTGCATGTACCTGAGCTTGTAGGTGTCTGCCGTGTCACATAAGCATTTTCTACTCATAGACCTGCAAGCGACAGCGCCACATTCGCAGCTCCTGCCAGAAGCATCACCCAGATAGGGTTCATTCTTACCTTTTTTCAGAAGAAGCAGGCAGAGCACAAAAATCAAAAGATCCAGCATTTCCTCTTCCTTAATCCAGTGATACTCATCCACAAATTTCTTCTTCATAAGGGTGACGATCACATAGCCTCCCACAAAGGTAAAGGCGCTTAAATATAAAGTTGAAACAAAAAGACGTAATAATATTTTTCTCTTTTCCATGGCCCTATTATAGCACACTGTTTCCCTGCTTTCGTTGCTTTTCCAAAATTCCGCTGTTATAATAGAAGAAATTACGGTTAAAAGGGGGACAGTTATGCTTCACATCAAATCATTGGAGGACGGAATTGATATCTTTAAGGCGCTTGGCTCCAATGTCCGCATAGAAATCATCAGACTTCTTCAGGAAAATAATGGAATGAATATGAATGACCTGGCTTCCCACCTGAATATTACAAACGGCGCCCTGACAGGCCACATTAAGAAACTGGAAGATTGCGGACTGATCTCCACTGATACCGAGCCCTCCGGCCACGGCAATCAAAAGATCTGTACCGTTCACTTAGATAAGATTTTAATTGATGTAGATCCTTCCCCGGAAGCGCAGGACAGCCATATCTATCATACCGGGCTGAAGGTAGGCCATTACTCCGGTTATGACATTTCTCCTACCTGCGGTCTTGCCTCTGCCTCTGCCATCATCGGTTCCGTGGATGATCCCAGGTATTTTGCCCACCCTGACAGATATTCGGCCGATATTCTCTGGTTTTCAAAGGGCTTTGTAGAATATACCATTCCAAACTTTGTTCCCTCCACCCAGAAGATCGATAAGCTTATGGTCTCTGCAGAGCTTGGATCGGAGACTCCCGGCTTTAACAATGTATGGCCTTCGGACATCTCCTTTTTCATCAATGACGTCTATGTTGGTTTCTGGACCAGCCCCGGTGATTTTGGTGACGTAAAAGGACTCTTTAACCCTGACTGGTGGTACTCCTACTGGAACCAGTATGGACTTTTAAAGGTTCTTACGATCAATCAGGAAGGATCTTTTATTGATGGACTGCGTATTTCCAACATCACCCTTTCCGATCTTTCCCTGGAAAGCGGCGCGCCCATAAGGCTTAAATTTTCCGTGAAAGAAGACGCCGCCAATGTAGGAGGGCTTACCATTTACGGCAAAAATTTTGGAAATTATAATCAGGACATCAATGTCCAGATCAGCTACACCGACAAATAATCAGTTCTGCATCCTGATCTGTTCCCCTTCTATCTTGGGATAACGGATCAGCTTCTCTGCCTCCAGATCCTCCCGGTGCATATCCACTGCGGTGATCTGATGGTTATCATAGGTAGTATAATAATAAATTCCTCTTGCAGCATTGCAGCAGGAGGTATACTGGGTGATCTCATATTTCCCCTCTGCAACCTCACAGCAGCCTCTCTGCTGATCTACCGATCCCAGAATATGAAAAAACTGGCTCACACTTTCCTCTTCCGTTTCCCCGGATAAGGAGTTCATTTTTACAAAGGCGGCCCGCACAAATCTGGAAGAGGAAGACAGATCTCCCGGAAGCCCTATGGCTCCCATTCCTCTGCTGTAGACAGAAAGCTCCAGCTTTTTGCTGAAGGTATTTTGAGGCTCCCTGACCGACAGTCCCAGGTATCTGTTCAGCCCAAACAGCTGTTTGTCAAAGGGCGGGTTATTGGTCAATACTCCCACAGGATTTTCATAGATCTTAAGTCCCTCTTCCACCGCTTCTATGGTGATAGCCTGCCTTTCATCCGCAAGCATCCAGTGAAGGGGAGAAGGCGGCATGCCTTCCCGAAAAGCCTCCTTTGTCAGGTTCAGGTTCTGCAGAAGCTCTTTTGCTTCCTGTACGCTGCTGCACTGTCCCAGAAGATAGGGGATCAGCTCAAACTGGGCAAAATTATCCTTCCCGGGCTTCTTGTCCTGATATACTGCGTTTCCCACAAAATTAAGCCCTGCAATCCCAAGTCCCTTTTCATTGATCCCGTCATAATACAGAGGATAATCCTCCTCCACATGGGCCATTCCCACAATGGCATAATGCCGGTTCATCTTGTGTCCGTTCCGAAAGGAAAGCGCATAGTTTCTGGGCATGATCGTAACTTCCTCACCATAGGAAAATTCATAGTCCAGGGTTCTTCCCATATAAAAATCTTTTGTCTTATAGGTTACCGCTGTACACATCTTCTATTTCTGCTCCATTTCCGCCATCTGGCCCGGCCTCCTGCCCTGCTGAAAGTTCCATGGATGTTCCATCCTCCTCATCCTTCCAGAGCGATTTATATTTCTTTTTATCCCTATCCTGGCACAGAGCTGCCATATTTTTGACCGCCATATAAAGCTCCATGCTGTATTCCATAAGCTTTCTTTCATCCTTTGGAGGCACCTTTGCTCCCCGCGCAATACGTCTTGCCACCTCCATGATCTTCACTCTGTCACTTATTGCAGACCGCTGCGTTTTCTTTGTACGGTTATCCTCCACCTGCTGCATCAGCGTTTCCATCTCAGAAAGACGGGCCTTATATTCCTCATATTGTTTTTGTCTGCTCTCCTGCACATCTGCAGACAGATCAAGCACTGCTGCCTGCTCCCCTGCCTTCTGTTCCGTTTTCCCGCTCTTCCTGTCCTCAGATTTTTCCGGACTTTGTGCAAAATATGCCGTTTTATCCGTAATATGGTCCAGCTTCAGCATGCTTGCTTCCTCCCTTCCCGTTCCCTAAAAAGTCTGTGCACTTTTACTATCGGCACGGTTCAGGAAGAAATCAAGGTCTGTCCATCCAGCCACTCTTTCCTTATTATGATCCCTAAGACAGATTTCTATGTCATCTTTACACCCAACTTTTTGTTTCTTTGCTCCATGTCTGTTCAAATATAACATAAAATCTGATGCTTCCAATCGCACTAATTCTTCCTCTATGCCCCGGCAGAACCCTTCAGCAGCTCCCTAAACTGTGGCAGCTTTTCCTTTCCAAGCTCTGTCACCGGCTTTATCCATTTTCCGGAACGGGTATAGATCAGTTCGATCACAAGGCGGATCAGCTCATCCGTATAGACAAAGGAAAATACCAGAAGGAAGGGGGCATGAAGCACCATACCGGATATCCAGGTGGCGGGAACGCTGATCAAAAACAATCCGCAGGTCTCCACCACAGTTCCAAACACTGCTTCCCCGGCTGCCCGGTATCCTTCGTTCATAATGTAGTTACAGGTTCTGACACTGCCAAAGAACAGGTAAATGTACAGCATATACATGCCATAGACCATGGCTGTATCCCCCAGGCCAAACAAAGATAACAGGGGCTGATGGAGCACTGCGCAGGTCAGCACAATGGCAAAGGTGATCAAAGGGCAGAATAAGGCGGAACGCTTCATAAACCGGTATGCCCTCATATGGTCTCCTGCGCCTACCGCCTGCCCGACAACCACGCTGGTAGCGTTGGAAAGCCCTCCGAAGAAGGCGTACACAAAGCCCTCGCACACTCTGAAGGCTGCCATCGCTGCAATGGCCGACTCGTCCTGATGGCCGATCACAATATTGACCAGCATCTGTCCCACTCCGTATAACAGTTCATTGCACAAAATCGGGAAGGCGTTCATCAGGTACCTGCGGATAAAGCCCCCCTTGAAGACAAACATCTGGGAAAGATGCAGGCTTACAGAACACTTGGATCTTAACAGATAAAGGAACAACAATATCAGGTTGACTGCACCTGATGCCAGGGTTCCCACTGCCGCACCTGCAACTCCCATCTTAGGCATGCCAAATTTTCCGTAGATCAGCACATAATTAATGCAGAAATTCACTACCAGGGAAACGATCGAGCAGATCAAAGGCGCCTTTACCCTCTCTGTTGTTCTGAGCAGAAAACTAATCAGCACCGCAAAGGTCTGAAGCGGATAGGCAAAGCCTACAATCCGCATGTAAGGCGCTGCCTCTTCAATGATGGCGGTCTTATCCGTATAAACTCCCAGCAAAAAGGACGGATTTAAAATACATACCGCCGCAAAGGCAAAGCTCACCACGCTCATGCAAAGGAAGGTCAGTCCAAAGGTCTTATTGATCCCCTTTTCATCCTTGGCTCCCCAATACTGGGAAAAAAACAAAATAGAGGAGCTGGCCAGGCCCCAGTAACAGCTAAAAAACAGGGATCCGATCTGTGAGCAGATGCCAACAGCCGCCACACATCGTTCTCCCTGTCCTCCGATCATGATCGTATCCACCATGCTGGCCGTTGTGGTCAACAAATTCTGAAACGCAATGGGCAGCGCAATGGTGATCATGACCTGCAGATAATCTTTCCATGACATTTTACTTTTCATTTTGGTTCACAGTTCTTTCTTTTCCTCTTTGTACACATTCCGTGTATTTTGGTTCTACCTTCTGCCTTAAAAAACCCGGTGAAAGCAGCGCAGAATCATACAGCATTTCCAGGGAGTTTTCCTGGGCTATAGTGGGCTTTGAAGGCTCTACCACTCTGGTAGACCACACCAGCATGCAGCCGGTATATTCCACCAGGAAAAAAAGGGGCTCCATGTTCTTATCCATTTTCCCATTGAGCGCCGCCTTTTCTTCTCCTGCAAGCTGCACCAGCTTTTCTATATGAGAAGGCTTCGGTTCTTCTATGCTGCCGTCCGGCAGGATCACACATTCACAGGGATCCTCATCCTGTCTATGGCAGTTCAAATATTCCATAACCTGCATATCTTACCACAATTCCCTTTCTTGTCAAGCTCTTTTGTTACGGAGTGATCACAATGGTTTCCGTGTAAAGCTCCTGCTGATAAATATCAGTCAGGGCATACCAGCAGATCACTTCCATATCCTCCAATTCCTCATAGGATACCTCCGGATCCTTGGCTCCTACCGTGGTCTGTGCGATCACATAGCTTCCGGAATAGTCTCCGTCCTCGTCGTAGCAGTCGCAGAAAAATTCCAGTTCATCCCCTTCCTGCAGGGGAAGAAAGCCTTTTGCCACGGTAAGCGTATTTTCATTGACCACGCGGTACCCTTTGATAAAGCCCTCCGCCTCAAATTCATCCTGCTGAGCCATCTCCTCCGTAACAGGCTTCCATTCCAGATACAGTTCGATCTCCGTATCTCCGTTTAAAGTAGCATATACCCGGCCGGAATAGATCATGGCACCCTCTTCTTCATAGGCAGTATCCGCAAAAAAGGGAACCGGCTGGCCGTCAATGCTGACCCAGTAATATCCAAAGTCCAGAAGCAGGTTTCCATCCTCCGACCAGGAAACCAGATTGTCATAGCCCAGATTCAGGTAATCCTCTCCGTCATAAACCATAACCACAAGCTGGATATCCGTGATCAGATCCCAGACCTCCTCATCCAGGATCAGTTCAAAGCCTTCCTCTGTCTCTTCCAGGTACAGGTCCCCATATTCTTCCCCGTAATCAAACTCCGCCTGATAATCCCGATACCAGTTTTCTTCTTCATAGTCCCGTTCCCGGATGGTGGCAAGTCCGTTGCCGGTTTCATTTCTGCTCTGTCCCCCTGCCATGACGCTCAGGAAATAATTGTAAACCTCAAGGGGCTCTGAAAAGCCAATGCTGTCTAATATCCGGCTGGTATCGCCGTAAGCTTCCATTGCGCTGTACGGAAAGTACATGGCAAGACCATAGGAGCCTGTAAGAGAGCTGTCATTCCGGTATTTTACACAGCTTTCAATGGCTGCAAGCAGTTCTTCCTTCCCTTCAAAATCCGCCCTTCTCACCAGATCGTACATATCCACCTGGTCGATCGAGGCGTCACAGTATTCTCTTGCCTTGCTTCTGGCCACAGACAGTTCCCGGAACCTGGCATTGTCCTCCTGCACATCCGCCCTGGCATTTTGTAGAAAATCTCCCAGTCTTTCATAAACATAGGGGATCTCCCGAAGCTCGATCATAGACAGGGTTACCTCGTCATTATCATAATAATACCCATAATCGTCTATAATCTCTTTTCCAAGCTCCAAAGAAGGAATGCCCGGATCCTGTCCCAGGTGGGTGAGAAAATCCGTATAATACCAGCCGTCCCCCGGCATATATTCCTCGGACGCTATCAGGTAATCCGCACAGGGCTCCAGGCAGAATGCTGTTTCCACCGTTGCCATCAGACAGGCGTCAAAGCCGATCATGGAAAATTTCACTCCGCTTTTTTGAACCGCCTCCGACAGATCCGCCAGGGAAAGGCTTTCGTCCTCATACAGTTCATCATAGCCATAGCCTCCCATGGTTCCGCCGCCGTGATCCCACAGGATCAGAAAATATCTGTCTGCCGGGTACTGCCCGGCCGCAAAGGAAATAAAATCCGTCAGAGCGCTTTTCCTTGTCATGCTGCCAGATCCCGCACTTCCCACATAGGAAAGGCCCTCCTGATCAATCAGCCATCTTTCCTGTTTTTCGGAGGAGATCTCATCCAGATACCACCATTTCGCACCGCCGGTCTGCAATACGATCTGAAGGTTCTCCCCAAGGTCTGCCTCCAGCATCTCCTCAATATCATCACTGGCGCTGCCGTCCATGCTCTCTAAATCGGATCCGATCATATAGACCATGACTACTGCCGACTCTGCAGACTCCTCCTGCGCAAAATGCGGGCGCAGATCGGAAAGCTCCAGATCTGTTCCATCGATGCCATAGTCATCCACTTCCCCTGCCTGTGCATCATCCCATAAGCTGCCAAGATCCCATGGGCTTTCCTCTGCCTCCTGCAGCTCCTCATTCTGCCGGGAGGTCTGGGCTGATCCTTCGTCCCCGTCTTCCCACATTGCTTCCAATATGGTTATACTGAAAAAAAGGCTGCCTGCTACTACGGTGAGTACCGCAAGGATCCCCATCAGTTTCAGGATCAGCGGCGCTTTTAAGCGTTTTCCACAGGCAGCACAGAATTTGTTTTTCCCCTTGTTTTCAAATCCGCACCTTTTACATTTCATTCTAATATCCTTTTAGCCTAGCGCTACATCTAATACCATCATCAGTGCAAACCCGCAGGCTGCTCCAATCGTGCCAATGTTACTGTGCTGTCCCTCCTGGGATTCCGGGATCAGCTCTTCAATGACCACATACAGCATGGCTCCTGCTGCAAAGGACAGCAGATAGGGCAGAAAGCCGGACACCTGGGCTGCCAGCAGCACCGTAAGGGCTCCTCCTATGGGTTCCACAATTCCGGAAAGGACTCCGCACAAAAAGGCCTTTGGCTTTTTCATTCCCTCTGCCCGAAGAGGCATGGAAATGATCGCTCCCTCTGGGAAATTCTGTATGGCAATTCCAAGGGCAAGCGCCAGGGCGCCTGCGCTTGTGATCCCGGATCCCATCAGTGCGCCTGCATAGGCAACGCCCACAGCCATTCCTTCCGGGATATTATGAAGGGTCACCGCAAACAGCATCATGGTGGTCTTGGAAAGCCCTGATTTCAGTCCCTCCGGCTGCTCGCTCTTTAAGTGGAGATGAGGGATCAGGGTATCCAGCATAAGGAGAAATAATATTCCCAGGGCAAACCCAAGGAGTGCCGGAAGCCAGCCGATCTTTCCCTGTGCCGTTGCCATATCGATAGAGGGGATCAGAAGCGACCACACGGAGGCTGCGATCATTACCCCTGCCGCAAACCCAAGGAGCGCCTTCTCCACCTTTGCATTCATTTTATTTTTCATCAGAAATACCATGGCTGAACCCAGTGAAGTGCCCAGAAACGGTATTCCCAATATCAAAAACCCATTCATAAATTCTTTAGCCTTCCGTTTCCTGCTCCTTTGTCATGGAAAGCAGTTCCTTAGATCTGTTTGTAATTGTCTGGAGATGCTCCATATTTTCTTCCTCGGCACGAAGCGTTTCGCTTGCATGTGCAGATACCTGCTCCGATACTGCCGAAATGGTCTGAACCGAATCTGCGATCTCCTGATTTGCCGCCTTGAGCTGCTCTACGCTGTCCTTAAGCTGATCCACATTATCCCGGATCACATAAGTATGCTGCTCAATGGTCTTAAAGCTCTCTGCTGCATTTTCCGTGGTATCCTTTTCCCGGTTGATCCCCTCTAACATATTGTGGATCACATTTACTACCTCTTCAATGGAACCGGCCACGTTGCCGATCAGCTCGGTAATATGAGTTGTAGCATCCTTGGTCTGGGTCGCAAGACCGGAAATCTCCGTTGCCACCACGGCAAAGCCCTTTCCGGCTTCTCCTGCCCTTGCCGCTTCAATACTGGCATTTAAGGCAAGCAGACTGGTTTTGGTGGTAATGCCATTGATCAGCTCTACAATGGTGTTCATCTCTGTAATATACTGATTGAGCGTTTCCAGCTTTTCTGCGGCCTCTGCACTGTCCTGTACGGAGGTCTCCACCTCCCGTACCAGCTCTTCCACATCCTGTTTTCCCTGGGCAAGCACTGACAGGGTCTGTTCCATTCTCTGGGCAATGTCCCCGGTTGCCGTTCCCACGGTCTCCACTCTCTGTCCAATGGTGTTCGTCTGCTCTAGCTGCTTCTGCACTGCCTCTGCCGTATCCGTTACGCCGTCAGATACCTGTCCCATGGCTTCTTTTGTGGTTTCAGAGGCCATCTGGAGCTGTGCCACCTTATCATGGATCTCCTGAATGCCCCCCTGCATGAATTTTGCATTCCTTGATACCTCTTCCAGCACCTTTTCCGTCTTATTCTGGGCGTCCACTATACTGGACAGCTGCTCATGATTATTTTTTTCCAGGGTGCTTGCGGCCAGATAAGCATAAATGCAGAACAGGAATACCGCCATGATCTGCAGCACTGCTGAAGCGGCATTCTGATATCCAAACATGCCTGTCGCTGCTCCCACTCCTACGGTAATGGCATTTTCCAGTATGATCGCCACAATGATCTTGAGCATATAGGCCTTGTCATTGTAAACCGTAATCAGAACCACCATAGGCAGCGCATACAAATATAACTGATTGTTGGTGGTCGTGAATATGATCACTGTATACATTGCGCCAAAGCCCATGGCTGCCAGATGCTTGATCATGGTGGTATTGTGATCCTTCAGCCAGAAATACAGCTCTGCGATCACAGGCCCCAATGCCAGAAGCAGAATGATCACTCCGTATAATACCGGTCTCCGACCGGTCAGCATCTCCAAAAGAAAGGTAACAGCGATCATCACAGACTCGATCCAGTGACAGATCATTACAATTCTGTTATTTCGTTCTTTTTCCGTTTTTTTCTTTGTCTCCATTTGGGAGTCCCCTCTTTCTTTTATCTTACAGTCCTTCTCTTATCTTATTTTGTTCCACAAAATTCCATAATAAAAGAAAAACAAACCTTCTTTTTCATTATAGTCTCCTCCTCTTACTTTCGCAAGATGACACAAGACTTGTTTTTCTCTTTTGAAGTTGCTATTCTCTATAATAGACAGATTTACCGTAGGATGGAGCAGGATATGATTATTCAAAACGGAAGTGTTTTTACAGAAAAAAACACCTTTGAACCCATGGATATTTTAACAGAAGGAGCTTTCATCAGCGCACTTTCCCCTTCCCTGAAAGGACGTCCCAAAGAAGAGGTCTATGACGCCTCCGGCTGTATTTTGATCCCCGGCCTTGTGGATCTGCATTTTCACGGCTGCATGGGACATGATCTGTGCGATCACGAAAGCGAGACCCTTCGCTTTATCGCCGCTTACGAGCTGCAGCACGGGATCACTGCCATCTGTCCCGCCACTATGACCCTTCCTTTGGAGGAGCTTTCCCTGATCCTGAAATCCGCAAAGGCTTATGCCTGTGAAAAGCCTTCCTGCGGCGTCCCCGGTGCCGATCTGCTTGGCGTGCACCTGGAGGGCCCCTTTGTTTCCCCTGCAAGGAAAGGGGCACAAAATCCTGCTTACCTGAAAGAACCTGATCCTGCTTTCTTTTATAATCTGAAAGCAATTTGTCCGGAGCTTGTAAAGATCATGACTCTTGCACCGGAGCTTCCCGGCGCTATGGATCTGATCCGCAGGGCCAGTAAGGACACCCTTATTTCCTTAGGGCACAGCACTGCCTGCTACCGGCAGGCCGCAGAAGCCTTTCAGGCGGGCGCCTGCCATGTAACCCATCTTTTTAACGCCATGCCGCCCTTTGGCCACAGGGATACCGGGATCATCGGCGCTGCCTTTGACGATCCTAGCGTTCACGCAGAGCTGATCTGTGACGGCATTCATGTGTCCGCTCCCATGATCCGTGCTGCCTTCCGGCTTTTTTCTGATGACAGGCTGATCCTGATCAGCGACAGCATGCGCGCTACAGGAATGCCTGACGGGGACTATTCCCTGGGAGGACAACCTGTTCATGTCTGCGGAAGGCTTGCCACTTTGGAGAACGGAACCATTGCCGGTTCTGTCACCAACCTGATGGACTGTCTGCGCTACGCTGTCTTAGAAGCCGGAATTCCTCTGGAAAGCGCCGTAAAGGCTGCTGCCGTAAATCCGGCCAGGGAGCTTTCCCTTTCCCATCTGCACGGACAGATCAAAAAAGGGGCCTTTGCCAATCTTCTGGTTCTGACCCCTGATCTTCAAATCAAACAGATTATTTTCCACGGCCGCCTGCTGCCTTAAGCATCCGATCTGGAATAGGCATTTTTCATCTGATTGCTCAGCTCATACAAGACCTTATCCAGCGTATCTGCCGCTTCCTCCTGAAGCATTTCTGCAATCTCCTCATTTGCGCTTCTTCTGAGCTGCTGCCTCTTTAACGCATCAGCCTCCTTTTGAAGCAGTTTGTCATACCTGCCTATTATCTCATGGGATTTCGCCATGACCTTATCCTGATACCGCTCAATATGGAACAGGGATTTGCCGTAGGAGGCGTCTGCCATGGCTGCGATCATACGGCTTACCCAGTAAAAGCTGTCTGTGGACACCTGTTTTGTGGTGCAGGACAGATACTCCGGTGTTTCCTCCACCTGGGCATAAAAGGGCGCCAGGGTATTAAAGGCATTGGAGGCAAAGGCTACCCACTCCACAGCGCTGTTGTCCTGCTCCATGCCGGGACGAAGCTGCATCACCGAAACAAAATCATTCCGGTTGATCCCAATGGAACGGTAAGCTCCTCTTAGGGCCTTATCCCCATACTGCCCATAGGGATCATAGGGAGTTCCCTGAAAATGAGAGGAAAGCACATACTTGACGTCCTCTACCGTGATCTTCTTTTCCGGTACCATGCACCAGGGCAGATCATCAGAAACCGGCGTATATTCTGCCTCCGGCCCGTCCCATTTTGTGGTATGGGGGTTAAAATACCGCTCCATAAACCAGGCTCTGGGCGTATTGTATACATGATCTGCATCATCATGGGTGCCAAAGGCATCTCTCGGATTTAAGATTCCGTCCAAGGACAGATCCAGGTGGTTTTCTGAAAGGAATTCCCGCAGATCCGCTGAACATAAATACTCTTTCTGCTCCGAAAAAGCATCCTCCAGATCAAAGGTATCGATCCCGGACTGGTTTGGCATGACCACATAAACATCATCCGGAACTCTTCTGGCAATCCAGTGGTGTCCTCCTATGGTCTCAAGCCACCAGATCTCCGACTGATCCTGAAAGGCGATCCCGTTCATTTCATAGGTTCCGTAGGTTTCCAGAAGCTTTCCCAGGCGTTCCACGCCCTGTCTTGCGCTTTTGATATAAGGGAGCACCAGGTAAAGGATATCCTCCTCGCCAATGCCGCCTGCCAGCTCTTCCTCCCCTTCCTTGGCCGGATGGTATTCCACTAAAGGATCTGCTCCCAGCACTCTGGGATTGGATGCAATGGTTTCTGTGGCCGTCATGGCTACATTTGCCTCATTTACTCCGGCTGCCGCCCAGATCCCCTTTCCTTCCACCGCATTGGGCATTGCCGTATACCGCATAGGTTCCCCGGGAAGCTCTATTTCCACATGGGAAAGAACAGACCGGTATTTCCGCTGCTGTTCCTCCGGTGAGATCACTACAAATTTTTTGGGGGTAAAATGTCCTGACCCCGAATCGTCATTTCGTGCGATCATGGTGGAGCCGTCATAAGAAGCCTTTTTCCCCACCAATATGGTTGTACATCCCATTTTTGTTTCCTCCCTGTATCTTCCTTATTTTCCTTCGTCTGTCTTATTCTGTTCCCGCTGCTGATTATGATTTTCTTCCTTGATCTCCCAGTGGATCAGGAAGGTAAGCGCCGCCCTGAGGGCAATAATGCCTGCAACAGTGGCAATTTCCTTAAAATCCCGCACGGTAACCGTTTTCAGGATCTCGCTGCAAAGCTTAAATTCCAGCCCCACCGCCAGTCCCTGTGCCAAAGTCAGCTTCATGTCAGGTCTTCTCCGGAGATAGTAATAAAAGCCCTTAAGGCCGGACATAATGATCACGATCACTCCGATAAACTCAAAGATCAATATGGCCACTTCCACCAGATGCTCCATTATCGTTTCAAAAAACTCATAAACCGCCATGCCATCTTCTCCTTTGCCTGTGCTGATACTCTCATTATAATCAAAATACCCTGCTTTTACAATGTTCTGTTTCCTTTCCTTTGAGATGTTGACATTTCATCATCTTTCCTGTATACTCTCAAGAAGTTGATTATTCAACATGTTGTGGCATAGAGAAAGGAGACTTGCCATGCTGGATCGTTTTGAAAGATTTTCCCTTGCCATATCGGAAATTTCCCGTTACTGGCATAATATTGCAGCCGAGGAACTTCGTCCCTATCACTTGAAATCCTCCCATGCCGTTTATCTGACCACCCTGCACCGTTATCCCGAGGGGATCACCGCCCCCAGGCTTGCAGAGCTTTGCGGACGGGATAAGGCGGACGTTTCCAGAATGATCTCCCTTATGCAGGCCAAGGGACTGGTCATCAAGGAGGGAAAGGGGCAGAACCTGTACCGCGGAATGCTGAAGCTTACACCGGAAGGAAAAACAGTTGCCGACCAGATCAGCAAACGGGCCGAGCTTGCCGTAGCAGAAGCCGGAAAGGGACTGACAGAAGAAATGCGCCGTCATTTTTATGAAGCGCTTTCCATCATTACCGAAAATCTGCGCCATATTTCTAAGGAAGGCCTTTACCGGTAACTAGAACCATCAGAAAGAAAGGAAACACTCCCATGAGCGTAAAAATTATCGTAGACTCTACCACAGATCTGCTTCCCTCCATAAGGGAGCAGGTAACCGTTGTTCCCCTCACTGTCTGCTTTGGACAGGAGGAATTTACAGACGGGGTCACCATTACCCATGAACAGTTTTATGAAAAGCTGGTGGAATGTGATGTGCTGCCCACTACCAGCCAGGCTTCTCCTGCCGCCTTTATCAGGGTGCTTTCAGAAACCTTGGCTCCAGGCGACAGCGCCCTGATCCTTACCCTTTCTTCAGAGCTTTCCGGCACCTACCAAAGCGCTGTCATTGCTGCCGGAGAATTTGAAGAGGTTTTCGTTGTGGACAGCAGCTCCGTAGCCATCGGCACCGGTATCCTCACAGAATACGCCCTGGAATGTGTTAAAAAGGGAATGTCTGCCAAAGAAATCGCAGAGGAAATCGAACGAAAGAAAAAAGATGTGTGTGTGATCGCCATGCTGGACACCCTGGAATACCTCAAAAAGGGAGGAAGAATTTCCTCCACAGCAGCCTTCGCCGGGGGCATCCTGAATATCAAACCGGTGGTCAACATTGAAAATGGCAGGATCAATATCCTTGGAAAAGCCCGGGGCTCCAAGCAGGGAAATAACCTGCTGATCCAGGAGATCCAAAAAGCCGGCGGCATTGATTTCAAGCTGCCCATTCTTCTTGGGTACACCGGTCTTACGGATGTTCTTTTACAAAAGTACATAAAGGACAGCCGCCTGCTCTGGGAGGACGCCGCAGAAAGCCTGCGCTATACCTCCATTGGAAGCGTGGTAGGCACCCATACCGGCCCCGGGGTGATCGCAGCCGCCTTCTTCCGAAAATAGAACATTCTACTTTCCCTCTTCGGGAACTACAAAGGTTCTGGCATCCGGGATCAGCAGAGAGCTGTCGCAGTAAGCACAGACTGTGTCATTTTCTCCGGCAGGTGCACCGCAGTTCGGGCATTCCTTGTAATATTTCAGGGCAGCCTGGTGCATCTTCCGCTGAAGCTCCATCTGATCCTGCTGTGCCTTCTGCTTATAATATTCTACCATTTCCTTGCAAAAAGCACGCCGCATGACCTTTTTCCGAATACTTCCCCAGACGCCCCAGATGACTGCCCCTGCAAACAGAAACCACTGGCCGTAATAGATCAGGTTATCCACCAGGAAAAAAGCGCCGTCTGTCATGGGCATTGCTTCAAAAAACAGGATGCCCATCTCATAGATAAAATTGGTACTGCAAAAGACGAAAAGGGACATCACCAAAATGCCATACATTGTGGGAAAGCTGGTAGGCCATGGTTCCTTCCCTTTTTTATAATTGTTCTTAAAATACGGGTCCTTTTCATTGATATAAAAATCATTATCCGTGATCCAGGTTCCGTTGTAGCTGAAAACTCCCTGGGGTGCTGTCTTTACTTTCTTTGCTCCGAACGACGAGAAGCCCCCTGTATGGTAATGGGAACCTGAGCTTCGATAGCTGGAGCTTCTGTGGCTGGAGCTTCTATAACTGGAGCTTCTGTGGCTGGAACTTCTGTGACTGGAGCTTCTGTGACTGGAGCTTCTGTGGCTGGAGCTCCGGTGATGGCTTCCCCTGTGTCCGCCGCTTGTATGATGACTTCCTCTTGCCATATTCCCCTCCTGTCTGCTGCACCGATCCTGTATCTGATCTTCTAACGGAAATTTTTACTATTTCCTTCCCATCATATCAATTCTTCTTTCAGCCGGCAAGCTAAAATCCTGCACAGCGCCCTTATTTTGTGCTATACTGTGTTACATGAAAAAAACAGCCGAAAAACTCAAAAATTTTATAAAAAAGGAAATTGTCCTGTGCCTGTCGGCCTTTCTTGCCCTGATATCCATGTTTTTTATAAGACCGGACGCTTCCTATCTTTCTTACATTGACTTTCGTACCCTGGCTATCCTGTTTTGTCTGATGACCATTGTAGCAGGTTTTCGTCAGCTTGGCATCTTTGACCTCCTGGCTGTCCGGCTGCTTCAAAAAGGAAAAGACATTTATGGTGTCATGGCTATCCTCATGCTGCTTTGTTTTTTCATGTCCATGCTGATCACCAATGATGTGGCCTTAATCACCTTTGTCCCCCTTACGATCACCTTATTTGACAAAGCCGGCTCCGCAGTGCCTTCCGCTTTATCCAAACGGCTGATGCTTACCTGTATTGCCATGCAGACCATTGCCGCCAACCTGGGCAGTATGCTGACTCCCATAGGCAATCCCCAAAATCTCTTTTTATATGGAAAAGCAAACACCGGCGGACACACCATGACTGTCAGCGCCTTTGTGGGACTCCTGCTTCCTTATAGTCTGCTTTCTCTTGTTCTTCTGATGCTTTGGATCCTTTTGCTCCGCTTTGTGAATAGGAAAAAGCTCTCTTCTCTTTGTCCGGAGCTTTCTCTTCCTGCCGCCGGCTGCAACGGGAAAGCAAAGGAATATCTGATCGCCTATCTTCTTCTCTTCGGGATCAGTCTCCTTTGTGTGGCACACCTGCTTCCTTACGGAGTGCCCTTTTTTCTGGTACTCCTTTATACGCTGCTCCGCAACCGCAGGCTCCTTATGCAGGTAGACTATTCCCTCCTTTTCACCTTTGCCGCCCTCTTTATTTTCATTGGCAATCTGGGACGGATCCCACAGTTTTATAGCATCCTGCAGCGGCTTCTATCGGGAAGAGAGGTTTTGACTTCCGTGCTCGCAAGTCAGGTCATGAGTAATGTTCCTGCGGCTGTCCTGTTAGAAAAATTTTCATCAGATCTTCCTGCCCTGATGATCGGTACCAATCTTGGAGGCCTTGGCAGCCTGATCGCCTCTATGGCCAGCCTGATCAGCTTCAAATACATTGCGGGTAAGGACAGCTCCCTTTGCAGGCGCTATCTGGCAGAATTCACCCTGGCAAATTTGATTTTTCTGGCTGTACTTTTATTATTTTATTTTTATCACTCTTAAGGAGGAACTTCCATGTATTCTTTATCCCTGTATGAACTGCTATGGCTCTTCTTCATCTACTCTTTTCTTGGGTGGATACTGGAAACGGTGATCGCCGCATGGAAGCAGCGAAAATTTGCAAACAGAGGACTGGTAAACGGCCCTTTTTGCGTGATCTACGGTATTGCTGCTGCCGTCATGTCCATTTCCCTCAGGGAGATGACCGGCATCTGGCTGTTTCTGTTTGCCGCTGTCTATGCAACTGTAATAGAATGGATCGCCGGACATCTGATTGAAAAAGCCTTTAAGGCACGCTGGTGGAATTATTCCGGCATGAAATGGAATCTGGACGGTTATATCTGCCTTCCCATGTCGCTTTTATGGGGACTTCTTGGATTTGTCACGGTCAGATGGGGAAATGTTCTGTTTTTGCACCTTTTATCCCTGCTTCCGGGACTGTTTATGCGGATCCTGCTTCTTGCCCTCATTGTCATTCTGATCATTGATATTCTTGCTTCCTACCTTCTGCTTCGTGGAAAAAGCCGGCATTTATCCGGATGGGCTGCTGCCAACAATGAGATCGACAAGGTAAGCGTCCGCCTGGGACGGGCGATTTCCGGCTTTGTGGAAAAACGTATCCGCAAGGCTTACCCCAGGGCCGTCAAGCTTACGCCCTCAAAGGATACCCAGGAAAAAGCGCAGGTTTTTGCTGCAGGCTGCGGATTTTACAAGATCGTCATGCTGTTCTTTGCAGGTGCACTGTTAGGCGACCTTACGGAAACCGTCTTCTGCCGGATCACCGCAGGCGTATGGATGAGCCGCAGCAGCGTTGTCTGGGGCCCCTTCAGTATTGTCTGGGGGCTTGCCATCGCCCTTGCTACCGCCATGCTTTATAAATATAAGGACCGGAGCGACAGCTTTCTATTTATCGCAGGCACTCTGCTTGGAGGCGGATATGAATACCTCTGCAGCGTCTTTACGGAGATCGTATTCGGAAAGGTTTTCTGGGATTACAGCAAGATCCCCTTTAACCTGGGCGGTAGGATCAACCTTTTATATTGCTTTTTCTGGGGCATTGCCGCCGTTGTATGGTTTAAGAAGCTCTATCCTCTTTTATCCGGTCTGATCGAAAAGATCCCCATGCTTCCCGGAAAGATCCTGACTTATGCTCTGATCCTGTTTATGTGCTGCAACATTGCCGTTTCCTGCCTTGCGCTGGTACGCTATGACCAGCGGGAACAGGGAATTCCGGCAGGAAACGCCTTAGAGCAATGGGCTGACGAGCATTATGATGACGCCCGGATGGAAAAAATCTATCCCAATGCCAAATCAGCCTGAGCCTTATCTTGCAAGATCAAAATTGCTATAGACCTTAAGTTCTTCCATTATTTCTTTGACAGAAGCCCCCTGCGGGCTTCTGATTTCTTCTATTCCAATGGTTTTGTGCTGCCCCGGCTGCAGATCAAAGAAATTATCCTCGAGGATCACATCTGCCTCCCCGAAATCCAGACAGATCCGTCTGGCAAAGGCCTCTGCATGCAGCTTCAGCACCGGCCTGCCATTTTCTTCTCCGGCTGTAACCGTGATTTTAGGATCCCTGAAGACAAATCTCTTAGGAGGCATAAACCACCATTTCCCCGGTGGCCTTATTCGGCTCCGCATAGGCAATAAAGGGCTGGTAGCTTCTTTTTACAATATAATGAGCTCCCTTCCACCTGCCATAATAGTCGATGGTTGCCCAGGACATGGTAGGATAGGTGTCGTTGACCTGCCAGTAGGTGCTTCCCGCACAGCGCTCTCTGTGGGAACGCAGATGCCGGATGGCCATTTCCAGATAATCTCCCTGCAGGCACTGGGTAGTATAGATCAGCATATTAAAATCTGTTGGGTTTAAATAGTATCTGAGCAGATAATGCATCATGGTAAGATTTCCAATGCTGCATTTCTGGTGCATGTCTTTTTCCTCATTTTCCTGATGACGCCGCCCCGGAGATCACCTTCGCTCTTTCCAGCGCCTCATCAATATGTATGCAGAAATTTTCTGCTCCCACTTTGTCATAAAATCCTGATTTATGCATGATCAGCATGGGCTGTTCATTGACATGGGAAAAGATCAGCTGAACCCCTTTTTTACAGCAGTTGGCATACAGCTCCTCCAGCGCATGCATGGCTGTGGCGTCAATGGCATTCACGCTTCTCATCCGCACAACAATGCACTGATCCGTATCCTTGTAGGCAATGTGCATGATCTTGTCCGCCACCCCAAAAAAGAGAGGGCCGCTCACCTCATATACCAGGGTGTGCTTTGGCACCTCCCGGAGGGAAAGGCTGTCCGCATCATCCTCATCATCTACATACCTCCAGCCTTCTACATCCGTCACTTCGCTCATCCGCTTCATAAACAGCACCACCGCAATAATCAGTCCCACTTCAATGGCCACTACCAGATCAAAGACCACCGTCAGGATAAAGGTACTCATTAACACAATGATATCACTCTTGGCAGAAGTTTTGCAAAGATAAATCACCTTCTTGATCCCGCACATATTATAGGCTACCTGGAACAGGATGGCTGCAATGGTCGGCATGGGGATCAGCGCCGCATAGGGCATAAGAAGCACCAGGATCAGCAGCAGCACGACCGAGTGAACCATCCCCGCAATCGGTGTTCTTCCTCCGTTTTTGATATTGGCTGCCGTTCTGGCAATGGCTCCGGTGGCCGGAATGCCTCCAAACAATGCAGAGGCAATATTTCCACAGCCCTGTGCGATCAGTTCCATGTTCGAGCGGTGCTTACTGTTGATCATGCTGTCCGCAACCACAGCAGAAAGCAGGGATTCTATGGCCGCAAGCAGGGCTATGGTAAGCGCATCATGCCATTCGCTCTGGATCAGCTTTAAAGAAAAAGCCGGCATCTGGGGCGTTGGAATTTTGTTGGAAATCTCATAAAGATCTCCAATGGTGTTGACCTTCATGTGAAAACCGGACACCATGGCAATTCCCGCCAGAACTGCAAGCAGGGACGCCGGTACCTTTGGCAGGAACCTGGATCCAAGGATCAGGATCAAAAGGCTCACCACGCCTACCAGTACCGCCTGAAAGTTAATGGTTCCTATATTTCTGATGTCTGCCATGAGCTTATCCATGGTCTCGATCAGAGGTTCCTCGGTTACAATAGTCAGTCCGCAAAAGTCCTTGATCTGGCCGATCAAAAGGGTCACGGCAATTCCTGCCGTAAATCCTGTTGTAATCGTATAGGGAATAAATTTGATCAGGCTGCCCACTCCAAAAAGGCCCATCACGATCAGGATCACTCCTGCCATGATCGTGGCTACTGCCAGCCCTTCCATTCCCTTATCCGCAACGATCCCCGCCACGATGGTGGCAAAGGCTGCTGTAGGGCCTGCGATCTGAACCCTGCTTCCTCCTAAAAAAGAAATCAGGAAGCCTGCCACGATCGCCGTATAAATTCCCCGCTCCGGCGAAACCCCGCTGGCCAGCGCAAGCGCTATAGACAGCGGAAGTGCTATGATCGCAACAATGATTCCTGAAATCACATCTTTTACAAATTGTTCTTTTGTGTATGTTTTCATCACTGAAAACAACTTTGGCTTTCGTTTTTCCATCTCTCCTCCTCGTATGGATGCCCTGTTTGATCCCGGCATACCGCAAACGAATTAATCATAGTACAGAAAAACGAAACCGTAAAGCAGAAATTAGTCCCGCCTGCATCACCCAATCAGTTCATACTGCAGGAATTCATATTTCAGCCTGCTTCCCTCTTGGATTTCCGGCGGCAGAAGCGCCCTCGCCACCAGCTTCAGATCATCAGACTCCATATCTGTTCTGCGCAGGTTTGCATAATCTCCCTCAATAGAAACAACCTCATAAAACCAGGTTTCCATAAGCGTCCTCCTTTTCTCTGTGTTTTTTTCTTTTCAAAAGCCGCATCTAAAGTCTGCGTACCTCCCCCAGGGTTCCGTTCACAAACACCTTATCTCCATCCTTTAAGCTCACAGTGGCACAGCCCACTGCCAGAACCGCCGGAATATGATATTCCCTTGCCACGATAGCTGCATGGGACAGGGTACCGCCGATATCGGAGATCACAGCGGCTGCCAGTGTGAAAAGAGGCGTCCATTCCCCTTAAGAGCTTCCCACTGCTGCCTTTTCCAGAATTCCTCTGCTGCCGGGCGCAGTTCTTTTCGTCTTTCTATTGTAAAATAAAACCGTACCACTTGCCAAAACCAGAAACGCTATAAATAAAATCATTATACTTTTTCTTTTCATAATGGTATTATCTCCTGCTTCTTCTGTATCCTCCTGTCAGATATAACGGCAAAGAAAGCAACCTCTGATATCCTTCCTCAAAAATCAATTTGTGCATTGGTATCTATAGCAAATTTCAAATGCAGGTTTCATGTCCTCTATTTGACCACGGGACAGACCATATTTTTTTGCCAGGTTATCCCAGTTATCTCTTACTACTGTCAGTATATCTTTCGCATAAATCGAGGCATCCTTTTCTGAAATTCCAAAACGTGGTGCTGTTTGAACAGCAAGATCAATCGAAATACTGTTATCTTCTTCATTCACGAGAAGTGATAATTCATCCCCATATGGAACAGGATTCACATCATACAGAGGCGACAACACCCACCCTTTTGAAGAAAGAATAAATGCATGATTTCTAAGATGATCATCTGTATTTGTGACGGCCATATTAAAGACTATTCTCTTCCATAATTCTATCAGATCTGACTTTGGATTAGCCCCATAAGCCTTAATAAATCCAACAATGTCAAGATAACTTGTCCCATCAGCAGCTGAAGCTCCGTCCGTTTTCCCCAGTAATGTCATTGCAGATGCAAAGTGAATTCTTTTTTCTCCCTCTCTGTCAAACCTTTTTACCAGAAATGTACTACCAAGCTTTGAAAATTTTTCTATCCTAGACTCCGGTACATTTAGGCCACATATTCCTGCCAGATCATGAACTACCTTTTCCCATGCTCCGATGTCGCTATCGTCATTCTTGGATGGAAATTTTGCTATCCATAGCTGCCCCTTCGCATCGGCAACCGTTGCTTTGGGTCTGGCTCCTCCCAAGGAAGAGCCTGGCTTAATTAATTGATTAAGCCATTTATCCGTAATACCCTCTTCATCATTTTCAAAATTTCTTGATGCTTCTTCTAAGCTTCTAAGGGCCGCCCAAGGTGGTGCTGCTGTATCCTTATCATCGGATAGAAAAGATCCGTCTACATCTAATTTAAATCGTATTCCACCCATTCTGGTCTTATCATACACACCAAGAAGATAATCGCTGTCATATAACTTCGCTGGTTTTCGGCTTTCCCTGTCTGCCAAAAGACGTTCTCTCTTATTCATAAGCACTCGTCCCCATCTGTCAGGAGACGCATCTGCAAATATTCCAAATATTCTTTTTCCTGTTGGAAATTGTCTCCCGGCAAAAGGCTGCAATTCAGGATCCAGGTTAATCTGTAGTTTGTTTTTAACTAACCATCCTCTATCATACTCAAATGAATATACTTCCCCACCTTTTATAATGCCAACGTTAAGCTTTCCGAGCAAAATAGGTTCATTTCCGGAAAAATCATCATAGACATATATGATTTTCTCTTCCTTCACCATTAATCATTTCTCCTTGAGGCCCTTTTTTTAGCCATAAGATTCAGATCCTGCATCTGTCTTCCCATTTCATCATCTCTAGCCACAAGAGCCAAATCCCTATCCATGTTTCCCAGGGCATGCAAAACGGCAGCATATATACCAATAGCTACAGCAGGACTTCCCGACTCAACCTTCCACAAGGATGTTCTGCTTATTCCGGCGCGCTCTGCCACTAGCTCTGCAGACAAGTCGCGTCGCAATCTAGCTAGCTTAATCTGCTCTCCCATTGTCTTTAATATATCTTCCGTTGTCGATACTATATTATATACTGCCTTTTTCATCTCCATACGCCTCTCCACTTTATGTTTATTATTATAAACATTATTGTATAAATCGTCAATAATAATTAACATTATAAGACTCCAAATTATACTTCAGATATTTTATCGGAACTTGCTTTGCCAACTACACTCTATTCGCTGATAGGAAGAATGTTCTCCCCATGTATCTATTGTCCTCTTTTCCTTAAGGCCCTCCAGCCTGGTTGTCACAGTTCTCTTGACTGCACCAGGTACTATCACATCATCCACACCAATATCAACAGAAAATGGAATTGTTTTAACCATTTTCTGTGCAAACCGATTGCTCACTTGTATTTTATTATTCAAAACAGTACTCTCCTGTATTTTCAATTCCACCTTTAACAATCGCATACTGGGATTCCGGTTCACCATTTACCACTTTTCCCGAAAAAGCGAATTTTTTCCCCGAAACCATGTGCTTGCGCCCGCATTTTGCGCGGATTCCGGCTTCCTAAAACAAAAACGACCCTGATAAGGAAAAAAGCACTCCTTAACCCATTCCTATTCTTTCTAAGTAAACCAAGTACTACAAAATTAAAATCATATCATTCATTACCAAACCAATTTTCTTATATATGAATCTAAGAACTTTTTAAGAAAAGTTTCTTATTATATTAATTCAGAAAGAAATGTTATTCTTTGATCTAATATGGGATTTTCAATGGTCTTTTTTAAGGTATCTGTTCCATTTACATACAGAAAACACTGTTCTTCGGCTCTGGTAATTCCTGTATATAACAGGTTTCTGGTATTTAATCTACAATCTTTCTTAAGTCCCATAATTACACATTTGCATTGTGATCCCTGAGCCTTATGAATTGTGATTACATAAGCCAATTTCAGATCTTCACATTCCTCGTCATGATAAAAAACTTCTTTATTTCCATCTAACCCATTTTTGTATTGCACTTTTACAACCGTAGACGTTTCTGACTTTTCAACAGCGATTACGTGCCCAATTTCTCCATTCTTTACATCATCCAAATTGTGATTTGTATGGATAACACGGTCTCCTACTCTTAACTCATTTCCATCCTGTAAAGAATAAACCGCATTCTCATCTCTTTCCGGATTCAACTTTTCCTGCAGGACGCGGTTCAAATTGATATCCCCCATTTTCCCACCATGTGTGGCAACCAGTCCCATAACCTGTTGTAATCCATAGCATTCAACTCCCTTTTCATATTGAAGAATGAATTTCTCAACCAGAATATCCTCGCTATTACAGATTTCCATCCAAAAATCATCGGTATTATCTATCTCACTGTCTCCCTGTTTAATAAGGGACGCTGCTTTTATAATTCCAGAGCCTTCCCGTTGGCGATGGCAATTGTTTAGATAACAAACCGGAATTCTTCCAGATTGAATCAGATCTCTCAAAACCGCTCCGGCTCCAACGCTTGGCAAAAGAAAAGCATGCACTTTCTGTTATTGACATACGTTTTAAGTATACCTTTTCCTTTCCCATTCTCTTTCACTTTATATATGTGAAATAAAAGTGGAAAAGTATATCTGAATCGATCAAAAAATTCAAATATCAGATATTTTGGTATGTTTCCTTTTTTTCTTATCAGGACTTTTTCCCAAAAGCATCATGCCTTCCAATTAGCAAACGGATACGTTCCATATCGTTTTTTATACGTTTCCAGCAATGCATGTTCTACGTTTCTGCAATCTTCTCCCTCTAAACACTCCATATATTGAATAATCAACTTTTCGCTATTCTTAATCTGCCAAATGGCTCTCCCTCCATCATGTGGAAAAAGATTGGGTATATTGTATCTGTATCCAATATATTGTTCAATTCTTCTATGTAAATCCTTAGCTTTTCCAATATAAAGAAGATGACTTTTATAGTGACCAAATTTTCCATAATGAGCTGCCTTTACTTCAAGCTCAGCCATCCCATAAGAAGATGGTTTTCGCTTAGAAGTAAATTCAAATCCAACATTTTTAGGCAAAATAATTAATTCAAAATCTGCAGGCATAAATACAAAATATACCCCGCTCGTATTAGGAACTTCTTCCAACAAGCCCTTATGCAGTTCTTCCACAGTATGTATTGAACTAAGTGTCCTTTCCTTTGTTTCCATCTGTCCTCCCCTTTACTTCAAAAATTCTGTTTATCTATTTGTCGGGAAATGTAGCTTCCCTTTTAATGTGCTAAATTCTATTGTAATTGTATCTTTGATTTCTTGTGGAAGTTCACTATCGGCAAGAAACCCTTCTACCATTTCTTTTCTTTTTTGAGTACTCCACGGACTTAATATTATTTTTAAACCCCTAAACATTTCTGGCTTTAATCGCAAGTCAAGATATTCCCAATTTCTATTATATGGCAAGGATAACACACTCATAATTCTAGTTTCCTTTTCATAATCCCAAGGATCTGATTTCTGTTTTCCAAGTACTGTTGTATCATAGCATTTCATCTCAACCACACTAGTCATTATTTATTCCTATGTGAACAGATCATCACCCACAATAACATTTTGTACAATTCCGGAATATTTGCTCCGCTTATATCCATTTCCGCAGATTAGCGTTACATGAATAGCATCCTTCGTTTCGGTCATCGTTTGGAACCTAGAAAGTCTATTTTCTATTTTACGATGCTCATCCTCATCAATAGAATATTCTTCATTTGTGAATTTCATTTCACAAAGATTAGAAACCCCATCTTTTCTTTTTATTACCAAGTCAATCTGAGCTCCGCCTCCCGGTTCTATACTCCTCCATGCAAACTCATGCGTTTCAATGCCCCGTATTCCTAGTGCAGACTTAATCTGCTCTATGTGATTAATGCACACTATTTCAAAAGCATTTCCACGCCATGCGTTATAGCCCGGTGTGTTAATATACTCATTCCATGAATCTAATTTTTTATTTTTGATAAATCCTATATAAAAAAGTACAAACGGATCTATTAGCTGATAAAAGAGCTCACCTTCGCCTTTTGTACAGTTTATATACTTTCGTATAAAACCACACTCTTCAAGTTCCAAAAGATCCTTTGTAAGAACCGATCCGCCACCTATCTCTTTTACCTTAGAAAGTTCAGCCCTTGTAAGTCCTACCCTATGTGCAGCCAAAGCATCCAATATAGCTAAATGCTTCTCCGGTTTATCATATAACGAATAAAAAAGATTATGATATTCATTAGCTAACTGCCCATGCTCTTTGAAACATAATTCATTAATGTTCTGTGCAAGACTAAGGCGTGAATCATACAGACACATATAATGCGGAATTCCACCTACAATCATATAACTCTCTATCATCTGTTTTCTTGTCATAACCATATCATTTAGAGCAAACAACTGCTCACACTCCGCAAGAGAAAAGGGAGCCAAATGAATACGTCTTGTAACCCTGTTGTGAAACCCTTTTTTATCTGTTAGCAGGTTCGTTATAATCCATGAAGTAGCAGACCCGCAGACAATTAGTACAAGATCCTCTTGTGCTGAAGCCCAGCTGTTCCAAAAGTAATCCAAAGCACTCTTAAAATCAGATTTTGCCGTGTCCATCCAAGGAAGTTCATCCAAAAATACTACTCTTTTATTATTTATAGGCTCACGGTATACATTATCACTTTCAAGAAGTTCCTTTAACCTTGAAAAAGCTTCAAACCAGTCCTTCGGAATACTCTTTTCTTCATGCCCATATTCATTCAGGCTGGCAGTGAAGCCTCGCAGCTGCCCTTTTGTTTTTTCAGAAGTCAAACCAGTAGCGTAAAAAGAAAAACTTCTGTTAAAGAATTCTCTAATCAAATAAGTTTTTCCAACTCTCCTTCTTCCATAGACAACCACAAATTCCGGACGTTTGGAAAGCAGACACTGCATAAGTCCATCTTTTTCATTATTTCTGCCAATAATTTTCATCTGGTCACCTCAAACACATAATTATCGCACATAAATCGCCGAATAAAGTGCATCAAATCGCATTTTGGCGATTTATATTTCTCAAACACATTATATATCGCCAATTAGTGATTATCAAGTTCTTTTTTATTATTTCCATAACGAAATACAAGATTGAATGCAATTAAATCCAAAGGGCGACCACTTGGCCGCCCTGCTACTATTCCCCTTAAAGGGAATACTTATTCCTCGTCATCCTCTTCTTCGACTTCATCATCATCGAATTCAGGGATATCCATGTCATCATCTTCGTCAGTTGGAATGCTGCTAAGATAATCATCCTCGTCCTCATTATAATCCATATCAGGATCTACGTCGGATTTTGCAGGCTTCTTATTCTTTGACTTAGTGATATAGAAGTAACCACCAGCAGCACCACCGATTACAAGTAATACGATAACAAACATACCGGAATTACTTTTCTTTTCAAGCTTCTCAATTTCAACCTCATGCTCTTCCGTTTCCTCTTCTGTCACATTCTCAACTACAGTTGCTATCCATCATACCTTATTCTTTCTACCAGCGTTTCCTTTTTCAGATTACTGCTTAAAACGCAGGAAAGTACAATCTGCAACAGACCGA
>FR894560.1:192-544 GCA_000436115.1 Firmicutes bacterium CAG:534 | reverse complement strand
GTACGCTATCAACGGTGGTAAGGATGAGAAGCATCTGGACAAGGACGGCAAACATATGCAGTGTGGTCCCGAAATCGCTCCTATCACTTCCGAGTACCTTGATTTCGACGAAGTTATGCATAAATATGACATCATGCTTGACTGGTGTGCATCTCTGTATGTTAACATCCTGAACCTGATCCACTACATGCATGATAAGTACTACTACGAAGCAGCTGAGATGGCTCTGATCGATACCGATGTAAGAAGAACCTTCGCAACCGGTATTGCAGGTCTGTCCCATGTAGCTGACTCCCTGTCCGCTATCAAGTATGCTAAGGTTAAGGTTATCCGTGATGACCAGGGTTGTGCT
>FR894560.1:0-171 GCA_000436115.1 Firmicutes bacterium CAG:534 | reverse complement strand
GTAGACTTCAAGATCGAAGGCGACTTCCCTAAGTACGGTAACGATGATCCCAGAGCTGATGAATTCGCTGTATGGCTGCTGAAGACCTTCATGGAGAAGATCAAGAAGAACCACACCTACAGAAATTCCGAGCCTACCACTTCCGTACTGACCATTACCTCTAACGTTGTA
>FR894559.1:2040-24899 GCA_000436115.1 Firmicutes bacterium CAG:534 | reverse complement strand
ATCCGCCAGCCAGCCTCCTTTTGCGGGGTGGTAGGACTGAAGCCTACCTATGGAACGGTATCACGTTATGGACTGATCGCATATGGTTCTTCCTTGGATCAGATCGGCCCTTTATGTAAGGATGTGACCGACTGTGCCACCATTATGGAAGTGATCGCATCACATGACTCCAAGGATTCCACCTCCATGAAGCGAGAGGATACGGATTTTACCTCAGCGCTTGTAGAGGATGTAAAGGGGATGCGAATTGGAATTCCCAGAGATTATTTTGGAGAGGGACTGGACCCTGAGGTGAAGGAGGCTGTGCTTGCGGCAGCAGAGACCCTGAAAGAAAAGGGCGCTATTGTAGAAGAATTTGACTTAAGCCTTGTAGAGTATGCCATCCCTACCTATTATACCATTGCAGCGGCAGAGGCCAGCTCGAACCTGGAGCGTTTTGACGGGATCAAATACGGCTATCGCACACCGGAGTACGAGGGACTTCACAACATGTACAAAAAGTCCAGATCCGAGGGCTTTGGGCCGGAGGTAAAAAGAAGGATCATGCTGGGCAGCTTTGTGTTAAGCTCCGGTTATTATGACGCTTATTATCTGAAAGCCCTTCGTGTAAAAGCACTGATCAAAAAAGCCTTTGATGATGCTTTCACAAAATATGATGTGATTTTGGGGCCGGTTGCGCCCACAACGGCGCCTAAGCTTGGAAACAGCTTATCCGATCCCATCAAGATGTATCTGGGAGATATTTATACGATCTCCATTAACCTGGCAGGACTGCCCGGACTTTCCATTCCCTGCGGAACAGACAGTCAGGGGCTTCCCATCGGCATGCAGCTGATTGGGGACTGCTTCCAGGAAAAAAATCTGATCAGGGCAGCCTATACCTATGAAAAGGCAAGAGGAGCCTTTGGCAGGAAGGAGGAACAGTAGAATGGCAAAGCAATACGAAACAGTCATCGGCCTTGAGGTTCATGTGGAACTGGCAACGAAAACAAAGATCTTCTGCGGCTGTTCTACAGCCTTCGGAGGAGAACCCAATACCCATACCTGTCCGGTATGTACCGGTATGCCCGGTTCCCTTCCTGTATTAAATAAGCAGGTTCTGGAATATGCGGTGGCAGTGGGACTTGCCACAAACTGTAACATTACAAGGTACTGCAAATTTGACCGGAAAAATTATTTTTATCCGGATAATCCACAAAATTATCAGATCTCCCAGCTTTATCTTCCCATTTGCCGGGATGGAAAGGTGGAGATTGAAACGGAAGCAGGAAAGAAGTTTGTAGGCATCCATGAGATCCACATGGAAGAGGATGCGGGAAAGCTGATTCATGATGAGTGGGAGGACTGCTCTCTGGTGGATTATAACCGTTCCGGCGTTCCGCTGATCGAGATCGTTTCGGAGCCAGATATGAGAAGCGCAGATGAGGTCATTGCCTATCTGGAGAAGCTGCGTATGACCATTCAGTATCTGGGCGCTTCCGACTGCAAGCTTCAGGAGGGTTCCATGCGTGCGGATGTGAACCTGTCCATAAGGGAAGTGGGAGCAAAGGAGTTCGGTACCAGAACAGAAATGAAAAACTTAAACTCCTTTAAGGCCATTGCAAGGGCCATTGAAGGGGAGACCGAGCGTCAGATCGATCTGATCGAAAGCGGCGAAAAGGTCATTCAGGAGACCAGAAGATGGGATGACAATAAGGGAGAATCCTATGCCATGAGGAGCAAGGAGGACGCCCAGGATTATCGTTATTTCCCGGATCCGGATCTGGTACCCATTTCTCTGACAGAGGAGTACCTGGAGGAAATCAGAAAAAGGCAGCCGGAATTCCGGGAGGCCAAGATGCTCCGTTACAAGGAAGAATTTGATCTGCCGGAGTATGACATTGACATCATTACCGCAAGCAAGCATATGGCAGATCTGTTTGAGGCAACAGTAGCCCTGGGCGGCCAGCCCAAGAAGGTTTCCAACTGGCTGATGGTAGAGACCCTGCGCCTTTTAAAGGAAAATGGGCTTGATGCGGAGGATATCTGCTTTTCTCCCGAAAATCTGTCAAAGCTGATCAGGATGACGGATGCAAAGGAGATCAACAGCTCTGTGGCCAAGGAAGTCTTTGAAGCCATGTTTAAGGAAAATGTGGATCCGGAAGCATATGTGGAGGAGAAGGGACTGAAAACCGTCAATGACGAGGGCGCTCTTAGAAAGACAGTAGAACAGGTGATCGCAGAAAATCCTCAGTCTGTAGAGGATTACCGGAATGGTAAGGAAAAGGCCATCGGCTTTTTGGTAGGACAGACCATGAAGGCCATGAAGGGAAAGGCAGATCCGGGGATGGTCAACAAGCTGCTTAAGGAGCTGCTCTAAGGAAAAGGAGGAAGAATGTCAGCGACAACCAAACTTGCACTGGAGGCTTCCCTCAAAAAACTGCTGCTGGAAAAGCCTCTGGATAAGATCACGATCGCAGATCTGACCAATGAGTGTGGGATCAGCCGTATGGCGTTTTATTATCATTTTAAGGATATTTATGAGCTGGTGGAATGGGTCTGCGTGGAAGATGGAAAAAAGGCCCTGCAGGACAAAAAAACCTATGATACCTGGCAGGAAGGACTGAATCAGGTCTTTGAGGCCGTTCTGGAAAACAAACCCTTCATTATGAATGTATGCCGGGTGGTCAGCCGCCAGAAGCTGGAGAGCTATTTGAACAAGCTGACCTATCAGCTCATTGCAGATGTGGTGGAAGAAAAATGCACCCATGAGGATGTGACGGAGGAAGAAAAGCGTTTTATAGCAGAGTTTTATAAATACGGCTTTGTAGGACTGATGCTTGACTGGATCGACCGCGGAATGAAAGATGATTACAAGATCATTGTAAAGCTGATGGGGATCACGCTTCGGGGAAATATCACCAATTCCATCCGGAACTTTGAAAACAGCAATAAAGGAAATTAATCAAAATTTGCGGAATGATAAAAATCTTATCATTCCGTTTTTTTTGTAAATTGGAAAAAATGAAGGACATGACTATTATAAAACCATGAAACAGGTAATTCTAAATAAGGAAAGGTGGTAAAAGTTATGTCTCATAAAAAAGGAATTGGATTTGGCGTTGCTGCACTGGCGGCAGGCGCAGGCGTAGCAGCAGTTGCTGCAAAGGGCCGCAGAAATAACGATAAGAAGATAGAACAAAAGAAAGCGGCGCAGAAGGCAAGAGAGGAGTACCGCAACACAGAAAGAGGAAAGTACGATAAGAACAGCAAGGGCATTTATTATTCAAACGGAAACTATGAAGCCTTTGCAAGGCCTAAAAAGCCGGAGGGCGTGGATGAAAAGCATGCTTATCTGGTAGGCAGCGGCCTGGCTTCCCTGGCAGCAGCCTGTTTCCTGGTAAGGGACGGACAGATGCCCGGCAGCCACATTCATGTGCTGGAGGCAATGGATCTGGCGGGCGGTGCCTGTGATGGAATTGCGGATCCTACCAGAGGCTATGTGATGAGAGGCGGCCGTGAAATGGAAAATCATTTTGAGTGTCTGTGGGATCTGTTCCGCAGCATTCCGTCCCTTGAGATTCCCGGTGCTTCCGTTCTGGATGAATATTACTGGCTGAATAAAGAGGATCCCAACTATTCTCTCTGCCGTGCAACAGTGGAAAGAGGAAAGGACGCCCATACAGACGGAAAGTTTGACTTAAGTCAGAAGGGCTGTATGGAGATCATGAAGTTATTCATGACAAAGGATGAGGATCTCTACGATAAGACCATTGAAGATGTATTTGATGACGAGGTATTTAACTCAACCTTCTGGCTTTACTGGAGAACCATGTTCGCATTTGAGAACTGGCACAGTGCGCTGGAAATGAAGCTGTATTTCCAGAGATTTATCCATCATATTTCAGGCCTGCCTGATTTCAGCGCCCTGAAATTTACCAAATACAACCAGTATGAGTCTTTGGTCCTGCCTATGCAGAAGTATCTGGAGGATGCAGGGGTTGATTTCCAGTTTGGAACAGAGGTCACCAATGTGCTCTTTGACATCCAGGATGGCCGCAAGGTTGCCAAAGCCATTGAATGCAAAGTAAATGGAGTGGAAAAGGGAATTTCCCTTACGGAAAATGATCTGGTATTCGTTACCAACGGCAGCTGCGTGGAGGGAACCATTTATGGAGACCAGGATCATGCGCCCAATGGAGATGCAGAGGTCAGAACCAGCGGGGCATGGAGTCTTTGGAAGAATATTGCAAAGCAGGATCCTTCCTTTGGACATCCCGAGAAATTCTGTTCAGATATCAATAAGACCAACTGGGAATCCGCAACCGTCACGACCCTGGATGATAAGATCATTCCTTATATTACCGACATCTGCAAGCGTGATCCCAGAAGCGGAAAGGTTGTTACGGGAGGAATTGTAAGCTGCAAGGATTCCAGCTGGCTCCTTAGCTGGACCATCAACCGTCAGGGACAGTTCAAGAAGCAGGATAAGGATCAGGTCTGCGTATGGGTATACGGACTGTTTACGGATGTTCCCGGTGATTATATCAAAAAGCCCATGAAGGATTGTACCGGTAAGGAGATCACAGAGGAATGGCTTTATCATCTGGGCGTGCCGGTAGAGGAGATCCCGGAGCTTGCAGAACACAGCGCTGTCTGCGTGCCTACCATGATGCCTTATATCACAGCCTTCTTTATGCCGAGAACAAAGGGCGACCGCCCGGATGTGATCCCGGATGGCTGTGTGAACTTTGCATTCTTAGGACAGTTTGCAGATACGCCGAGAGATACGGTCTTTACTACAGAGTATTCCGTCAGAACGGCAATGGAAGCTGTTTACGGACTTCTCGGTGTGGACAGAGGAGTGCCTGAAGTATGGGGAAGCGTTTATGACATCAGGGAGCTTCTTGACAGCAGCGTTAAGCTGATGGATGGAAAGTCTCCTCTTGAGATCGAGCTTCCCGGCCCCTTAAATGCACTGAAAAAGCCCCTGCTTCGTGTGGTGAAAGGCACGGTAGTGGAGAAGGTGCTTCGGGATCACAATGTGATCAAAGAAGGAATGATGTAAAAAACTGCTTGCCACAAGGGAGGCGCTATGTTACAATATCCCTCGGTGGCAAACAGGTGTCCGTCATACGAAAACATGAAAAGACACATGTACGCCACAGGAGTACATGTGTCTTTTTTACTGTATCCATGATACGGGAGTGATAGGAGAATGGGAACCAGATATTTTGTGGTAAAGGAGCAGGCGGTTCCGGAGGTTTTGCTGAAGGTTGTGGAGGCCAAAAAGCTGTTAGACAGCGGACGGGTGCACACAGTCAACGAGGCGGCAGACCAGGTGGGAATCAGCCGGAGTTCTTTTTACAAGTACAAAGATGATATTTTTCAGTTCCATGACAATGCCCAGGGAACCACGATCACGCTGACTTTTCAGATGGAGGATGTGCCGGGGCTGTTATCGGATGTGCTGAAGATCATTGCAGGGTTTGGAGCGAATATTTTAACGATCCATCAAAGTATTCCCATAAATGGGATCGCTTCCTTAAGCCTGAGCATCCAGGTACTTCCCACAACCGGAAATGTATCGGAAATGCTTGAGGCAATGGAACAGCAAAAGGGCGTGCGGAACGTCAAGATACTTGCTAAGGAGTAAAAGACAAAAGGATGAGCCGGAAGATGCGGCAGAATGTGAGGAGATTATGATTGAAGTTGCAGTAATGGGATACGGCACGGTGGGAAGCGGCGTCGTGGAGGTAATCGAGAAAAATAAAGCGGAGATCAACCAGAAGGCTGGCGAAGAGATCAACATTAAATATATTCTGGATCTGAGAGATTTTCCGGGCGACCCCTATGCAGATAAGGTGGTTCATGATGTGGAAGTGATCTTAAATGATCCGGAGATACAGATCATCTGTGAAACCATGGGAGGACTGAAGCCTGCCTATGAGTTTACAAAGAGAGCGCTGCTTAGCGGAAAGAGCGTATGTACCTCCAACAAGGAGCTGGTTGCAACACATGGGCCGGAGCTGATCCATATTGCCCATGAAAATAAATGCAATTACTTATTTGAAGCAAGTGTAGGCGGCGGCATTCCGATCATCAGGCCTTTAAATTATTCCCTCACTGCGGAAAAGATCGATGGGATCTCCGGTATTTTAAACGGAACCACCAATTATATCCTTACCAAGATGGAAAAGGAGGGAGCAGGCTTTGAGGAGATCTTAAAGCAGGCCCAGGATCTGGGATATGCGGAAAGAAACCCGGAGGCAGATGTGGAAGGCTATGACGCCTGCCGCAAGATTGCGATCCTGTCTTCCCTGATGTGCGGAAAGAATGTAAGATATCAGGATATTTATACAGAAGGGATCACAAAGATCACCACCGAAGATTTTGTTTATGCAAAGGCAATGGGAAGAACCATTAAGCTTCTTGGAAAGAGCAGGGAAGAGGACGGAAAGCTTTATGCCATGGTAGCGCCTTTCATGATCAGCATGGATAATCCACTTTCCATGGTCAATGATGTGTTTAATGCAGTCTGCGTTCATGGGAATATGCTGGGCGACTCCATGTATTACGGAAGAGGAGCAGGAAAGCTTCCTACCGCCAGCGCCGTTGTTTCTGACGTGGTAGACTGTGCAAGACATATCGGGAAGGTGATCATGTGCTTCTGGGATCAGCAGGATATTGTGCTGACAGACATCAAGCAGTCAAGCAGACGCTTTTTTGTCAGAACGGTCCAGGACAAGGAGAGCCTTGCGCTTCAGGAGTTTGAAAGCGTCAGCGTGATAACGGCAGACGTAGCAGGAGAGTTTGCCTTTGTGACGGAAAAGATGACAGAAAAAGAATTTGACGAGAAAGCACAAAAGGTTGGAATCATTTCCAGGATCAGAATAGATTAAATTAGGAGAAATCACAGAAAGGTATTGTTAGAAATGAAAAAGGTAGTAAAGTTTGGCGGCAGCTCTCTGGCAAGTGCCCAGCAGTTTAAGAAGGTAGCAGATATCATTCATGCTGACCCGGAGAGAAGGTATGTAGTGCCCTCAGCCCCCGGAAAGCGCTTTTCGGGAGATACAAAGGTAACGGATATGCTCTATGGCTGTTATCATCTGGCAGAAGAAGAGAAGGATTTCTCCAAGGAACTTGCAGCCATCGAAGAAAGATATCAGGAGATCATAGAGGGACTTTCCTTAAGCCTCTCCCTGAAGGAGGAATTTAAGCAGATTCGGAAGAATTTCAAGGAAAAGGCGGGAGAAAATTATGCCGCATCCAGAGGAGAATATTTAAACGGTATCATTATGGCGGCTTATCTGGGATATGAGTTCGTGGATTCAGCCCAGGTGATCCGGTTTGATGAAAACGGAGATTTTGATGCAGAAACTACGAACGACATTTTAAGAGAAAAGCTTGCAGGCATGGAAAGAGCTGTAATTCCCGGCTTTTACGGAGCTTATGCGGACGGCAGGGTCAAGACTTTTTCAAGGGGCGGATCCGACGTTACCGGCTCTATCGTGGCAAGGGCAGTGAAAGCGGACGTGTACGAAAACTGGACGGATGTATCCGGTTTCCTGGTAGCAGACCCACGCATCATTGACACCCCTGTGGCCATTGATACCATTACCTATCGGGAGCTTCGGGAGCTGTCCTATATGGGAGCAGGAGTTTTCCATGAGGATGCCATCTTCCCGGTAAGAAGAGAGGGAATTCCCATCAATATCCGCAATACCAACAAGCCGGAGGATGCCGGAACCTGGATCGTGGAGAGCACCTGCCAGAAATCCAGATATGTCATCACCGGAATTGCAGGAAAGAAAGGCTTCTGTTCTGTGAACATTGAAAAGGCCATGATGAATTCCGAGATCGGCTTTGGCCGCAAGGTGCTTCAGGCTTTTGAAGACAACGGCATTTCCTTTGAGCATGTTCCTTCCGGAATTGACACCATGACAGTATTTGTGCATCAGGATGAGTTTATCGATAAGGAGCAGAAGGTGGTTTCTGCGATCCACAGACTGGCAAGCCCGGACAGCGTTGATATTGAAGCAGATCTGGCGCTGATCGCCGTTGTGGGCAGAGGAATGAAGTCCACCAGAGGAACAGCCGGCAGGATCTTTTCGGCGCTGGCCCATGCCAATGTAAATGTAAAGATGATCGATCAGGGCTCCAGCGAGCTGAATATCATTATTGGCGTGGCAAATGATGATTTCGCGGCGGCGATCAGAGCAATTTACAATATCTTTGTGATTGCCCAGCTGTAACAGGCGGCCTGTGCCCGAGCCGGCGGAGGGTATAGAGCACAAGATTAAATAGAAAGGGCCCCACAGTTTCTGTGGGGCCTTTAAATTGCCTGAAAGCTACAAGCCATAAAATAGAAGAGGAACCAGCAGGCGCTTCTTAATAGAGCGCTTCCTCCTTCATGGATGCAAAATCAACGTTGTCATCCCAGAGAAATTCCAGATATTTCCGGGCCGTATCCAGCCGCATTGTGGTGGCGGAAACTCCGAAAACCGGCTCCTTGTCTCCATATGCGTTTGACTTTACGGCAAAAGGGGAGTCCTTCATGAAAATACCTACCGGAATGGGATCCTTCATGCTTTGAGGATCCTTATGGCTGTCGGCCTCTGCCTGAACATCTTCCTGGGTGAGGGCAGCCCCCTCCTGATCGCTGATCAGCCCTGCGTTTTCGTAGTTGGCATCTTCATCTGCCGCGTCAATTTCAGCCTGGTCAACATAGTAAATCCGGCCTTCATATGCGGAAAGCTCCTGCTCCGTCAGAAAATCCCGGAGATCCAGAAACATGCCATTGCTTGCATAATTATTATAAATAACGGAATCAAAGACAACGGCGTCTAAGTCCTTGGTCTGAACCAGGGCAATGAGCCTTTGGGCCGTAGCCATGTCAAATTCGGTCATGGTGTCATAGGAAAGAGTGGAGCTTGTGTCAATGGTGCAGTCATAGGTCTGGGTATCCAGATCAGCGTACTCGGCAAAGGTGGTTTCCAGTTTATCCTCTGACAGAAGAATGCTGTTTAACATAACGCCGTAAAAACAATAATCCTTACTGGAAGTAATATCGTGGATCAGCATGCCTCCAAAAATAAGGATGGCGATTACGGCAATCGTATGGATTTTATAGTAATACCAAAAATAAGCAAGCCGTTCCTTAAAGGTCATATTCTTGGTCTTTTGGTGCTGCTCCCGGATCTCATCAGAAACGCCCCGGTATTCCCGCGGCTTTTTTTCTTTTTGCTGCATGGCGGTCTTCCTCCCAAATGAAATGTCCTTTTTATCATAGCGATTTTAACGGGAGGTGTCAATGAAGGGGAAAGAAAGCGTTTCTTAAAAAAGAATAAACTGCCCGGGACTATGGTTTCAAACGGGTTTTACTTGCAAGTTTGAGGTAAATATACTATGATAAATGAGTGTAGCTAGCGATAAAAGAAAGGTGTGAATTTAATATGAATGAAACTTATGTGGAATGGCTTGTAAAAAGAAAGACTCCGGCGTACATGACCCTCTTAAAAATCCTTACGATCATGCTGACAGTATGCTTTGTACTGCTGGGCTTTTTCCTTCTTCCCGCAATGATCATTGCTGTTTTGCTGGGAGTGGCGGCCTATTTTGTTTATTTAAATTCGGACGTGGAATATGAATATCTGTATGTGGACAAGGAGCTTACGGTGGACAAGGTAATGGCCAAGAGCCGCCGGAAAAGGGTTGCCACTTATGATCTCGGGAAAATAGAGATCCTGGCGCCTATAAAATCCTGGCATCTGGATAATTACAAGAACAGAACGGATAAGACGGTGGATTACAGCTCCGGGGAAGAAAAGCAGCCGGATCGGCGTTTTGCATTCTTCTATGACGGAAAGCAGAGGGTACTGATCGAGCCCAATGAGGAAATGATAAAGGCGATGCAGACAGTAGCCCCCCGTAAGGTCTTTAAGGATTAGGCAGCAATGAAAATTTAACATAATGAATTACAGGAGGAGAGAAAATGGGTCAGATAATTGGCGAAGGCATTACCTTTGATGATGTGCTGCTTGTGCCGTCCTATTCAAAGATCGTGCCAAACGAGGTTGATTTGACAACCTGGCTGACAAAGAAAATCAAACTGAACATTCCCATGATGAGTGCAGGAATGGATACGGTCACTGAGCATCGCATGGCAATCGCCATGGCAAGACAGGGCGGTATCGGAATTATTCACAAGAATATGTCTATTGAAGCACAGGCCGAGGAAGTGGATAAGGTAAAACGTTCAGAAAATGGTGTTATTACAGATCCCTTTTCTTTGACTCCGGAGCATACGCTGGCAGATGCAGACGCGCTGATGGCAAAATTCAGGATTTCCGGTGTGCCCATTACAGAGGGAAGAAAGTTAGTGGGTATCATTACAAACCGTGATCTGAAATTTGAAACTGATTTTACCAAGAAGATCAAGGAATCCATGACCTCCGAAGGACTGATCACTGCCAAGGAGGGCATTACCTTAGAGGAAGCCAAAAAGATCCTTGCCAAGGCAAGAAAAGAGAAGCTTCCCATTGTAGATGACAATTATAACCTGGTGGGACTGATCACCATAAAGGATATTGAAAAGACAATCAAATATCCCTTATCTGCCAAGGATTCCCAGGGAAGGCTTTTGTGCGGCGCAGGAGTAGGAATTACGGCAAACGTGCTGGACAGAGTAGGCGCCCTTGTAGACGCCAAGGTAGATGTGGTGGTACTGGACTGCGCACATGGACATTCTGAAAATGTGCTCAGATGTCTGCGCATGATCAAAGAAAAATATCCGGATCTTCAGGTGATTGCAGGAAACGTAGCGACCGGTGCAGGAACAAAAGCGCTGATAGAGTCAGGAGCAGATGCCGTTAAGGTAGGAATAGGCCCTGGTTCTATCTGTACAACCCGTGTGGTTGCGGGAATTGGCGTTCCGCAGATCACAGCCATCATGGAAGCTTATTCCGTTGCAAAGGAGTATGGGATCCCCATCATTGCAGATGGCGGCATCAAGTATTCAGGAGATATGACAAAGGCCATTGCAGCAGGCGGAAATGTATGCATGATGGGAAGTATCTTTGCAGGCTGTGACGAGAGCCCCGGAACCTTTGAACTTTATCAGGGACGTAAATATAAGGTATACAGAGGAATGGGATCCATTGCAGCAATGGAGAACGGCAGCAAGGATCGTTATTTCCAGGAAAACGCCAAAAAGCTGGTACCGGAAGGCGTAGAAGGCCGTGTGGCATATAAGGGAACTGTGGAAGATACCGTATTCCAGCTTATGGGCGGTCTCAGATCCGGTATGGGATACTGTGGTACAGCAACGATCGAGGAACTGAAGCAAAACGGAAGCTTTATTAAGATTTCAGCAGCTTCCCTTAAGGAAAGCCATCCTCATGATATTCATATTACAAAAGAAGCACCAAACTATAGCGTAGATGAGTAAAGAAATCTAAGCGGGGAGTAAAAGGAGTATAACGTTAGTGGGGAACTTTGAAGACAAAGCGTCGGAGTGCAGCATGACAGCCTTGCTCCAGAGCCTGATAGAAGGGAAGGAACTGGAAAGATGGCAGCAGCACTTTTGCGAGATTGCAAAAGTGTTTATTTGCTGTGTGGACGGACAGGGTGAGGAGCTGACAGCGCTTGGCGGAAAAAAGAGCGAAGCGGACAGGATCGAGGAAGCGCTTGATAAAGAGCAGGTCAGTTCTATGCTAAAGAGAGTATCCGAGGACGGCCTGGAGGATCAGACCATTGAAAATACCGCATATCCTAACTTGCGTGTTGCGGTGATTTCCGCAAAGGCAGAAGGAAGAACTGTTATGAACTGGCTGGTATGCGGGGTGATTTCTGATGCCTTTTCAGAGGGCGAATATGCAATGCCTGCACTTACCGGTTTTTCCAGTACCTTAACGGAGGAACAGTTTGCACAGGTAGTGGATGCGCTGCGGGATACTACAGAGACCCTGATTGGGTACAAATATTCCATGATAAATGCCCAGGCCCAGAGCAGAAGAAGCCGTTTTTCCGAGATGGAAATGAGCGAGAACCTGAAGCGCTCAGAGGCGCTGACAGAGGTAGTGCAGCTGCTGGAAAGCGAAGATTCCATTGAAGAGGTAATGAGTGATCTGCTGGGCACGGTAGGACGCTTTTTACACTTAAGCACCGCTGCGGTCTATCGGATCGCCAAGCAGGGAAATAAGCTGAATATCGTATCCTGGTGGAGCAGAAGCGATGCTCCCGCCAGATCGGAGGGAAGCTTTGAAATCCCCAATCTGTCTCTGTTTAAGGCAGAAAAGACACTGGTGCTGTCTGAAAATTCCGTTATGGGAACAGAGGAACGGGAAGAAATGGAGCGGCTTTCCGTGAAGGCTCTGATTATCCTCCCGATTATCATAAATGGCGCAGTCAATATGTATGCCTACTTTGGGGAAAACGAAATTTCCAGAACCTGGAAGATTGAAGAGATCCGGTTTTTGAATGACTCTGTCAAGATCCTTCAAAGCATTCTGACCAGAAGGATCCAGAAAAATTCTCTGGCAGGCTCCTACGCTTCCCTGGAAACCATTCTGGACAATGTAGGAAGCGCTGTCTATGTGAAAAGCCTGACCACAGATGAACTCCTTTTTGCAAACCGCAATCTCCGTCATACCTTTGAAAAGGAACTGAAGGACGGAACCCTGGCAGAGCTTTTGGATCAGGGGATCACAGGAGAGAGCGGCATCAGTGAGATCTTCCATGCCAAGAGGGAGCGCTGGTATGATCTGTATTATACCAGGATCAAATGGGTGGATGGTAATCCGGTCAGACTGTGTGCTCTTTACGATATTACAGAAAAGAAGAATTATCAAAGAAAAATAGAGCAGCAGGCTTATACAGATTTCCTGACAGGACTGTATAATCGTATGTGCTGCGAAAGAGACCTTTCAAGATATGTGGATGAGGCAAGGAGAAACGGCTCTAAGGGAGCGTTGCTTTATCTGGATCTGGATGATTTTAAGCATATCAATGACGGGCTTGGACATCAATATGGAGATGTGCTTTTGAAGGCGATTTCCCACAGCCTTCAGAGAATAGAAGGAATAGAAAATACCTGTTACCGCATGGGCGGCGATGAATTTGTCATTGTCATTCCTCCGGAAGGGTATGAAAGACTGGAAAAGATCATTACCTCTATTAAGGAGATCTTTGCAAATCCCTGGTTTTTGAAGGACGCTGATTATTACTGTACCATGAGTATGGGAATTGTTGTGTATCCGGATTCCGGGGATCAGGTCAGCGAGCTGATCAAAAAGGCTGATATCGCCATGTACGAGGCCAAGAAGCAGGGCAAGAACAGGGTGGCGCAGTATTCGGACAACATTGAATCCAAATCAGGCAAAAGACTTGATATGGAAAAGAATATGCGGGATGCTACGGCAAAGGGATATCAGGAGTTTGAAATTTATTATCAGCCCATTATTAATATCCAGCAGGAAAAGCTGCCCTGTACCGGGGCAGAGGCGCTGATCAGATGGAACAGCACGGAGCTTGGCTTTATTCCACCCTCAGAGTTTATTCCCCTTGCAGAATATCTGGGGCTGATCAATCCCATTGGAAATTATGTATTGCGCGAAGCCTGCAGAAGATGTAAACTATGGAACGAAAACGGACATCCTGATTTCAAGGTCAATGTCAACTTATCCGTGATACAGCTTCTCCAGCCGGATATTGTTGAAATCGTGGAAAACACGGTAAAGGAGACCGGCATCAAACCGGGAAATCTGACTCTTGAAGTAACAGAAAGCCTTGCCATTAACGATATGGAAAGAATGAAGCATATTCTGGCAAAGATCCGCAGCATGGGAGTGAGGATTGCCCTTGATGACTTTGGAACGGGGTATTCTTCCCTGAACCATATCCGGGAAATCCCCCTTGATGTGATCAAGGTGGATCAGAGCTTTATTAAGGATCTGGAAAGAGATGCATATGCAAAATCCTTTATCAAAATGGTAGGAGAGCTGGCAGATGCGATCCATGTCAACCTGTGTGTGGAGGGTGTGGAAACCAGACGCCAGTATGAGATATTGTCTAAGCTTTGTACCTGCATGGTGCAGGGATACTATTTTGACAGGCCGATGCAGAGAGAGGCATTTGAAGAAAAATATGTGCCGGAGCTGGTCAAAAAGCAGAATGGAGAAAAGGATGAGTGAGAAGGAATTGACAGAAAACGTAGTGACATCGGAGGCTGAGGAAGAAAAAGCCACAGTTTCCAAAAACTTTATCGAGCAGATCATTGACAAGGATCTGGCAGAGGGTGTTTATGATACCGTACACACCAGGTTTCCGCCGGAGCCTAACGGCTATCTTCATATCGGACATGCAAAGAGCATTCTTTTGAATTATGGTCTTGCAAAGGAATATGGCGGCAAATTTAACATGCGGTTTGATGACACCAATCCCACAAAGGAAAAGACGGAATTTGTGGAATCCATCCTGGCAGATATCAAGTGGCTTGGCGCAGACTGGGAAGACAGACTTTTCTTTGCATCTGATTATTTCGGACAGATGTATGAGGGCGCCATTAAGCTGATCAAAAAGGGAAAGGCTTATGTTTCCGACCTTTCCGCTGAGGAAATGCGAGAGTACCGCGGAACGCTGACAGAACCTGGGAAGAACGATCCCAACAGGGACAGAAGCGTGGAAGAGAACTTAGCGCTTTTTGAAAAAATGAAAAACGGGGAGTACGCTGACGGGGAGAAAACGCTTCGAGCTAAGATTGATATGGCGTCTCCTAATATTAACATGCGGGATCCCATTATTTATCGTGTAGCACACATTTCCCACCATAATACGGGGGATCAGTGGTGCATTTATCCCATGTACGATTTTGCACATCCTATTGAGGATGCCATCGAAGGGATTACCCATTCCATCTGTACTCTGGAGTTTGAAGACCACAGACCACTTTATGACTGGGTTGTGAGAGAACTGGAATATCCTCATCCCCCTAAGCAGATCGAGTTTGCAAAAATGTATTTGACCAATGTAGTCACTGGGAAGAGATATATTAAAAAGCTGGTGGAAGAAGGGATTGTAGACGGCTGGGATGATCCCAGACTTGTTTCCATTGCGGCCCTTCGGAGAAGGGGCTTTACGCCGGAATCCATTAAGATGTTTGTAGAGCTTTGCGGTGTTTCCAAGAGCAATGCTTCTGCTGACTATGCAATGCTGGAGTATTGCATCAGAGAGGATCTGAAGCTGAAGCGCCCCCGTATGATGGCGGTATTAGATCCGGTGAAGCTGATCATAGACAACTATCCCGAGGATCAGACGGAAATGCTGGAGGTTGCCAATAACCTGGAAAATCCGGAAATGGGCACCAGACAGGTTCCTTTCGGCAGAGAGCTTTACATTGACAGAGAGGACTTCATGGAGGTTCCGCCTAAGAAATATTTCAGACTGTTCCCGGGCAACGAGGTGCGTCTGATGAATGCCTACTTTGTAACCTGTACCGGCTGTGTGAAGGATGAAAACGGAAAGGTCGTAGAGGTACACTGCACCTATGACCCTGAAACAAAGTGCGGAACCGGCTTTACAGGAAGAAAGGTCAAGGGAACCATTCACTGGGTACCTGCGAAGGAAGCTATCCGGGCAGAGGTCAGATTATATGAAAATATCATTGATGAAGAGAAGGGAGTATATAATGAAGAGGACGGCAGTTTGAATCTGAATCCCAATTCTCTGACTGTACTGAAGGATTGCTTTTTAGAGCCTGCATTGAAGGACGCAAGGCCCTATGACAGCTTTCAGTTTGTGCGTCAGGGATATTTTTGTGTAGATGCCAGGGATTCAAAGGAAGATGCCCCGGTATTTAACAGGATTGTATCATTGAAGAGTTCTTATGTACTGCCTAAGGCATAAGAAAAATTACACATATGCTGCAGTGCAGCAGAATGAGAGGATAAAATGGCTGGATTATTAGATGGACTTGAAAAGATTGGACTTGGAAATTTAGAGGGCATGGATCTGTATACTGACAAGGAAAAGGCAGAAGCAGAAAAGAAGAAGACGCCGGCGCCGGAAATAAAGGAAACAGACTTTATTTTTGATAAGACCTATGAATGCCCTGTGTGCTATGAAAAGATCAAGGCAAAAACCATAAAGGCTTCAAAGGCAAGAATGGTGCGGACAGATCAGGATCTGAGGCCTATTTATGAGCATATTGAACCTCTGAAATATGATGTGGTGCTGTGCCCTCACTGTGGTTATGCAGCCCTTGCGAGATATTTTGGCGGACTGACAGCGTCCCAGATTAAGGCGGTGAAGGAAAATATATCCAAAAGCTATCATTCCATCACCCAGGATAAAGAAACCTATACCTATGAGGATGCGCTTTACCGCTATAAGCTTTGCCTTGTGAATTCCATTGTCAAGAAGGGAAAGGCCAGCGAAAAAGCCTATATCTGTCTGAAGGCCGGATGGCTTTTAAGAAGTTATCAGGACTGTATTACCCAGTCGGGGCAGCAGACAGAAAAGCTTCCGGAACTGAAAAAGCAGGAACAGGAATTTTTGAAAAATGCACTTGACGGCTTTATCAGCGCAAGACAGACAGAGGACTTCCCCATGTGCGGTATGGATGAAACCACTGTGGAATATCTGATCTCCGTTCTCGCCATCGAGTTTGAGAAGTATGATATTGCTTCCAAGCTCATTGCCGGTATCCTGGCATCTACAACGGCAAGCAGCCGTATGAAGGATAAAGCAAGAGATGTAAAGGATCTGCTGGTGGCAAAGCGGAAAGAGCAGAGCGTCGAAAAGGATAGCTGATTCCACAGGTTCTGACGGAAAATTTTTAAATTAATGAATAACCCCCAAAAGCAGTAAGCTTTTGGGGGTCTTTTACATTACAATTATGGCAATATCCATAAGGGCGGTAGTGCTCATCTGCCTGTGCACTTATGTTTCGTCATCAAAAAATTCTTCTACCTCTGCCTGTGGAGCAGCTGCGCTGGGATCAGCAGTTTCTTCCTGGGCGCTGTCTGCGGCGGCCTCATTGACAGGAGCAAATGCTTTTTCGGCTTCTTCCGTGGAGGAAGTCTCTTCGGATGCATCGGTCTGGGTTCCTGAAGGGGATGCATTTTCTTCCGGTTCGGAAGCTTTGGCAGCATCTTTATTGATCGCAGTCAGATCGGTAAAATTGCTGTCAGGAGAAGCAGTACCCTCTGCAACAGATTTTACAGTTTCCCTTACCTGCGCAACAGAACCTGAGATCACCTCCTTTGCCTTGTGGAAAGCTTCTGTGGCAAAAGCTTCAGCTTTATCAAGATTTAAGGAAACGTAGGAACGCTCCTTGCTGTTATTCAGATCCTCATCCAGATCCTCGCTGAAATCATCAAAATCATCATCATCATTTTCGTTGGTATCAGCAGAAACCATTTCATCTTTTTTTTGGAGATACTGGTACGCTCCGTAAATAGCGGCACCTGTAATTGCAGAAAAAAGTAAAAATTTTCCAAACTTCTTGGACATAACGTAGCTCCTTTCGGTGGATTTTCAGATAGTAATATCTTAATACTATTTTGGGAAAATGAAAAGAGAATATGTATAAATAATCTATGAAATTTCATTGAAGTAGCCTGAAAAATATGATATATTTAATTTCGACTTGCAAAGTCAATATTGGGGGACGGTAAAACGGAATGAATGAGAAATTTTTTGACCTGAAAAAGGAAAAGCAGGATCGGATGATCAATGCGGCACTGAAGATTTTTGGACTGAACGGCTACGAGCATGCAAGCACAGATGAAATCGTCAGGGAGGCCGGCATCAGCAAGGGCCTTTTGTTTCACTATTTTATCAGTAAACTGGGACTGTATACCTTTGTTTATGACTATAGTGTCAGATATATGCTTTTAGAGCTTGGAACCGGAGTGGCTGCGGAAGAAACAGACCTTTTTTCCCTTTTGGGACAGGTATTGCAGTCTCAGGTTCAGGTGATGAAAACCTATCCGTATATGCAGCTCTTTTTGCAGAGAAGCAGATCGGAGGACGTGGGAGAAGCGCTTCTTGCCACAGAGGAAAAGCGTATGATCCTGCCGGAAAAATATGGGGAGATCATGGAAAAGGCCGATCAAAGCAGCTTAAAAGCAGGAGTGGACAAGGACAAGCTTTTGCAGATGTTTGAATACACGGCAAATGGATTGATGCAGGAACGCTTCTGTGACGGCTCCTTTCAGCCGGAGTTATATCATGCAGAACTAAAGGAGTATCTGAAGCTGCTTAAGGGTATTTCATACAGGGAATAACTGAAAACGGATAAGAACGTAAAATGATAGAAAACAAGTGATAAAAGGCCGTGCAGAGGCAGATCATAAGTAATAAAATGTTCACAGAAATGGAGAGCGATCATGAAGGAAACACTTTATACCATTCCCTTAAACGATGCAGTGGCAGCAGATGACGAATGCCCCTTTTGTTTTATTGAAAGGGAGGTGGAGCAAAATCTGCTTGATTTTGTTTTAGGCAGCGGTTCTTCTTACATGGAAAGTGACGTGCGTGCCGCAACAGATGCAGCCGGATTTTGCAGAGAACATTTCCACAAAATGTTTGAATATGGAAATACCCTGGGAAACGGATGGATCTTAAAGACCCATTACATGAAGATGAACAGGGAAATGCAGGAGCAGTTTCAAAAATATGCGCAGGGCAAAACACCTCTTATGGGGAAATTCAGGAAAACTGCGGAAGGAACCAATTCCGTCAGCAGCTGGGTGAAGGAAAAAGAAAGATCCTGCTATATCTGCAACCGCTTTGCCGACACTTATGACAGATATATGGACACTTTCTTTTATATGTATAAAAAGGATGAGGAGTTTCAAAAGAAGATCCTTGGCGGAAAAGGCTTTTGTCTGCATCATTTCGGAGATCTGTGTGAATATGGGGAGATGCGGTTAAGTGAAAAGGAAAAGAAAGAATTCTATCCGGCCATGTTTGAACTGATGGAAAGAAATATACAGCGCCTCCAGGAGGATGTGACCTGGTTGGTCGATAAATTTGACTACCGGAACAAGGATGCGGACTGGAAGAATTCCAAGGACGCCGTCCAGCGGGGCATGCAGAAGCTGAAGGGCGGATACCCTGCGGATCCACCCTATAAGATGAATAAATAAAGAAAATAAAACAGGCCAAGGAGCCAGCTGGTAAAAATACCGTAAAGGATCACAGGGCCGGCAATAGTAAAGATCTTGCAGCCGATTCCAAAGACCTGTCCCTCTTTTTTGAATTCCACAGCAGGGGCGGCTACGGAATTGGCAAAACCAGTAATAGGTACAAGAGCGCCGGCTCCGCCGAACTTTACAATGGACGGATACAGATTAAAACCGGTCAGCAAAACGCTTAACAGAACCAAAATCAGGGAGCAGAAGCTGCCCGCCATATCCTGATCCATAGAAAGATTGTTTTTGGCAAAATTTAAAAGAAACTGTCCCAGGGTGCAGATCAGCCCTCCGGTCAGGAACGCTTTTGCCATTTGTAAAAGCAGGTTGTGGGTAGGGGTTATCTTTTTCACATATTCTTCGTAATCCTTTTCCATTTGAGCCTGTTTTTCTTTTTGCACTTCTGTCATCATAATCTCCATTCTGCAGATGCTTTTTTTGTAATGCTTAAAATCTTCTTTTCTAGTTTTTGCAAAGAAAGCAGATTTATTCCAAACTATTATTTTTTTATAAAGGTAGGCACGTCTCTTCTTGTAGATTGTCTGCAGGAATGATACAATGAAATCCGATAAAAGCATGAGGAGATGGGGCAGTGGTGGTTAATTTTTCCAGTATGGAATTTCTATTTCGATTTTTACCCGTTTTTTTGATCCTGTACTTTATTGTTCCCAGAAAATACAGAGAATTGACTTTGTTAGTCGGGAGCTTTGTTTTTTATGCCTTGGGGGATCTGAAATTCCTTCCGGTACTGGCGCTGCTGATCCTGTTAAATTATGCTCTTGCAAGCGCATCCTGGAAGCAGCAGGAGGGCTACAGCATTCAGGAATGGCAGCAGCAGAAACGAAAACGTTATTTGACCATGGCAGTTTTTCTGGATGCGGGCGCACTTCTTCTTTTTAAGTGTCTGGGAGTATTTGTATCGGAAACACTGCTTCCTTTGGGGATCAGTTTTTACATTTTTAAAATGATCTCCTTTCAGGCAGACATATATAAAAAAGAAATTTTCAGCAAGCCGAAGCTCAAATATGTAGCGCTTTATTTCAGCCTGTTTCCGCAGGTGATCTCCGGCCCGATCATGCGCTATGGAGAAGGGGAGTTTGAACTGGACAGAACCTGCGGACCGGAAGAACTGGAAAAAGGACTGTTTTATTTTGTTTCCGGTCTTGGAATGAAAGTGCTTCTGGCAGACCGTCTGGCAATTCTCTGGAACGACCTGCAGATGATCGGCTTTCAAAGCATTTCCACTCCTCTTGCATGGCTGGGAGCCCTGGGGTACTCCCTGCAGCTTTATTTTGATTTCTGGGGCTATTCCCTGATGGCCTCCGGGTTGATGGTGATTTTGGGATTTCCCTTTATTCAAAACTTTGACCATCCTTATGCTTCCAAAAGTATTGCAGAGTTTTACCGCAGATGGCACATGACTCTGGGAAGCTGGTTTCGGGATTATGTTTATATTCCCATGGGCGGAAGCAGATGTACAAACAAAAGGCTTGTGAGAAACCTTGCACTGGTATGGATTCTGACAGGCTTATGGCATGGAAGCGGCATAAACTTTCTGATCTGGGGAGGACTCCTTGGGCTTTTCATTATCTTGGAAAAGCTGTTTTATGGAAAGTATCTGGCGAAGCTTCCGGTTCTTGGGCATCTGTATGTGCTGGTGCTGATCCCGCTCAGCTGGGTGATCTTTGCCCTGACGGACCTGAAAGAGCTTGGCCTGTATTTTAGCAGGTTGTTTCCCTTTTTCGGAGAGGGGATTGCGGTTCACCAGGGAGATTTTCTGAAGTATGCCGAAAGCTATGGGATTTTTTTCGTGGCAGGAATCTTGCTCTGTATTCCTGCAAGCTTTCGTTTTCTTCAAAAGCACCGCAAAAATCCTGCGGTATTGCTTTTGATGCTTTTGGTTTTCTGGGCCTGTGTTTATCTGATTTCTGGCAGCGCCGGAAACCCGTTTATGTATCTGAAGTTTTAACTATGGCAGAAGCTGTCTGAAACAGATGGAAGCTGGTTAGAGCTTTTCTTTTGTAGGCCGGGCTGCGGGGATCTGCTTTGGTGGTGGAACAGGATGGGGCTTACGGTTTGATTTGAAAGTGGAGCCGATTTTGGATTTTTTGATCTGCTTTGAAGTTGTAGCTGATTTTGGGTTTATGGTCAGCTTTGAAGTTGGAGCCGATTTTTGGATTTATGGTCAGCCTTGAAGTTGGAGCCGATTTTGGGTTTATGGTCAGCTTTGAAGGCGGAGCTGATTTTGGTATTTATGGTTTGGCAGGAGTGGAGGGCTGTTTGGATTTGTGGTTTGATCTGAGGAGTTGTTTGGAACTTGCCGTTTTTTCGTGATAGAGCGCTGGGAGAAGAAAAATGAAAAATTTGAAAAAATGTCCTTTACTGCTGCTGATCCTTTTTACAGGTGTACTTTTTACCATTGTGGCAGCAGTGGGAAAACAAAATATATATGCAGATCAGGGGTATGACCCTCTCAAGACGCCTCTTTTATCTGTTTTATTTACAGGGGTGCAGGATGATATTTATCCCTGGCAGATGTTAAGCGGGGCGGAGCCGGTTTCTGCGCAAAAGGCGTCAAAGGAAAATGATGCAGTTCAGGGAAATTCAGATCAGCAGGAGCAGTCAGTGCCGGGGCAGAACGGAGCAGCTTCCCCTGTGGCAGGAACGGAGAAGAATACCACAGAAGCAGAGCAGTCAGGCCAGGATGCAACAGAAGCCGGCCAGAGCGCAGTCCAGCCGGGTCAGGATGCGACAGGAACAGACCAGAATGCAGTCCAATCAGGTGGGGATGTGACGGGAACAGGGCAGAGCGCAACCCAGCCGGGGCAGGATGCGACAGGGACAGACCAGAGCGCAGCCCAGCCAGGCCAGAATGCAACGGGTGCAGGACAGAAAGGCACCGGAAACGATAATGCAGCTAAAACACCTGCCGTGAAGCCCTTAGAGCGGTTGCAGCCTTTGCGGGAAAGCACTTATGAGGAATATATAAATCATATATCTGCTGATATTTACGGAGACGCCGGGGCTGTCAGAGCGGCAGAATATCCTTTTGAAACGGTAACAGAGGATTATTTTGATGATGCATTGTTTATTGGAGACTCCAGGACGGTAGGGCTTCGGGACTATACAGATCTGGCGGAGCATGCGGATTTTTACTGCGAGACTTCCCTGACAATTTATAAGGTGCTGGAGGAGAGCTTTAAGGGAAAGGGAACCATTTTAGAGGCTCTCTCTAAAAAGAACTATGGCAAGATTTATCTGATGGTAGGGATCAATGAGCTTGGCAGAGGCACAACAGAGGATTTTATGGCAAAATATACCGAGGTGGTAGACACACTGCATGAGCTTTGCCCGGATGCCAAGATCATGATCCAGGGAATTATGCATGTTTCCGAGAAAAAGAGCAGCTCGGATGCTATTTTTAACAACAGCAACATTAATGCCAGAAACAATGCGATTGCTACCCTGGCCGACAATGTACATTTCTTTTATATTGATATGAATGAAGCTGTCTGTGATGAAAATGGAAATTTAAATGCAGAATACACGCATGACCAGATCCATTTGCTGGGAATGTACAATGATCTGTGGAAGCAGTTTCTGCTGGAACATGGCGTTGAGGGCTAAAGGGAGCCACAGAACTTGATATTGAGCCAAGAAGATGACTTCCGGTTTCCTGTAAAC
>FR894559.1:0-1938 GCA_000436115.1 Firmicutes bacterium CAG:534 | reverse complement strand
CGCTGGGTCTTTTTGATGATTTAAGTCATTTGTACCCTTGCCACTGGGTATTTTGCTGAGTTTATGTTGCTATACACCCACGTCAAATGCTGGCGCTGGGAGGCGAGGGTATTGCTGCAGGTATGCAGCTGATACCCTCGCCTCTGGTCGCTATTGGGTCTTTAGCTGTGTTTTTGTTGTTGTACACCCACGTCAGATGTTGGCGCTGGGTCTTTTTGATGATTTAAGTCATTTGCACCCTTGCCATTGGGCTTATTGCTGCATTTTGGTCTTTGTATACCCGCACAGGTCACTGGCACAGGAGCTTGCGGGTAAATTTTGTTCATAACCAAACTTGTTTTAAAGAATATAACAGAAAACAAAATATAAAAAACAAAAAGCAGGAAAGCTTAAGGAAGCAAGAAACTAAAAAGTAAAATGCCCAAAGCAAAAATCCCAAAAACAAAAGAAAGCCATTGAAAAGTAAAGGTGTTAAGGGCAAGAAGCCTCAAAGCAAAAATGCCAATAAACAAGAAAGCAAAAATCCCAAAACAAAAGAAAGCCCCTGAAAAGCAAAAGTTTTGAAGGCAAAAAGCTTCAAAACAAAAAGCCAATAAACAAGAAAGTCTAAATTTTCAAATTAAGAAACCCTAACATCAAAAATATCAAAGTCAAGAACTTACAAAGGAAAAAGGCTTAAAAATAAAACTTTAAATGCAAGAAATCAAAAAAGAATAAAAAATTTCCCATATGCAATACTAAGCAAAAGCGTAGTTATTTAAAGAATAAAAATAGCAGAAAATATAAGTTGAAAGAATGGGAGATTAGCATGGAAACAGAAGTAGGAGCAATTTTTGAACAGGGACGGGGCAGCATTAAGATCCCTATGCCAATTTATATAAAGGCCAGCGCTTCCGTTGTGGGAACCAAAGAGGGCGAAGGGCCCTTTGGAGAACTATATGATATTGTGGGAAAGGATGACAAATTTGGCTGTGACACCTGGGAGGAAGCTGAAAGTACCCTGCAAAAAGAGGCACTGACTTTGGCAATCGGAAAATCTGGCATGAAGAAAGAAGAGATTTCTTATTTGTTTGCAGGTGACCTGCTTGGTCAATCTATTGCCAGCAGCTTTGGACTGGGAGCCTTTGAAATTCCGCTGGTGGGTATGTATGGAGCCTGCTCAACCTGCGGACTGACCATGGCAATGGCAACCATCGTGCTTGCTGGGGGAATGGCGCAGCATGCGGCCTGTGTGACATCGAGCCATTTTGCCAGTGCAGAAAAGGAATTCCGATTTCCGCTGGGGTATGGCAATCAGCGTCCGTTGTCAGCAACCTGGACTGTGACGGGCAGCGGAGCTTTTGTGCTCAGCAGCAGTAAGGGGACGGCGGACAGGGCGCTTGTAGCTGGAATCACACTGGGAAAGCTGGTAGATTATGGCCTGAAGGATTCCATGAATATGGGAGCCTGCATGGCTCCTGCAGCGGCAGATACCATATACCGGAACCTTGTGGATTTTGGAAGAAATCCGGAAGATTATGACAAGATCATTACAGGAGATCTGGGCAGTGTAGGTCAGAAAGTACTTTGGGATCTGATGAGGGAAAAGGGAATGGATATTTCAGGAGTGCATATGGACTGTGGAATGGAGATTTATGACAGCAGTCAGGATGCCCATGCCGGAGGAAGCGGCTGCGGCTGCAGCGCAGTGGTTTTATCTGCTTATATCCTGAAGCAGTTAGAGGAAGGCATCTGGAAAAGAATTTTGTTTGTTCCCACAGGCGCTCTTTTAAGTAAGACCAGCTTTAACGAGGGGCAAAGTATTCCGGGGATCGCTCATGCGCTGGAGCTTGTAAGTCCAAAGTAAATCTGTCCATGAAAAATGCAACAAGACCATGCAAAGCCGCATAAAAACAAAAGTCCAGATCCAGCAAAGCCTTGAGGGAAATGCCCTCGGAT
>FR894558.1:307963-309033 GCA_000436115.1 Firmicutes bacterium CAG:534 | reverse complement strand
ACCGGAAATCCCCTGGATTTCTTGATGGATTTTCTGAAAATGTGGTTTCATTTTGATCTGATCAAGTTTAACCAGATGCTTTTGACGGTACGCAGTCATATCGGTGAGATCGATCAGATCCTCACGATTCTTGGAAAAATGGAAGCCATGATTGCCATTGGGGCCTATCGGAAGTCGCATGATTACTGTATTCCGGAATTTACGTCCCAAAGAGCGCTGAAGGTAGAGGGAGCATTTCATCCTCTTATCGAAGATCCGGTTTCCAATGATTTTGTGTCAGAGGGGAAAAGCATTTTGATCACCGGTTCCAATGCTTCCGGAAAGTCTACTTTTTTAAAGACGATAGCGATCTGCGCCATAATGGCTCAGACGGTTCATACCTGCCCGGCGGCTTCCTACAGCGGCTGCAGATTTCGGATCGCATCCTCTATGTCGCTTCGGGATGATGTGCGGGGAGGGAGCAGCTACTATATGGTAGAGATCAGGGCGCTGAAACGGATCATGGATCTGATTTCGGACGGTGCGGAGCTGCCGGTACTCTGCTTTGTGGATGAGGTCCTGCGGGGAACCAATACAGTAGAGCGTATAGCAGCCTCTACGGAAATCCTGAAAACAATGGCAGAAGGAAATTGTATCTGCTTTGCTGCAACTCATGATATTGAGCTGACCCATCTGCTGGAAGCAGTTTATCAGAATTACCATTTTGAGGAACAGATTGAAAAGGATGATATTTTCTTCAGCTATAAGATCCTTAAGGGAAGGGCTTCTTCCCGCAATGCAATCAAGCTCCTTGGGATCATGGGATATGAAAAGGAGATCATAGGAGAAGCGGAAAAGCTTGCAGAGGATTTTGTAAAGACCGGAAAATGGCATGGACTTGACTTACAAAAAGCATGATGATATGATACAGACTATAGGAAGGCTTGGTGAAAGACATGGAAAATCTGATTTTGTTTATTAACTCATTTTTGTCGTATCTTTTGGTGATGGCTGTAGTAGTTGTTTTGGGAGCGATAGCGATTTTTATCGGAATTAAGCTCAGAAAGCGGAAGAATGCAGAGCTTTCAGCA
>FR894558.1:276150-307895 GCA_000436115.1 Firmicutes bacterium CAG:534 | reverse complement strand
AGAGTGCTAAGGCGCAAGGAGGACTTTGCTAGGGAAGCAAAGAAGCTTTGCGCTTTTTGTTTGAAATGGAAAGGATTTTAGGTATGCCGAAATCAGCCAATCAGAAGTTAAAGCTTCTTTATCTGCTGAAAATTTTTCATGAAAAAACAGATGAAAGCCATTGCCTTTCCGCAGCAGAGCTGGCAGGAGAGCTTTCTGCATATGACATCCGGGCTGAGAGAAAAAGCATTTATGATGATGTAGAATGTCTGATCCAGGCGGGCTATGATATTGTCTATGTTAAGGCCAAAAAGGGCGGTGGATATTATCTGGCAAGCCGGGAATTTGAACTGCCGGAATTAAAGCTGCTGGTAGATGCTGTTCAGGCCTCCAGGTTTATCACCCAAAAGAAATCCAGGGAACTGATCTCAAAGATCGAAAAGCTGGCAGGACCCTATGAGGGAAAACAGCTTCAGAGACAGGTTTATGTAGCGGGAAGGGTAAAAACGGAAAACGAAAGCATTTATTACAATGTTGACAGGATCCATCATGCCATACAGGAAAACGCACCGATCTCCTTTGGCTATCTGGAATGGAATGTGAAAAAGGAGCTGCAGCCAAGAAGAGAGGGAAAAGTTTACCGCATCAGCCCATGGGCGCTTGCCTGGCAGGATGAAAACTACTATCTGGTAGGATATGATGAGGAAGCTGAAAAGATCAAGCATTTCCGTGTAGACAAGATGAACCGTATTACAGAGCTGACCGGTCAGAGCCGGAAGGGCATGGAGGATTTTGGTAAGCTTGATGTGGCAGAATATACAAACAGAACTTTTGGAATGTTTGGTGGAAAGCCGGAAACGGTAACCCTGAGGCTGCCTTCCCATATGGTAGGAATTGTAATCGACCGGTTTGGAAAGGATACGGATATCAGACCTCTTGAGGATGGCTTTATCAGCGCCAGAATATCTGCGGCGGTCAGCGGTCAGTTTTTTGGATGGGTTACAGGACTTGGCAGGGGAGTGACGATCCTATCCCCAGCCCGGGTAAGACAGGATTACCTGGATTACCTGGAACAGATTAAAACAGGTTATGATGAAAATGAAATAGAAAGGCAAAAGAAAGGATGACTGAAAGATGAAACTACAGGTTGCAGGCAGAATGAAGGATTACGAGGAAGGTATTTTCCAGCTTTTAAATGAAAAGAAAAAGGAAGTGGAAAAAACAGGGAAAAAGGTTTATAACCTTTCTGTTGGAACGCCGGACTTTCAGACAGAGGAACATATTATGAAAGCGGTGATGGAAGCGGCAGGAAATTCCGACAATTATAAATATTCTCTGGGAATGATCCCTGAGCTTACGGATGCGGTGATCAGACGCTTTGCCCACCGCTATCATGTGACGCTTTCTAAGGAGGAGATCACAGATGTTTACGGCTCTCAGGAAGGCATTGCCCACATTGCCCTGTCCCTTTGTGATCCGGGGGATGTGGTTCTGGTACCTAATCCCGGCTATCCTATTTTTTCCATAGGGCCGTCCCTGGCTCTGGCAGATGTAAGAACCTATGATCTGAAGCCGGAAAATGAATATCTTCCTGTGCTCTCTGAAATGGACGGGGAGCTGTTGGACAAAACAAAATTTATGATCGTTTCCTATCCCTTAAATCCTGTTTGCAAAACAGCGCCGGACAGCTTTTATGAGGAGCTGATCCCTTGGGCGAAGAAGCATAATATTATCATTATTCATGACAATGCCTATTCAGATATTATTTATGATGGAAAGGTGGGAAAATCCATCTTACAGTTTGAGGGAGCAAAGGACATCTGTATTGAGTTTTATTCCCTTTCCAAGAGCTATAATTATACGGGAGCCAGATGCGGCTTCCTGGTAGGAAATGAGCAGCTGGTACAAAACTTTAAAAAGCTTCGTTCCCAGATCGATTACGGAGCATTCCTTCCGGTGCAGTATGGAGCGATCGCGGCCTTAGACGGGCCGGAGGAAGGCATTTTTGAGCGCTGCAGGGAATACCAGAGAAGAAGAGATGCGCTTTGCGGCGGCTTCCGCAGGATTGGCTGGAACATTCCGGACAGCCAGGGAACAATGTTTGCCTGGGGAGAAATACCGGAAGGCTTTACAGATGATGTGGCGTTTGTAATGGAGCTTCTGGAAAAGTCGGGAGTTCTCTGCACGCCGGGAAGCAGCTTCGGAAGCCTTGGCCGGGGACATGTCCGTTTTGCATTAACCCTTCCGGTAGAAAAGATCACGGAAGCTGTACAGGCAGTGGCAGACTGCGGTATTTTGAAAAACAAGCAAGTTTGTAACAAATAAACTTGTGGCAAATAAATTTGTAACAAATTAGCAAGGTTCATTTTGTACATTTTTCCACGACCCATTGCATTGACATCCTTTTGTAGTTTTAATATACTAGATTATACAATATCTTGTTGGTGAAATGAGATGTATACAATATTTGGCGTTTGCAAGTTACAGAAAGGCATGGTATGTAAAATGGGAAATGAACAGCAGAAGGATGATACTGCAAAATACGGAGAGATCTATCAGCCGTCCAGAAAGGTCATGGTGATCAAGAAGGATGGAAGCCTTGAGGCGTTCAATGTTCAGAAGGTAGTGGACGCTGTGGGGAAAAGTGCATACAGGGCACTTACCAAGTTTACAGAGGATGAAAAACAGCATATTTGTCAGTATGTTGTAGATAAAGTCAATGAGCTTGAGGAAGATCAGATCCCGATTCCCATTATGCATAATATCGTGGAAAGCGCGTTGGAAGAGGTAAAACCCATCGTGGCAAAAAGCTATCGGGATTACCGGAATTATAAGCAGGATTTTGTCCGCATGATGGATGATGTTTACAAAAAGAGCCAGTCTATCATGTATGTAGGGGATAAGGAAAATGCCAATACGGACAGCGCCCTTGTATCCACCAAAAGAAGCCTGATCTTTAATCAGTTTAATAAGGAGCTTTATCAGAAGTTCTTTATGACAACAGAGGAAATCCAGGCGTGCAGGGACGGTTATATTTATGTGCATGATATGTCTGCCAGACGTGATACCATGAACTGCTGCTTATTTGATGTATCCAGTGTTCTGACCGGCGGCTTTGAGATGGGAAATATCTGGTACAATGAGCCAAAGACCCTTGATGTTGCTTTTGATGTGATCGGAGATATTGTTTTAAGCGCTGCAAGTCAGCAGTACGGCGGATTTACAGTACCTGAAGTTGATAAAATACTGGAACCCTATGCGGAAAAAACCTATCAGAGAAGTTATGAAAGGTACAGAAAGCTGGCCGTTGACGAGGAGACTGCAAGGGCAGAGGCTTATGCAGACGTGAAAAGAGAGTTTGAGCAGGGCTTCCAGGGCTGGGAATATAAATTTAACACCGTGGCATCCAGCAGAGGGGATTATCCCTTTATTACGGTAACGGCCGGAATTGGAACCGGACGCTTTGCCAGACTTGCTACCATTTCCCTTTTGAACGTAAGAAGAAAGGGACAGGGAAAGAAGGGCTGCAAGAAGCCTGTACTGTTCCCGAAGATCGTCTTTTTATATGATGAAAATCTCCATGGCCCCGGGAAGGAGCTGGAAGATGTATTTGAGGCAGGAGTGAAATGCTCCGCAAAAACCATGTATCCTGACTGGCTTTCCTTAACCGGAAAGGGATACATTGCCAGCATGTACAAAAAATACGGAAAGGTCATTTCCCCTATGGGCTGCAGGGCCTTTTTATCTCCCTGGTATGAGCGGGGTGGGATGCATCCGGCGGATGATAAGGATGTACCGGTTTTCGTGGGAAGATTTAATATTGGGGCTGTTTCCCTGCATCTTCCTATGATCCTGGCAAAGGCAAGGCAGGAAAGCAGAGACTTTTATGAGGTCCTTGATTATTATCTGAATTTGATCAGGCAGCTTCACATCAGAACCTACGCTTACCTGGGAGAAATGAGAGCTTCGACCAACCCGCTTGCCTATTGTGAAGGAGGTTTCCTGGGAGGGCACCTGAAGCTTTCCGATAAGATCAAGCCTGTTTTGAAGTCGGCAACAGCCAGCTTTGGCATTACCGCCTTTAATGAGCTGCAGGAGCTTTATAACGGAAAGTCCCTGGTGGAGGATGGTACCTTTGCCCTTGAGGTTTTAGAGCATATCAATCAGAAAATAGATGAATTTAAGGAAGCGGACGGAAACCTTTATGCGATCTACGGAACGCCCGCAGAGAGCCTGTGCGGTCTTCAGGTAAAGCAGTTCCGTGCAAAATACGGCATTGTTGAGGGCGTATCTGACAGAGAGTATGTTTCAAACAGCTTTCATTGCCATGTGACCGAGGATATCACCCCCATTGAAAAGCAGGATCTGGAATATCGTTTCTGGGAGCTTTCCAATGGAGGAAAGATCCAGTATGTGAAATATCCCATTGATTACAATACCGAAGCGATCAAGACCCTGATCCGCAGGGCAATGGATATGGGCTTTTATGAGGGAGTCAATCTTTCGCTGGCTTATTGTGACGATTGTGGTCATCAGGAGCTGGAAATGGATGTTTGTCCTGTATGCGGAAGTAAAAATCTGACCAAGATCGAAAGGATGAATGGGTATCTTTCCTATTCCAGAGTCCATGGGGATACCCGTTTAAATGATGCGAAAATGGCAGAGATTGCAGAAAGGAAGAGCATGTAGATTCATGAGATACCACAATATAACAAAGGACGATATGCTAAATGGCGACGGTCTCAGGGTAGTTCTATGGGTGGCAGGCTGTTCCCATTGCTGTAAGGAATGTCAAAATCCCATTACCTGGGATCCGGAGGGCGGGATTGCTTTTGACGAGGCAGCCAAGCAGGAGATCTTTGAACAGCTTGAAAAACCCTATATTTCCGGGATAACTTTTTCAGGCGGAGATCCGCTGCATGCGGCAAACCGCTATGATGTCAGAAACCTGATGGCCGAGATCAAGGAGAAATTCCCGGATAAGACAATCTGGCTGTATACCGGCGACTTATGGGAAAATATCATGCATTATGCGATCATGCAGTATGTGGATGTGCTGGTAGACGGAGAGTTTGAAATAGACAAAAAGGATAATAAGCTTCTCTGGAAAGGAAGCAGCAACCAGAGGGTGATCGATGTACAGAAAAGCTTAAAGCTTACGGATCCTTCAAACCCTGTATTGCACTGTGGCGATTATGCATAATGGATTGCGGAACGGAGAACAGATGGAAACAATTCAAATAAAGTATTTTACGGATAAAATAGACAAGCTGACTTACATAGATGGAAAGTCTGACTGGATCGACCTGCGCGCTGCGGAGGATGTTGATCTGAAAAAGGGAGAATTTAAGCTGATCCCCCTTGGGGTTGCCATGAAGCTTCCCGCAGGGTATGAAGCCCATGTGGTACCCAGAAGTTCCACCTTCAAAAATTATGGGATCATTCAGACAAACCATCAGGGAGTGATCGACGGTTCTTACTGCGGAGATAATGACCAGTGGCATATGCCTGTATATGCGCTGAGGGATACCCATATTTCATTAAACGACAGGATCTGCCAGTTCAGGATCGTAGAAAATCAGCCGAAGATCCTGTTTCAGGAGGTGGCTGCTCTTGATGGACAGGACAGAGGCGGATTCGGCAGTACGGGAAAACAGTAGGAATAAAGAAGGCGTTTTTGTTTCACAATAGAAAAGCAGGATGAAAAAAGAGGCTCCGGCAAAATGCCGGAGCCTGTCAGATTGTTAGCAGCCTAAGCCGAAATATTTGCAAAGTGCATTAAATAACTCGGAACAGCTATTGAAATTAAAACACATAGTTTCGTCCTCCTTATTTTTTTGTATTTGTATCAGCTGATTACAAAAGAATTGTAACAATTTTGTAACATTTATGCAATAGGAGATTTCTGGAAAAAGAAAGGATGATGGAAATGACGGGAATGAAGAATATCAGCAAGGCAGAGGTTCTTGTGCTTAAGGAACAGGTTGCATATCAGGAAGGTCAGGTGGTCAGCAAAACCCTTGCACAAAATGATGCCCTGAGCGTTACCCTGTTTTCTTTTGATAAAGGGGAAGAGATCAGCACCCACGCCTCAGGAGGAGATGCGTTTGTGACCTGCCTTGACGGCATGGGGGAGATCACTATTGACGGAGTAAAGTATGAACTGAAGGAAGGGGAGTCTATTGTGATGCCAGCGGGCCATCCCCATGCAGTATACGGTAAGGAACAGTTCAAAATGCTTCTTGTGGTGGTATTTTAGAAGCAGCCCGTATCTGCTTTTATCAGTCGATCATGATCAAATCCTGGCGTTTCGTGCAATAATGACATTTCTTAAATAAACGTATAAAAAACTCCTTCCAGAACATACTATGGGAAATAATGACATAGTATCGGAAGGAGTTTTTAGTATGAATGAACAACCTTTAATGAGTACCTCCTTAGAACAGAACCTGGAATATATGAAAGAAAGAATGTGCCCGGATCTAAGCTTTGACGTGGTATACCGGGTGATAGAGATCGGCGGACGGAAGGCATGTATTTATTTTATTGATGGCTTCTGCAAGGATGAACTGATGGAAAAAATGCTGCAGTATTTTCTGGATCTGAAAGAGGAAGAAATGCCGGAAAATGCCTATGAGATGGCAAAAAGGACAGTTCCTTATGTAGAGGTAGATCTGAAGGAAAAATGGGATGACATTCTGTACAATATTTTATCAGGGGTGTTTGCGCTTTTTATAGACGGCTATGACAGATGTATCCTGATCGATTCCAGAACCTATCCGGCAAGAGGAGTGGATGAACCGGATAAGGACAAGACCCTTAGAGGATCCAAGGATGGCTTTGTGGAGACCGTGGTATGCAATACGGCATTGATCAGAAGGCGGATCCGCAGTTCCCAGCTTAGAATGGAAATGCTGAATGCAGGGAAAAGCTCCAGAACAGATATTGTGCTTTGCTATATGGATCAGCGGGTGGACAAGCAGTTCCTTCAAAAGATCAAAAAAAGAATTTCGGAAATTCAGGTGGATGCACTGACGATGAACCAGGAGAGCCTTGCAGAATGTTTATATCAGCGCAAATGGTTTAATCCCTTTCCCAAATTTAAATTTACAGAAAGGCCGGATGTGGCTGCAGCGCAGGTCCTGGAAGGGGATATTGTGATCCTGGTGGACAATTCTCCGTCGGCAATGATCATTCCCACATCCATTTTTGATATTATAGATGAGGCTGATGACTATTATTTTCCGCCGGTTACTGGAACCTACCTGCGGCTTACAAGATTTCTCATTGCGATCCTCACTTACCTTATGACGCCCACCTTTTTGCTTTTGATGCAAAATCCCAAATGGGTGCCGGAAGCCTTTGAGTTTATTATGATCAAGGATCCTATGAATATCCCCTTAGTTGCGCAATTCCTGATCCTGGAGCTGGCCATCGACGGACTAAAGCTTGCAGCCGTTAATACCCCCAATATGTTAAGCACCCCGCTGAGTGTTATGGCGGCGCTGGTGCTGGGAGAGTTTTCGGTAAACAGTGGATGGTTTAATGCGGAGGTTATGCTGTATATGGCCTTTGTGGCGCTTGCCAATTATACCCAGCAAAATTATGAGCTTGGTTATGCCCTGAAGTTTATGAGGATCATTAATCTGATACTGACAGCCATATTCGGGATCTGGGGGTATCTGTTTGCGATCCTGTTCTTTATCCTGTCCATCGTGAATAATAATACTTTATCAGATAAAAGCTATATTTATCCCCTTCTTCCATTTGATGTCAGACAGCTTGCCAAAAGACTCCTTAGGCTTCGGCTTCCGGAGGCTAAAAAGTAATATACGATACAGCAGAAGTATGATATTCTGAAAAGAGAAGCTTCTGAAAGGAAATGAATGACATGAAGATAAAAACGGTCAGAACCGATTATCAGACAGCCTTGTCGATGGCAGAAAATCGGCATAAGCTTCCTCAAAGACCCAATTTTCTGCTTCGGAAGGTGATGGCACTGGCATCTCTGGGAGAATTGCATAAAACACATTTTAAGGTAAAGCGGATCGGAATGGAAAAGCTTCCTGCAGGGGAACCCTGCCTGATCTTAATGAATCATTCCAGTTTTATCGATCTGAAGATTGCGGCTACCGTGTTTGCGGATCGTCCCTTTAATATTGTGTGTACCTCGGACGGCCTGGTGGGGAAAAGCTTTTTAATGCGGAAGCTTGGATGCATTCCTACCAACAAGTTTATTACAGACCTGGTACTGGTAAAGGATATGGTCTATGCGTTACATACACTGAAAAATTCGGTACTTTTATATCCGGAGGCAAGCTACAGCTTTGACGGCACGGCCACGCCGCTTCCGGAGAGTCTTGGAAAGTGCATTAAGCTTTTGAAGGTTCCGGTCATTATGGTAAAGACCTACGGGGCTTTCCAGCATGATCCTCTTTATAATAATCTGCAGCTCAGACAGGTAGACGTATCTGCGGATATTGAATATGTGCTTTCTAAAGAGGAGATTGCCCAAAAGGGGGCAAATGAGATCAGCGCCCTTATAAAAGAGAAATTTACTTTTGATAATTTCCGCTGGCAGCAACAGAACCGGATTTGTGTGAAAGAGCCTTTTCGTGCGGATTATCTTAACCGCGTGCTCTATAAGTGCCCTGAATGTGGCAGGGAAGGAAGCATGGAGGGACATGGCATCACATTAAGGTGTGAGAACTGCCACAAAGAGTATCAGCTTACGGAAGATGGTTATTTAAAGGCTGTGGATGGGGAGACCAGGTACAGCCATGTGCCAGACTGGTATCAGTGGCAGAGGGAATGTGTTTCGGAGGAACTGGAAAAGGAAAGCTATAAGCTGGAATGTGAAGTGGAAATTGGCGTTATGGTGAATTTACGATCCATTTACCTTGTGGGGAGTGGGATCCTGCGCCATGATGTCAATGGATTTGAACTGACCGGCTGTGAGGGGGCGTTGCATTATAGCCAGAAGCCCTCTGAATCCTACAGTTTGTACGCTGATTATTACTGGTATGAGCTTGGGGACGTGATCTGCATCGGTAATGCCAATATTCTGTATTACTGCTTCCCGAAGGATAAAAGGGTTTCGGTTGCAAAGGCAAGACTGGCGGCAGAAGAGTTGTATAAACGAAGAGCAAATGCAGCAAGAATGCAGCGTGGATAAAAATCATGTTTTGATATAGAACAGCCGGGATTAACTGTATGGCCGCCCGTTCCGCAAGGAAGGGCGGTTTTTTGTATTAGGATTTGACAAGACAGATACGGCTTGATATAATTACACCGTAATTAATTACAGTGTAATTGATATAAGAGGATGTATTTAAAGGACTGCAAGGAAGAGAGGAGGAATATGGCAAACAGAAATCACGAGCTAGATGAAAGGATTATACATGCGGCGTTTTCAGAGTTCCTGGAAAAAGGATACCGGGAGGCTTCTCTGCGGGAAATTGCCAAAAAGGCCGGTGTGACAGTAGGTGCGATCCAAACCAGATATAAGACAAAGGATGAGCTTTTTTGCAGCTTACTTGCTCCGTTTCTTTTTGAAATTGAAAAGGTATTTCAGTCGGTAAAGGATGAATATCATAAAGAAGCAGCAGAGGGACTGATCCATCACCTGGAAGGCTCCATGAAACAGGAATCAGAGGTAATCCTTCATTTAATATTTGATCATTATCAGGAGGCGGTTTTGCTTTTGTGTAAGAGCGCAGGAAGCAGCCTGGAAGGTTTTTTTGATAAGATCGTGGAAAGAAAAGTTTATGAGAGCGAAGCTTTTTTTGAAGAGCAGAAAGAGAAATTCTTTGATGAAAATTTGATGCGGCTATTAATATCTTCACAGTTTTACAGCTATTATCAAATTGTGAACGGAGGTTATGAAAGGGAAGCGGCACAAGGGTATATGAATGCAGTGATGCGTTATCATTTTGGAGGATGGGCAGCGCTTTTAAATGCAGGAAAAGAAATGGAAGGAGAGGAACAGTTATGAAGTACAATGGTTTTTATTTCGCCTTATTTTCAAAACCCATGAAGAAGGTTTTAACAGAAAAATATAATAGGGAGTATGCATGTAAGATTATGAAGCAAAGCAAGGCTGTTTATCGCAAGCTGGTGGATGAGGCGGATGATATAGGAGCGGATAACCCTATGGCTTATAATGAGCTTTTTGCACTTGCTTTTGTGGCACCGTATCTTGCAAGTAAGAAAGAGATCCCGCCGGAAACCATACAGCTTATGATGGAGCGTTCCCTTTACTACATAAAATGGTATTTCTCCAGCACAGATTTAAATACGGACAAGGGGAAAAACATTAACAAAAAGAACATTATGAAATATGTGAAATGGTATACGCCTGAAAAAGAGGCAAAGTATCCCACTTCCTTTAAGGTTGATTTCGTAGGACAGCCACATGAAAATGCGTGCTATTACAGAATTACAAGATGCCCCATTTGCGCCTATTGCAAAAAAATCGGAGCAGAAGAAGTCATGCCGCTTTTGTGTGAACTTGATCAGGTCATGATCTCTCTCCAGCATGGTGTTCTGCACCGGGAACAGACGATCGCCGGAGGCGGCGATTACTGCGACTACTATATTACCGGTAATCGGGAAGCGTAATTACTGAAATTGCACCAGCCGCCAAGTGTTCTACGGGATAATCAAATGTGTGAACCTAGACACTGGCGGTACGGGCAAAACCGCACTCCTCCCAGAACTGGTGCTTTTGATATTATACAGCGGTTTGAAAAGGAATGCAAATAGCAGTAAGAATAAGCGTGTTATGAAAAAATAAAATTTTAATTTTCATTTTCCCGATTATCATAAAGGCAAGCCATTCGTTGACAGTGACAGAAATACACTTTATAATGGTAATGTAAAAAAGGCAGATGCCTTGACGTCATAATTGATCTTCCCACTTCTGGGAAATCATCACCCATAGTAGATACAATTTTATATGAGCAGCATCCCATGCTGATAGATAGCAATGAAGCAGCGAGATTTTGTAAACACGAATTATGATGACATAAAACAAGTATTCAGCATTTGGATCTGTATGAACATGGATTGTAACAGTTTAAGCCATATCCACCTTACGAAGGATGAGATGCTGAGTCCACATGACTGGAAAGGCAATATGGATCTGCTAAATATTGTGTTAGTGGGAATTACGAATGATATTCCAGATCATGAGGGAAAATATGAAATGCATCGCTTGATTGGAGCACTTCTCTCAAGCGAATTGAAAGAGCAGGAAAAATTAGATATCATAGAACATGAATATAATATCCCAATCAGCAATGAATTAAGAGAGAATGTGAGAATTATGTGTAATCTGAGTATAGGAATTGAAGAAAAAGCAACCGAGAAATCAAGCAGGGATCAGTAAATGATTTCTGCTTTTTCATTTATTCGGGAGGCAGTCAGTGGCCGACCTTATGAGACATGACCATAAGAGATAAATGCAATAGGCAAAAAAAAAGCCAGAGAAAAAAATCAATAAGAAATAATAATTGGTTTGCAGGATAAAACCGCCCTTCCTGACAGGTGTCTGGAAAGGGCGGTTTTGCAGTTATTTAGCTGATATTTAAGATTTACAACGATCAAATTCAGGATTAAAGGCATAGAAATTCTTGGAATCCAATTTATCCTGTACGATACGAAGGGCTTCACCGAAACGCTGGAAGTGCACGATTTCACGGGCACGCAGGAAGCGGATCGGTTCGCAGATGTCACTGTCATGCACCAGTCTCAAAATATTATCATAGGTAGATCTCGCTTTTTGTTCCGCCGCCATATCCTCAAACAGATCGGTAATGGCGTCCCCCTTTGACTGGAATTCGCAGCTGTTAAACGGAATGCCACCGGCCGCCATAGGCCAGATGCCTACCGTGTGATCTACATAATAATTTGCAAAACCTGAGTTTTCAATTTCTTCCATAGAAAGATTTCTGGTAAGCTGATGAACAATGGTGGAAACCATTTCCAAGTGAGCCAGCTCCTCTGTACCAATATCCGTAAGAATGGCAGCAACCTCGTTGTAGGGCATGGTATAGCGCTGGGAGATATACCGCATGGAAGCTCCAAGTTCTCCGTCGGGGCCGCCGTACTGACTCATGATCACCTGTGCGATTTGGGCATTGGGTTCCTTGATATTTACGGGATACTGTAATCTTTTTTCATAACTCCACATCTTTTAACATCCTCCTTCCCATGGCCAGGGCTGGGTTGCCCATTTCCATTCATTTTGTCTGCAGCCATCTGCGTCAGAAATGCGTAATGGACCATATTTCATGGCGTATTCCCTCATGGCCTGATTTTTCATGCGGACATAGTGGTTTAAATATTCCATGGCTTCTTTGTCGGTAGGATGAGTGTCCAGGTACTCTGTCATCTCCACAACTACAAAATCGATCACGCCAATTTCGTGCAAAAGTCTTTCTTTGTCGGAATTCATTTAACGCATCTCCTTCCTGTAAATGGTTTTTCCAGTTCGGGGAAAATCGTACCGATCCGATATGCTTCATCAAGATTTTCAAAAATATTTGTGAGATGCTGCCAGGGGACGTAAGCCATGGCGATCGGGAAGCGGTCAAAGTATTCGTTAAAGCTGTAGTCCTGCATAGTTTTCCTTTCATAAACTCTCGGATTTTTTAATACTATAGTATGATAGGGAACAATGACAGTTCCAGACCGACACATTTTTTTCACACTTTTTTTGGAAAATAAACACAAAATTAAAGTAAAGTAAAAAGAACAGATGCAAAAAGGAGGCAATTATTTTGATTGAAGTGGAAGATTTGGTGAAGAAATATGGAAATCACACGGCAGTAGATCACTTGTCCTTTCATGTGGAGCCAGGAAAGATTTACGGATTTCTGGGGCCAAACGGCGCCGGAAAGAGCACGACCATGAACATGATGACCGGATACATAGCGCCTACACAGGGAAGTGTAAAGATCAACGGATATGATCTCATAAAGGATGCGGAAAAGGCGAAAAGCTGCATCGGTTACCTTCCGGAAATCCCGCCCCTATATGGAGAAATGACGGTAAAGGAATATCTGTCCTTTGTGGCAGAATTAAAGAGGATTCCCAAAAGGGAGAGAGCAGATCAGCTGAGGCAGGTCATGGAAATGGTAATGATACAGGATATGGCTGACCGGCTGATCAAAAATCTTTCCAAAGGATACAAACAGAGAGTAGGACTGGCACAGGCCATACTTGGATACCCGGAAGTGATCATTTTAGATGAACCGACAGTGGGACTGGATCCCAAACAGATCATTGAGATCAGAGATCTGATTAAAAAATTAGGAGAAAAGCATACGGTGATCCTAAGTTCTCATATCTTATCAGAAGTACAGGCAGTATGTGACGAGATCATGATTATATCAAAGGGAAAACTGGTTGCCTGTGATACGCCTGAGGGCCTTACCGGCAGGGTAAGAGGGGACGCACAGATCCGCATCACTCTGCTTGGAGACAGGGAACAGGCGCAGAAGGCGGTGGAGATGCTTGAACATGTGAAAGCTGTCTCCTATGAAGAAAGTTCCGAAAAGGGCTGTGTCAGCCTTGTGCTTCAGACAGAGGCAGGAGAGGATATCAGAAGGGAGCTTTTTTACGCCATGGCAAAAGCAGGTCTGCCGATTATGAGCTTAAGCAGAGTGGAACGTTCTCTGGAAGATATTTTCTTGGAACTGACAGAAGACGGAGAAGAGGCAGTTCAGAAAACAGAAGAGGCGGCAGCTCAGGACACGGAGGTGCCCCAAAAGGAAGGAGGAGAAGAAAATGACAGCAATTTATAAAAGAGAAATAAAAGCTTATTTCCACACCTTTATCGGGCCGCTTTTTATTGGTGCCACTTTGTTTTTGCTTGGAATTTATTTCTCGGTATATAATCTGTTTGCAGGATACAGCTACATAGGATATGCGCTTTCTTCCATTGTTTTTCTTTTCCTGATCACCATTCCGATCCTGACCATGAGGATCCTGGCAGAAGAGCGCAGGCAAAAAACAGATCAGCTTATCTTAACGGCGCCTGTCAGTGTGGCAGGGATCGTGGGTGGAAAATTTCTTGCGCTTGCAACAATTTTTGCAATCCCAATGGGGATCACCTGTATTTATCCGCTGATCCTTTCTGCCTTTGGGGAAGTGGATATGGGGGAAAGCTATCTGGCGATCCTGGGCTTTTTCCTGTATGGGCTTTCCTGCATTGCCATCGGGATCTTTGTTTCCTCCCTCACGGAAAGCCAGGTGATTTCGGCGGTTCTTACCTTTGGAATCCTGTTTTTAGGCTATGTGATGTCGGGAATTACCAATCTGATCTCCCAGTCAGGAAACTGGCTGACCAGACTTCTTTCCGCATTTGATATGGTGACGCCTTTTGATCAGCTGCTAAATGGTTCTCTTCATGTGGCAAGCCTTGTTTATTACGGTTCTGTTATCTTACTTTTTCTGATCTTTACAGTACAGTCTATTCAGAAAAGAAGGTATCAGGTTTCTGTTAAAAACCTCAGTATGAGCGCTTACAGTTCTGCGGTGCTCGTAATCTGTACGGCATTTATGGTCTTACTGAATGTTGTGGCTTGTCAGCTTCCATCCCGTTATACGGAATTTGATATTACCAGGGATAAGATCTATTCTCTGTCTGATGGCACAAAGGAACTGCTTGCTTCGGTAACGGAGGATGTAACAATTTATGTACTGGTAAACGAAAAGCAGGCGGATACGGTGCTCGATACCACCTTAAAAAACTATGCCAGTGAAAACAGCCACATAAAGGTTTCTTATGTGGATCCGGCAGTCAATCCCAAGTTTTTTACAAATTATACAGATGCATCAGTGACGACAAACAGTATGATCGTAGAGGGGAGCAAACGAAGCAAGGTGATCGATTACTCCAGTATTTATGAAACGGAAATCGATTACACAACTTATTCAACCAATGTGACAGGCTACGATGGAGAGGGACAGCTGACCAGCGCCATAGAGTATGTACTTTCTGATCAGATGCCCAAGATTTATTTGACAGAAGGACATGGGGAGCTTTCTCTTGATACCTCCTTCCAAAACGCGATCGAAAAAGCCAATATCGATTATGAAACCATAAATTTAATGAATTATGGCAAGATCCCGGAGGATGCCCAGTGTGTGATCATCAATTCGCCCACGGAAGATCTGTCGGCAGACGATGCAGAGAAGGTTCTTTCCTACATGGAAAACGGCGGAAACGTAATGCTGATTTCCACCTACACAGGAAAAGAACTTACAAACTATAACAGACTGCTTGACTTTTATGGAGTTTCCGTCAGCAGAGGCCTTGTGCTGGAAGAAAATGCAGAGCATTATTATACCAATCCCTTTTATCTGCTTCCGGAGATCGAATATGATACAGCTACGGAAGATGTTTATGGCAAGGGAGGATATGTTTTTGTACCATTTTCACAGGGGCTGTTTTACGAGGAACAGGAGGGGATAACAGTGACAACGCTTCTTTCTTCCACGGAGGAAAGCTTTATCAGGGACGATATAGAGGGAAATGTGGATTACTCCAAACAGGAAGGGGATCAGGAGGGGCCTTTTGCCCTTGGACTTTTATGCAGAAAAACTGTAGAAGACGGCAGCTCCACAGCTCTGATCTATGCCAGTGAGCAGCTCTTTACAAAAGACATCGACTCCATGGTTTCCGGAAATAACCAAAAGCTGTTTATGGGTTCCCTTGGCTGCATGGTTTCAGAAAGCGGTGTTTCCACGATTTCCATACCGGTAAAGGATTATCAGGTAGAGCAGCTTGTGATTTCCAGAGGAAACGTAGTGCTTCTTTCCCTGATCACAATCCTGATCCTTCCTTTTGCATTTCTGATCAGTGGATTTGCAGTCTGGCTTACCAGGAGGAAACGATAATTTTTGAGAATGGAGAACTCTATGAATAAAGGAAGAAAAGCAAAATTGCTGCTCCTGTTGCTGCTTCTTTTGACGCTTTTAGGTCTATACTTTTATTTGATGCAGACAAAGGAAGCAGAAACTGGAGCAGAGCAGGAAGAAGAGGAGCATTTTCAGGTAACGAAAATTGATCCGTCGCTTGTTTCACAGCTCGGGATCATAAACGGAGAAGAAACTATTGATCTTTCAAAAGAGGGAGACGAGTGGCATTCTTATGAAGATGAAACGGTGTCGATCGATGCAGAAGCGGTATCAGCCTATCTTTCCGCAGCCGGTGAGCTTGACTCTGAAAACAAAATAGAAGAAGTCAGCGATTTTTCGCAATACGGACTGGATAAACCGGCCTTAAACATCACCTTGCAGTGGGACAGTAATATGTACAACATTAAGGTGGGGGATTATAATTCCATGATCAGCAGGTACTATGTCTGCGTCAATGATGAAAAGGTAGTTTATACGATAACAGCCACCCAATTTTATGCCCTGAACAAAACCCTTGCAGATTTTAAAAAGGAAGAAAATTAAATTAGCTTGCAAACAGTGACATCTTATGTTTTAATTCTTATTGATAATCAATATCACCTGGAAAAACGTGTGAAAAGAGTACGGAAAGAGGAAAAGAATGTCATTGTTTGAAGGCATGAAGGGCAAAAGCTATGAAATTAAGGGGCTGCATGTTGAAGAGGAAATTACTCGTAGACTGCAAGCTCTTGGTTTGAATGACGGTACTGTTGTGGAGGTTCTCCGCCGTAAAAGAAATGGAGCCCTTATCATTAGGGTGAGAGGCACAAGGCTGGCAATAGGGAAGCATATCAGCCAGGGAATAGAAGTATGCGATAAGGCACAAAAGGCAGGTGAAAGCCATGAGTGAAAAGAAGATCCATGTGGCTTTTGTTGGGAATCCTAATTGCGGAAAAACAACTCTCTTTAATGCCATAACCGGATCAAAACTGAAGGTGGCAAACTGGCCGGGAGTTACGGTGGAAAAGATAGAGGGTGAAGCATCCTATGAGGATATCCATATGACACTTGTGGATACTCCTGGGATCTATTCGCTTACCTGCTATACCATTGAGGAAAGGGTTACCAGAAACTGTGTGATGGATGACGATATTGAAGTGATCGTCAATGTGGTAGACGCCTCTTCTCTTGAGAGAAATCTTTATTTAACCTTGCAGCTTCTCGAACTCGGAAAGCCTGTTGTTCTTGCACTTAATATGATGGATATTGTGGAAGAACGAGGAATGGAAATAGATCTGCACAGACTTCCGGAAATGCTTGGCGATATTCCGGTCGTTCCGGTTTCGGCTGCAAAGAAAAAGGGACTTGATATTTTACTTCATGCGGTTACGCATCATTATGAAGCGGGAACAAAAGGGGATCTTTTGCATTATGGTGATGAAATAGAAGACAAAATTGAAAAGCTTTCGACAAGGATGGAAACGCATTATCCTACACATTCATCGGTGCGGTGGCATGCGATTAAATTACTTGAGGGTGATGATGAAGTTAGAGGTGAACATCCTATCCAGACGGCAGATATTGTTGATCGTAGCTATGAAAAGGAGATTATCCAGGCGAAATACCATTACATTGAAGAAATTATCAGTGAAGTTCTTTTTTATCGAAAAAAAAGAAAAGACAGCACTGAAAAGGCTGACAGCCTGTTGACGCATCCTATTTGGGGCGTACCGATTTTTCTGTGTATCATGGTCTTTGTGTTTTTTCTCACTTTTACGATTGGCGATTGGCTGAAGGGATATTTTGAAATAGTTTTGGAGCAGTTTTCCCAGATGATTTCAACGCTTCTGTCAAAGATCCATACAGCACAGTGGCTGCAGTCCCTGATTGTTGATGGGATTCTGGCTGGAGTAGGAGGAATACTGACATTTATTCCTAATATTGCAATTCTGTTTTTAGCACTTGCCATTCTGGAAGACAGTGGTTATATGTCTAGGGTTGCTTATGTGATGGACAATATCATGGGAAAGGTTGGACTTTCTGGAAAAGCGTTTCTGCCCATGATCCTTGGATTTGGTTGTTCGGTTCCGGCTATTATGGCTACAAGAGCTTTGGAAACGGAAAAGGACAGACGAAGAACGATGATTTTAATTCCCTTTATGTCCTGTTCCGCAAGACTTCCGGTGTATGTGCTTTTTGCAGGTTTGTTTTTTGGAAAATATGCTCATCTGGCAGCTTTTTCCATGTATGTGATTGGAATGCTGTTTGCTATTATATTAGCAAAGCTTTTGCATGTTATGGATAAAGAAAGCGAAAACGAATGCCTGCTGATCGAACTTCCGGAATATAAAAAGCCAAACGGCCGAACGATCAGAATTTATGTATGGAATAAGTTGAAGGACTATCTTTCCAAGGCGGGTACAACAATTTTTGTTGCATCTATTATTATATGGGCAGTTCTCAATTATGGACAAGGGGGTATGGTAACAAACCCGTCAGACAGCTTTGGAGCGATGATCGGAAAATGGCTTGAACCTGTTATGCGACCGGCAGGATTAGGAATGTGGCAGATTATTGTATCCTTAATAGCGGGGATTTCTGCCAAGGAGGTGGTTGTTTCCAGCTTTTCTGTTTTGTTTGGCTCGTTAAACAGCAGCGGCACTGTTGGGCTTAGCATGGTGGCTGAAAATTTAAAAAGTATTGATCCTTCCTTTGGACCGCTTAATGCGTATTGCATGATGCTGTTTGTGCTTCTCTATGTTCCTTGCGCTGCGGCGATGGCAACGATCAGAAAGGAAAGCGGCAGCACACTTTTTACTTTGAAGCTTGCGGCTTTTCAGATTTTTGTGGCGTGGATGGCTGCTGTAATTGTTTATCAGATTGGCAGTCTGTTTTGTTAATAACGCTAACAATTTGATTTATACCTTGATTTCCTTGCAGGTTTGTGTAAGAATATACACGGGAAACTTGCAGGGAAATTTTGTTTGAAAGGTATTGAAGATGAGAGGTATCGATACTCAGGTACGCAAAAATAGAAGAAGGATTTTTAAAGAGGTGGCAGATCTTGCTTATCATTCTGAAAATCTGAAGGATGATATGGAAGCGCTTCCTTATAAGATCGTTAATTATGATGAATCGGAATACGAAAGTATTTATCGGGAGAGGGCCATTGTAAGGGAGCAGATCAGACTGGCGATGGGCTTGTCTCTCCGTCCGGAAAATGCGCCTGTGCATGTGACGCAGGGGGTGGAAGAAAGTAATATTGATGAAAAGTATTATGAACCGCCACTGATGCAGGTGATTCCATCTGCCTGTAATGCGTGCCCGGAAAACCGCTATGAGGTAACCAACAAGTGTATGGGCTGTGTTGCCCATCCGTGCCGGGAGGTCTGTCCGAGAGGAGCTATATCCATGGTCAGCGGCCATTCGGTGATCGACCAGGAAAAGTGTATTAAATGCGGAAAATGTAAGGCGGTCTGTCCTTATGATGCTATTTCCCATCAGGTAAGGCCCTGCCTTGCCCACTGTGGGGTTAATGCCATTAAGAGCGATGAGAAGGGGCGTGCCTATATTGACACAGATCTGTGTGTTTCCTGCGGACAATGTATGGTAAGCTGTCCTTTTGGTGCCATTGCAGATAAATCACAGATTTTCCAGCTTATTCGCGCAATGCAGTCAGGACGGAAGATCATTGCACAGGTAGCGCCTTCTTTTGTGGGACAGTTTGGCAAGAATGCAACGCCTGATAAGATAAAGGAAGCGCTTAAGGAGCTTGGCTTTTATGAGGTATATGAAACAGCCATCGGTGCGGATATGGGAGCTATGGCCGAGGCTGAGCACTATGTAAAGGAAGTGGCAACCGGAGAACTGCCGTTTTTACTTACCTCCTGTTGTCCGTCCTGGTCTATGCTCGCCAAGAAATTTTTCCCGGAAACCATTGACAACATCTCAAACGCACTTACGCCTATGGTTGCAACCGCAAGAAAGATCAAGGAGGATCATCCGGATGCCAGCGTTGTCTTTATTGGCCCATGTGCCTCCAAGAAGCTTGAGGCGTCCAGAAGAACCGTGCGTTCTGATGTGGATTTTGTAATTACCTTTGAAGAATTATCCGGAATGTTTGAAGCAAAAGGACTGCTTCCTGATGAGGTGGAAGCAAAGGAGCCCCTTAATGACGCTACCGGCGCAGGAAGAGGCTATGGTGTTGCAGGAGGCGTTGCAAGCGCCATTGAAGAATGCATTCGGGAATATTATCCGGATGTGGAGGTTAATATCGAACATGCCGAGAGCCTGACGGAATGTAAAAAAATGCTGATGCTTGCCAAGGCAGGAAAGAAAAACGGCTGCCTGATAGAAGGAATGGCTTGTCCCGGAGGCTGCGTTGCCGGAGCAGGTACCAATATTGCCATTCAGCAGGCCATGAAGGAAGTGGCCGGCTTTAAGGCTGCTGCGGATTTAAAGATCCCGGAACCAGAAAGGAGCAGTTCTGAACATGACTAAAATAAGAACGAGATTTGCACCAAGCCCTACAGGGAGGATGCATGTAGGAAACTTAAGAACCGCATTATATGCGTATCTGATTGCAAAGCATGAAGGAGGAGATTTCATTCTCCGAATTGAGGATACCGATCAGGAGCGTTATGTGGAAGGAGCGGTAGAGATCATTTACCGCACCCTGCAAAAAACAGGTCTGATCCATGACGAAGGACCGGATAAGGATGGAGGCGTAGGTCCTTATGTACAGTCTGAAAGACAAAAACAGGGGATTTACCTTACCTATGCCAAGAAGCTCATTGAAAAGGGACAGGCCTATTACTGTTTCTGCGACAAGGAGCGCCTTGCAAGCCTGAAAACACAGATTGTAGAGGGAAAAGAAATTACCGTTTACGATAAGCACTGCCTTTCCCTGTCTAAGGAAGAAGTGGAAGAAAAGCTTGCGGCAGGAGTTCCTTATGTGATCAGGCAAAATAATCCAACAGAGGGAACTACCACTTTTCATGATGAAATTTACGGAGACATTACTGTTGATAATTCTGAACTGGATGATATGATCCTGATCAAGTCGGACGGCTATCCGACCTATAACTTTGCCAATGTTGTAGACGATCACTTAATGGGGATCACGCATGTTGTCAGAGGAAATGAGTATTTATCCTCCTCCCCGAAATACAACAGGCTTTATGAAGCCTTTGGATGGGAGGTTCCTGTGTATGTGCACTGTCCGCTGATTACAGATGAAGAGCATCATAAGCTGAGCAAGCGCTGCGGGCATTCCTCTTATGAAGATCTGATCGATCAGGGATTTTTAACAGAGGCTATTGTTAACTTTGTTTCTCTGCTTGGCTGGAGCCCCAGTGACAGCAACGAGGAAATTTTTTCGCTGCAGGATCTGGTAAAGAATTTTGATTATCATCATATGTCAAAATCACCGGCTGTCTTTGATTATACAAAGCTGAAGTGGATGAACGGTGAGTATATTAAGGCAATGGATGACGTGCTGTTCTTTGAGAAGGCGGAGCCTTATATAAAGCAGGCCGTTACCAGAAAGATTGATCTTCATAAGCTGGCGGACATGGTTAAGACCAGAATTGAAATTTTCCCGGACATCCCGGAACTCATTGATTTCTTTGAAAAGCTTCCGGCTTATGATCCTGCCATGTATGAGCATAAAAAAATGAAAACCACAAAGGAAACATCCCTGGAGGTTTTAAAGGCGCTTATGCCTCTGCTGAAAGACCAGGAAGACTATAGCAATGATGCACTCTATAAGCTGCTCACAGATTTTGCACAGGAAAAGGGTGTGAAAAACGGCTATGTTTTATGGCCGGTCAGAACAGCGGTTTCCGGTAAGCAGATGACGCCTGCGGGGGCAACGGAAATTATGGAACTTCTCGGCAAGGAAGAAACCATAGCAAGAATAGAGGAAGGAATTTCTCTTCTTGAGAACGCCCAGTAAAATTCAAAAAGAAGCCATTCAACATCTTTTGGGACCTGCACAGGTTGTGGCAGGTCCCGGAAGTGGAAAAACTTATGTCATCATTCAACGAATTCTTTATCTTTTAGATCATTGTCAGATTTCTCCTGACCAAATCCTTGTTATTACTTATACCAAAGCAGCCGCACAGGAAATGCAAAGGCGTTTTGAAGCGGAATGCAAAGACACACAGAACCTTGGGGTGAATTTTGGAACCTTACACGGAGTATGCTATCGGATCCTGATGGATACAGGATTTTGCAAAAAAGATTCCCTGACCACAGAAGCCCAGAAGAGAGAGCTGTTTAAGGTACTTCTTGGGAATATGGGACTTGCAGAATGCACCGGCCACGATATGGTTACAGCACTGCTTCATGAAGTGAGCCGTATGAAAAATCTGGATCCAAATGCAGAAATGCACATTTTTAAGGGGAGGCTTCCAGGACTGAATGAAGATCAGGTGAAGGCTCTTGTGCAGGAATATCAAAGATATCTGGAAGAACAGGGATGGATTGATTTTGATGACATGATTATCAAATGCCTGAAGCTTTTTAGGGAGCAGCCCGCTTTACAGACCCGGTATCAACAGCGGTTTACCCATATTCTTGCCGATGAGTTTCAGGATATAAACGCGCCTCAGTATGAATTATTAAAGCTTTTGGCAATGCCGCAGAATAACCTGTTCGTGGTAGGAGATGATGATCAGGCTATCTATGGATTTCGAGGTGCTTCCCCGGGGATTATGAGGCGTTTTGTACAGGATTATGGTTCGTGCAGGCAGATTTTAATGACTGAGAATTACAGAAGCGGACAGAGAATCGTTAAAGCGGCAGAAGAAGTCATTACGAAAAATCAGGAACGTTTTCCCAAAAGCTTTTTTCCCATAAGGGAAGGCGGCAGGATCTGGCTTTCCTGCTTTGAGACCAGAAGGGAGGAGGCGGAAAGCATGTTAAGACTTTTGAATAGCATGACGGATGAGGAGAGAAACAGCTCAGCCATTATTTTAAGGACAAATCTGGAGGCGGTTCATTACCATGAACTTTTAAGGAGTGAGCACATTGCCGTAAAAGGACAAAAAATGGAGCCTCACAGGGACGAGTTTTCTTTTATCACTGAAGATATTTCTGCATATCTTTCCTACCTGTACCATGGACGAAAGCGAAAGGATCTGCTATGCTTTCTAAATAAACCAATGCGGTATTTTTCCAGGGAGGCTGTTGCCTATGAAGGAGATCTGAGAGCGCAGGCATTAAATTATTACAGGAATAATCCTGAAATGAAAAGGAGAGTAGAAGATTTTTTTGATAAGCTTCGTCTTGCATCGGAGATGCATCCATCTGTTGCGGTGCGCTTCTTCTTTCATGTGCTTGGATATGAGAAATATCTGAAACAGAAAGCAAGATCCCCGGAGGAGGAAAAAAGATATGAAAGGCAGGTGGCAGAGGCTGCCCTTGCGCTTAAAGAAGGACTGCCGGATGAAAATACAGCTTCTTTTCTGGAGCATGCAGTTTTAAAGAAAAACCAGGATAAGAAGGAGCCTTGCGGCGTGGAGGTGATCACTATGCATGGGGCAAAGGGACTTGAGTTTGATCAGGTTTTTCTGCCGGATCTGAACGAAGGAGTCATTCCTGGGAAAAGGATCTGTGACAGACAGCAGCTTGAGGAAGAAAGAAGGCTCCTGTATGTCGCTATAACAAGAGCCCGCAATAAACTGTATTTATCTTATACAAAGGAACGGGGACGAAAACGTTCACGTTACCTGGAGGGAATCAGTTATCTTCCTTCTCTTCCATGATCTCGTCAAATTCCACGCTGTCTAAAAACTCATCATATGCATCGGCTGCTTTTTCGTATTCTTCCTCGTCCTCAATATATTCCAGAGTAGGTTCTTCGTTTGGATCCGCAGGATTTTCGTGATAACGGTAGATCCAGACTTCTCCGCTTTCGTTTCCTCCGTTTTCTTCCAGGGGAAGAAGAACGATATAATCTTTATTTTCCACAGTCAGAATGGTAACGATAGAACAGGTAACGCTGCCGTCCTCAAGATCCAAAGTAACAGTCATTTCTTCATCGATCTCTTCAGGCTGAATAATGTTTTTGTTTTCTTTACTCATAAAATCTCCATTCCGCAGACTTTTCAAAATCTGCTTTTATGCTGTAGCTCCAGCTTTATTTTAACTGCATTGGAACGGATAAGCAATAGGCCGGGACAAGTTTTTCACACAGCCTGATAAAATTATGCTATGATACAGGTAAGGCGTATTTGGCCGCCTTGTCAGGAGGACGCATGAGATCAGACTGGAAGATTACCTGTTATAAACCGGAGAGGCAGGGTGTTTTTTCTTTCCCCGGAGGCGTAAAATTTGCAGCAACTTTTTCTTCTAAGGAAGAGTGCGGCATTCTTTTATATGGGCCGAAGGGAAAAGAGGTTCGTATCCCCTTTTCACCGGAAGGACAAAGAGGCAATTTATACGGAATTATCATAGAAGGAATTGATACCGCAAAATGGAGCTACAACTATTACGAGGGCGCAAAGGTTTTTACGGATCCCTATGCCAAAAGAGTTTTTGGCCTTGAGAAATGGGGAAATCCCAAAAGACAGAGGATTGCCGGAGCATTGACAGATCAGCCCTTTGACTGGGAAAAGGAAGAGGAAAGCCAACGTCCCTTTGAGGATGTGGTTCTTTATGGACTGAATGTAAGAGGCTTTACCATGCACAAAAGCTCCGGAGTGAAAAAGCGGGGCACCTTTGAAGGGCTGATGGAAAAGATCCCGTACTTGAAGGAGCTTGGCATTAATACCGTGGAGCTTATGCCATGCTATGAATATGAGGAGTGCATGGAAAGGATTCCCGGTGCGGTACAGCCTGAAAAAGAAGCCCAGAGATACAATCTGTGGGGCTTTCAGAATGGCTACTATTTTGCGCCAAAGTCCTCCTTCAGCGCGATCAATAATCCGCAGCTTTCTATGAAGAACATGGTAAAGGCTTTGCACCAAAATGGAATAGAGATTATACTGCATTTCTATTTTCCGGATTCTGTACGGCAGATGTTTATTCTGGAAGTAATACGATACTGGATCCTGGAATATCATATTGATGGAGTGAGATTAAGCGGCGCGCATATTCCGGTCAGGCTTTTGGCGGAAGATCCCTGCCTTGGAAAAGCAAAGATCTGGTGCGAGCACCTTCTTGAGATCGATATGGATGTGATTGAAAATGCCGGCGAAAAACACTTTGCGGAGGATCATCCCGGCTTTCAGATGGTATTCAGGCGCTTTTTAAAGGGTGACGAGGGGATGATCGGAGAGTTCCTGAACATGCAGCGCAGAAATCCGGCTTCCTATGCGTTGATCAACTATGTGGCAGATTATCAGGGCTTTTCCTTATATGACAGCGTATGCTATGAGCGGAAGCATAACGAGGGAAACGGAGAAGGCAACAGGGATGGAGCGGAAGTCAATCATACCTGGAACTGCGGAGTGGAAGGAGAAAGCCGTAAAAAGGCTATTGTGGAGCTTCGGAAGAAACAGCTGAAAAACATGTTGACTTTCTTGTTCCTTTCTCAGGGAACCCCGTTTTTGTTTTCGGGAGATGAAATGGGAAATACACGCTATGGCAATAATAACTGCTATTGCCAGGACAATGAAGTGGGATGGGTGAAATGGAAGGAAAATGCCGTTGCAAAAGAGCTTTTTTCTTATACCCGGTTTATGATCTCTTTACGGAAGCAGTATAGGATTTTCCATATGAAGGAGGAATTGAAGGTATTAGATACCAAGGGGATCGGCTATCCGGACATTTCTTATCACGGAACTGAGGCCTGGAGGCCGGATATGAGTTATCTAAGCCACATGGCAGGGATCATGCTCCATGGCGCTTATGCAGGAGAGGAACCGTCCTTTTATCTTGCTTATAATATGCATTGGGAGACGCATGAGCTTGCTTTGCCCAAACTTCCCAAAGGATTTTGCTGGAAATTGTTAGCACAGACAGATCCTGCCCTGGAAGCGGAAAAGACCGATGAAGAGAAAACGGAGGCCGGGGCAGTCCTTGCACCGAGAAGCGCAGCCATCTATTTGTCTGTGCCTTCGGAGAGAAATAAAACAGGAAATGAGAAACGCAAATGAAAGCTTGGCAACATTTTAAAACCATAACCCATCACAGGCATTTAGTCCGCAAGGAATGCTTTCGGGTGGGACTTTACTGGCAGGGCTTAACCCATGATCTGTCAAAATATAGTCCTACGGAATTTCTGGTGGGTGCAAAATATTATCAGGGAACCAGAAGTCCCAACAACGCAGAAAGAGAAGCGATCGGTTATTCTACGGCATGGCTCCATCATAAAGGACGCAATAAGCATCATTATGAATACTGGATTGATTACAGTACCAAGGAAATTCCGGGAGGAATGGCGCCTGCGCCTATGCCGGATAAATATATTGTAGAGATGGTCATGGATCGGATTGCAGCCTGCAAGGTTTATAATGGCAGTGCATATACTGCGGCATCCCCGCTGCAGTATTATCTCCATGGAAAGGAAAAGGCGCCGCTTCACCCAAGGACAAAGGAACTGCTTGAAAAGCTTTTATATATGCTTGCCGAAAAGGGAGAAGAGGAAACCTTCTACTATATCAGGACGGAAATTCTGCATAATGCAAAGAAATAACCTTTTTTCGTCTGCTGCATAAAATAAAGCAGATAAAAAAGGAGTGAATGCAGATATGAATTGTTGGATCCTAGTATTGCTTTTGCTGTGCTGTCAGGGGAATGGCCGGGATAACGGCTGCTCCAGCAGACAAAGCAGCAGCGACTGCTCCTGTCGCAGACGGGAGAACGAAAGAGAAAGAGAACGGGAAAGACAGAATGAGGAATGCCCCTGTAGGAATGAAGCAAGACAGGATAACCGTGGCGATCAGAGAGCTTTTATCCCCTATCCTGGAACTACCTGCGGCTGTGAGGGCTCAAACAGCAATTAAAAAATTATGATGAAAAAAGTGGAATTGTCATGTATAATACACTATGTATGGCAATTTCACTTTTTGCTGTACAGAGATTACCAAAAATGAGAAAGGCACATAAGAATATGAAAAAATTATTAGAACAAATTATCCGCTTTGGCATTGTAGGTTTTTTTTGCTTTTTCATTGATTTTGGGATTACAACCGGACTGACAAATCTTTTGGGGGTTCATTATCTGATCTCCAAATTTCTGGGATTTGTAATCTCTGCCATTGTCAACTATATTTTAAGCATAAAATTTGTTTTTACCCAAAAGAAGGAGATGGACAGAAAAAAAGAATTTACGGTTTTTCTGATCTTATCTGCAATCGGGCTTTTGATCAACGAAGCGGTAATGTATATCTGCATTGACGGGATTTATGATCACAGCAGTGCGCTTCAGGAGCTTCTTTCTTCAGAGCTTATGGTTTCTGTCAGCGCAATTATTGCCACAGGTGTTGTTATGGTTTATAACTTCATTTCAAGAAAGCTTTTCCTGGAAAGGAAATAAGCCGGAATGGATACGGAACGCTTTGATGCAATCAAGGATCGGATCACGCATGAAAAGAGAGCCCGTGCAGGGATCGGAACCTATCAGGAAAAAACGGTTCATGCCATATTAAAGGATTATTATGCACCGGATCCATCCATGCAGGAAATACCGGTGGCAGGCTACATTGCAGATATTTTTACAGGGGAAGAGATCATTGAGATCCAGACAGGAAACTTTAACAAGATGCGGGACAAGCTGAATACATTTCTTCCTCAGTATCCGGTGACCATTGTTTATCCTGTTCCCAGGATCAAATATCTTTCCTGGATAGATGAAGAAACAGGCGAATGCTCAAAACCAAGGAAAAGTACCGTAAAAGGCTCTGTTTACAGAGCTTTTTATGAGTTATATAAGATAAAATCCTTTTTGCCTGATCCCAATCTACGTTTGTGTTTTCCCATGCTTGAGATTGTGGAATACCGGCTTTTAAACGGTTGGAGCAGAGACAAAAAGAAAGGCTCCTGCCGTTATGACCGCATTCCTGTGTCTTTGATCGATGAAATACGTTTTGAACGGATCGAGGATTATCTGATGCTGATCCCCTATGATCTGCCGGAGCCTTTTTCCGTCAGGGAGTTCGGAAAGGCAGTGGGTGAGCGGAGGGAGATTGCCAGAACGGTAATTCATGTTTTGACTTACTTGCAGCTATTAGAGCGCAGCGGCAAGCGGGGAAATGAAATTCTTTATCATGTAGTGGAAATTTAGGAAATGATGCGTATACAAACGTAGAAATGGAGATTACAATGGAAAATAGTTTTACACAAAAGCTTTCCGGCGGAGAAGAGACAGCCCGCCAGTTTGCATATATGGAAAAGGCCCGGGAATATGTTGCGCACCTTGGCGAGATCCTGGGAAGAAAGCCTACCTGCTGCGTGACGACCTTTGGCTGTCAGATGAATGCAAGGGACTCGGAAAAGCTTGCAGGAATTCTGGAAAAAGTAGGCTATGAACTGACAGAGGACGAGGGTGCAGACTTCGTAATATATAATACCTGCACTGTGAGAGATAATGCAAATCAGAGAGTTTATGGCAGACTTGGGCATCTGCATGCCATGAAAAAGAAAATGCCGGGCAAAAAGATCGCCTTATGCGGCTGTATGATGCAGGAGCCTTCTGTGATTGAAAAAATACGGACAAGCTATTCGTTTGTGGATCTTATTTTTGGCACTCACAATATTTATAAGTTTGCAGAGCTTTTAGTCGCGATGTTTGAAGCGGACGGCATGGTCATTGACATCTGGAAGGACACGGATCAGATCGTGGAGGAGCTTCCAACGGATCGGAAATATTTCTTTAAATCCGGCATCAACATTATGTTTGGGTGCAATAATTTCTGCAGCTATTGTATTGTACCCTATGTCAGGGGAAGAGAACGGAGCCGCAGTCCAAAGGATATTATCCGGGAAATCGAGATGCTGGTAAAGGATGGCGTGGTTGAGATCATGCTGCTTGGGCAGAATGTAAATTCCTACGGAAAAAACCTTGAGCAGCCGGTATCCTTTGCACAGCTTCTTAAGGAAATCGAGCAGATCGAAGGCCTGGAACGGATCCGTTTTATGACCTCTCATCCAAAGGATCTTTCCGACGAGCTGATCGAGGTTATGAAAAATTCCAAGAAGATCTGTAAGCATCTTCATTTGCCTCTTCAGTCCGGTTCTACCAAAATCTTAAAGGCAATGAACAGAAGATATACGAAGGAACAGTATCTGGCGCTTGCGCAAAAAATCAGAAGAGAAATTCCGGACATTTCCCTGACTACGGATATTATTGTAGGGTTCCCCGGGGAAACCAGGGAGGATGTAGACGAAACCATTGATGTGATCAGACAGGTGCAGTATGATAACGCCTTTACCTTTATCTATTCGCCCCGTACCGGAACTCCCGCAGCAGCAATGGAACCAGTTCCGGAGGATCTGGTAAAAGAAGGCTTTGACCGTGTTTTAAAGACCGTACAGGATACGGCCAGGGAGCGGGTATCCAGACTGGAAGGACAGACAATGGAGGCACTGGTAGAGGAGGTAAACGCGCAGGACGAAACGCTGCTCACCGGTCGATTATCGAACAATACCATTGTGCATTTTAAAGGAGGCAGCGAACTGATCGGGAAAATCGTCCCTGTCTTTTTAAGGGAATGCCACGGTTTTTATTACCTGGGCGAGCTCGCAGAATAGAGAGGACGCATTTTAACAAAAGAAAGGTACGGTGACAAATGGCCACGGAAATTACTCCTGAAATGACTCCCATGATGAAGAAATATCTGGAGACAAAACAGGAATATCAGGACTGTATTTTATTTTACCGACTGGGCGATTTTTATGAAATGTTTTTTGAGGATGCCCAGATCGCATCAAAGGAACTGGAAATTGCCCTGACGGGAAAAAGCTGCGGACTTGAGGAACGGGCGCCTATGTGCGGGGTTCCCTATCACGCAGTGGACACTTATTTAAATAAGCTGGTATCAAAGGGATATAAGGTTGCAATCTGCGAACAGCTTGAAGATCCCAAGCTTGCCAAAGGACTTGTGAAAAGGGATGTGATCCGTGTTGTAACGCCGGGAACAAATTTAAATGTTCAGGCGATGGATGAAAGCAAAAACAATTTCCTGATGTGTATTGCCTATTTTGAAGGAAAAAGCGGCATTTCCATTGTAGATGTCACTACCGGGGATTACTATCTCACAGAGGCTTCCGATACCAGGAAGCTTTTAGATGAGATCAATAAATACGGCCCTAGTGAAATTGTGTGCAATGATGCCTTTTTTATGAGCGGGATCGATGTAGACGATCTGAAGGGACGGCTTCATATTGCGGTATATCCCTTGGAGGCTCATTTTTTTGATGAAGATAAATGCAGAAGAAGTCTTTTAAAGCACTTTCATGTAACAAGCCTGCAGGGCATGGGGATTGAAGATTTTCCCGCAGGGCTGATTGCGGCGGGAGCGTTGATGCTTTACCTGACGGATACCCAGAAAACAGATCTTTCCCATCTGACACATTTATACCCTTATCTTACCAGCAGGTACATGCTTCTTGACAGTTCTACAAGAAGAAACCTGGAGCTGACAGAGACCATCCGTGAAAAGCAGAAGAGAGGTTCTCTTTTGTGGGTGCTGGACAAAACAAAGACGGCAATGGGCGCAAGGACCATGCGGCAGTATTTAGAGCAGCCCTTGATCGACCGGCCTGCAATCGAAAAACGTTTAGACGCAGTGGAAGCGCTTTGTCAAAAAGCCATGAACAGGGATGAGATAAGGGAGTATCTGAATCCCATATATGACCTGGAGCGTCTGCTTGGAAAAGTAAGCTATAAAACGGCAAATCCAAGGGATCTGATTGCATTCCGCAATTCCCTGAAGATGCTTCCCCATATTAAGACTGCGCTGAAGGATTTTGATCCGGAGCTTCTTATGGAAATCCAAAGTGAGATCGATGATTTGTCGGATATCTGTACCCTCATTGAAAATGCAATATTGGAGGAGCCTTCCGTTGCCGTAAAAGAGGGCGGGATTATCAGGGAAGGCTTTGATGAAACCATCGATACGCTCCGCCATGCAAAGACAGAAGGGAAGGACTGGCTGGCAAAGCTGGAGGAAGAAGACCGGGAGCGCACCGGGATCAAAAATCTGAAGATCAAATATAACAAGGTATTTGGCTATTATTTTGAAGTCACAAATTCCTACAAGGATCTTGTGCCGGAGGATTATACAAGAAAGCAGACCTTAGCAAATGCAGAAAGATATACCAATGCCAGATTAAAAGAGCTGGAGGATATGATTCTGAATGCGGAGGATAAGCTCTTTACCCTGGAATACGATCTGTTTGTGAAGATCCGGGACGCTATTGCAGGGGAAATGGAACGGATCCAGAAGACGGCCAAGGCCATAGCAAAACTGGATGTGCTTGCGTCCTTTTCCCTGGTTGCGGAAAGAAACCGGTTTGTACGCCCGTCCATCAATGAAAAGGGTGTGATCGATATTAAGGCAGGTCGCCATCCTGTGGTGGAACAGATGATAAGCGGAGATATGTTTATTTCCAATGACACCTATCTGGATAACCACAAATATTGTGTTTCTGTGATCACCGGCCCTAATATGGCCGGAAAATCCACTTATATGAGGCAGGTTGCCCTGATCGTGCTGATGGCGCAGGTTGGATGCTTTGTTCCGGCCGACAGTGCGAATATCGGCCTTGTGGACAGGATCTTTACCCGGGTAGGAGCATCAGATGATCTTGCCAGCGGGCAAAGTACCTTTATGGTGGAAATGAACGAGGTTGCCAATATCCTTAGAAATGCCACCGCAGACAGCCTGCTGATCTTAGATGAGATCGGAAGA
>FR894558.1:217921-276108 GCA_000436115.1 Firmicutes bacterium CAG:534 | reverse complement strand
TTTCCATTGCATGGGCAGTGATCGAGCATATCAGCAACAAAAAACTGCTGGGAGCCAAAACGCTGTTTGCAACCCATTATCATGAGCTTACGGAACTGGAAGGAAAAATGAGCAATGTGAATAATTACTGCATTGCGGTAAAGGAAAAGGGAGATGACATTGTTTTCCTCCGGAAAATCGTAAAAGGAGGGGCTGATAAAAGCTATGGCATCCAGGTGGCCAAGCTGGCGGGAGTTCCCGATATGGTGATTGACAGGGCGAAGGAAATCGTCAATCAGCTTTGTGATAACGATATTCTGGAAAAGGTACAAAGCATTGCCGTTGATCAGAAGGATGGACGGTCAAAGAGCAAGGCCGTGAAATATGATGAGGTGGACTTAAGCCAGATGTCTCTGTTTGATACTGTTAAGGACGAGGATGTTTTAAAGGAGCTTCAGGATATTGATATTTCGACCTTAACCCCATTAGATGCACTGAACACCTTATATCGTCTCCAAAATAAGTTAAAAAACCGTTGGGGATCATTTTAAAACCGGGAAAGGAGGTCTTTACTGTGCCGGATATTCATATTTTAAACCAGATGACCATTGATAAGATTGCAGCGGGAGAGGTGGTAGAACGCCCTTTAAATGTGGTGAAAGAGCTTACCGAAAATGCCATTGATGCAGAGGCCACTGCAGTCACCATTGAAATTAAGGACGGAGGAAGCAGCCTGATCCGCGTGACGGATAACGGCTGTGGAATTCCAAAGGATCAGATACAAAGGGCTTTTCTGCGTCACGCTACCAGTAAAATTTCCTCCATAGAAGATCTGGAAAAAACGGTCAGTCTAGGGTTTCGAGGGGAAGCGCTCTCAAGTATTGCTGCGGTTTCCGAGGTGGAAGTGATTACAAAGACCAAGGAAGAGCTGACCGGGATCCGGTTTTGCATTGCGGGCGGACAGGGAGAAGAACCGGAGGAGATCGGAGCGCCTAACGGCACCACATTTCTCGTTCGAAATCTTTTTTTCAACACGCCGGCCAGAAAGAAGTTTTTAAAGCAGCCCCAGACAGAAGGCGGATATGTGGCAGATATGATGGAGCATCTGGCTTTGTCTCATCCGGACATTTCCGTGAAATTTATTGCCAATGGTCAGCTTCGTTTCCATACCTCTGGGAACGGAGATCTGAAAGAGATTATTTATCGGATATATGGACGCGGAAGCGCAGACTGCCTGATCCCTTTTTCCTTAGAGGAAGAAACTTTTTCTGTGAAAGGCTATCTCGGCAGGCCGGAACTGAACCGTTCCAACAGAAATTTTGAAACCACCTATGTGAATGGAAGATATGTACGGAATGACACGCTGATCAGGGCAATGGAAGAGGGCTACAGAGCTTATCTCATGCAACATAAATTCCCGTTTTTTGTTTTGCATTTTTCTATTGACCCGTCTGCCATTGATGTAAATGTACATCCCTCCAAAATGGAGATCCGGCTTCACGGGGCAGTGAAAATTTATGAAGCCCTGTCCAGGGAAGTGGCACAGAAGCTGCATGAGCAGGAACTGATCCCTGATGTAAAGCTGACACCGGCGCCGAAGGAGGAGCCGCCTTCACCCTCGCTTGCCCCGGAACCTTTTGAGGTAAGAAGGAGCGAGCTTTTAAAGGAAAATGCTCTTTGGGATAAGCCTCAGGAGTACCATACTGCGGCAGCCCAAATGGAACTGCCCAAGCAGCCTACGGTATCTGATTTTATGAAACGGATCCCACCTTTAAAGATTCTGGGAACAGAGGCAGAGGAAAGTCCAGCTGCGATCCATGGAAATGTGATCAAGGCATCGGAGCATATTCTGGTAGAAAAACCGGTTCAGATGGATTTGTTTGAGGAACGCTTCCTGACGGAGGATTCTGCAAAGGAGTATCACATTATCGGCCAGATTTTTGAAACATACTGGTTAGTTACCTTGAAGGATAAGCTGTTTATCATTGATCAGCATGCGGCCCATGAAAAAGTGAAGTATGAGCGTTTCGTCAAACAGCTGGAAGAAAAACAGATTTCTTCCCAGCTCCTGAACCCGCCGGTTATCGTCAGTCTCACAGGAAAAGAAAGACAGATCCTGGCAGAGCATGAGAAGGACTTTGAAGCCCTGGGATTTGAACTGGAGGATTTTGGCAGCGACAGCATTGCCATCAGAAGCATGCCGGTTGATCTATATGGCTGTAATGAAAAAGAATTTTTTGTTTCTCTGCTGGATGAAATGATGGAGGATCCGTTGAAGGGCAATCATGATGTGATTTTGCAGAAGCTTGCCACCATGGCCTGCAAAGCTGCCGTAAAAGGAAACCACCGCCTTACAGAGGAGGAAGCAAAGGCGCTGATCGGCGAACTGCTTTCCTTAAAGGATCCTTACCATTGTCCTCATGGAAGGCCGACGATCATTTCTATGAGCAAATATGAGCTGGAAAGGAAATTTAAGAGGATTGTCTGAACTGAGGGATAAAAATAAATTAATCGTGCTTGCAGGCCCTACGGCAGTGGGAAAAACGGCCTTGTCCATTCTGCTTGCCAAGAGGATCGGAGGAGAAATCATTTCCGCAGATTCCATGCAGGTTTACAGGCATATGGATATAGGATCCGCTAAGATCACAGCTTCTGAAATGGAAGGGGTTCCCCATCATCTCATTGATATATTAGAGCCCACGGAAGAATTTAATGTATTTCTTTTTCAGTCGCTTGCAAGACAGGCTATAAAGGAGATTTCTTCCAGGGGAAACATTCCCATTGTGGTGGGAGGAACGGGCTTTTATATCCAGGCTCTTTTATACGACATTGCCTTTGAGGGGGAAGAGGATCACAGTGAAATCAGACGCAGGCTGGAACAGGAAGCAGATGAGAAGGGCCTTGATGCGCTCTACAGTCAGCTTTGCCTTGTAGATCCCAGATCGGCAGAGGCCATTCATCCTCATAACCGAAAGCGCCTGATCCGGGCGCTTGAATTTTACAGACTGAATGGTTACCCTATTTCGAGGCATAATGAAAGGGAGCGGGAAAAGAAATCTCCCTATGATTTTTCCTATTTTGTGATCACTGATGAGCGCAGCAGGCTATATCAGAAAATTGAAGAAAGAGTCGATCACATGATAGAGGAAGGACTTGTGCCGGAGGTGCAGAGGCTGAAGGAAATGGGCTGTGACCGCAATATGGTTTCCATGCAGGGGCTGGGATATAAGGAAATCATGGATTTCCTGGATGGCAGATGTACCCTTGAGGAGGCCGTTTTAAGGATCAAGCAGGACACCAGACATTTCGCCAAACGCCAGCTGACCTGGTTTCGCAGGGAGCGGGATGTGATCTGGATCGATAAAAGCATTTACGGCTCTGGGACGGAGCAGCTTCTTGCAGCAATACTAGAAAAAATGAAATGAGGAAACATATATCATGAATAAGCAGACACTGGAACAGCTTTATTTGCAGATGGGGATTTCTCCGCAGGTTTACCGTTATTGTGAGGAGGTCTGGGATTCCCTTAAGGAAAGATGGGCAGAAATTGATGCGGTATCGGAATACAATCAGTTAAAGGTCATTGCCGCCATGCAGAAAAATAAAGTCAGTGAAGCCTGCCTTTTGGGAACAACAGGCTATGGCTACAATGATCTTGGAAGAGAAACCCTGGAAAAAGTTTATGCGGATATTTTTCATACGGAGGATGCCCTTGTAAGACCGCAGATCACCTGCGGAACCCATGCTCTTGCCCTTGCCCTGATGAGCAATTTAAGGCCGGGAGACGAGCTGCTTTCCCCCGTAGGAAAACCCTATGATACGCTGGAAGAGGTGATCGGGATCCGGCCGTCCAAGGGTTCCCTTGCAGAATACGGCATTACCTACAGGCAGGTAGACCTGCTTGCAGACGGAGGCTTTGATTACGAAGGAATCAGAAAGGCGGTCAATGAGAAAACAAAACTTGTAACGATCCAGCGCTCCAAGGGTTATCAGACAAGGCCGACCTTATCTGTGGCGCGCATAGGAGAACTGATCTCCTTTATCCGCAGTATCCGGCCTGATGTGATCTGTATGGTAGATAATTGTTACGGAGAATTTACGGAAACCATGGAGCCTTCGGATGTGGGGGCGGATCTGGTGGTAGGTTCCCTGATCAAAAATCCGGGAGGAGGACTGGCTCCCATTGGAGGATATCTTGCAGGCAAAAAGGAATGGATTGAAAATGCGGCTTACCGGCTGACCTCCCCGGGACTGGGAAAGGAGGTAGGAGCCTCCCTTCAGGCGCTCCCTTCCTTTTATCAGGGGATTTTTCTGGCGCCGTCTGTAACGGCAAATGCGTTAAAAGCGGCTGTTTTTGCAGCAAATCTTTATGAAAGGTTTGGTTTTTCGGTGGTGCCGGACGGAAAAGAAAGCAGGCATGATATTATCCAGGCCATTACCTTTGGAATGCCGGAGGGCGTGATCGGCTTCTGCCAGGGAATTCAGCAGGCGGCCCCCGTAGACGGCTTTGTTACGCCGGAACCGTGGGATATGCCGGGGTATGACAGCCCTGTGATCATGGCTGCAGGTGCTTTTGTGTCGGGCTCTTCTATCGAACTGTCAGCAGATGGGCCCATTAAGCCCCCCTATGCGGTGTATTTTCAGGGAGGACTGACCTGGCAGCATGGAAAATTCGGAATGATGAAGACCGTGCAGAATCTGGTAGATAAAGGGCTGATCGTGTCAGATTTTGACAAACGAAACTTATAAAAAATGTAGGAAATCAGTATACATAATTTGGAAGCTGTGTTAATATAAATGTTGGTTATGCGGTAAAATCCGCACTACAAATGACAACCGGAGGTAAGAAAATGCGTAAGAATAATTGGGCCTGTTTTCTGCTGATACTTGCAGGAATTGTGATTGGCGGTTTTATCGGAAATCTTTTTCCAAGCACCTGGCTGAATTATGGACAGACCTTCGGTCTTGCAAGTCCCATTGTGTTTGATATCGGGATCATGTGCATTACCTTTGGGCTTACCATTAAGATTACGGTTGCAAGCATTATCGGAATTGTAATCGGGATTATCGTATACCGTTTTATCTGAGTGGGATTTCTTTTTCATTCTGGCTGAGAGAAGGGATTGGAAAGGAAATGAATGACAACACAAATGTTACAGGAAGATCTGCCCTATGAAAAATTCATCAGACTTGGGGCAGAAGCACTTACAGATGCAGAGCTTCTGGCTATTCTCCTTAGAACCGGTTCAAGGAGCCATACGGCTCTTGAACTTGCAAAGGATGTTTTAAGAATGGCGGGAGGGCAGAAGGGGTGCTTAAATGATCTGCATCATTTATCATTGCAGCAGCTTATGACGCTTCCGGGAATTGGAGAAGTAAAAGCAGTCAGACTGAAATGTGCTGCTGAAATGTCCATCCGCATGGCTTCCATGCGGGCAAGAGACGCACTGCGGTTTGACAGACCGTCGACCATTGCAGATTATTATATGGAAAAGCTGAGGCATCAGGAAAAAGAAAATGTTCTGCTGCTTCTTCTGGATAATAAACTGCAGTTGATCGAAGAATATAAAATATCACTGGGAACGGTAAATGCTTCTCTTTTATCGGTTAGGGATGTTTTTATTGAAGCGCTCAGGTGCCGTGCGAGCCGCATTATGCTTTTGCACAATCATCCCAGCGGCGATCCTTCCCCAAGCGCACAGGATATTGCAATTTCCGGCAAAATAAAAGAGGCCGGGGAATTAATGGATATTACACTGATTGATCATATCATCCTGGGAGATGGAAGATACGTCAGTCTCAAGGAAAAAGGCCTATTATAGAAAGGGGTAAATTATTTTGTCAAACAATGTTTTCGGTATTGATTTAGGAACCAGCAACATTAAAATATACAATCGGGCAGACGATACGATCCTGGTAGAAAAGAATATGATCGCTATCGAAAACAAAAGCACTCTGTTTGCCTATGGGGATTCTGCTTTTGAAATGTATGAAAAAGCGCCTGGAAATATTCATATTTCCTATCCGCTTTCTAATGGCGTTATTGCCGACATTAAAAACATGGAGCTTCTGGTAAAATATTTTATTAATGATCTCACCAGAAGCAATGTAAAGCCGGCAGATTATTATATTGCTGTTCCTACAGATGTAACGGAAGTGGAAAAGAGGGCGTTTTATGATCTGATCCGTGACGCAGGTGTAAAGGCAAGACGGATCCTGGTTGTGGAAAAGGCAGTTGCAGACGGACTTGGGCTTGACATTGACGTGAAGAATTCGCAGGGAGTTCTGATCGTAAATGTTGGGTTTGATACAACAGAAATTTCTATTTTATCCCTGGGTGGAATTGTGCTCAGCCGTCTGATCAAGGTAGGCGGACAGAAGTTTGATGACGCGATCCGTTCTGCCGTGCGCAAGCAGTTCAGCCTGATCATTGGCGGAAAAACAGCAGAGGGCGTAAAGATGGCTTCTGCAGAGCTTGAAAGAGAAGGAAAAGGCGCGCTTGTATACGGACGCGATATTGTAACAGGCCTTCCTGTGGAGAGAGAACTTCCTACGCAGCTCATTGACGAGGCGTTGACAGAACATTTCCATACGATTATTGATAACATCAAAGTCATTCTGGAGAGAACCCCGCCGGAACTTGCAGCAGATATTTATCGTCACGGCATTTATCTGACAGGAGGCGCTTCCCAGGTGAACCATCTTGCGGCGCTGATCCAAAAGGGAACGGGGCTTACCGTAAATATGGCAGAAAATCCGGTTACCAGTGTGGCCCTGGGACTTTCCAAGATCATTAAGGATGACAATTATAAGTCTGTGGCGTATGCAATCGAAGGAATGAGTAAATGAGTCCAGTAGTAAAGAAAAAAGGAGAAAAGTTTACATTACCGAGTAAATATCTCCTTTTTATTTTAACATTATTATGTATGGCGCTGATCGTGCTGACATTTAACACCAATTTTTTAAGCGCTCCCTTGAGTGCAGCAGGCGGCTTTCTTGTAACGCCCCTGCAGGAGGGGATCAGCAAGGCAGGAAGCTGGCTGAACACAAGATCAGAGGAGCTTGTGCAGATCCGGTCCCTTTTAAGCGAGAATGAGCAGCTAAGGGCGCAGGTGGACGAGCTTACCATGGAAAACATTAAGCTTCAGCAGGATCGATACGAGCTCACCAATTTAAGGGAACTGTATGATCTGGATGCCCAGTATGATGATTACGATAAGGTAGGGGCAAGGATTATTGCCAAGGATTCCGGAAACTGGTTTCATTCCTTTGTGATCAATAAGGGGTATCAGGATGGCCTTGCCATTGATATGAATGTGATGGCAGGAAGCGGCTTGGTTGGCAGGATTGTGGACGTAGGGCCGGACTGGTCTAAGGTTATGTCGATTATCGATGATAATTCCAATACCAGCGGAATGGTTCTTTCCACTTCGGATAATCTGATCGTCTGTGGGGATCTTGAGTTATATGCTGACGGAGTGATCCGCTTTGAAAAACTGATTGACAGCGCAGACAGGGTAGTGGAGGGAGATAAGATTGTTACCTCCAATGTAAGTGACAAATATCTTCCGGGGATCCTGATCGGATATATTTCCAGCATTAATGTGGATTCCAACAATCTGACCAAATCGGGTCTCATCACGCCTGCCGTTGATTTTGAACATTTAGAGGAAGTCCTGGTGATCACCGAACTGAAAAAAGTCCCCGACGACAGTCAGTCCTGAATTAAAAGGATTTCAAAAGGGAGAAAGCCTTGTTATACAAAACAAAACGATTATTAATTTCTATTTGTCTTATTATTATCTGCTTTCTTTTGCAGACCACTGTGTTCCAATCCCTGAACTTCGGAGGGATCGTCCCGAATCTGATGATGATCCTGACGGCGTCCTTTGGATTTATGAGGGGAAAGCGCACAGGACTTCTGTTTGGCTTTTTCTGCGGACTTCTTGCGGATATTTTTTTTGCGGATGTGCTGGGATTAAATGCTATGATCTATATGTACATAGGATATACCAACGGAAAATTTAACAGGATATTTTATCCTGAGGATATTAAGCTCCCGCTGCTTCTGATCCTAGTCAGTGATCTTTCTTATGGCCTGCTTTACTATATTACGTGGTTTCTTATGAGGGGACGTTTTCATTTTGTTTACTATTTCCGGCATATCATTCTTCCGGAAATGTTTTATACCATTTTAATTACCCTGTTACTTTACCCACTGATCCTTTTTGTCAATAAAAGGCTGGAAGCATCGGAACAAAGGAGTGCTAGAAAATTTGTTTGAAGAACTGAAGGAAAATTTTATCGGTCTGATCACATCCAGAGTTTTTGTGCTGATCATTTTATTTATAGGCATTGGCGTTGTAATGTTCAACCGCGTTTTTGATCTTCAGATCGTCCATGGAGAAGAATATCTTGACTCCTTTCAGATGAAGATCAAAAAGGAAAGAACGATTAAGGGTAGCCGGGGCTGCATCTATGACCGGAACGGAAATCTGCTTGCCTATAACGAGCTTGCCCATTCGGTAACCATTGAAGATGTATATGAAAGCGACCGGTTTAAGAATTTAAACCTGAATACCACTATTTATAAGCTGATCGGAATGATCGAACAAAACGGAGACAGCATTGTCAGCGATTTTAAGATCGTTCTGGATAAAAACGGGAAATATTCCTTTTCCGTTGAAGGAACATCGCTTCTCCGCTTTCTGGCTGATGTTTACGGACATACCACCATTGACCAGCTGGAAGAAAAGGAGAGGACGGCAACTGCTGCAGAAGTAGTGGACTACCTTTGCGGCTGGACAAGGTTCCGCATTGGAAATTATGATGAAAACACCACCAAGGATACCTTTATTCCGGGTGATGGCTATACAAGGGAAGAGGTCTTAAAGATCCTGACCATAAGATATGATATGAGTACCAACAATTATCAGAAATATATTGCCACCACTGTAGCAACAGATGTCAGTGAGGCAACGGTTGCTGTGGTAATGGAAAATAATGATGTATTGGAAGGCGTATCCATTGTAGAGGATACCATCCGGAAATATGTGGACAGTATTTATTTTTCACATATTATAGGCTATACGGGCAAGGTTTCCAAGGAAGATCTTACAGAACTGCAGAAAAGTGATCCGTCTCATGAATATGATCTGAATGATACGGTAGGGAAGCTTGGAATTGAAAAGTCGCTGGAAAGCGAGCTCCAGGGAACCAAAGGTTCTGAAACGATCTTTGTAAACAGTATGGGAAAAGTGACGGAAACCACAGATTATGTGGAACCTGTTGCCGGAAATGATGTTTACCTGACGCTGGATAAGGATCTTCAGATTGCAGCTTACCGTATTTTGGAGGAAAGACTGGCGGGAATTCTCTGTACCAATATTATCAACGCAAAAGAGTTTGATACTTCTGAGGTCAGCAGCAGTAAGATTAAAATTCCGATTTATGATGTTTATTATGCCCTGATCAATAATAATGTGATCAATACAGAGCATTTTGCAAATAAGGATGCCGGTGAAACGGAAAAACAGGTTCATGAGGCGTTTATCGAACGGAAAAACGGCGTTTTTGACCGGCTGCGCCAGGAACTTACCGAGGAGTCCACTGCTTATGAAAAACTTGATATGGAATATCAGGTTTACGAAAGCTATATTGCCGAAATGCTGTATGATAACGGGATCATCGTGAGGGAACGGGTAGATACTGCTGATGAAACCTATATTGCATGGACAACAGATGAGGTCATCAGCTTAAAGGAATATTTGAAATACTGTATCGCCATGAACTGGATCGATGTATCCAGGCTGTCTATTTCAGAGCAGTATTCAGATTCTGAAGAGATTTACAGTAAAATTGTGGATTATATCCTGCAGCAGCTGGATGAAGACGCATATTTCACAAAGAGGATCTACCGTTTTATGATCAAGAAGGATGTGATTTCCGGCAATCAGATCTGCAAAATCCTTTTAGAGCAGGGGATTGTAGATGTGGATGCACAGGAGGAAGAGTCCTTCCTGCATGGGGCGGTTTCCGCCTATAATTTCATAATGAACAGGATCCGAAATCTGGATATTACACCGGCGCAGCTTGCACTGGATCCTCATTCCGCTTCCATGGTGATCACGGACGTGAATACGGGGGATGTGCTTGCCCTTGTTTCTTATCCGGGATATGACAACAATAAAATGGCAAATGGAGTGGATGCAGAATATTTTTCCCAGCTTTTGGGAGATCTGTCCACACCCATGATCAATTATGCGACCAATCAGCTGACCGCTCCGGGATCTACTTTTAAAATGGTGTCCTCGACCGCCGGTCTTTTAGAGGGAACGATCACGCCGCAGTCTACGGTTAACTGTACGGGTATTTTTGATAAGATCACACCGCCGCCTACCTGCTGGATTTACGGAAGGGGAAGCCATGGCTCCTTAAATGTGACCGGTGCGATCAGGCATTCCTGCAATGTGTTCTTTTATGAGCTTGGTTATGAGCTGGGAACCGTGGGCGATACTTATTCTTCTGATGTGGGTCTTTCCAAGCTGCAAAAATACGCAGATATGTATGGACTTACAGAAACCTCCGGAATAGAAATTGAAGAATCTGATCCACAGGTATCCAATAAGGATGCGGTACGTTCTGCCATCGGACAGGGTACTAACAGCTATTCCACAGTAGGACTTGCAAGATATGTAACAACAGTTGCAAACAGCGGAACCTGCTACGATCTGACTTTGGTGGACCGCATTACGGATCATGGAGGAATCCTTCTTAACGATAATCATGCAAAGGTGCGCAACACCATCGATATGGATCAGTCCTACTGGAACGCCATTCATTCGGGAATGCGCCAGGTGATTGAAAATAACAGCTATTATAATAACCTGCCTGTTAAAGTAGCGGGAAAGACAGGTACGGCGGAAGAAAATAAAAACCGTGCAAACCATGCACTGTTTGTCTGCTATGCGCCCTATGATGAGCCGGAGATCGCCATTGCAACCAGAATTGCCTATGGATATTCTTCAAGCTATGCGGCACAGACAACCCGCGATATTATTGAATATTACTTCGATATTACGGATGAAGAGGAGCTGATCACAGGAACCGCTTCCCAGATAAATGCAACTACAACCGTTACGGATTAATGGAAAATAAAAGGAGCTTGCTTACGTTGAAAAATAGTGTTGTTATTAAAAGCTTTCCAAGCGGGATCGTTCTTCATTTAGATCCCGATCTTCCCTTTGACCAGCTTCTTGCCGATGTGGGAGAAAAGTTTCGGGAGTCCAGCAGCTTTTTTAAAGATGCAAAAATGGCCCTTTCCCTCAAAGGACGAGTCCTTTCTGATTTTGAAGAACAGCAGATCCTGGACGCCATTACGCAGAATTCAGAGCTGAGGATCCTCTGCCTTACGGGGGAGGATGATGAAACCAATCAGACCTTTGTAAAAGCACTGCGGCAGGCAGATTTTACCGGGGAGAGCGCAGATGGAAACGGGCAGTTCTACAGAGGGACGCTGCGAAACGGACAGGTGCTGGAAACAGAAAGCAGCATTGTTGTCTTGGGGGATGTTTATCCCGGATCTGCCATTATTTCTGCCAGGGATATCATTGTGCTTGGCGGCCTGTTCGGGGAAGCTTATGCCGGTGGAAACGGCAGTTCTGCTCATTATGTGGTTGCGCTTGAAATGTCACCTGAAAAATTAAAAATCGGTGATTTCAAATATCATTCCAAAGACAAAGCATCAAAGTGGTCTATCAGGCCCAAGGTACAACCTAAAATAGCATACGTTAAGGACAAGCGGGTCGTATTGGATTCCCTAACAAAAGAATTACTGAGCGGTTTTTCTGTCTGAGAAGGCTCAGGGGACGAAATTAATTCAATCAGGAGGCTTTATATGAGCGAAGTAATTGTCGTCACGTCAGGGAAAGGCGGTGTGGGAAAAACCACCACATCTGCAAATGTTGGAACAGGTTTAGCAGCGATGGGCAAAAGAGTTGTGCTGATCGATACAGATATCGGTCTTCGCAATCTGGATGTAGTCATGGGACTGGAAAACAGGATTGTTTACAATCTTGTGGACGTGGTTGAAGGAAAATGCCGCGCAAAGCAGGCGCTCATTAAGGACAAAAGACATCCCAGTCTTTACCTTCTCCCGTCTGCGCAGACAAAGGATAAAACGGCTGTAAATCCGGAACAGATGGTAAGGCTGATCAATCAGCTCAGGGAACAGTTTGACTATATTATCCTGGACTGTCCTGCAGGAATTGAGCAGGGCTTTCAAAATGCCATTGCAGGGGCGGACAGAGCGCTTGTGGTGACAACGCCGGAGGTCTCGGCAATCCGGGATGCAGACCGGATCATCGGCCTGTTAGAAGCGCACGATTTTACCAAGATCGATCTGATCATTAACAGGCTCAGGTATGATATGGTGAAACGGGGAGACATGATGAGCGCTGCAGATGTAGTGGATATTCTTGCAATCAGTTTGATCGGTATCGTGCCGGATGATGAAAATGTTGTGGTCGCAACCAACCAGGGAGAGCCTCTGGTCGGGAATAATACGCTGGCAGGAAGAGCATATCAGAACATATGCTGTCGTGTAGCCGGAAAGGAAGTTCCTTTTCTTGAGTTTGAAAAGGGTGTTTCTTTCTGGACAAAGGTGTCAGGTATTTTCCATAAGAATTAGGGGGTGGCCATATGAAGATCAGAAATTTGTTTAACCGTAAAAAATCAAGGGAGATCGCCAAGGACCGCTTAAAGATCCTGCTCATTTCCGACAGGGTAAACTGTTCGCCGGAAATGATGGAAATGATCAAAACGGATATTGCCAAGGTGATTTCAAAATACATGAAGATTGATGCCAAAAGCATGGAGATCCAGATCGCAAAAACGGATCGGAAGGGCAGGGATATGACGCCCACCCTGTACGCCAATATCCCGATCCTGGATCTACATAAGACAGTAAATTAGCCTTTTATAGGCATGGAGACCTCGGAAAATGTTAAGACAATACAGAATACGTCACTATAATTTTAAGCTATTAGTTCTGGTAACGATCCTGGCAGTGATCGGGATCATTGCCGTAGGGTCTGCGGAACCTTCTCTGCAGAGCCGCCAGATTGCGGGATTTGCATGTGGATTTTTTCTGATGCTGATCCTTTCCCTGTTTGATTATTCTGTAATTTTAAAGCTGTACTGGGTTTTATACCTTCTAAATCTCGTGCTTTTGGTTCTGGTCATTGCAATGGGAGAAGAGGGAAACGGAGCGCAGCGCTGGCTTAAAATTCCGGGGTTTCCCCAGTTTCAGCCTTCCGAGCTGGCAAAGATCTTACTGATTCTTTTCTTTGCCCAGTTTATTTATCTGCATAAAGAAAAACTTAATTCCTTTCAATATATTTCTTTATCGGTTATTTTATTTGCACTGCCGGCATACCTGATCTATAAGCAGCCGGATCTTTCTACTACGATCATCATATGCCTGATCTTTTGTGTGATCATGTTTACAGGCGGACTTAGCTTTAAAGTGATCGGCGGCTTTTTAGCCCTTGCCATTCCTGCCGTTGTGGTGCTGTTTGTGCTGATCATGCAGCCGGATCAAAAGATCATCAGCGACTATCAAAAGGGCAGGATCATTGCCTTTTTAAACAAAGAGGAATATGCCAATGCGGAGGGGTATCAGCAGGAATATTCCGTTATGGCCATTGGATCCGGCATGCTTACAGGAAAAGGCTACAAGAATAACCAGATCAGTTCCGTTAAAAATGCAGATTTTATTGCTGAGCAGCAGACGGACTTCATCTTTGCTGTCATTGGAGAAGAATTTGGTTTTGTGGGTACCTGCGCCGTGATCATCCTGCTGGTGCTGATCAGCATAGAATGCTTTCTCACAGCCAGAAGGGCCAAGGATCTGGCCGGAACCATCATTGCATCCGGAATTGGGGCGATGATCGGATTTCAGGGATTTGTAAACATCGGGGTTGTTACTTATCTTCTTCCAAATACCGGTCTGCCGCTTCCGTTTGTGAGTTATGGTCTGACCTCGCTGGTGAGCTGTTTTATTGGAATTGGATTTGTTTTAAATGTGGGGTTACAATGCAGGTCAAAATGATGTATAATATGAAATAAGTTTAATTTATGGGAGTATAGGAAAGGGGTTTTAGCATGAACATAGCATTGATTGCACATGATGCCAAGAAGAAGCTGATGCAGAACTTTTGTATTGCTTACCGCGGTATTCTAAGCAAAAATGAGCTTTATGCAACAGGAACAACCGGAAGACTGATTGAAGAGGTCACCAATTTAAATATTCATAAATTTCTTGCAGGCCATCTGGGAGGGGAACAGCAGATCGGTGCGCAGATAGAACATAATCAGATGGATCTTGTTATTTTTTTGAGGGATCCGCTGACTTCAAAGATGCATGAACCTGATGTCAATAATGTAGTAAGGCTATGTGATATGCATAACATTCCGCTTGCAACTAATCTTGCAACTGCGGAACTGCTTATCAAATCGCTGGACAGAGGAGACCTTGAGTGGCGTGAAATGTACAAGTAGATGGAAAGTATTTCCTTTTTTTCTGGGGATCGTTCTGGCCTGTACAGGCTGTGGCAGCGCTAAGTATGATATGCCCTATACGGCAGACAGCGAAGTAAGCAGTTTCCGGGTGGTCAATCTGGAAGCAGATCGCGGGACAGCCGTTCCTTTTGCGTCAGAGCTGTGCGTTGCGGAGGGAGATGTGAATGCAGATCAGGTGGATCTGTCTATGGCTTCCGGTGCGGCGCTTTTTGACCTGAATGACAAAACCACGCTTTATGCCAAAAATATCCACGAAAAATTATATCCTGCCAGTCTGACAAAGATCATGACGGCTCTTGTTGCAATGGAGAACGGTTCCGGAGATATGCTTTTAACTGCTTCTGAGAATGTTACAAAGTTAGAATCCGGTGCGCAGACCTGCGGCATTAAAGAAGGAGATCAGATGACCTTAAACCAGGCGCTGCATCTTCTTTTGATCAATTCAGCCAATGATGCAGCCGTTTTGATTGCAGAGGGAATTGCGGGCTCCATAGAAGGCTTTTCGGAAATGATGAATGCAGAAGCCTTAAATCTCGGCGCCACCAATACGCATTTTGTGAATCCTCATGGACTTTCAGATGATAATCATTATACGACTGTTTATGATATGTATCTGATCACCAATGCGGCTATTAAATATTCTCTTTTCAATGAAATCATTCAGATGAGCAGTTATACCACTGTATATACAGACAGAAACGGAGCATCCAAAGAGGTTACGGTTTCCAGTACGAATTATTATATTCAGGGAACTAGACAGGCCCCGGGCGGTATTACGGTTCTTGGCGGTAAAACAGGTACAACCAATGCGGCAGGACACTGTCTTGTGCTGGTTTCCCGTGATGCCTCAAGCAAGCCCTATATTTCCGTTATTATGAGGGCGGACAGCCGGGAAGCGCTCTATGATCAGATGACGGATTTGCTTTCAGAAATTGGCAATTAACTGTTGTGTTTTAACAGGTAATCCCTTATAATATTTTTAAGGTCATTGCTTGTTTTATGGGCAGCCAATATACTTCAGGAGGGATTACCAATGGTTCAATTAATCGTCGGCAAAAAGGGAAAAGGCAAAACAAAGCATTTATTAGATAAGGTAAACAGTGAAGTACAGAAGGTTTCCGGAAATATCGTTTATTTGGACAAAAGCACCAAGCATATGTATGAATTAAACAACAAGATCAGACTGATTGATGTTTCATCCTATCTGATTACGGATCCGGACGAATTTATTGGTTTCGTGAGCGGGATCATTTCTCAGGATCATGATCTTGAGCAGATGTATTTTGACAGCTTCCTCAAAATTGCATGCATGGAAGAGGGAGCGGAAATAGAAGCGGTTATTCAGAAGCTTGAAAAGATCAGTGAAGCCTTTGGGGTTGACTTTGTTTTAAGCGTTTCCAAGGACGAAGAAGAACTTCCGGCCAGTGTTAAGGATAAAATTATTGTTTCATTATAAGGATAAGAATTACATAAGCCCCGGAAAATCCGGGGCTTTTTGCGTGAATATAAGGAGTTTTGAAGGTGAGCCAGAATAATAAGGAGAAGATTGTCAAGTACAGAAAACCGCTAAATCTGAATATTGGAATGATCATTTTTGCCGTAATTCTGATTTATATTATTATTTGTACCTTTATGTACTTTACCCAGAAGCATATTGAAGGACATCAGGTAAAGGCAGGCTCTCTTTCTACCAATAATATTTATCAGGGAATTGCCCTTCGCAAGGAGGAAATCGTATCTGCAGATCAGACAGGCTATATTAACTATTATGCCCGTGAGGGAGAGCGTGTAGGCGTAGGCAATCTGGTTTATACGCTGGATGAGTCCGGCAAGCTTGCAGATTATCTGAACACGTCAGAGTCCGGCAGTGCGCTTTCCGGGCAGGATCTGTCTGAATTGAAAACAGAAATTTTAGGCTTTGTGAACAGCTTTCAGTCTGATGACTTTACCTCTGTATACGACTTTAAGTATGATGTGCAGGGGACAGTTTTAAAGCTTGCCAATGCAAATATCTTAAAGAACATTGAAAATATCAATCAATCAGGGATTTCGGAGCTGATCTCCTTCTGCAAGGCACCGGATACCGGTATTGTGATCTATTCGGTAGATGGATATGAGGATCTGGCGCTGGAGCAGTTTACAAACGAATTATATGATACCAAGAATTATCAAAAGACCCAGCTGATCAGTAATGAACTGATCGCGGCCGGGGATCCTGTCTATAAGCTTTCCACAGAGGAGGACTGGTCTATCGTGATCAGCACGGACAAGGAAAAGGCGGACGAGCTTGTTGAAGCAGGGTATGTGAAGGTAAAATTCCTTAAAAATCAGGATACCTCTTGGGGAGAGGTGTCTACCTATACCAATCCGGAGGGACAGACCTTTGTGGCGCTTACCTTTACCAATTCCATGGTTACCTTTTGCACAGATCGCTTCATTGATATTGAACTGATCCTGGAGGATGAAACCGGACTTAAAATTCCGAATTCCTCTATTGTGGAAAAAGAATTTTTCATTGTTCCCAAGGATTATGTGATCCAGGGAGGAAACAGTAACGGCTATGGCGTTATGAAGGAAACCTACTTAGAGGACGGAAGTGCAAGCACAGAATTTGTTGAAACCACCATTTACAACGAAACCGATACGGAATATTACCTGGATGATACGGTACTCCGCATAGGAGACGATATTATAAAGCCTGGTTCCACAGAAACCTATACGCTCAGTAAAAGAGGAAGCCTGACGGGAGTTTATAATATTAACAAAGGCTATGCTGATTTTAAGCAGATCAACATCCTTTATCAAAATGAAGAATATTCCATTGTAAAATCCAATACACAGTACGGACTCAGCGTATATGATTATATTGTACTGGACGCCTCTACAGTTGTGGATGACGAGTTTATCTATGAATAAAGGAAAAGGAGTGGTTCTATGATCCGTGAAAATATTGACAAAGTACAGAGGAGCATTGAGGCTGCCTGCGAGAAAGCCGGAAGAGCAGCGGATGAGGTTACGCTGATTGCGGTAAGCAAAACGAAGCCTGTGTCCATGTTAAGAGAGGCCTATGATGCGGGATGCAGGGAATTTGGAGAAAACAAGGTTCAGGAACTGGTGGAAAAATATGAAGTAATGCCCAGGGATATCCATTGGCATATGATCGGGCATCTGCAGAGGAACAAGGTAAAATATATCGTAGATAAGGTAGCTCTGATCCACGGAGTTGATTCTTTGAAACTGGCAGAGGAGATCAGCAAGGAGGCACAAAAAAAGGGAGTTGAGGTTTCCATACTGATCGAAGTAAATATGGCAAGGGAAGAAAGCAAATTTGGAGTATCTCCCGAGGAGGCTCCCCAGCTGATCTCTCAAATTGCTGCCCTTCCTGCAGTCCACATTAAGGGACTGATGACCATAGCCCCTTATACAGAAAATGCGGAAGAAAATCGTCAATTTTTTATGCTTCTTCGTCAATTAGCTGTTGACATAAGTAGGAAAAACATTGATAATGTTAGTATGAATGTTCTGTCAATGGGTATGACAGGAGATTACATAGTTGCCATAGAGGAAGGTGCAACTTACGTCAGAGTTGGCACCGGAATATTCGGAGAGCGGCAATATCTATAAGGAGTGCAGACAATGGGAGTAATGGATAAGTTTCTCAACGCAATGAAACTGAACAATGATGAAGATGACGATTTTTATGATGATGATTATGAGGAACCTGTAGAAGAAAAAGCCCCTAAGCAGTCTATTATGAAGGAAGAAATTGGTGCGGAGGAAGACAAGCCTGTCCGTAAGAATGTGCCGAAGGTGACGCCTATGCGCCAGAGCAAGAAAACCGGCACCGGAATGGAAGTTTGTGTGATCAAACCCACCTCTATTGAAGACGCAAGAGAAATTACAGAGACACTTTTAGCAAACAGGACGGTAGTGCTTAATCTGGAAGGTCTGGATGTGGATATTGCACAGCGTATCATTGATTTTACTTCCGGTTCCTGCTTTGCCATCAGCGGAAATCTTCAAAAGATTTCACATTATATCTTTATTATCACACCGGCCATTGTAGATATCTCCGGTGATTTTCAGGAAATTTTAGCCGGATCTTTTGATGTTCCGCCGATCAACAATGGGATCTAAATAAATGGATGCTTACAGAAGACTTCCTGCAAAACAGCAGGAAGTTTTTTACGCTGACAAGCACAGGATAAGAAAGGAAATCATGCACTTATGAACAGTCGAATGAATATAACCTGCGATAGAAAGCCCTGTTATGATATTGTATTTTCTGCTGATTTTGATGATCTGATCACGGAATTATCCGGTTTTCATATTGCAGAGCGCAAGGTTGCGGTGATTACGGATACCAATGTAAAGGAACTGTACGGAGAGCAGATAATGGCTCTTTTGGATGGAAACTGTAAAAAAAGCGTTCTTTATGCCTTTGAGGCAGGAGAAGAACATAAAACATTGGATACGGTCAAAGATATTTACCGCTTTTTGATCGAAGAAAAATTCGACAGAAAGGATCTGCTGCTTGCGTTAGGCGGTGGCGTAACAGGGGATATTACAGGCTATACGGCTGCAACCTATCTTCGGGGGATTGATTTTATCCAGATCCCGACCACGCTGTTAGCACAGGCAGATTCCAGTATCGGCGGAAAGACCGGCGTTGACTTTGAGGGCTACAAAAATATGGTAGGAGCTTTTTATATGCCCAAACTGGTTTATATGAATGTTTCTACGCTGAAAACCTTAAGCGATCGTCAATTTTACAGTGGCTTTGCCGAAATTATGAAGCATGGCCTGATTAAGGATGCTGTTTTTTATGAATGGCTTCTTGACCACATGTATGAAATATGTGACAGAGAACCTGAAACCTTGCTTGAAATGGTGGAAAAGAGCAGCCTGATCAAAAAGCTTGTGGTGGAAAAGGATCCCACTGAAAAAGGGGACAGAGCGCTTTTGAACTTTGGACATACCATTGGACACGCCATTGAAAAATATAAGAATTTTACGATGACACATGGGGAATGTGTTGCCTTGGGGGCAGTGGCGGCAGCGTTTATTTCCTGGAAGCATGAATGGCTTTCCATGGAAGAGTATTACGAAATCCGAGATATGTTCGTCCCTTTTAATCTGCCTATTTCCATTGAGGGGATCGACCCTGAGGAGATCTTACGGCTTACCAGGTCAGATAAAAAGGTAGAGGGCAACCACATTAAGTTTATTTTGCTGAAAAAGGTTGGAAAAGCAGTGATCGACAAAACCGTATCCGATCAGGATATCCTGAATGCGCTGAATGAAATTCATTATGTGGAGGATCCTACAGCATGAATAAGAAAAAAGCAAAAGCCCTGATACTTGATCTGGTTTTTCTGCTTGTTTTGATTGCAGCAGATCAATATACAAAATATATTGCTGTATTGAAGCTGAAAAATCAGCCGGCATTTAATATTATTAATGGCGTGCTGGAATTTAATTACCTGGAGAACCGGGGCGCAGCGTTCGGAATGCTGCAAAATCAGAAAATATTTTTTGTATTTGTTGCAGTGATCTTTTTATGTGTGATCGCCTATGTTCTGGCCAGAACGCCTGATGAGCCGAAATACAGAAAGCTTCATGTGCTGCTTACCCTGATTGCAGGCGGAGCGATCGGCAACCTGATTGACAGACTGCGTCTTGATTATGTTGTAGACTTTATTTATATTGTTCTGATCAACTTTCCGATTTTTAATGTTGCGGATATGTATGTAACATTTTCTACTGCAATTTTGGTGATTCAGGTTTTATTTGTTTACAAAGAAAATGATTTTAATTTTTTAAGCTTTAAGCAGAAAAAATTCCGGGAATTAAAATGAGTGAATTACAGAGGGAAGAGTTACAGGAATTCCATTTTACTATATCAGAAGAGACCGATGGATTACGGATCGATAAGTGTGTAAATCTGCTAAGCAATGCCTTATCAAGATCCTACATTCAAAAGCTTCTTTCAGACGGCAACATTACGGTAAATGAAAGCAATGTGAAAGCCAGCTACCGGGTGAAAGCAGATGATGAAATAAGGGTTCTGCTTCCACCGGCAAAGCTTCCGGACATCTGTCCGGAACCAATTCCGCTTTCCGTTCTTTATGAAGACGAAGATGTGATCGTGATAAACAAGCCAAAGGGCATGGTTGTCCATCCGGCGCCCGGCCATTACAGCGGAACCCTGGTAAATGCGCTGATGTATCACTGCCGGGATGGACTGAGCGGGATCAACGGGATCATGCGTCCCGGAATTGTGCACCGAATTGACCGTGATACCACAGGCTCTGTGATCGCATGTAAAAATGATTATGCCCACACGGAAATTGCAAGGCAGCTAAAGGAGCACAGTATCGTCAGGCGGTATCATGCCATTGTATGCGGCGAGCTTAAGGAGGATGCGGGAACGATCCATACATTGATCGGACGCCACCCCAAGGAACGTAAAAAAATGGCTGTGGTTCCGGCTGGAGGAAAGGATGCAGTTACACATTATCAGGTGTTAAAACGCTTTCAAAAATACACCTATGTGGAATGCCGCCTGGAAACAGGACGAACCCATCAGATCCGTGTCCATATGGCGTCCATAGGCCATCCTTTGCTTGGAGATACTGTCTATGGAACAGCAAAAGCCCCCTTTGCTCTGGAGGGGCAGACTCTTCATGCCAAAATTCTTGGTTTCCGCCATCCAAGGTCGGGCAGTTATATCGAGACAGATGCGCCCCTTCCGGAATATTTTGAGCGGCTATTACAGATCTTACAATAGGAAGGAAAGCTTGACCTTTCTTTGGATTTATGTTATAAAATGGTTATGAAAAGAGAACACTGATAGACGAAGAAGTCTGCCAGAGTTCTCTTTTTCCCATTATAAATAAAATAACGTCTGCAGAATGAGGATCAAACATGAATATTTTTGACATTCTTGGGCCTGTTATGGTCGGGCCGAGCAGTTCCCATACAGCAGGTGCTGTACGGATCGGATATGTGGCACGAAAGCTTTTACAGGAAAGTCCCATAAAAGCACATATTTTCTTTTATGGTTCCTTTGCTACAACGGGAATCGGACATGGAACAGATAAGGCGGTTATAGCCGGACTGCTTGGAATGCAGCCGGATGATATCAGGATCCCAGACAGCTTTGCTTATGCGGCAAAAGAAAATCTATCCTATGAATTTGACCAGATCGAGCTTCGGGATGCTCATCCAAACACCGTACTTTTAGAGCTTACCGGAGCAAAGGGAAGGAAGCTGCAGGTTCAGGCTTCTTCCCTGGGAGGTGGAAGGATCATGATCAATAAGCTGGATGGGATTGAAGTGAATTTCACAGCGGAAAAGCCCACGCTTATCGTTCATAACCAGGATCAGCCGGGGCATGTGGCAGAGGTAACCTCCATGCTTGCCCATAAATGTGTGAATATAGCCACCATGCAGCTTTACCGGGATAAAAGAGGCGGATATGCCGTTATGGTAATTGAGACAGATCAGGATATTCCTGCACAGGCGCTTTTATGGCTGGAGCATCTGGAAGGGATCATTAAGGTAACCTACATTAATCTGGAGAACAGATAGCAGAAAGGAACGATATGTTTTCATCTTTAGCAGAGATAGTAGAAAAATGCGAAAAGGAGCATCTGGAATTCTGGGAGGTCATTTTGCAGGATGACATGCAGGAGCGAAGGGTATCTCATTCCGACTCCTATCAGAAAATGACAGATACCTGGGATGCCATGCTTCTGGCGGCAGCAAATTATGACAGGAAAATGAAATCTGCAAGCGGACTGATCGGCGGAGACGGCGGGAAAATGGAAGCTTATTGCAGGGAAAATAAAGCACTGTGCGGGGATTTCCTTGGACAGGTGATCGCAGGAGCTTTACAGATGGGAGAGTCCAATGCGTGCATGAAAAGGATCGTAGCAGCTCCTACTGCAGGAGCCTGCGGTGTTATGCCTGCCATATTGGTTCCCTATTTTAAACGCATAGACAAGGATCCGGACCCCATTATCCGCTCCCTTTATGTTGCGGCCGGGATCGGGCAGGTGATCGCCTTAAGAGCATCCATCAGCGGCGCCCAGGGAGGGTGTCAGGCTGAGATCGGGTCAGCAAGCAGTATGGCTGCTGGAGCGCTTGTTTACTTAGAGGGCGGTAATCAGCATCAGATCGTACATGCGGCGGCAATGGCCCTGAAAAATCTGCTGGGGCTTGTCTGTGATCCGGTAGCCGGCCTGGTGGAGGTTCCCTGCGTGAAACGAAATGTGATCGGAGCTGTAAATGCAGTTTCCAGTGCCGAAATGGCTCTTGCAGGAATTGAAAGCAGGATCCCTCCGGATCAGGTTATTGATGCCATGAGAGAAGTAGGAGATAAGATGGATGTATCCCTGCGGGAAACTGCTTTGGGAGGACTGGCATCAACAGAACGGGGAAAAGAAGTGGCCAAAATTTTCAGACAATAGATTGAATATTTCCAAATTTTCATGTATAATATAGTAAGAGTTTTAAATAAGGAAGCAGGAGGTTCATTCTATGAATACAGTCATTACCATTGGTCGTCAATTTGGCTCAGCAGGCCGTGAAATAGGGGAAAAGGTTGCAGATTATTTCGGCATTAAATGCTATGACAAGGAATTACTTTCCCGGGCAGCAAAGGAGAGTGGCTTTTGCGAGGAAATGCTTGAAAATCATGATGAAAGACCTACCAATTCGTTTTTATACAATTTGGTTATGGATACCTATTCCTTCGGATACAATGCTTCCCATTTTGTAGATATGCCTATCAGCCACAAAGTATTTCTGGCACAGTTCGATACCATCAAAAAGATTGCTGCAGAAGGTCCCTGTGTGATTGTTGGCCGCTGTGCTGATTACGCTTTAAGTGATCTTAAAAACTGCGTACATATTTTTGTTTATGCGGATGAAGAAACAAAGACCAAGCGGATCATGAAAAAATATGATGTAGATGCGGCAAAGGCAAAAGATATGTGCATCAAAAAGGATAAGCAGCGCCAAAGCTATTATAACTATTATTCCTCAAAAAAATGGGGACGGGCCGACAGCTATGATCTCTGTATCAACAGCAGCATTCTCGGCGTAGAAGGCACTGTTAAGCTTCTGGTTCAATATGTTGAAGATTTTGAAACGAAGAATAAAAACTGATTTAAACATTTGATTTCAAAGAATATGTTAAAAAAGAGAAAACCTCAAAATAGTGGCTTTCTCTTTTTTTGTTTTATTCCCTTTTCAGAAAAACAACTATTCGCAAAACACAAGTTTAACGAATAGTTGGCATAAGATCCACCAATCAAAGATCCTCCCGGCTGATATAGTCTATTGGCTTTGTATTCTTTACTATCTGCGCTGGATCGGCCGGTTTGGCATAACTCGTTTTGTATTTTCTGTGAAATTCTTTTACTTCGCTGGAGGCTTTCAGATTACGTTTTTTCTTTCGATATTTTAAAAAGGTATAAAGGTAAAATCCTGCCAGAAAAACAATAATAGGGATCAATGCTTTCATCATAAATCTTCCTTAAACTGTTCCTTTCTGTTATCCACCGATAAAGGCTTCTATTAACGGCAAATTTCGCCTGAATCAAGCACAATGGTAAAAGGTCCGTGATTGGTAAGGGAAACCTCCATATGGGCCCCAAAAACGCCCTGAGCCACATGTGGGATTTCCTTTTTGCATTCGCCGATAATATATTCGTAAAGTTCATTTGCATGATCAGGTTTCCCTGCTTTTGTAAAGGATGGCCGGTTTCCCTTTCTGCAATCCGCGTATAATGTAAATTGTGAAATAATTAACAATTCGCCGGATACAGATTTTAAATTCAAATTTGTTTTTCCCTGTTCATCCTCAAAGATCCTGAGATTTAAAAGCTTATTGACCATTTTATCTGCAATTTCAAAGGTATCGGTATCACTTACTCCCAAAAGCACTAAAAAGCCCTTATGGATGCTGCCTACTATATTTCCGTCCACGCTGACGTTTGCATTTGTTACTCTTTGTACTACAAATTTCAAGACTACTGCTCTCCTTCTTTTTCTTCTGTTTTTGGAAGCTGTTCCGTTTTCTCAGTGTGAGAAGCAGATTGTTCCGGCTCCTGTTCTTCTTCCTTTGCACTGGGAGATTTTTTCCCAAGCTTAAAAAAGCTTTTCTGATTATTCCCGGCGGGAAGCTCGATGAACGCTCCGGCAGGATCAATATAATCAAGCCGTTTATAATCTTTTGTTTTGGAAGGAAGCCCCTTCTTAGAAAGAAAACGATTAATGATCCTGCGTGCAAAGGCGTAGATGACTGCAAAAAGGGGAACTCCCACGATCATGCCTAAAACACCCCAGAGCCCGCCAAACAGCGTAATGGAAAAAATAACCCAGAAGCTGGAAAGGCCTGTAGATTGTCCCAGAATTTTGGGGCCGATAAAATTTCCGTCTATCTGCTGGAGGATAATAATAAAGATCACAAAATAAATACACTTCATGGGATTGACCATGAGAATAAGGATCGCGCTTGGAATGGCTCCCATATAAGGGCCAAAAAACGGGATCACATTGGTAACTCCCACAATGACGCTGACAAGCAGCGCATAGGGCATTTTCATCACGCTGGTTCCGGCAAAGCAGATCACTCCAATAATTGCCGAATCAACGATCTTGCCGCTGATAAAGCCAATGAAGGTGTCGCTGGTAAAACGAATATCTTTGATAAACTGATTGGCTGTTTTCTGGCTCAGAACGGCGTAGGTGATCTTTTTGCACTGCGCCGCAAAATTTTCCTTGCTGAAAAGAAGGTAGATTGCAATGATGAAACCGATCAGAAAATTCCACAGAATCTTTACAAGACTGATCATGCTTAAAGACACCTGCCTGACAATGGTTTCCATCTTCGGTACAATGGTATTGTTCACATAGTTTGTAAATTCTTCAGAGTAAGTATCCAAAAATTGCACAAAAAGCTTCTCAATGTCCGGATTATCCTCAAGGAATTTATTGGACCAGTTCGTCAGGTTGCGGATATAATAGGGAAATTGAATGGAAATACTGCGGATACTGCGCAGGATGTTGGGGATCAAAATAGAGAAAAAGGCATAAATGAGTAAAATTGCAATACAAATGGAAAGGAAAATAGACAGCGCTCTCATCTGCTTTTTTCCTTTTGAAGTAATGGGCTTTCCGTTCCTGCCCCATAGCGCTGTAAGTACAGAACGTTCTATGGCATTTACCAGTGGTGTAAGCAGATATGCCGTTACAATTCCGTAGATCACAGGACTTAAAACGGTAAAAAACTCCTTTAACCGAACGGCAAACCGATCTCCGTGAAAAATGAGATAATAAAAACAAATTGCCGCGGCAATAACGGTAAAGGCGACCAGGCCAATCTGCAGGTACTTTTTTTCGATTTTGAATTTCATATGTCTGTAAATCCCCATTCCCTATATCATAAAAACTACTATTTTAGTATAGCATCATTTTGCGAAAGATACTATGGTTTTCACTGTAAAATATGGTAGAATAAAATGAGATTACGAAAGGAAGAAACGCAATGCAAATGCAGCAGCTTTTAAGCCGTGTCCGCAGGGCTGTAGATGATTACCATATGATTGAAAGCGGGGATAAAATTGCGGTTGGGATTTCCGGCGGCAAGGACAGCCTCACTCTTCTTTATGCACTAAGCGGACTGATGCGCTTTTATCCCCATTCTTTTTCTGTTCATGCCGTGACGGTGGATCTGGGGTTTGAGAATATGGATTTGAGAGGGATTGAAGATCTCTGCCAAAAGCTGCATGTTCCCTATACCATAGTAAAAACCGAAATCGGAAAAATTATTTTTGAGGACAGAAAGGAAGCAAATCCCTGTTCTTTATGCGCTAAAATGCGTAAGGGCGCCTTGAATCAGGCCGTTAAGGAAGCTGGCTGCAATAAAGTGGCTTATGCCCATCATAAGGATGATGTGGTGGAGACCATGCTCATGTCCCTTATTTTTGAGGGGAGATTTCATACCTTTTCACCGGTTACTTACTTAGACCGCAGCGAGCTTACGGTGATCCGGCCGCTTATTTATATGAATGAAGCGGATGTGATCGGCTTTGTGAACAAGCAAAACCTGCCGGTGGTAAAAAGTCCCTGCCCTGCAGACGGTTATACCAAACGGGAATACTGCAAACAGCTTTTAAGAAGCCTTAATCGGGAAAATCCCGGGGTGAAGGAACGCATGTTTACAGCCATTGTAAACGGCGCTGACGGCTTTGAGTTAAAAAGAAAAAACGAGGACTAAAATTCCAAATGGAAAACAGCAAAAATTACCATGATGAACAGAATAATTTAAATACCATGAGGATGCGGGAGGTGGTTGCTACCCTCCCTTCCTTTTGCAAACAGTTTTTCCGGGGCATACAGGAATATACTTCTTCCAGAACAAGATTGGCATATGCCTATGATCTGCGGGTTTTCTTTGAATTTCTGCATACAGAAAATCCTCATCTTTCAAAATATGAAATAACTGAAATTCCTCTTTCTGTGCTGGATCAGATCACCCGTGAAGATATTGAAGAATATATGGATCACGTTACCTATTACAGCAAGGATGGCAAGGAATTTACCAATAATGAGCGGGGCAAAAAAAGAAAGCTTTCCGCTTTGAAAAGCTTTTACAATTATTTCTTTTGCGCTGAACTGATCAAAACCAATCCTGCGGCGCTAGTTCCGCTTCCTAAGATGCATGAAAAAGAAATTATCCGTCTTGATGCTGACGAAGTAGCTATGCTCTTAGATCAGGTTGAAGAAGGTGATCAGCTTACAAAAGGCCAAATGAAATATCATTCCAAAACCAGGCTGCGTGATGTGGCTCTTTTGACACTCTTGCTTGGAACCGGGATCCGTGTTTCTGAGTGTGTGGGATTAGATATTGATGATGTTGATTTTAAAAATAACGGCATTAAGATCCGGAGAAAAGGCGGTTACGAAGCCGTGATCTATTTTGGAGATGAGGTTGCGGATGCACTGCATGATTATTTGGAAAAACGCTGTCATATGATCCCTCTGGAGGGCCATGAAAAGGCTTTGTTTTTATCGATCCAAAACAGAAGGATTACCGTGCGGGCCGTAGAAAATCTGGTCAAAAAATATGCTTCCAATGTTACCGGCCTTAAAAAAATCACGCCCCATAAGCTTCGGAGTACCTATGGTACTGCCCTTTACCGGGAAACGGGAGACATTTATCTTGTGGCAGATGTGCTGGGACATAAGGATGTCAATACCACCCGTAAACATTATGCCGCCATTGAGGATGACAGAAGGCGCAAAGCTGCAAATGCTGTACAATTACGAGAAAAACACCATCAGTGACCTGATGGTGTTTTCAGCATTCATATGTACAATAATTGGAGTCTTGCTGTTTAATGAAAAATTCTTAATACTCCATATACTTTTCCAAGGATCTGGCAATCTTCTACAATGATTGGATCCATTTCATCATTCTCCGGCTGAAGCCTGATATGCCCTTCTTCTTTATAAAAAGTCTTAACAGTTGCAGAGTCGTCGATCAGCGCCACTACCATATCTCCGTTGCTTGCAGTATTGCAGGCATTTACAAAGATCTGATCTCCGCTGAAAATTCCTGCATTGATCATGGAATCCCCTTTTACCTTTAGCATAAAGGACTCCCCTCTTGGAACCATATCTGCCGGTATGGGGAAATAGCTTTCTATATTTTCCTCGGCAAGAATAGGCGCTCCGGCTGCTACCCTTCCAACAACAGGGATGCTGACCATTTCCGTTCTTACCATTTGAAAATTGTCATCACAGATCTCTATAGCGCGGGGCTTAGTAGGATCCCTTCTGATATAGCCATTTTTTTCAAGGGTTTCCAAATGAGCATGGACAGAGGAGGTTGACTTCAAATGAACTGCCTCACAGATCTCTCTCACTGCAGGGGGATAACCCCTTTTCAGGATTTCATCCTTAATATAATCTAAAATTTCCTGCTGTTTGCTGCTGATCTTGCCATATCCCATAATAACTGATCCCCTTTTCTTATTTCTGCGCACTGCATTGGTTTCTTAAGCTAAATTAAGTATAACACAGCATTTTTAAAAAGGCAAACATATATTCCAAATATTTGTTCGATTTTTTGCTCTGAAAGTATTGACATCAGAATATATGTTCGCTATAATTCCATTATAAGTAAAAGGAACGAATGTTCGGCACAAAAGTTCGATATCAATTTTACAGAAGCGAGGATAGAAGAATGAATACCATTAGTGAACGCCGGATCAGATTAAACAGAATAAAGAGAAAAAGACAGCTGCAACGTCATGTGATGCTGTTTCTCCTCACGATGATCATTGCAGCCGGTTTGTCTCTTGCTTTATTTGGTTTTGGTACAAAGGCACAGGGAGCCGATGAGCAGATCCTGTACAAATATTATACAAGCATTACAGTTTGCCCCGGAGATACGATCTGGGATTATGCAGATCAATACGGCAATAAAGAATACTATGAAAACCATAAGGACTATGTTAATGAGGTCATGGCCATCAATTCCCTTACAGACGATCAGATTACCGCCGGTAAGCATCTTATCCTTCCTTATTACAGTCCAGAGTTTCGATAATGCTTAATCCTTTAGGAGAAACGGACATTGATGTAGGAAATGATTTCCTGCACGCACCTGTCATATCCTAACTTTGAACTGTCCAGGCACAGATCATAATTTCTGGCGTCTGTCCATTCACGTCCGGTGTAATACTTATAGTATTCTGCTCTGTGCTTATCTGTTTTGATAATGTAGCGCTCCAGATCTTTAGGAGACATACTGTGTTTTAGTGCTGCCTGCTGCATGCAATATTCATGAGGCGCATGGATAAACACGCTGAGTACATTGTCATAATCCTTCAGCACAAAGTCTGCACACCTTCCTACGATTACGCAGGATTCCTCTTCTGCAAGACGTTTGATCACCTTTGCCTGATAATTAAACAAATTTTGTGTGGAAACAAAATCATCGCTTTCCGGCGGGATCAGCTCTCCATGATAAACACTGTGCGCAACCTTAAACAATCTTGTACTCTTTACGGTTTCATCTGCGTTGGCAAAAAGAGCTTCGTTAATTCCGCTGTCCTCTGATGCAAGCTTCATAAGCTCTTTGTCATAGTAATGAACGCCCAGCTTTTCGGAAAGCATTTTTCCTACGGTTCTTCCACCGCTGCCATACTGTCTTGCAATCGTGATTACAATCTTATGATCTTTCATGTTGGTCCTCATTTCTGAGCAATTTGGAAGCTGTTTATTTCCGCTCTGATATTTTTTCTACTATTATTATACCAGATATTTTCAAACATGAAAAATACTATTTTGCACTATTCTCCCAGATATGCCTTTTTGATGGAATCATTATTTAAAAGATCATCTGCTTTTCCGTCCAGCACGATTTTTCCTGTTTCCAGAACATATGCCCTGTCTGAAATAGAGAGCGCTTTTTTCGCATTTTGCTCTACCAGTAAAACGGTGGTTCCGCTTGCGCTGACCTCTTTGATAATATCAAAAATTTCATTTACAAAAATAGGAGAAAGTCCCATGGACGGTTCATCCATTAAAATAATCCTGGGTCTTGACATTAAAGCACGTCCCATAGCCAGCATCTGCTGTTCGCCGCCGCTCAATGTCCCTGCCATCTGATTTTGACGTTCTTTCAATCTTGGGAAACGGTCATATACCATATTCAGGGTATCTTCAATCTCCTGTTTATCCTTTCTGGTATAAGCTCCCATTTTCAAATTCTGGTATACAGAAAGATTGGCAAAAACACGACGTCCCTCCGGCACATGTGCCATTCCCATAGAAACGATCCTGTGGGCAGGAACCTTTGTAATATCTGTTCCATCAAATATCACAGATCCGCATCTTGCATCAAGCAATCCGGTAATCGTATGAAGAATGGTAGTTTTGCCTGCTCCGTTTGCACCGATCAGCGCAATTACCTCTCCTTCATTTACCTCAAAGGAAACGCCTTTAATTGCCTGTATCATTCCATAAAATACTTCCAGATCTTTTATTTCAAGCATTGCCATTGCCTAATTCCTCCCTTGAGATTATTCACCCAGATATGCAGTAATTACCTGCGGATCATTTAATACGGTACTTGTTTCTCCCTGGGCAAGAATACGTCCAAAGTTTAATACGGTCAGTTCCTCACAAATACCGGAAACCAGCTTCATATCATGCTCGATCAGAAGGATGGTCATGTCAAAGTTATCCCTGACGAAACGGATGGTATCCATCAGCTCCTTTGTTTCATTGGGGTTCATTCCGGCTGCCGGTTCATCTAAAAGAAGAAGCTTCGGTTCTGTGGCAAGGGCTCTTGCAATTTCAAGCTTACGCTGCTTTCCGTAAGGAAGATTTGCTGCAAGGTATCCTGCTTCCTGATCCAGTTCAAAGACCTTTAAAAGCTCCATAGCCCTTTCGTTCATAGCACGTTCAACCTTATAGTATTTGGGCAGTCTTAAAATGCCGTCAAAGAAAGAATACTTATAATGATTGTGAAGACCTGCCTTTACGTTATCAAGAACGGTCAGTTCCTTAAATAAACGGATATTCTGGAAGGTTCTTGCAATACCGGCCTGATTAATATCAATGGTTTTCAGTCCTGTAATATTGCGGCCGTCCAGAGTGATGATACCCTCGCTCGGTTTATAAACGCCTGTGAGCAGATTAAATACTGTTGTTTTACCGGCACCGTTGGGCCCGATCAACCCATAAAGCTGTCCCTTTTTAATTGAGATCTGAAAGTCATCTACTGCTCTAAGGCCTCCAAAGGAAATGCCCAGGTTTTTGGTCTCTAATAAAGCTGCCATGTTACTGCACCCCCTTATTCTTATTCAAAAGACGCTTAAAGGAATACTTTTTCCGGAAGTCAATGAATTTGGGGCTCCAGTTAAAGAGCATCATTGCAATCAGAAGAAGTGAATAAATTAACATACGGTAATTGCTCAGTCCGCGCAAAAGCTCAGGAAGCAGAGTCAGGATCACAGCAGCTATAATGGATCCTCTGATATTGCCAATTCCGCCAAGAACAACAAATACCAGGATCATGATCGACATATTATAACCGAAGTTTTTGGGCGTTGCCATAAGGCTGCTCAGGTTGTGTGAATAAAGCACACCTGCTACACCGGCAAGGGCTGCTGAAACGGAAAATGCCATCAATTTATATTTGGTAATATGAATTCCAATGGATTCTGCAGCAATTTCATTATCCCTGATAGACATAATAGCGCGGCCGTCCCTGGAATTGATCAGATTTAATACGATAACCAGCGTGATCAGGATCAGGATCACACCCATGGTAAAGGTAGAGTCCTTTGGAGTACCGGTAATACCCTGCGCTCCGTTTATAATGACCTGTCCGTTCTCGGTAAGGCCAAGGGAAAGGGAATCTTTCATGGAAAAATGAAATCCGTTTTCGTCTTTCCCGATATAAAGTATATTAACAATATTCTTAATGATCTCCCCAAATGCCAGGGTTACGATAGCAAGATAATCTCCCTTCAGGCGAAGCACCGGCATACCGATCAGTACGCCGATCAGACCGGCGCAAACAGCTCCGATCAGGATCGCAAGAATAAACCGCAGCGGTGCAACGGTGATTACATCCTGTGTACATTTAGAGAAAAAAGCTCCTGTAAAAGCGCCCACGCACATAAATCCTGCATGGCCAAGGCTCAGTTCTCCCAAAATACCTACGGTCAGGTTCAGGGAAATTGCCAGGATCACATAAACACAGAGAGGAACCAAAAGTCCCTGCATCAGACTGGAGACATTTCCAGAGCTGATCATGATCTGCATGATAATGTATGCAGCGATCACAATTCCATAGATGATCAGATTGTCCATTAACTTCCTGTTTTTCTTTAATGCTTTCATTGTCATGCCCTCCTAAACCTTTTCCTGAATCTTTTTGCCCAGAATACCTGTAGGCTTTACAAGAAGAACAATAATCAGAACCATAAATACTATGGCATCTGCAAGCTGTGAAGAAATATATGCTTTACTTAAAATTTCAATGATTCCAAGCACAATTCCTCCGATCAGCGCTCCGGGGATAGAACCGATCCCTCCGAATACCGCAGCTACGAAAGCCTTAATACCCGGCATGGAGCCTGTATAGGGAGTCAGGGTTGGATAGGCGGAACACAAAAGCATTCCGGCAATCGCGGCCAGCGCCGAACCGATGGCAAAGGTAAGGGAAATGGTTCCGTTTACATTAATTCCCATAAGTTGTGCGGCTCCCTTATCTTCTGCTACAGCAAGCATAGCCTGTCCTGCTTTTGTTTTGTTAATAAAGATCATGAGTCCTGTCATAATAACAAGACAGGATACGATGGTCACAATGGTCTCTCCTGAAATGGTAAGCTGGCCATCTGCAAGCTTTAAAGCAGGTACTGTTACCACAGAGGTAAAAGCCTTGGGATTTGCACCAAATAGCAGTAATGCCAGGTTCTGCAAAAGGTAGCTGACACCAATGGCTGTAATCAGGACTGCCAGTGAAGACGCCGCCTGCCGAAGCGGTCTGTAGGCGATATATTCAATGGTAATTCCGAGGACAGTACATAGTACCACGGCAATCAAAACACCTACAAGTGGAGGCCAGCTCTGCATGCTGACAGCATAAAAGATTGTAAATCCTCCGACCATGATGACATCGCCATGTGCAAAATTCAGCATTTTGGCAATTCCGTATACCATGGTATATCCCAGTGCAATGATCGCATATACACTTCCAAGACTAATTCCGTTGATCAAATAAGATAAAAAACTCATAAGAAACACCCCTGTAAAAGTTCTAAATGAAAACAAATGGGGGTTGCACAGTCTGCAACCCCCGTTGGTTACCAAACAAATCACAATAGATTGTTATTTTTGCTGATTACTGAATTAATGAGTAATTGCCGTTTACGATCTCCATAGCCTTAGGAGCCTTGTTAACAGCACCGTCAGCATCCCAGGACATACCTGCTCCGGTCAGACCGTCAACACTGATGGTTCCCATTGCAGCCTTAAGCTGATCGCAGAGATCAGAAGCGCTCAGATCCGGTGTAGCGCCGCTTGCTTCTACAGCTGCCTTGATAATATATATTGCATCATAGGCATCTGCTGCAAACTGGTTCGGTGTCTCACCGTAAGCAGCTTCATAAGCGCTTACAAATGCCTTGGTTGCATCATCCTGGGCATCTGCTGCGAAAGGTGTTAAAAGCATAACGCCCTCTGCAAGGGAAGTATCGAAATTCTCTACCCCAAGGATACCGTCAAGTCCGTCACAGCCAAAGAACTTAGTGGCGTAGCCCATTGCATTTGCCTGTGTAAGGATCAGGGAAGCCTCTGAATAGTAAATGGGAAGGAAAATCAGCTCTGCGCCTGCATCCTTAGCCTTCTGAAGCTGTACAGAAAAGTCTGTCTTGTTGTCAGCGGTGAATGCTTCTGCTGCAACGATTTCAAAAGGCTGATTTGCTGCTTCTGCTGTAAATTTTTCATAAATACCGGAAGAATATACATCAGAGCTGTCATAAATAACAGCTACCTTGCTTGCCACTCCGTTTTCACCAATGTACTGTGCAGCACCAACACCCTGGTTAGGATCTGTGAAGCATACCTGGAAAACATTATCATTTCCGTTGATACAATCTACAGAAGATCCGGAAGGTGTGATCTGGAACATGTTATCATTAGAAGATTCTGCTGCAACTGCAATACAGCATCCGCTGGTTACAGAGCCAAGAAGGATATTCATGCCCCAATCCTTAAGGGTATTATAAGCATTGACAGATTTCTCGTTGTCACACTCATCATCCTGGAAATTGTACTCGATCTTGTAACCGTTGATTCCGCCTGCTGCATTGATCTCCTTAATGGCAAGATCTGCACCGTTTTGAACTGCCATACCGTAAACTGCTGCGCTTCCGGTAATCGGTCCGATGCCGCCGATCTTAAAGGTCGGTCCGTCAGCTGCTGTGCTTTCTGCAGTGGCATCATCAGCCTGTGCTGCAGCATCTGTGCTTTCTGCTGCTGTGTCGCCTGCTGCATCACTGTTTCCGCTGTTTGCGCATCCGGAAACCAATGCTGTCATCATTGCCATAACAAGCAACAGACTCATTACTTTTTTCATCTTTTTCATAATGCTCTCCTCCTTAAAAATATTTAAAAAAATATTTCAAACGCTATAATAACCTAAAAATTGAGTATTGTCAACTTTCATGTTTCACACAGGAAACTCATCTGCATATTTTTTTTTATAACGGAAAGAATAAAGTAGACTGCCTGCGGTCACGTTTTTCAGATTTGGAGGTGAATGTTAAGTGAACAATAAATGTTTGGATTGTGTTGCGCTTACCATAGCGATCATCGGTGCTGTTAACTGGGGACTGATCGGTTTCTTTTCCTTTGACCTGGTTGCGTTTATTTTCGGAAATATGAGCTGGCTTTCCAGGATCATTTATGCACTTGTGGGGATATCGGGGCTTTATTTGATTACCTTTTATATGTATGCAGGGGGAGTCGACAAAAACCGCGATTAACAGCAAAATACCCTGCAGTGATGCAGGGTATACATAGTTTTACAGAAATGCCTTCAGTTCAGAAGGCTCCATTACTTTTCCGTCTCTCCAGATCCGTTCCAGATCGTAAAAGAAACGATTTTCCTTATCAAAAATATGAACGATCACATCGCCAAAGTCAAGAAGCACCCAGTTTGCATGCTCATAGCCTTCTTTTTGCTTTAACATAAATCCGGCCCTTCCAAGCTTTTCCTCTACTTCATCTGCCATGGCCTTGATCTGGTTTGCATTTGTTCCGGTTGCAATGATAAAATAATCTGCAATAACCGAAACCGTTTCAATATTGATCACTCTGATATCTTCTGCTTTTTTATCTTCCAAAGCCATTACCGCAATGCCGGCTTCCTTTTTAATGCTGTTTTCAGTCACAAGTGTCTCCTTCCTTTGAACCCTTCCGGTTCGCCTGATAAAAATCGTAGGTTTCCTGTGTCATCTGATCCACGGTATTTCCGATGCCCTGCAGATATTCCAGGGTATCCTTCAGGATCCGGAACAATGCCTCATCCAGATCGCGAAACGCCAGCTTTCTGATGTCGCTTAAATGGGGGGCCTGTTTCCTGGAAGGCTCAATGTAATCAGCCACATAAACGATTTTTTCAAGCCGGGACATTCCGGGACGGCCTGTTGTGTGATACAGGATTGCATTCAGGATGTCCTGATCTGTAATATGATATTCTGATTTTGCAAGGTAGCTTCCGACCTTGGCATGAAGAAGAAAAGGATTTTCCCATTCCACCTGACTGATAGGCAAATGATTTCTCTTACAGATTGCAATCCTTTTTTCGTTTGTCATGCATTTTGCACTGTCGTGAAGAAGCCCAGCCACCTTTGCTTTTACAGGATCTGCTCCGTGGCACATGGCAAGGCAGCTTGCAGTATATGCCACCCCAAGGGTATGCTCATAACGTTTAGGATCCAGTGTCTTTTCCATTTTCTTTCGTATTTTTCCAATGTCTACATTTTTCATATCAGGAGCGATCCTTCCTATGATATAAATTCTGTTCTTCTATATAAGAAAGCACTGCATCCGGAAGCATATAGCGGACAGATCTTCCGTAATAAATCCGTTCTCTTATTTCCGAAGAAGAAAGATCTACAAACCTGGCGGGCAGGATCCTGATGTCTGCATGATATTCATAGATCAGATGGGAAATGATCTTTTGCAGACGTTCTTCCGTACCGGTTCCCCTTACAGCAGCGGCAACCACACAGTTTTCAAGCAGGATCTCCGGATTCTTCCAGCTTTCAAGCATAAGCAGGCTGTCCGCACCCATGATAAAGTAAAATTCATCATTGGGATACTGTATCTTCAGTTCCATAACGGTATCGCAGGTATAAGTAGGGCCTGTCCGCATAAGCTCCATATCAGACAGGCCAAATTCCTCCTGTCCTTCAATGGCAAGCTCTATCATTTTAGCCCTGTGTTCTTTGGAAGCAATATCCCTTCCCTGCTTCATATAGGAATTTCCACTTGGCATAAACAGAACCTGATCCAGCGCAAGGGTTTCAAGGGCCTGTTGAGCCAGCATCAAATGTCCAAAGTGGATCGGATTGAAAGTTCCGCCCAGAATACCGATTTTTCTTCTTTTTTGTTCCTCCATGCCTGCTCCTATCTTGGAAGTTCAATTTTCTTGTGGTCTTTATTTTCCTTGTAAAGAACGATCTTTTTCCCGATCACCTGCACAACCTGCGCACCGGTTCGCTCGGCAAGCATCTCTGCAAGCTGTCTGGGATCATCCATACAGTTTTTCAGCACTGCAAGCTTCACCAGTTCCCTGGTATGGAAGGTTTCCCGTACAGCCTCTGTTACTTCCGGTGTCAGGCTTGCTTTTCCAATCTGGAAAACCGGATCCAAACTCATTGCCAGTCCTTTTAAATATGCCCGCTGCTTACTTGTCATTGTATTTTCCGTGCCTTTCTGTTGTTGCCTTTTATTTATAATAATCAAATGCAAGCCCGTACATCCTTACGGTGTCTCCCTCCTGAATTCCAAGCGCTTCAAGCTCATCCAGGATACCATTCATTTTAAGGAAATTTTGGAAGAATGTAAAGCCCTTCTCGGAATCGAGATTGGTATAGCCAAGCATTTTTTCGATCCTGGGTCCTTCTACCACATATTCCTGCTTATCCTCATCATAAGAAATCGTATAAGGTTCATCCTCATTTCCACCCATCATATATTCCGGGAAAAATTCCTGTTCAAATACTACCGGCTTATCATCAAGCTTATCTAACATTTCCCTTACATAATAGAGCAGCTCACGGATCCCCTTTCCGCTGATGGCAGAAATGGGAAATACCCGGATCCCTTTGGGCTCAAACTCTTCCTTTAGCTTTAAAACCTGATCCAGATCTCCCTCATAGATCATATCTGTTTTGTTAGCGGCAATGACCTGAGGACGTTTTGCAATATCAGGATTATAGGCCTCCAGTTCTTTATTAATGGCATAAATATCTTCCACAGGATCCCGGCCTTCTGTAGACGCTGCGTCTACAATATGGATGATGACCTTTGTGCGCTCAATATGGCGCAAAAACTCATAGCCAAGTCCCACTCCCTCTGAAGCACCTTCGATAAGACCGGGAATATCAGCGATTACAAAGCCCTTTGCATCTGCAAGATCCACCACTCCTAAATGAGGGTTTAATGTGGTGAAATGATAATTTGCAATCTTAGGTCTGGCATTGGATACCTGGGTCAGAAAAGTGGATTTTCCTACATTTGGAAAGCCTACAAGCCCTACATCAGCAATTACCTTCAGTTCAAGTAAAAGCTCAAGCTCCTTTGCGGGCTGTCCGGGCTGCGCATATTTAGGCGCCTGCATGGTACTGGTTGCGTAATGCTGGTTTCCGTTTCCGCCCCTGCCTCCGGTTAGCAGAACAAAGCGTCTGTTTTCCCCCGACATATCAACGATCACTTTCCCGCTTTCTGCTTCCTTCACAACAGTACCTTCCGGTACCTTTAAAATGAGGTCCTCACCGCTTTTTCCGCGGCAGTTTCTTTTATTTCCGTTCTCTCCATCCTGGGCATGATATTTTCTTACATGTCTGTAATCAGTAAGCGTGTTGAGGCCGTCATCGATTTCCAGGATAACGCTTCCTCCATTGCCGCCGTCACCGCCATCAGGCCCGCCGCTGGGAACATATTTTTCGCGTCTAAAGGAAACATGACCATCGCCTCCTTTTCCGCTTCGCACATAGATTCTCGCCCTGTCTGCAAACATTTCTATCACCTCACTGCTTCTGCTGCATTTCGTTCAGATAAAAAAGGCTTCAAACAAAAACGTTTGAAGCCTTGTAAATTCGTATTATTTTTCTACAGGGTAAACGGAAGCCTGTTTCTTATCTCTTCCAACTCTTTCAAATCTGAGTACGCCGTCTACCAGTGCAAACAAAGTATCATCACCGCCGCGTCCCACATTGGTTCCGGGATGGATCTTGGTTCCGCGCTGTCTGTATAAAATATTTCCAGCCTTTACGAATTGTCCGTCAGCTCTCTTTGCTCCCAATCTCTTGGACTCGGAATCTCTACCGTTCTTGGTAGAACCAACTCCCTTTTTATGAGCAAAAAATTGAAGGTTCAACTTTAACATGGATTACACCTCCTTAATGATCAATTTCAAATACCGTTTGCCGTATTCTGCTACGACATTTTGTAACCCTAAAACCATGGCATCCAAAAGAAGCGTTCCCTTTTCATCAACTCTATTCAGCTTAAGATAAATCTTACCGCTTTCTTCTTCCGCTGTTACAACGCTGTCCGTTTCCGTCAGCTGTTCCAGAGAATTGATGGTGTTGATCACCAGAATGGAAATGGCACTGCAGATAATATCGCTGCCTGCCTGTGCATAGCCTGCATGTCCTGCGCAGGTTACCTCCCGATACTCTCCGGTTTTAGATTTCATGATTGTTATGGTTGTCATAAAAAATCCATTACATGCAAAAACACTGATTATGCATTGATCTTGTCAATCTTAACCTGTGTGTATGCTTGTCTGTGACCGTTTTTCTTGTGGTATCCGGTTTTTCTCTTATACTTGTAAACGATAACCTTGCGGAATTTTCCCTGCTCCATAACGGTTGCAGTTACGCTTGCATCCTTTACATCGCCGGCAACTTTAAGCTCCTTATCGCTTACAGCTACTACCTGATCAAATGTCACAGTTGTTCCGGGCTCGGCGTCGATCTTTTCAACCTTGATCACATCACCTTCGGAAACTTTGTACTGCTTTCCACCTGTTGCAATGATTGCGTACATATGGCACCTCCTATACTAACCAGCCGAAACTGATTTTACTCGCTAACTTTGGTGGCGCAAAGCGCACTTATACCTAGTTATGCGGCATACTCAGATAATATAGCATCCTCAGGATTTGATGTCAAGAGGTTTGCTTACTTTTTTTCTTGTTATTTCCACAATTCCAAGAGGCGTCATATCGATCAGTCTGGTCTTAACCGTATCTTCGGCCAGATAGCCTGCAAGCTTTTCCATTAAAAACTGTTCTTCTTCCTTCGACTTCATATTAATAAAATCAACCATGATCATTCCGGAAATATTCCGGATCCTGAGCTGCCTTGCAATTTCCTTTGCCGCCTCCAGATTTACCTTAAGGGCGATACCGCATTCGCGGGTTCCTTTTTGAATACTGCCCTTTCCCGTGTTTACGTCGATCACAAGCATTGCCTCTGTGGGCTCAATTACCAGATATCCCCCGGAGGGCAGCCAGACCTTTTTCTCAGTGGCCTGTTTCAGACCGCTTTCCAGACTGTACAGCGCCCAGATCGAAAGCTGATCGTCCTGATAAAATCTTACGTTTTTTACATTGCTTTCTGACAGAAGCTGATACAGTCTTTCATCATCTGTTAATACCTCATCATAAGATGAGATCGGTAAATCCTTCAGAACAGATATCATTTCAGGATCTTCCTGATACAGACAGGAATATAGGGTTCTATAAGGGGCTTTTTCCTTTATGGCATCAAAAAAACAAATAAATTCCTGCATTTCCGCAAGTAAAGGACCTGCCTCATGAAGCTCTCCCGCATTGGTTCTGATCACAAATCCGTAATTTTTCCTGCCGGACAGTTTGCCTTCTGCAATCCATTCTTTTAAAAGGTCTTTCTTCTCCTGCGAAAGCTTTTTGGAATAAGAAATGCCGTGCTCGCCGGGCCTGCAAATACAATAGGTGCCCGTTCTGGAAAGAAGAAAGGAAGAGGATGCAAGCTTTGTCTTTAAAGGAGGCGTGCTGATCTGAACCAGTACCTGATCTCCGATACGAAGACTTTCTTTGACACCACCATTTAAAACAATCGGCTTTTCGTTATCTTTTAAGGAAACAAACACCTTGCTTTCTTTTGAGATTGCGACAAAAGCGCCGCCGATCCCTGCCGCGATTTCTGTAACCTGCCCGATATAAATGCTGCCCGGCAGATATTCCTCCTGCAAAGGGAACTGGCGAATCATTATGATCTGTCCCTTTTCATTTAACAGAAAAAGAAACACCGAATGAAATTTTACAGTTAAAATCACTTTTTTCATATAAGCGCTTTCCAATCCTCTATTTCCCCTGTTTCAGAAGCCTTATAGGTCTCTACGCGATGGATCACAAGTCCATACTCCGGCAATGTGACTCCTATGGCAGCCAAAAATGTTTCCATGACAAAAGAGGGCTTTATATTTCCTCCGCTGCTTGCATTTAAAAGCATGTAAATTCCTTTATGCCCTGCCGCCGCTTCAAGGAGCGCACATTTTTCCGGGATCTCCCGGATCTCAAATCGATAAATACTCTCCTTCAGATCGATTTCTTTTTCCCCGCGCTTCGTCTTTTTGTTGACCGGTATGGTCGGCGACTTGTAAAAGGCAAGAAGCCTGTCCTCCCAGTCATCCGGCAAAAAGGATAGACTGCGAAATCCTGCAAGATAACTTGCAGCCTGGACGCTGGCCATTGCATTCCCTTCACTTTCTGGCAGATTTTGGACCTTCAGAATATCAATTCCTTCTACCATGACCCCCTGAAGTCTTTTCTGAAGCTCCTCTTCTTCCATAGGAGTCCTCAGCTCAATATCAAAATATTCTCCTTCACTGGTATATCCTACAGAGAGGGGCGCTGCAAAGGACATGATCTGATGGGGGCTGAACCCCTCCGAATATGCAATATCGATCCCGGCGCGCCGGATCGCCTTTTGAAAATATCTCATAACATCCAGGTGTCCAATAAATTTCATAGGACCATATTTTGAAAATTTAATTCTGACCTTCATTGTTACTGTCCTTTCCGTTCCAGGCAGACGCCCGTCTGATAACGGCCGGCGCCGCAGCCCTGGCATGCCATTCTGCAGTTGGGAGTTACAACCGCCTGCTGTGCCCTGTGCCATTCTCTAAGAAGGAACTGCCTTGTCACACCACAGTCAATAAAATCCCAGGGGAATATTTCTGTTTCTTCTCTCTGCCTGATGGTATAAAAGTCCGGATCAACGCCGCATTCCTCAAAGGTCTTGAGCCACACGTCATTATGATAATATTCGCTCCAGGCGTCATACATACAACCCTTTTGATAGGCTCTTAAAATGACCTGATTCAGCCGTCTGTCACCCCTTGCAAAAATTCCTTCCATGACGCTGGCATCTGCTTCATGCCAGTTATATTTAATGCTTTTTTGATTTAATTGTGAAACAATGGACTGCTTGGTCTGGTAGGCTTTTTCCAGAAAATCCTCCTTGGTATTTTGAGGTGCCCATTGAAAAGGGGTAAAAGGCTTCGGTACAAAAAAGGATGTACTGGCTACGATCTGGATCCTGCTTGTCCTTTTTTCTTTGGGAACCGTGTCGTAAAACAAGGCCGCTATTTCATTGCACAGCTCTCCAATTTCACGGATGTCCTCGGAGGTTTCAAAGGGCAGTCCCAGCATGAAATAAAGCTTTACCCTGGTCCAGCCCCCTTCAAAGGCCATTTTAGCCCCTTCCAGGATCACTTCTTTTGTCAGTCCTTTATTGATCACATTACGCAGCCTCTGGCTTCCTGCTTCGGGCGCAAAGGTCAGGCTGCTTTTTTTCACATCCTGTACCTTGTTCATGACATCAAGGGAAAAAGCGTCAATCCGTAAAGAGGGAAGGGAAATATTAATTCTCTTCTCGTTGCATTTTTCGATCAGGAAATCCAAAAGCTCCGGAAGCTTGGAATAATCACTGGAACTCAAAGAACTCAGCGAGATTTCTTCGTGTCCTGTATTGTCCAGCATCTCAACTGCATATTGTTCCAGCATTTCAAGGTCTCTTTCCCGAACCGGTCTGTAAAGCTGTCCTGCCTGGCAAAAACGGCAGCCTCTGATGCAGCCCCTTTGAATTTCCAGCACAACGCGGTCCTGTGTAACCTTAATAAAGGGAACTACCGGTTTCTTAGGATAACAGGACTGGGAGATCTCCCGCACCATTTCCTTAGCTATAACTGCCGGAATTCCAGGAACCAGCGGAATGCGTTCTGCAATGGTGCCATCCTCCTTGTAGGTTACCTCGTACAGGGATGGAACATAAATACCGGGGATCATGGCAGCTGCTTCCAAAAAGCTTTTTCGGCTCTGGTTTCCATTTTTACAGGACAGATATAAATCAAGGAGCTCCCGGTAACGGGTTTCGCCCTCCCCAATATAGATCAGATCGAAGAAATCACAAAAGGGCTCCGGATTGTAAGTGCATGGCCCGCCTCCGATCACAATGGGATCCGCCTCGGTCCTGTCCTTTGCCATAAGAGGAATTCCGGACAGATCCAAAATCTGCAAAATATTGGTATAACACATTTCGTACTGTATGGTGATCCCTAAAAAATCAAAATTTTTGATCGGATCCTGGGATTCCAGTGCAAATAAGGGGATTTTTTCTTTTCTCATGATCTGATCCAAATCCACCCAGGGCGAATATACTCTTTCGCACCACACATCCTCAAACCCATTCAGCATATCATACAGGATCTGTATGCCGAGATGGGACATTCCGATTTCATATACATCCGGAAAACACATTGCAAAGCGGATGGCAATTTCCTCTTTGTTCTTCATTACCGCATTTACTTCATTTCCAATATATCTGGCAGGTTTCTCCACCTGCATCAATATTTCATCTTGCAGTGCCAGTTTCCTCATTTTCATCTCCATTTGTATTTATTGGGCTCATCAGGCCATCCATATCGATACTTTGGGTTATTATTTTCTGCAGCTTGTCTTTCGTATATCCAAGAAAGCTGCTTTGCTGCTGATCCCAGAAAACAAACGCAAGAAATAATGCTATAGCCATCACAAACCGTATTCTGAAACCGCCAAACAGCTTCTTAGGCGCATCATGGCCCTGCGAAATGTTTTGAGGTTTGGCCTCCAATCCGTATATTTCACTGTTGCGATCGCCTGGTATTTCTGCGTACAGCAGCTGCTCCCTGCTTTTGCAGATCCGTCTGTTATACTCATTCTGTGCCCTTATGGTCCGTACAAGCTCCAGCTTTTGATCCGTGGTTACTTTTTTCTCCATACTATTTTCCATATCGCTGCTTTTAATCAAAATATGCCCCGCATAACAAAATTATGCGGGGGGCAGTTTTTAGCGCTTGTCCAGTTCTTCTGTAATTTCCTCCCAGGAAACTCCCTTTTCCACCATCAGAACCATCATATGATACAGAAAATCGGAAATCTCATATTTGATCTCATTGACATTGGGATTTTTGGCGGCAATCACAATTTCGGTTGCTTCCTCACCAAGCTTTTTCAGAATCTTATCAATTCCCTTATCAAACAGATAGTTTGTATAGGAACCTTCCTTTGGATGCACCTTTCTGTCCTTGATCACATTCAGCACAGATTCAAATACCATCAGAGGGTTGGTTTCCTCGTATTCTTTTTTCATGATTTCCTGGAAAAAGCAGCTGTAATTGCCGGTATGGCAGGCAGCTCCAACCTGGGCTACCTTGGCAAGGATAGTGTCCTTATCACAGTCTGCGATCAATTCCTTCACATACTGGTAATGTCCGCTTGTTTCGCCCTTGATCCAACGCTCCTGCCTACTTCTGCTGTAATAGGTCATACGGCCGCATTTTAAGGTATGCAGGTAGGCGTCCTCATTCATATAGGCAACCATCAGCACTTCCCTGGTCTTATAATCCTGGACCACAACCGGAACCAGTCCGTCAGAATTCTTTTTCAGCTCTTCCCATTTCACCTTGGGTTCAAAGGTATGGACCGCAATCTGGTTTCCGGCACAAAGATCCTTGATGTCGCTTAATTCCTTAGCGTTTTCGTTGATCGCCGGGCCTGTTACACCTGCAATCTTTTCACAGGACAAAAGCTCCATGATCTTGTCAAGCGACACCTCTGGAAGGGTTACGATCACCGGAAGCGTTGCAATTTCCATAGCCTGCTTGATGGTTTTTTCATCGATCAGGATCACTTCACATACCAGTTCTTCCAAAACCGCTTTATTAGTTTCTATTTCGGACGCCTTTGCAATACATGCTACAATCTTATCCTTGCCGAATTTCAGGGAAACCTCCCTGGTGATCTCAATATTTCCTTCTTTGGAATAATTCAGTGCAGCCTTCATACAACCGGCGTAAAGAAGCTTTTTAACATCTTCCATCCGTTTTACATTACCGGCGCCAATTACCGGTATCTGTGCCTTACTGCAGATCTCCTTAATCACATCAAGGGCCGCCTCATGGGATGCATCATCTGTGGAAAGATCATAAACGATCAGCTCATCTGCATTGTTTTCCCCATAAAAAGCAGAAAGAGAAACAGGATCTTCGCTGACAACGGTCTGATCCTGAAAGCCGGCAACCGCCTTTCCCTCTTTCAGATAAATACAGGGAATAAATTTTTTATAATTATCCATCTTCGTCCGTTCCTTTTCCGAAGTGTTATAAACTTCCTTTTGTACTTAAAACATCCTTGATTCTCGTATCAAAGGATACCGCTTCATCTAAGGCTCTTGCAAAGGCCTTAAACATTGCTTCTGCCATATGATGGCTGTTTATTCCGGAAAGCATCTTAATGTGAAGGTTCATCCCTGCGGTATAGGAAACAGCATAAAAGAACTCTCTCACCAGTTCCGTGTCGAGGCCTCCGATCCGCTCCGTCGGAAATACGCATTCATATGCAAAATAAGGTCTTCCGCAGAGATCTACTGCGCAAAGGCACAAGGCGTCATCCATAGGCAGGATGCAGGATCCATACCGTCTGATTCCCTTTTTGTCTCCTAGGGCCTGCTTGATGGCGCTGCCAAGCACAATTCCCGCATCTTCTACGCTGTGATGTCCATCCACCTCAAGGTCTCCCTGAACTCTTAGGGAAAGATCAAAAAAACCGTGTTTTGCAAAGCCTTCCAGCATATGATCAAAAAAACCGATTCCGGTTTCAATTTTTCCTTCTCCTGCTCCATCCAGATTAAGGGAAAGGGAAATATCGGTTTCTTTTGTTGTTCGTGTTAAAGCTGCTTTTCGTTCCATTTCAGTCCTCCCAATTCCAAATCGGTGATCTTACTTTTCAAATCTTACTTTAATGGAGTTTGCATGTGCCGTCAACCCTTCCTTTTGTGCAAAAAGCTCAATATCCTTATGCACTTTTTCAAGAGCCTGCCTGGAATAAGAAATAATGCTTGTTTTTTTCATAAAATCATCTACATTTAAGGGCGAGAAAAATCTTGCTGTTCCATTGGTAGGTAAAATATGGTTAGGACCGGCAAAATAATCCCCAAGAGGTTCAGAAGAATATTCTCCCAGGAAAATAGCCCCTGCATTTTTGATCTTTGTCATAACCTCATAAGGATCTCTGGTCAGGATCTCCAGGTGCTCCGACGCAATCTCATTTGCGGTTTCAATGGCCTGATCCATGTTTTCCGCTACCAGGATATAGCCATAGTGGTCTAAGGATTTCTGTATAATCTCTTTTCTTTCCAGCTTTTCTGTAAAAGCTGCCACCTGCTCTGAAACCTTCTTTGCAAGTTCCATGCTGGTTGTGATCAAAATAGCGCTTGCCATTTCATCATGCTCTGCCTGTGAGAGAAGGTCTGCGGCAACGTATCTGGGGTTTGCTGTTTCATCCGCAAGCACTAAAATCTCGCTGGGACCGGCAATGGAGTCAATGCTGACATACCCGAAGCAGGCTTTCTTTGCAAGCGCTACAAAGATATTGCCCGGGCCTGTGATCTTGTCCACTCTGGGAATACTTTCCGTGCCAAAAGCCATTGCCGCAATGGCCTGTGCACCGCCTGCTTTATAAATTTCATCCACGCCTGCAATGTGGGCAGCTACCAGGGTTCCCGGATTTACCTTTCCATCTGCTCCCGGAGGTGTGGTCATAATGATCCGTGATACACCGGCAACCTTTGCCGGCAGTACGTTCATTAAAACGCTGGAAGGATATGCCGCCTTTCCTCCCGGAACATAGACTCCTGAAATGGCAATGGGAAGGATCTTCTGTCCCAGAATGGTTCCGTCGTCTTTGGGAATGATCCAGCTGCTATGAAGCTGTTTTTCATGGAAAGAACGGATATTATGGGCAGATTTCTTCATGACTTCTATAAATTCCGGTGAAATAGCTGCATATGCTTCTTCTATTTCTTCCTCGGTTACTTTGATCGTTTCCTTTGTAAGCTCACACTTGTCAAATCTGCTGGTATATTCAAACAGAGCCTGATCCTTCCGGGCCCGCACATCTGCAATGATCTCGTTTACCGTTTGCTCATACTGCCCATAATTGCTGGGACTTCTCTTCAAAAGATTTTCCAGCAGGCTGTCTTTGGTTTCCTGGTTCAGTTCAATAATTCTCACGCTTTTCTCCATTCTGAAGCTGTTATTAACAAAACTCCTTCATTTTTGTAATCAGTGCTTTGATCCTCTCTGTTTCCATCTGCATGCTGACCTGATTTACGATCATTCTTGCTGACAGGGGACAAATCTCCTCCAGTACCACAAGCCCGTTTTCATGCAGTGTAGAACCTGTTTCCACAATATCTACAATTACATCAGACAATCCCACAATGGGGCCTAATTCTACAGAGCCGTTCAGTTTAATAATATCTACGGTCTGATGCTTTTTGTTATAGAAATAATCCTTTGCAATGACCGGATACTTGCTGGCAACACGGATCCTCTCATGGTGCTGTAAAAGCTCTCTTGCGCTTTCCGGGCCGCATACACACATCCTGCACTTGCCAAAGCCAAGATCTAAAACTTCATATGCCCGTCTGTTTTCTTCCAGGATCGTGTCTTTTCCCACAACCCCAATGTCAGCCGCGCCATATTCTACATAAGTTGGAACATCCGGCCCTTTCGCAAGAAAAAAACGCAGCTTATGCTCCTCATCCACAAAGATCAGTTTCCGGGAACTCTTATCCTTCATTTCCTCACAGGTAATTCCAAGCTGCTCCAAAAGCTCCATGGTCTTATTTGCCAGTCTGCCTTTTCCAAGGGCAAACGTCAGATATCTTTCTTCACTCATTTTACACCTCGCTGCTTTCCGGTACAAGGGCTACGCAAACGCCCTGCTCTCTAAGCCCCTTTGCCTGCATCAGTATGCTTTCATACTCATCCGGCCTGTAGGTAAGCGTTTGGATATCTTTTTCCTTTTCGGGCTTCTTTCCGCATCTTTCCAGTGCGCACAGAAGGTCATCCACCACTACTACAAAGCCGATGGCCGGTGCGTTCTTTCCGAAATATCCGAGCAGCTTATCATACCGCCCGCCCTTTGCAATGGCATCTCCCACTCCATAAGTAAATACCTTGAAGATCACGCCGGTATAATAATTATATTTGCTGAGCATCCCTAGATCAAAGGAAACATATTTCTCTACGCCATACTGGCACAGCACATGATACAGCTTCAAAAGCCGTTTCACCGCTCCAGCCGCCATTTCGTTCGGGGCTGTTTCTTCAGCCTTTTTCAGTACGTTAACATCCCCGAAGCAGTCTGTGATCCCAAGAAGCAGTTTCACGCATTCCGGGTCTACCTGCCGATTGGCCAGAAATTCTTCCGCGCCAAATAAATTTTTACCGGAAATCAGTTCCCGGAGTTCCTTTTCCGTATCCTCAGACAGACCTGCCATCCGGCAGATCCCCTTAAAATATTCTACCTCTCCGATGCTGACCTGAAAATCTGAAAGTCCCGTCTGAAGCAGAGCCTCCACCATCATGGCGATCATCTCCCCATCGGCTTCAACGCTTCCGTCACCGATCAGCTCCGCCCCCATCTGGGTTACTTCCTTAAGCTTTCCCTGAAGATTGCTGGTATTGGTGAAGGTATTGCCTAAATAGCAGAAACGGATCGGAACATTTTCATCCATAAAGTACTTTGCTGCGCACCTTGCCATGGATGGCGTAAAATCCGGGCGCAGAACCAGGGTATTTCCCTCCTTGTCAAAAAATTTATATAGTTCCTTAGAAGGGGTCGTGCCGATCTCCTTGGAAAAAACATCAAAGAATTCAAAGGTTGGGGTTTGGATATCCTGATACCCGTATAAATTAAGCTGTTTTTGGATCTTTTTTTCCGCAGAAAGCTTATTGGCATATTCTTTGCCGTAAATATCCCTTACTCCTTCCGGAGTGTGAAGTAACTGTCTGTTCATTGTGTATCACCTTTTCACTTTTGATTTAGCACTTTAAAGTGCTACCATGGTAGCAAATTAGCATATAAAAACATTGTTAGTATACAGGAAGGAAGTTTTTTTGTCAAACCTCTTCCGAAACCGCTTCTCTTTCCTCCAGATCTTTTTGCAGCATATCCAGATATGGGACAAACACTCCGTGTTTTTTTGGCATAATATATTCCGGATTCAGTTCTTCATGGAGAAAGCTCTTTCTCCCGCCCTGCTGGGCACGATCCCAGAAGAATTTAAAAAGGGCAAAGGGAAGATAATAAAATTCATCTCGGGCAGAAAAATAAATCAGAAAAAAGGAAACTCCCTTTTGCCTTTCAAACTGTTCCATAAACGCCACCTGATGAGGATGGATATTCTGCAGTGCAAAGCGGTCCACAGCACATTCCTTGGCGTCAAAGCATACGGGGATCCCCTGCACGCTTCCAATATAATCGACAGTGCTTTTCTGTTCAAAATAGGCAAGGGTAATGTGTCTGGTTGACTTATCTATCTTGATCGGGGTAATCGGGGTAGGAATTTTTTGGATCAGCGCCAGCCCGTTTTCCTGATATTTTTCATTTGTCCGGTTGATCAGATCCTCCAAGGTGGAACCTCTCAGCCCTCTGGAATTCCAGGTTGCCATACTCTTCTCCTTCTATAGATCCTGGCATGATCGGCTTTAGGGCATCAGCTTTGTAAAGATTTCGGGAACAGGTGCGCAGATGATCCGTCCGCGCAGCTCCTCAAAAAGCTCTTCTTCCCTGCCGAATTCAATTCTGCAGGCATAAAGCAGCTGGCTTCTCAGCCCATATTTCTTCTTATAGATTTCGTTTGCGGCTTTGCTGCCATATTTGGGATCGCCCAGGATCGGATGCCCAATGCTGGAAAGATGGGCGCGGATCTGATGAGGCTTTCCGGTAATCAGTTCAATTTCAAGCAGTGTTTTGTCCCCGTAGCTCTTAAGGGGTCTGTATCTGGTTTCAATAGGATCCCCCTTTAAAGGATTCCTGTCAATATAAACCTTATTTTCCTTGGGATCCTTATGTAGATATCCCTGAATAGTATCTGAGTCCTCCAGCTTTCCGTCCACAAACGCCTGATAAAATTTTCTGACTTTTCTTTCTCTGATAAAGGCGCTCATTTTCTGGCTTCCAGCAAGCGTCTTTGCTCCTATGATAAGTCCTATCGTGTTTCTGTCAAGCCGGTTGCAGACAGACGGCTTATAGGTTTCCAGTTCCTTTTCTGTTATCTGATGTTCCGAAAGCAGATAACCGATCAGCCATTCATTGACAGAAAGATCCTCCGGCTGTGCTTTCTGGGAAAGAATTCCGGCAGGCTTGTTCATGACCAGGATATTGGGATCCTCATACAGGATCTGAATTCCCCTGAGTTTATGGAAAGCCTGTTCATATTCTGAAACAGAAGAATGCTTTTCCCTGAACGTCCCAATGGTTTCTTCTGACAAAAACAGGCAGATACAATCATTTTCTATAAGCTTTTCCCTGCCCTCTGCTTTTTTTCCGTTAAGGGTAATATTTTTCTTCCGAAGCATTTTGTAAAAGAAAGAAACAGGCGCCAGTGGCATATATTTTTGCAGAAATTTATCCAGCCTCTGTCCGGCCTCATTTTTTTGAATGATAATCTGCTGCATCTGTTTTCCTTTCTGCTTTTACAAAGCAATATCCATTAAGATGCTTTTGACCTGCTTTTCCTTTTCCGTTTCCGGCGCTGCTTCCTTTTCACTTAAATTTTTCAAAAAATCACAATAGGTATTCAGCTGATTGGTGATCGTAACCGAAACGTCCTTAACGCCGCCCTGCTTGCAGGCTGTGCTTAAAAATTCCTTACAGGCGGCAAGATCGCATTTCGAATCTTCCGTATAGCCCAAAAGAAGCTGATCCTTTACCACCATGTGGCTGATGTCAAAATTCTTCTGATAGGAAGTAATATAAAGATCATACTGAGGGAACAAATGCTGATCAAAGGGGCTGATCGCTGCAAAAGCATTCTGACTGCAGCCTTTTGCCTTTAAGAACATGATCATATTGACCAGGCTTTTGCTGGCCGGAAGGAGCCCCAGAACTGCAACTACGGTAAGCAGATTTTTGCGGTCATGTGTGGTCAGGTACCCGGCAGCAAAAATTGCAAGGGAAAGGGCGAAATAAAGGATCGTGCGTAAGATCACAAGCTTCCTTCTGTATTTAAGTGAACCATATTCTCCTTTTTTCTTCTTCATTTCCATCTCCATCTTTCCAGTATCAAAACCTATATACTTTATTTCCAGTTTGTTTCTTCAAGCTGTTTTAGAAGTTCTTCATAATCCTTAATATAAAAATCTGCCAGAAGGCGCTTTTCCTTTTCCTGGTGCATGGAATAGTCATCCTGTACAGCACAGACGCTCATTCCGGCCGCCTTTCCGGCCTGTATTCCGGGAACAATATCCTCAAATACCATACAGTGCTCCGGCAACACCCCGCAGATCCTGGCAGCCTCAAGGTACACATCCGGCGCAGGCTTTCCTTTTGCAACATCACATCCTGTTACAATCCCGTCAAAGTAGTCAAAAATACCGTGAACCTGTGTAACGCTTGTGACAAGCTGTCTGGAATTGCTGGTCGCAATGGCCAGATGGATGCCTCTCTTTCTGCACTCCTTCAAAAAAGAACCTGCCCCTTTTTTCAGAGGTACCTGATGGGTATATTTATCAAAAGCCATTTCATTCCAGTCTGCTTTGATTTTTTCAATCTCATCCGGTATTTGAAAGCGCTCTTTAAAATAGCAGGCAGTTTCTGAAAAGCTCATCCCTTCAATTTCACTCTGAAGCTCATCCGGCAGCACAATTCCGTATCTTCCCAAATATTCAATGTCAATATCACGCCAGATCCACATAGAATCAACAAGTGAGCCATCCAGATCAAAAATGACCGCTTCCACATCACGAAACATGGTAAAACCTCCGCTGTTTATCATAACATATTTTCTCTTCAAAAACTACCTGAGGTCCAAAAGACTTTGAAGCGCTGCATCGTCAAGCTCCCGAGCCTGTCCTTCCTTAAGATCCTCCGGCAGGGACAGTCCTCCCATAGAAAGCCTGTGAAGGGAAACAACCTGACAGCCCACTGCCTGAAACATCCGCTTCACCTGATGATATTTCCCCTCCGTAATGGTGATCAGGCAATTTTTTTCATTTTGAACTTCAATCCTGGCGGGGCGTGTCCTCTTTTTTTCGCCGATGTCTACGCCCTCTGTCAGTTTTTTGACTGCTTCCTCTGTGAGCTCTTTATCCACACAGACAAAATAGGTTTTTTCAACGTGGTGAGCCGGTGAAAGCAGTTTATGGGCAAGCTCTCCGTCATTGGTGATCAGAAGCAGGCCCGTAGTATCCTTATCCAGCCTGCCCACCGGAAAAAGATCCCTTATGGGGATCCCGGAAAGCTCTCCTTCCTGCTTCGACCTGATGCTGTTACAAAAGACGTCCATGACAGTCTGTTCCTTTGGATCTCTGGTAGCGGTAATGCACCCCTTAGGCTTATGCAGAAGATAATATACATAAGGCTTATACAGGATCCTTTTTCCGTTTAAAAGGATCACGTCATTCTTTTCATCTACTTTTGTTCCCGGATCCTTTTGGATCTTTCCGTTTACAGATACCTGCCCTTTTCTGATCTGCTCCTTGATCTGGCTTCTGGTTCCGAGGTTCAGTTCGCATAACAGCTTGTCGATTCTCATATACATTATTGACCGCTTCTGCTAAAAGGTGTTTTATGAAAAGAAAATGGTTCCGATATAGTATCTGCCTTGGGGCGCTTCTTTTAACAGCTGTGATCTTGTCCTTTCCCTCTCAGTGTCTGTCCCTTTCCCTTCAGGGACTTCAGTTGTGGTTTACAAAAATGATCCCGGCTCTGTTTCCCTTTATGGTTCTTTCCGGCATCATTATCCGTATGAATCTGATTTCTCTTTTTGCCCGTCCTCTTACTCCCCTTCTGGGAAAGCTTTATCAGGTACGGCCGCCTCTTGTTTATGGCATGGTAATCGGCTTTTTGTGTGGATTTCCCATGGGCGCCCATACTGCGGCAGAGCTTTACCGCACGCAGAAGATCTCTAAGGAGGAAGCTTCCTTTTTGCTTGCTTTTTGCAACAATATCGGCCCGGTCTATTTTTTAAGCTTTGCGCTTCCCACTATTGGAAGCCGCCGCAGGCTTCTTCCCTTCGGCATCATGTATCTGCTTCCGCTTATTTACGGTCTTGTTTTACGTTACAGCCGTTACCGGAAGCTGCCATCTTATTCCGATTCAGGTCAGGAAAACAGCCCTTCCGCTTCCCCGGCATGCTTTCTTTTAAGCCTGGAAGCTGCCATTGACCAATCCCTTCAAAATATCACAAAGCTTGGGGGATATATGATCCTGTTTAATTTGCTGTTTATCCTTCCCCAATTAGCCGTTTTCCATATACCCATGCCGGTTTCCCGGCAAAACACTTTATTTGCCTGTTTATGCTGCCTCCTGGAGATCACAGGGGGCATTTCCCTCTGTGGCAGCAAGCTTCCGCTTTTTGTTCTGACCATCCTTCCCTTTGGGGGACTGTCCTGCATTGCTCAGACCGGATCCATGCTTGGCGGTACGGATCTTTCTCTTACAGAATATGTAAAGCATAAGCTGATCCTTACAGTATTTACTTTTTTCTTTTATGTCTTAGCAGCTTTTCTATCCTGGCTGCCATAAAAAGCGTAACAAAAATCATGCAAAGAAGAATGAGCACAATCACGGCTGCGACACGCCACCGATCAGGAGAAGCTTCCTTTGTTTCGGCAAGCGTTGTATCATCATAATGGATTTCCTCATAGCTTTCCTGTGCTTTTCGTCTTTCCTGCTCCTTAAGTTCTTTCTGTTTCAGCGCTTCCTTTTCCGGATCAGGAAGCGCCTGCAGAAAAACCACATTACTCCGTGTGAACAGATCATAACCGTTATAAGCGTTTACCACAATAGAGGTCTCTTCCTCATAAGGAACGCTTACCGTAAAGCTGCAATGATCCAGAGAGGTTCCGATTTTTTCACCCATAGGCCACGGCTGCAGTTCGGAAAAGCTTTGTCCAACGTCCAGACTGTAATCGTAATACAGGATATAACTGTCCGAATCCTCTGCGCTGATCTCGATAGTTACCTCCCCCTTCTCTTCATTTATATCCGTAACCTTTATCTGGCAGGTTTCAGGCTCCGTCATGTCAGGACGCACAATGGTTTCCGGCACTTTTGTTTCGGGAACCGGGTAATCGCTATAATCCACTCCCAGGATTTCTGATTTTAAATGAAAGTATTTTGCAACAGCAGTTGCGTCCATAATTCCGAATTCGCGCAGCTGTTCCTCTCCTTTTTGGTAAAAGGGCTGATCATTTACCTGATCCAGATGGCAATGTTCGATCAGTACCGTGTTCACATCATATTGCGTGCCATAACGCAGGATACCGTAGTAATTTTCCCCCTGATCGTTTAGTCTGGTTTTAATTCCTCTGGAATACAATCCCAGTTCCCGAAAAGCTTCCATCTCGATCTCCGCAAAGGATCTTCCCTTTGCATAATATTCTCCGGTTGCAGGCACCCATACCTCTGCGCCAAACAGATTATGATTGACCGACATGTTAAAATGGAGGCAGAACAAAAAATCAGCCTCTTTTTCTTTTGCAAAAAGGACTCTGTCTTTTATGCTCATATCAACATCCTGTTCATGGGTCAGATATACTGTTACATTTTCGTACTTTTCCAGTTCTTCCTTCATGGCAGCTGCAACAATGGGGTTCATTTCTTTTTCAACATACTGCTCATATTCGCCGCCTCTGTTCTCTCCGCCATGTCCCGGATCGATCACGATCACGATGGGCTCCTGGGCTTTTGCCTTCTGTGCCAAACCGACCCATACCATTGCTGAAAGGAGGAGTCCCAAAAGAAGAACCAGGCTCTTTTTTCTGTTCATTATCATGCTTTTCTCCTACTAGAAAACCGGCTCCCCGAAAGGCGCCGGCCACTATACTTACTTTGATATCAGATCAAGATTTAAATCGTCTCCTCCGGTGCTTTTGGCAGTGGCAGCGGCGACGGATGACAAATCTCCTGTCGCTGTCATATCCGCGGTTCCCGTAAATTCATCTGCTTCCGGTGGATTTAATTCTATTCGGTTTGCATTTACCACATCATTATACTGATTCAGGGCAGCCATAAAGCTTTCATAATGTCCGGCCGTGGTCTGCATGGTCTGATTTAGCAGATTTTCTATATTGGCAAGGATCTCATCTGTATACTGCATAGCCGCCGCCCGCATGTTATTTGCTTCTATGGTGGCATTATCCAGGATTTCCTGCGCCTGCTGGCTGGCCTGCTTTACTACAGTAGTAGCCTGGGCGTAGGCCTGCTGATAGATCTCATGCTCGCTGATCAGCTCATTGGTATGAATGGTAGCTTCATTGATCAGCGCCTCTGCTTTTGCCCTGGCATCACTTAAAATCGCCTCTTTATTGCTGATGATCTTCTGGTAGCGCTTGATCTCATCCGGCGTTTTCATCCTGAGTTCCCGCAAAAGCTCGTCGATCTCTTCTTTATTGACAATGATCTTTGTATTGGAAAGGGGCTGATATTTGCATCCGTCAATATAAGCCTCTATCTCATCAATCAACTGTTCAATTCTGCTGCTCATGTGCTTCCCCCTATTATTCTTTCCTGTTACATCCTGTAAGGCCATACTTTTCATAGACCAGTTTGGCAACAAACTCCGGCACACAAACAGAAATATCCCCTCCGAAGCTTGCGATCTCCTTAACGCTTGAAGAACTGAGATAAGCATATTCCAGACTGGTAGTCAGAAAAATGGTATCTACCGCTCCTTTGGAAAGCTTTGCATTTGTCTGCGCATTCTGAAGTTCATATTCAAAATCTGTGATGGCACGAAGTCCTCTGATCACAACATGGACATTTTTTTCCCTGGCATAATCTACGAGAAGCCCGCTGAAAAATTCCACCTTTACATTGGGATAATCTTTCACAGCCTCCTGTAATATCTTAACACGTTCCTCTACAGAAAACAACGGTGTCTTTAGTTTATTATTCAGTACGCTTACCGTTAATTCGTCAAAAATCTGTGACGCTCTTTTGATCACATCCAGGTGTCCATATGTGACCGGATCAAAGCTTCCCGGATAAATTGCTGCTTTCATGAAATTTACTCCTTTTAATCAGCTTTCTGAGGATGATTGTTTCCGGAAGAAAACATGTTTATTGGTTTTATACAGTTTTTCCTTTACAAGGGAAAAGCCCGCCTCTTTCGCAAAATCAAGCTTCTTATCCTTTGCAGCCTCCAGAATCAAAAGGGTATGCTCCGTCACATAGCTTTGCTGGGAAAGAGCTTTAAAAAGCGCCGGTTCTATCCCTGCTGCATAGGGCGGATCCATAAAGATCACATCCGCTTCCTTTTCGTGAATGGAATACAGAGCTGCAAAAACATCCTGTTTCAGCAGTGTAGCACTCTCCGTAAACTTTGTAAAGACGATATTATCAGAAATACATGCAGCCGCTTTACTGTCATTTTCCACGAAATAAGCATGGGAAGCCCCGCGGCTCAGCGCTTCAATTCCAATTCCTCCACTTCCGGCAAACAGATCCAAAAAGATACATCCCGGAATTTCCCCCTGTATCATGTTAAATAAGGTTTCCTTGATCCGGTCTGTTGTAGGTCTGGTATCAAGTCCCTCCGGCGTCTTAAGCCGCAAACTTCTTGCAGTGCCTGCGATTACGCGCATCACGATTTCCCTTCCTTCCTTTGGAGATTACACCCTGATTTTTGTTCCCTTTCCATCACGCTTTGCTGTTTTCATTTTCTGCAGATCCAGCTCCTTATCATGATAGGAAATGACAGAAGGAACACCACTTGTAAGATAGTAGGCCTGGTCAACCTGGTCCTTTGCGCCAAGCTTCATTCCTCTGACTCCTACTGCTGTTTTTTTCTTTTCCGGGATCTCTTCTATATCAAACTTCAGGAAATATCCTTCTTTGGTCTGAAGAACGATCTGCTGCTGGCCAAGAAGAGGCATAACGGAAACTACTTCATCTCCTTCGGAAAGCTTGGTTGCAGCCACAGTACGCTTTGCTACATCAAACTCTCCTCCGTCAACAATTTTCAGCATAGCCTGCCCTGTCACAAATAGCATCCGGTAAAGATTCAGGCTGGTCTGGCTTACTGCCGCAATGACTCTTTCCTTTTCTCCACTGTAATTGCTGATATTATCAATGGGGATCCCTTTGTCTCTGAATTTTCCAAGAGGAAGATCCGAAACCTTTACGGTATGAAGCTGCCCTGTATTGGTAAAAAGGCAGATCTTTCCGGTATTTTTACAGATAAATGCAAAGCGGTTTTCACTATCCGCCGCTTCTTTGTTTCTTTCATAGGTTGCCGTATCGATCGTCCTTGCGTATCCAAAGCGATCCATCAGGAAAACAAGATCCATTTCCTCGATCTTCTTTTCTACATAAACAGCTTCTGCCACATTTTCAATTACTGTTTTTCTCTCAACGCCAAATTGTCTTCTGATCTCTTCCAGTTCATTGATAATGACCTGGGCCATGGCGTCTTTTCGATCCAGAATATCTTCATACCGATAGATGTTTGCCATGGTTTCTTCATGCTCATTGATCAGTGCCTCTAACTCCAATCCGATCAGCTTATACAGCCGCATCTCCAAAATGGCGTTAGCCTGTTTTTCTGTAAACTGAAGCTGGGCAGCCATAATTTTCGATTCTCTTGAGCGGAACCTGATCCCTTCTGTTTTTCCCTCTACCAGACAGGCTTTTGCCATAGCCCTGTCCCGGGAGCCTCTCAGGATTTCAATAATCAGATCTATCACATTACAGGCTTTAATAAGCCCTTCCTGGATTTCTTTCTTTTCCCTCTCTTTTGCCAAAAGGGTGGTATACTTTCTGGTTGCGGTTTCATACTGGAAATCCACGTTGCACTTAATAATGTCGCGCAGGCTCATGACCTCCGGTCTTCCGTCTGCTATGGCCAGCATATTTACGCCAAAGCTGTCCTCTAACCGGGTCTTCTTGTAGAGCATATTAATGAAATTATCCACATCTGCATCTTTTTTCAGTTCAATGACGATGCGGATGCCCTCTTTGGATGACTGATTGGAAATGTCAACGATGTCCTGTGTTTTTTTGCTTTCTGACAAAGCTGCAACATCCATGAGAAATTTTGCAATATTGGCTCCGATCATGGGATAGGGGATCTGGCTGATCACCACATTATTTTTCCCGGCCTTGCCTTTTTCGATCTCGACCTTTCCTCTGATCTTTATTTTTCCCGTTCCGGTTTCGTAGATTTCTAAAAGCTCATCCTTGTTTGTAACAATTCCCC
>FR894558.1:215041-217890 GCA_000436115.1 Firmicutes bacterium CAG:534 | reverse complement strand
ATCGGGGCCCTTTATATATCTCATCAGTTCCCTGGTTCCAAGGCTCTCATCCAGCATATATGCCTTCATGGCATCCAGCACTTCGGAAAGATTATGGGGCGGAATGCTGGTTGCCATTCCTACCGCAATTCCTTCCGAGCCATTTACGAGCAGATTGGGAAATTTAACTGGAAGAACAGAGGGCTCCTTCTCTGTTTCGTCAAAGTTGGGGATAAAGTCTACCACGTCCTTATCCAGATCGGAAAGAAATGCTTCCTGGGTCACCTTCTGCAACCGCGCCTCGGTATAACGCATTGCAGCCGCACCATCCCCTTCGATATTTCCGAAATTACCATGTCCGTCCACAAGCGGCATTCCCTTTTTAAAATCCTGGCTCATGACCACAAGGGCGTCATAAATAGAACTGTCCCCGTGAGGATGATACTTACCCATGGTATCTCCTACGATACGCGCACTTTTACGGTAAGGCCTGTCGTAACGTATTCCCAGTTCATGCATATCATACAGGACTCTTCTCTGTACCGGTTTCAGGCCATCCCTTGCATCCGGCAGGGCTCTTGCGATAATAACACTCATTGCATAGTCAATATAGGACTTCTGCATCACTTCCGAATACTCTGTTTTAATGATCTTTTCTTCCATCTGCTCTGCTCCTATACATCCAGCTCTGCATCTGTTGCATGCTCATAGATAAATGCTTTTCTGGGCGGGACTTCAGTCCCCATCAGCATTTCCGTGATCTCGGACGCCATCCTGGCATCTTCAATTTCTACCTGCTTTAAGATCCTGGTTTCCGGGTTTAAGGTTGTATCCCATAGCTGACTGGCATCCATTTCTCCAAGACCCTTATATCTTTGCAGGGTGAAAGGTCCCTTATGTCTTTTGCGGTACTGCTCCAGGGCTTTGTCATCATAAAGGTATTCTTCAGCCCCCTTGCTTGGCATTGCCTTATAAAGAGGCGGCATTGCAATATAAACGTGGCCTTCAAAAATCAGCTCCGGCATAAAACGATAAAAAAGCGTAAGAAGAAGCGTGGAAATATGTGCGCCGTCCACATCCGCATCCGCCATGATAATGATCTTATCATAGCGCAGCTTTGTAATATCAAAATCATTTCCGTATCCTTCAGAAAATCCGCAGCCAAAAGCATTGATCATTGTTTTGATCTCAGCATTTGCAAGAACCTTGTCAATGCTTGCTTTCTCTACGTTCAGGATTTTTCCGCGGATCGGAAGAATCGCCTGGTATGCGCGGTTTCTGGCTGTTTTGGCACTGCCTCCCGCAGAATCTCCCTCTACAATAAAAATTTCACATTTCGAGGCGTCTCGTGACTCGCAGTTTGCCAGCTTCCCGTTAGAGTCAAAAGAAAACTTCTGCTTGGTGAGCATGTTAGTTTTGGCTTTTTCCTCTGTTTTACGGATCTTAGCTGCTTTTTCTGCACAGCCAATCACATTTTTCAGGGTTTCAAGATTTCGGTCAAAATAGCGGACCAGTTCCTCGTTTGTGATCTTTGAAACAACCTTTGCCGCATCCTGGTTATCCAGCTTTGTTTTTGTCTGGCCCTCAAATCTTGGATCCGGGTGCTTGATCGAGATTACTGCAGTCATGCCGTTACGCACATCTGCACCTGTAAAATTAGCATCCTTATCCTTTAAGATGTTCAGTTCCCTTGCGTAATTGTTAATGATATTCGTAAATGCGGTTTTAAAGCCGGTTAAATGAGTCCCGCCCTCTGCATTATAAATATTATTGCAGAAGCCAAGGACGTTTTCATGGAATTCGTTGCAGTACTGAAATGCCCCTTCCACGGAAATCCCTTCACTTTCCCCCTGGAAGTATATAATATCGCACACATTTTCAGCTGATTTATTCAAATCCTTGATAAAGCCTACCAGTCCGTCCGGTTCATGGTAAGTGATCTTTTCAGGTTCTTCCTTCCGCTTGTCCTCAAAAAAGATGGTAAGCCTGGGATTTAAATACGCCGTTTCATGCATACGGCTTTTAATCTCATCTTCCTTAAATCTTGTTCTGTCAAAGATCGTATCATCCGGCAGGAAATTGATAATGGTTCCGCTGCCTCTTGCTTTTCCAATCACAGGAAGAAGTCCGTTTTGTAAGGGAACAATGGGATTTCCTCTTTCGTATTTATCCTCATACAGATTTCCGTCATGCTTTACCCTGACGGTTAAATGAGTTGACAATGCGTTGACTACAGAGGAACCTACTCCGTGAAGTCCGCCGCTTGTCTTATAGGCGGAATCATCAAATTTACCGCCTGCATGCAGAGTTGTAAACACCAGCCTCTCTGCGCTGATGCCTTTTTCATGCATTCCTACCGGAATTCCTCGTCCATTATCCTCGATGGTAGCCGATCCGTCTGCCTCCAATGTGACTTTTATGGTGTCACAATATCCGGCAAGATGCTCATCCACAGCGTTATCTACAATCTCATAGATCAAGTGATTTAAGCCCTTGGTCGAAACGCTGCCGATATACATTCCGGGCCTTCTTCTTACCGCTTCCAGCCCCTCAAGCACCATAATGCTGGAGGCATCATAAACTACCTCTTTTGCCATGAAAACCTTACCTCTTTCTTTTTGCTCCGCTATTTTAATTTCTTACAGCAGGCCACAGCTAATGCCCCAGGTCCGATATGGCAGGCCACACTTAAAGACAGGGGATTGCATACCATGTCAAATTCTCCAAAGCGCTCCTTTAGTTCCTCAGCAAACAGTTCTGCAGCCTTATCATCCTTGGTATAGGCTACCTGCAGCCATATATTATCTGCTCTGGCCCCTCCAAAACGTGTTTCCATATCATTCCGGATGGCATTTATCATAATCTGTTTT
>FR894558.1:188736-214914 GCA_000436115.1 Firmicutes bacterium CAG:534 | reverse complement strand
GCCGGTGTGATCCTTCCGCCCTTTTTTAAATAATACAGGGTATCCAGCATAATATAAATGCTGGAATTAAACTTGTCCTGCTCTAAGATTTCCTTGATCCTTGCTGCGCTTTCCCCTTTTTCCGCAAGGAGCTTTGCATCCAAAACAGACTGCCTTTGGGTCACAGATATTCTTTGATTATTTACCACCTGTACTTTTCCGCCAAAGTCCCTTGCAAGCATGACCGCACTCTGGCAGGAGCCGGACAGCCCGCTGCTCATTGGAATATGAACGATCTCATCATAATCCTTTAAAAGCTTTTCCCATAAGGTCAGCACACTATCAGGCGAAGGCTGGCTGGTCACAACATCAGCGCCGCCCTCCAGCTTTTCATAAAACCCTTTTTGATCCAGATTAATATCCTCATAAAAGGTTTCGTCGTCTATCATAAATGGCATAGGCAGAACATGAACTCCATATTCCGCAGCCTGCCTTTGGGTAATACCACTGTTTGAGTCTGTAACAACCGCAATTTTCTGTTTCATTTTTTCACCGTATCCTTCCCGTATCTTATTTACACATATACAATATCTTGTATATTTACCTGTAGATAACAGGAAAAACACACAAGTATATCTTACTGTCAGATTGATCGAAAGTCAATCAATTTTCGTTTTCCCTGTTCACTTAAATAGTTTTTCAGGGCTTCATTTTCCGCTTGTTCCAGCTCATGATCCTGCGAAAGGAGTTCATCTACCAGGCTGCTTATCTTTGAAAGCAATCCGGCATCCTGATAAATATCTGCCACCTTAAATTCCATGGCTCCACTCTGCCGTATCCCAAAAAGATCTCCCGGCCCCCTTAGCTTTAAATCTTCCTCTGCAATCCGAAATCCATCATTGGAGCGGTTTAGGATCTGCAATCTGTCCTGGGACTGTTTTTTTTCAGAACAGTTGATAAAAATACAGTAGGACTGTTCTTTTCCCCTGCCGATCCTTCCTCGGAGCTGATGAAGCTGCGCCAGGCCAAAGCGTTCTGCGTTTTCCACCATCATTACCGTTGCGTTTGGCACGTTGATCCCCACTTCAATTACAGTGGTGGAAACAAGAACATCAATATCTCCTCTGCCAAAGGCTTCCATGATTCTTTTTTTGTCTGCAGCCTTCATTTTTCCATGCAGAATTTCCACGCGGATATCCTTCGGAAGCTTTGTCCGCAGCATTTTCCCGTAATCCTCCACATTTTGCAGCTCCAGCGTATCGTTCTCGCTGGGCTCTACCATAGGACAGATCACATAAGCCTGCCTTCCGAGCCGTACCTGGTCGAAAATAAAAGTATAGGCTTTAGGACGATAGGACGTTCCTACCACACAGTTTTTGATAGGCATTCTTCCTGCCGGCAGTTCATCCACCGCCGAAAGATGCAGATCACCGTACAGGATGATGGCCAAAGTTCTCGGGATAGGCGTCGCACTCATTACAAGCACATGCGCTGCTCCCCCTTTTTCACCAAGGATTTCCCTTTGTCTTACTCCGAAGCGATGCTGCTCGTCTGTAATAACAAGTCCCAGCTTCTGATACATGACCTTTTCCTGGATCAGTGCATGGGTTCCGATGATCACATTCACTTTTCCCTGCTCAATCTGCGCATAGACCTCTTTTTTAGCTGCGCTTCCAAGGGAGCCTGTCAAAAGCACAGGCTTTAACGGCAGATCATATTTACGGGTAAGCTCGCATAGCTGCTCAAAATGCTGCGTAGCCAGAATTTCCGTAGGCGCCATCATAGCCCCCTGATATCCGTTTGTCACAGTAAGAAGAAGGGCCAGAAAAGCAAGAATTGTTTTCCCGGAGCCAACATCTCCCTGGATCAGCCTGTTCATGCATTTTCCGCTTGTCAGATCCTGCTTGATCTCCTGCCAGACCCTCTGCTGCGCTGATGTAAGCTGATAAGGCAAGGCCTCGATAACCCGTTCGGGCAGTGCTGTTTCTATCATGGGATACTCTGTTTCCAATGCATCATTGTAATCTTTCATCTGCCTGATCTGTATCAGAAAAAGAAAGAATTCCTCAAATACCAGCCGGTTTCTGGCCTTTAACATTTCCTCCATGGATTTTGGAAAGTGGATTTTCCATCTGGCCTCTGCAGGTGAGAACAGTTTATATTCCTGCCGGAGCCTTTCCGGCAGGAATTCTTCTGTATCATAATAGGAAAAAGCCTGTTTTACCGCTTTCTCAACCATATGGTCCGTAAGCCCTTTGGTGAGCCTGTAACAGGGCTGCAGATGATCCATTTTGGCTTCATACTCCTCACAGGTAAATATCTGCGGCTGATCCATATGAAATTGTTCCTTTTGTCTGCGAAGTTTTCCCCTGAACAAATAAGAGCACCCTTTTTTTAATTTGCTTTTCAAGAAAGGGGCGTTAAAATAAGTAAGCGTTATCAGATCTTCGCCATCTGTTGCCTTCCCGGTTCCAAGGGTGAGATTTTTCACTTTTCTAAAGGAAAAATCTGTTGTCAGGGTCAGCATTGCCGTAATCTCTTCCCCGTCCTTCGCATCCCTTAAGTGTACAGGCTTTGAAAAGGACTGATAATCCCTGGGGTAATATTCGATGAGCTGCCAGATTTCATAAATCCCAACCTTATGAAATAGTTTTGCAGTTTTTTCTCCGATCCCTTTTAGTGACATTATGTCGTCTGAAGCTTTCATATGCCATTCCTCATTACTGCAACATGTAGCATTCTTTTCTACATTTCCTTTTACGCAAAAAGGACGGTCATACCGTCCTTTTTGTTACAAGCTATTTATTTAATTGTAAATATTTTATTCGATGGAAACAATATAGTAATAAATCGGCTGGCCGCCATATTGCAGTTCAATATCACTGTCGGGATATGCTTCTTCGATCCTTGCCTTTAAGGCCTGCGCTTTTTCTTCCGTAACATCAGCGCCATAATAAAGGCTGATCAGCTCCAGATCCTCTTCCATCATCTCCCGGATCATATCATATGCGGTATCATCTACCTCGCTGCCCACAGAAAGGATCCCCGCATCGCCAATTCCCATATAATCGCCCTGTTTGATCTCTTTATCGTCGATCATGGTATCTCGGACAGCATAGGTAACCTGGCCTGTTTTCACATTGCCGATCTCTCTGGCCATGTTTTCAGCATTTTCCTCCGGAGACATATCCGGTACATAATTGATCACTGCAGTGATACCCTGCGGAACTGTTTTGGTAGGGATCACAATGATCTTTTTATCTTCTGTCATGGCCTGTGCCTGATTTGCAGCCATAATGATATTTTTATTGTTAGGCAGGATAAAAATCGTGTCTGCATTTACCTTTTCAATGGCGTTAAGCATATCTTCCGTACTGGGGTTCATGGTCTGGCCGCCTTCGATGATATAATCAACTCCGAGGCCCTTAAAGATTTCATTAATGCCTTCCCCTACGGATACGGCCACAAAAGCCACCTCTTTATGAGGCATTTTTTCTTCCTGCTGCGCTGCTTCCTTTATCTGGCTTTCTTTGAACAGTTTTTCCTGATGTTCCAGACGCATATTGTCGATCTTCATATTAGAAAGAGCACCATACTTCAACGCTCTCTGAATAGCAAGTCCGGGATCGTTGGTATGTACATGTACCTTTACCACATCTTCATCCGCTACAACAACGATGGAATCACCTATGGATTCCAGATATGCCTTGAAATCCATCTCATTTTTAATGTTAAAGTTGCGATTCAGCATAATAATAAATTCTGTACAATAGCCAAATTTAATATCCGCTTCAACCGGCTCCTTATCCTTGGAAGGCTCCTTTGCAGGCGTTTCCGCAATGGTATAATCGATTTCCTTCCCAAGGAAAGCATCATAGGCGCCTTTCAGTACCTGCATCAGTCCCTGTCCGCCGGAATCCACTACACCTGCCTGCTTTAAAACCGGAAGCAGTTCCGGAGTCTGCTCTAAGACAACATCGCCGTGCTTAATCACTTCCTCCAGGAAAAGGGTCAGATCAGTGCATCCATCCTCTGCAAGCTCTCTTGCTCTTGTATAAACTCCCTTGGCTACCGTAAGGATCGTGCCCTCCTTAGGCTTCATAACAGCCTTATAGGCCGTTTCCACTGCTTTTTCAAAAGCATCTGCCAAAACAGGAACGTCAAGTGTGTCCTTTTCACGGATTGACTTGGTAAAGCCTCGGAACAACTGGGATAAAATTACTCCTGAGTTTCCTCTCGCTCCACGCAGAGAACCGGATGAGATTGCCTTACAGAGAGAAAGCATATCCGGATTTTCCATTGCCGCAACATCCTTTGCAGCGGACATGATCGTTAAAGTCATATTTGTTCCGGTATCTCCATCAGGTACGGGAAAAACATTCAGTTCATTGATCCATTCCTTTTTGGATTCCAGATTCTTGGCTCCAGCTAAGAACATTTTTGCAAGCATCTTAGCGTCGATTGTATTAGTCACAGCTAGTCCTCCTTAATCAATCACTCTAACACCTTCAACAAAGATGTTCACTTTTTCTACTTCGATTCCTGTAAATTCCTCAACTTTGTATTTTACGTTACTGATCAGATTATCAGAAACTGCAAGGATGCTTACTCCATACGCTAAGATCACATGAAAATTAATTGTCAGTTTATTATTGTTTATCGTAACGTGGATCCCTCTTGTCATGCTGTCCATTTTCAGAAGCTTTACAAGACCATCTCTGACATTAATGCCCGCCATTCCGACAACACCGAAGCATTCCATTGCCACGCTGCCGGCATACTGTGCAATTACTTCATTATCAATTACAATGCTTCCCATATGTGTATTCATGGAAGTTTCCTTCCTGGAAGAATTTTTCATAGGCTGCCTCCTTTTATTTTGAACATATATTTGTATTATAACCGCATTTTCCGAAAAAAGAAACTATATTTTATCTTAGAATTTATGACCGGGCAAAAAAAACGCCGCCACACGGCGGCATTTCCTTTTCATTTCTTTAAGCTCTCTCTACGTTTCCGGACTTTAAGCAGTTTGTACAAACGTGCATTCTCTTGGAAGCTCCGTTTACTTTACACTTAACGCTCTTAATGTTAGAATTCCAAATTCTGTTAGACCTTCTATGTGAATGGCTTACATTGTTCCCGAAATGAACGCCCTTCCCGCAAACATCACATTTAGCCATCGTAGCACCTCCTAACAATTCAATAATAAACACAACAAATGTATGATAGCAGAAAACCTTTCATAATGCAAGATATTTTTTTAAAAAATTGTTATGCCCTCTTGCCCATTTCATAATCCTGTTTCAGTTCTTCATAAATGCGGTTAATCACAAGAACCATCTCATGATCCCCTGCAATGTTATCGGGATGAAACATTTTGATCAGATCACGGTATCTTTTTTTCAGGGCAAGATGGCTGTTCACCCCCTGGAAAAGCATTTCTGCAATCTCCATGCCGCGATCCTGCCTTACCGTACTCTGGTGGGCATTTCTTTCCGCTTCAAGTTCTATCTTCTGATGTTCCAGCTTTCGACGTTCCGCTTCAAGCTGTGCAAAACCGTTTTTCAGGATTTCCATCTTTTTTTCAAAGAAAAGCTCGTCCTGCTTTAAGCGCTGTTTTTCAACCACCAGCCGCCTGTTTACTTCATCCCGCTCTTTTTGAAAGCTTGTTTTTTCGCTAAGGAACTTGTCCTCTAAATGCTTTAATTCCTTTCGCTCCACTTCCAGCCGTATGTTTTCTTCAAACAGCCACGTCTTCAGCTCGTCCAGCTCATCCTGTTCTCCCGAAACCAGCTTTGCTTCGAACTCCTGCTCCTCCATATCCCTCTCCATTTCTTTGCAGCAAGCTGCAAAGGGCTGTAATGCAAATCTGATCCTTGCATCTGACATCAATCACAATAAAAAAAATTATAACCCAAAAGAAGTAGTAATCCAATGATAATAAGTGCGATCAAATAGTGATGAGACAGAAAAAGCATAAGCAGCATTCCTACTGCAATCCAAAAGGCAATAAATCCGATCAGCTTTTTCATGCATATTCACCTACTTATGCTTCTTTCTTTATCTTATGCAAGAAGTCCTTATTTATTTCCCATCATCAGAATTTTCTTCCTCCGGGAAAGCAATATCCACAGCGTCCTCGTCTGCGATCATTTCTTCCTTGGGAGCCGTAAACTTGTCCACAATATCCGGGATCATATCAAGCACCTTTGTGACAGTGTCCTGATTTTTGATATTTACAAGCTTCGTGCTTCCGTTCTTGATCACAAGCACAGCGCTTGGAGTCAGTTTTCCTGAAAATCCACCGCCGCCGCCATTCTTCTTGTCTCCTGCACTTGCTCCGGCACCCACGCCGAATGTCACATCCACAAGCGGTAAAATAATGGTATCTCCTATCTTCGTGGCTTCCCCTACAACTGTTTTGGTGGAAAGAACCGTATTCATTCCCTTCATCAGTGATTCTATTACACCTGTAAAATTATTCTCTGCCATTACGCTGCCTCCCTTTTGAATAGTTTCATGACACGTCTTAAATCCTTATTGAAATAAATGATCCATGCTGTTTTCAGAATGCAGAAAACAGTGATTTTCCCTTTTATATTCAGCCGGCCTTCTATCACCTGTTCCTCAAAATCAGGAGTTATGGCAATATTATCTCCTAGAAGCGGATATAAAATACCGTAAACTGCCATAACCTGTCCGGTACTTGCAGGATCGCCTGTTCCGATCCGAAGCGTTCCTTCCAGCTTTTTCGGAAGAATTCCCTTTAAAAGACGGACAATCTGCGTACTGCAAACCTTATATGCCCTCTGAAAGGTTTCGCTTTTTATCACTGCCAGATAATATCTGATGTTCCTTACAATATGTTTTATCTTATCATAGATTTTGAGGATTGTGTACTTAATATTTCTTAAAATCCGGAAAAGAGAGCCGAAAAAGCCTGCTATCGTTCTTTTCTCTTCTTTAGATGCTCCCCCGGAAGCTTGTTCCGGATTTAAATCGATCTTTTTCTCCTCCCCGGAAGTATCTGCGGCTTTGGGCGGCTTTTCCTCCTCTTTCCTGATGGTTTCCTCCGCACTTTTCTCTTCCGGCTTCTGCACGGAAGCAGCTGCTTCCTTTTCAGGCGTCTTCTTTTTCGTTTCTTTCTTTTTGTCCTCTTTTTTCTGGTCAGAACGAAAGATCGTAATGCCCAGCACTTTTACCCGCAGGTATGCTTCCGCAGGATAATGAAAGGCCGCACTGACGGCATGCAAAAGCCATGTTACCTTTATTTTGGCATCTACCGGAATCTCCTGCGCCGTCCGCGCATCCCTCTGGGCACGGATCCGATACCTTATGGGGACAAACAGGATCAGGAAAAGAACAAGCAAAAGAAACAGAATAAGGAAAAGCAAAATCAGGCCTGCTATTTTTAATATGTTTAGTATCAGCACTCCCATATCTTATTCCCCGCTTCTCTTTCTTCCTGTCTTTTGCTTTAAATATTCCTTCAGATTACAGTTTCCCGTATGAAGAAGACACTCCCGTGTGATAGTGACAACCAGGTCTACTGCTTCGTCATGGGAGCCGGCAATCCCGATCACAACAGGCGGGTGATATCTGAAATAAAGCTGTTTCAAATAAGCGCTGTGAAAGATCTCAAGCTGATCTGCCCCCGCAGCCAAAGCGATCAGGTAAACATTGGTTCCCGCATGGCTTTTCAGCTTACATTTTATTTTTGCTACATTTCTGACGGTTTCACCCACATAAAGATATCTATAAAATCTCATGCCGTCCTTCCATTCTTTATCATCTCAACTAAACGTTTATTGTATCCCAAAATAGGCGTCAAAAATCCTTTTTGCAATAGGTACTGCATAATCTCCTCCGGCTCCGGCTCCCTCGATAATGATCGTAACGCAGATCTGTGGATCCTCCACAGGGGCAAAGCCGGTAAACCATGCATGGCTGTCCCCTTTTACAGTACCGTATTCTGCCGATCCCGTTTTTCCTGCGGCCGTGTAGGAAAGTCCTTTTAAGCGGGAAGCTGTTCCTTCCTCCACCACATCTGCCATCAGTCCGCTCATGATCGCAGCCTGTTCGGCAGTCATCATTTTGGTATATTCTGAGGGCTCGTAGCTTTTGATCTTATTTCCTCCGCTGCTCATCACATAATCTGTGACATAAGGCTTCATCAGCACGCCCTGATTGGCAATGGCACAGGTAACCATATTCATTTGAAGGGGCGTTACTGCAGTTGTTCCCTGTCCTATGGAAATCTGCATCATATCAGAATCTGTAGTCTGCGCATCCATATCTACCCTGCTGCTTCCCGTAGGGAACCCAAATTCCAGCTTCTGATTAAATAAAAGCTCATTAAGCGTTTTCTGATAAGCCGTTCTGTCAAGGGATAACCCCATATTCGCAAAGGAAGTATTACAGGACTTTGCAAAGGATCTGCTAAAGCCAACATGTCCATGAACGGAACCGTGATAGCATTGGATCCGGTCCTCTCCTCTGGTGATCGTTCCCGTACAGTTATATTGATAATTTTGATAGCTGTCCGGATTTTCCTTGATATATTCCAGGGCTGTTATGATCTTGAAAGTGGATCCCGGTGGATAGAGCCCCTGCGTTGCCCTGTTTAAGAGCACACTGCTCTCCTTATCATTTATCAGGCCCTCCCATTCGTCTTCTATTTTTGCAGGGTCAAAATCCGGCTTGGAAACCATAGCGAGAATTTTACCTGTGGAGGGTTCCGTTACAATCACCGCTCCATGATAAACCCCCAGCGCTGTTGAAGCAACCTGCTGCAGATCAACCCGGAGGGTCGTGTATACATCATCTCCCGGATACTTTTCTCCCTGTGCTTCCAGTGCTGCCTTTTGGGACAGAGGCGCATTGGAATTGATCAGATAATAATTTTCCTGACCTTCCACTCCCATTTTTCCATTAACAGCATATCCGACCACATGGGAAAACAGATTTCCAAAGGGGTATTCCCTTATTTCGCCTCCCTCTCCATCGGACACTGTCTGCGCAAGGATCTGCCCGTCAGATGCCAGAATTTTTCCTCTTCTGTTCTGTGCAAGCAGGATCTGCTGGCGTCCGTTATAGCTGTTATTGATCAGTTCCTGTTTATGGGTTATGGAGTATCTGACGATATAAACGGACATGGAAAGAAAAAGTAATGTAAAAGCCCATGTCACAAGCATGATCTCCCGGTTTTTTCTTTTTCCCTTTTTTTCTTTCTTACTCATCCTCATCATTACTCTGGTCATCATCCTCATCACTGATAAATTCTATTTCTTCCAGGTCTCTCTTCGCCCTATTCTGCTTTCTCCGCTTTTTATGAAGCGCTTTCTGTCTTTCGTATTCTTCCTGTTTTACAATATAAAGCCCTTCCACAATGGCAAACATGATCAGGGTCGTCAAAACGGAGCTTCCCCCATAGCTGATCAGCGGAAGGGTCACTCCGGTAAGAGGAATAAACTTTGTTCCTCCTCCAATAGTTAAAAACACCTGGAAAATATACGTCACGCCAAGTCCAAACGCCGTAAGCTGATAAAATTTATCCCGCAGCCGCACCGCAATATTCATAAACATAATAAAGCAGCTTACGCAGATCAGGATCAGACACACCGCAAATAAAATCCCCATTTCCTCTGCAATGGCAGAAAAGATAAAATCCGCTTCCACAAAGGGAATGGCATCCGGCGTTCCTTTATACAGACCAAGTCCAAAAAAGCCTCCGCTGGAAATGGCAAACAGCGACTGCGTGATCTGGTATCCTGCAGAATCGATCACGCTCCACGGATCCTTAAACGCCTGAACCCGTACCTGTACATGGGTAAAAACCTTATACGCAATATAGGCGGCTCCGCTTCCCCCCACTGCACCTGCAAGAACATATAAAATATTGCGGCTTGCAACAAAAACCATAAGGACATATACCACAAAAAATATCAGGGCACTTCCAAGATCCTTTGAGATCACAAGAATGATCACATGAGCCGCTGCGATCACCGCCGTTGTAAAAACTTCAAAAAAGCCTGCCGCTTCATAAAGAGCGCTTGCAACAAAAAAAACAAAAACAATCTTCACGAATTCAGAGGGCTGAAAAGTAATTCCCGCAATTGAGTAAGAAAGCTTGCTTCCATAAGTGGTCTGTCCCAGTATCATAACAATGGACAGGGCGAAGATCCCTCCCAGAGCGTATAACCACTTTAGCGATTTCAAGAACTTGAATTTTCTGATAAACAGCGGCACCAGCAGAGCGATTCCCATTGAGCCCGTGGCTATGATAAACTGTTTCACCGCCTTGGAAAAATCCAGTCTGGTAAGGATCACAAATCCAATGGCAAGCAGCATGCACATATTGTTCACCACAAGCCTGTTTGATTTCGGATACAGCATGCGAAACAGCATAATAACAGCATAAAGCATAATTTCCTGAAAGGCATAAAAAAACAGGTAGGTAATATCTCCCGTTTCAAAACAGATCACCAGAAAGCAGCTGAAATGAAATGCAAACATCAGCAGATTTTGCCGAAGATAAATTCCCTTTCTCTGATCCTCATCTTCATAACGGAAAACAGCAAAGCATTCGTATGTATAAAGGGTTATTAAAAGCGCCATCACATATCTGGAAAATTCGCTGACATATAACTCCATCTATTCAACTCCTCTTTTATAATGTCCGGTCGTATACTCCGAATAGAACGGATCCTCATATTGAACAGATATTTTTTGAAAATATTCCGTTACTTTCAGGCATTCCTTAGCAGTCTCCAATGTAAAGTCCAGTCTGCAGTGCAGGGCTTCCTGCAATTCCTCCGAAAAGGCTCTGTGAAGAGACAGCGGAACACTGTTATAGACAATATTATAGCAGTGGCGGCAGTCATGATAGACCGGGAATTCCTTGCCATATCGATCCTTCAGCATCACGGTTCCAGACTTTCCGCAGCAGCCATCACTTGTTTTTTGCAGACAGTTTGCAGTGATCATCATGGGAAGCCTTCCATAAACCACAGCGGAAAGGCGCATTTTCTGTTTCCCGTATGTGATAAGTTCTTCCCATTCCCCTTTGTTTAATTCAACAGGAAGACAAATTCCTGACGCTTTGCCTGACAACAGGTCAAGCGCCTCATGGTTCCAGGCATAGACTCCGTAATCAAGCTCCAGATCCTTCTTTGCAATACTGTCTTTTAGTATTGCAAGGCTCTCAAGGTTCCTGATCAGAACACCCTGTATCAGCTGTTCCTTATAGGCATCTTTCACGTCAAAAAGCGTTTTATCATCTTTTTCTCTTACAATGTACGGAGTGCTTCCGTAAATCTGCGTATTTCCTTTTTTTAGGGAAAGCTTCTTTTGCAGCGTTTCTTTTTCAAGAAATAACCGGCTGTCTAAATAAATCCTATATAGCCCCCGGTCTATTATCTGGTCAAACTGATCCCAGGCGCTTACGCAGACCTCTAACGGCTTGCGCAGGCTTTCTCCCTCCGGCCTCTTTTGCAGTCTTTGCCTCTGTGGCCGCACATAAGGATCATAGGGCACAGCTTCCCTGCTGGGGGCAGCAATCAGCTTATCCTCCATGGCAAGAACTGTTTTCCGCCTCAATTCGTTAATCGCACCTATGGGCAGAAAGACCTGTGCCTGTGTTTTCACTTTTATGTCTTGAACCTTCAGGAGAGACGCACCCATTTTTCGGATCTGCTGCTCGATTTTTTCCCTCTGAAGAGGCTGCTTTTGCGCTTCCTGAACAACCTCTCCTTCACATGTGATAACGGCTTCCTTTGCCCGCAGGCTCAGTTTTGCCGGTTTTCCTGAACAAAGTTCTATTTGTGCGTCAACAGGTACTTTTTCGGGAACATGCACATATCTGTCTGCTATTTCTGTAAGGATCCCTGGATCTGTCTCTGAATATGCCGGTGACTCCAAGGTCAGCATCTCTCTGCCGTTATGCCTGTGAAAATAGCCGTCGCCAATCTTGCTTCGGATATAAAGACAGCTTAGCAGCTGCCGATCCTGCGCAGAAACATGGATGCTTCCCTTTTCATAATATTGGTCGATATATTTTCGATAAATTGCCGTCACTCCTGCCACATAAGACGGCTTTTTCATTCTTCCTTCTATTTTGAAAGAATCCACACCGCTTTCAATCAGCTCCGGAAGCAGATCTATGGTACACATGTCCCTCATGCTTAAGGGAAAGCATTCCTTCCCTCCGTTTATTTCATAGGGCAGTCGACAGGGCTGCGCACATCTTCCCCTGTTTCCGCTTCTTCCTCCTAAAATACTGCTAAACAGACATTGCCCGGAATAACAGTAACACATAGCGCCATGGATAAAAATTTCCACCTCGACGCCTGTTTCTTTCAGATTTTTAATTTCCTCCAGGGAAAGCTCCCTGGCAGGCACCACTCTGGAAACGCCGTATTCCTTCAAAAAGGACACGCCTTCGCTTCCCGTCAGCGTCATCTGGGTGCTTGCATGTAATTCCAATCCCGGAAAATATCTTCTTACATAGGCAAGCACGCCAAGATCCTGTATGATCACTCCATCTAACCCGGCCTCATAAAAGGGAAGAAGAAAATCATACAGCCCCTCGAGCTCCCGCTCCTTTACAAGCGTGTTGATCGTCAGATATATTTTTTTGTGATAAATATGGGCAAGCCGGATCCCACTTATGATCTCATCCCGGGAAAAATTATCTGCATAAGCCCTTGCTCCGTATTGTTCGCCCCCGAGATATACAGCATCCGCCCCTGCGTTGACAGCGCCAAGCAATGCATCATAATTCCCCGCAGGCGCAAGTAACTCTACTTTTTTCATATTTCATCCATATTCTACAAAAAGCTGTCTGTTAAAGACAGCTTTTCATTCCTAATTTTTCAATTCTGTTTCCAGTCTGATGATTTTCTTTGCACTTTCATTCACTTCATTTTGAAGGGATTTCATGTTCTTTTCCGTATTTTCCAGTTTGATCTGCGCAGCGATCAACTCGTGCTTCAGATCATATAATTCTTTTTCCTTGCTTTGAAGCTCTTCCTCCAAAAGAGAAATCTGTTTTTTGGCCTTAAAATAATCATCTGCTATATTTAGCTGCAGGAGAACGCTCTGGGTATCAACCGGCTGACGTTTGAAGGATTCCACTTTGTTGTATTCGGCCGTTTTGTTGTTAATGTAGGAAGCAACTCTTTGCAGATATTCTTCACTTTCATACCCGCTCAGGGTAAAGACCTTACCGCCAATGATCACTTCCGTATCTGTTTTAACCGACATCAGTTTCTCCCCCTTTTGCCTGCACAAAATATATTGTTATACAAAAGCCATAATACTACATCTATTATAAGCAGATCACTTGGGATTTTCAAGTCCTAAATGCCGATATGCAAGTTCTGTAACAACTCTTCCTCTTGGCGTTCTGTTAATAAATCCATTTTTGAGAAGATAGGGTTCATATACATCTTCAATGGTGCCCGCATCCTCTCCGATAGAGGCAGCCAGCGTATCCAGGCCAACTGGCCCGCCGCCAAATTTTTCAATGATGGCATAAAGCATATTTCTGTCAATATGATCCAGTCCAAGCCTGTCCACATCCATCAGATCAAGGGCCGTTACCGCAACCTCCTTTGTGATGACACCGTCATGCCTGACCTGGGCATAGTCTCTTACTCTTTTTAAAATTCTGTTGGCAAGCCTTGGGGTTCCCCTGCTCCTTCGAGCCATTTCCATGGCGCCTTCCGGTTCTACAGGCACATGCAGCAGCCTGGCAGAATGCATAATGATCATTTGAAGCTCTTCAACGGAATAAAACTCCAGCCTGTGAATGATCCCAAAACGATCTCGAAGGGGAGCTGTCAAAAGTCCTACACGGGTGGTCGCTCCCACCATTGTAAAATGGGGAAGATCCAGTCTGATGGAACGCGCTGTGGGTCCTTTGCCGATCATAATATCAATGGCATAGTCCTCCATTGCCGGATAAAGCACTTCTTCCACCTGTCTGTTCAGACGGTGGATCTCATCCACAAATAAAAGATCACCCTCCTGTAAATTATTAAGGATAGCTGCCATTTCCCCCGGCTTTTCTATTGCAGGGCCGCTGGTAACCTTCATGTTCACGCCCATTTCGTTTGCAATGATCCCTGCCAGGGTTGTTTTACCCAGTCCCGGAGGGCCATAAAAAAGCACATGATCAAGAGAATCCTTTCTCTGCTTTGCCGCCTCAATATAAATCCGGAGACTTTCTTTTATTTTGGCCTGCCCGATATACTCATTTAAATTTTGCGGACGCAAAGAGCCCTCCAGCTTTGCATCCTCTTCCTGTAAATCTGTTTCTATCATTCTTCCCGACATTTTAATTTCCGATCCTGTTAAAACATATTTTTCAGTGCAAGCTTTAAGATTGCTTCCACATCCATTTCTTCCGCATGCTCTATCTGCCTTACCGCATGAAGCGCATCTGTCGCCGAATAGCCTAATGCAGTAAGCGCTTCTACTGCTTCGCTTTGAGCCTTGCCGGTTTGCGGCAAGCCGTCATAGGAAGAGATTTCTTTCCGGATCTGCGTATCCTCCACAGAAATTTTATCCTTCAGATCCAAAATAACTCTTTCGGCTGTTTTTTTCCCTATACCGGGCGCTTTCGTGATTGCCTGGGCATTTCCTGATATAATGGCAAATTTCAGTTCGTCCGCCGACATCACAGACAAAACGGCCAGTCCCCCCTTCGGTCCGATCCCATTAACGGTGATGATCTTCTTAAAGATGTCAAGACTGTCCCTTGACAGAAATCCAAACAGGGATATTCCGTCCTCCCGGACGCTTGTATAGGTATACAGTCTGACCTCCTGTCCGATCCCCGGCAGCTCCTGTGCGGTCTTGGCCGAGATCCTGACATTATAACCGATCCCCCCTGTATCAATCACAACATTATCTTCTGAAATGGCGTCGACTTTTCCCTGAACAAAGCCAATCATATTCTTCCCTCCGTTTTAAGCAGCTTTTGCAGATATGGCAGTATCAGCGCTGCGGTAATACCGATCACACTTCCTGTAAGCAGTCCTGACAACAAAAGAACCGGGACATAATAAGCCACACGATAAGTTTCTACGGTGATCATTGCAACCAGAAGCTGTCCAAGATTATGCGTTACTCCGCCCATAGCGCTGACAACCGGAACATGCAGCCAGTTTTTGGCTTTCATGATCCCCATTATACACGCACTGAAAATAGCTCCTGCAAGAGAATACAGGACCATAAACAAATTTCCAAACAAAAGTCCGCTTAAAACTGCTTTCACAATGGTCAGGAGGACAGCTTCCCGAAATCCAAACAGATAAAGGCAAAGCACAACTGCCAGGTTTGCAAGTCCCAGCTTCAGGCCCGGAATCCCGGTCTGAAAGGGGATCAGTATTTCTATATAGGATAAAATAAGCGCAAGTGCGGTCAGCAATCCCATATATGCCGTCTTATTTTTCATTTTCAGTATGTGACCGTATCCAGGTCCTTTTCCTCCTTCCCCTCAATTTGAATTACAAGCTTATGAGGAAGACAGATAATGCTCTCGCCTCCCTTTTGAATGGAACGCTGCCTGATGCAGAGACCATCCGGACAGTTGGCGTCGGTCACCTTTGCTTTTCCGTCTGTGATCTGAAGCAGATTATATCCCTCTTCCTGAAAAGGAATCCGAAGGGTCTGATCCTCATCAAGAGCATAAGTGCCCAAAACAGTTCCATCCTGAATGACCTGTACATATGCGCCTTTGCTGCCGAGGAAAAAATTCCCCGCCAGGATCAGTCCAGCCGTCAGGCACACTCCAAAAAGGCAAAGCAGATCATTTTTTATTTTTGAAAAAGAACCTTTTGCATTCATGATGTCATTTTAGCATATGCGAACATATGTTTCAAGCCATGAAAATTTCTTTCTTTTCTGTTTACTGGACTTTCTTTTTTTCTTGTGTTACGATTTTCACGGAAAATCAAAAAACAAAGGAAAGGATCAGATCTATGAGAATTGTTTTTGTTCGACATGGAGAACCGGATTACGAGCACGATACCCTTACGGAAAAGGGCTGGCGGGAAGCCAGACTGCTTGCCGGGCGTATTCAAAACTGGAATGTAAAGGATTTTTATTGTTCCCCATTGGGACGGGCCCAGGATACCGCCTCCTGTACATTGAAAGCTATGGGACGCACTGCCACTACTCTGCCGTTTATGAGAGAATTTTCCTATCCGATCAATGATCCGGTTACCAAACGCCACAGCATTCCATGGGATTTTGTTCCCTCCTTTTGGACAAGTGATCCCCATATGTTTGAACTGCATAACTGGGTCAACGCAGATGTTATGAAACAAAATCCACAAATAGCACTTGCCTATCAGGAGACCTGTTCCCAGTTTGACGCCCTGCTTGCCGGCTATGGCTATATACGCGAAGGAAGCTTTTACCGTATGCCTCAAAAACCGGAACGATTTATTTCAGGAACCGTTGCTGATGACGGACAGCCTATGGCAGATAAAGATCCTGATGCTCAATGTGAACCTCTGATCGTGATCTTCTGTCATCTCGGTATTACCTGTGTGGTGCTTTCCCATCTGCTTAATATTCCCTTTCCTCTTTTAGTTCAGGGATTTTTTATGCCGACCACCTCTCTGACCATTTTATCCAGTGAAGAGCACTGGAGCAATGAAGCCTACTTCAGGGTTCAGGCCGTGGGGGATGTCCACCATTTATTAGCCGGCAAAGAACCGGTTTCTTCTGCCGGATCCTTTGCAAAGGCCTTTCAGTTATAACAATGATAACGCAAAAAGCTGCCTCCTTGGCCATATTGGCCTGAGACAGCTTTTTGCTGTTTAACGAACTATATTTTACTGTTCTGTTTCTTCATCCTGCGTTTCTGCAGCAGGATCTGCAGTCTCTTCTGTTGCTGCATCCGAAGACTCCTCCGACTCCTCAACAGTCAGATATTTTAAGTGGCCTTTTCCGTCCACGTTTTCATATTCCTTGGCAATTTCGTCAACGTAATCTGATACCCGCTGGGAAGCGATCGTGCTGGAAATGGAATCATTATCTGCTTCATCAAAGTATCTGCTGTCAAATTCAACCACATAGCACTTGTGGGCATCCTCGTCTGTAAGGACAGTCACGTCGCCTTCCTGCCTTGCGTCATCAAAAAGCCAGTCAGAAAGCAGTGTTGACATGGAAGTACGGTATTTTCCCTGCTCCTCATTATATGGATATGCAGTTTCCGCATTTGCATCGTCTTCCGAAGCTGCCTCTGTTCCATTATACTCTTCGCAGAGCGCTTCAAAATCTTCTCCCTCTTCTCTTGCCTTGGCCATTTCCTCAGCCTTGGCCTTGATCTCATCCATTGCCTTTGAGATTTCTTCTTCACTGGCATCCTCGCTCACATCTGCCGTAAACGTATAATGCTTGTAGTCCACCTTATCATAGTCAATCTTATTTTCTTCATAATAAGCCTTAATTTCATCTTCTGTAGGCGCCTTATCCTCAAGAAGCTTGTTATAATACGCGCTGGCTACAATACTTTCCTTTACAAAGTCTTTGGTATTGGCAGGTGTAGCATATTCTCCAAAGGCCTGCTTATAATACTTGGAAAGACTCTGTCCCGCTTCGCTTGCAGCTGTTTTTACCCCTTCTAAGAAGCTGTCATATTCGCTGTCCTCATTTTCATAAACATAAGAGTTCTTTTCAGCATCTGCAATAAGCGCCTTGTTCTGCATGATCTGCTGGGTTGCCATCTGATCAAAGGCATCCTTCCAGGACAGATTATCCGAATATGCCTGGGTATCAAAATCAGCAGAGGTGTCAAGCCCCATATAAGGTAAAATAGAACCATAGCTTGTAATGTAACTGTTTACGGTTGAATTATAATAGTAGTCATACTCCAGCTTGGAAATGGTAGCATCCCCGACCTGAATATAAGTTCCCTTAACAGCAGATACTCTGGAAAAAACAGAGGTTCCAACTATGATCACCAGTGCTGCAACAATAGCAATCCCAAGGATCCGTCCAATGATCTTTGCGGCCTTCTCCTCTTTTTCTTCCTTTTCCTTCTGCTTTCTACGCTTCTCCATTTTCCTGTCATATCTTGTTTGAAGCTTCTGCTGCTCATCAGCTTCCTGCACAGCTTTTTTCGCCATTTGTATAAAACCTCCTTGTTTCCAGCCCTATTCTAATCCCCGTAGGATCTCATTTTTCTATCCTATCAGTAAAATGTGTCCATGCTGTGAATACTCTTGCTATTTTAACACATTCGCCATGGGAAGGAAACTGTTTTTTATTTCTGGTTAATATAATTTACCAGTCCTTCAGCGGCAATGATCTTTTGCATAAACTCCGGAAAAGCCTGCCCCTGATATTCTGTTCCTTTTGTCAGATCCTTGATGACGCCGGAATCAAAATCCACTTCCACCTGATCGCCGTTTTCTATTTCCTTTGCAGCCTGTGCACACTCAACGATAGGCAGGCCAATATTAATTGCGTTCCGGTAAAAAATCCTGGCAAAGGTTTCTGCGATCACGCAGGAAACTCCGGCTGCCTTAATGGCAATGGGCGCATGCTCCCTGGAGGAACCACAGCCAAAATTCTTTTCTGCTACAATAATATCTCCTTTTTTCACCTGATGGATAAACTCCCTGTCGATATCCTCCATGCAGTGCGCTGCAAGCTCTGAAGGTTCAGAAGAATTTAAATATCTGGCAGGAATGATCACATCTGTATCTACATTATCTCCATATTTAAAAACATTTCCCTTTGCTGCTTTCATGTTTTTTCCTCCTATAACTGCTCCGGGCAGGAAATCTTCCCGGTGATTGCACTTGCTGCGGCTACAGCCGGACTTGCCAGATAGATCTCACTGTTTACATGTCCCATACGTCCAACAAAGTTTCTGTTTGTGGTGGAAACGCATCGTTCTCCTTCTGCCAGGATCCCCATATAGCCTCCAAGACAGGGTCCACAGGTAGGCGTGCTTACCACGGCTCCCGCCTCGATAAAGATCTTTAAAAGCCCTTCCTCCATAGCCTGCATATAAATTGCCTGAGTGGCCGGGATCACAATACAGCGCATGCCTTTGGCAACATGCTTTCCTTTCAGGATTTCAGCTGCCGTCCGCATATCGTCAATCCGTCCATTGGTGCAGGAGCCGATCACTACCTGATCAATGGCTATCTCCTCAGTGATCTCATCAATCGTCTTTGTGTTTTCCGGCAAATGAGGAAATGCAATGGTCGGCCTGAGCTCGCCCAGATCAATGGTATACTCTTCCTCATATACGGCATCTTCATCCGCTTCATAGACCGTAAATTTCCTGTCAGAGTGTTCCTTCATATAGGCAACAGCAAGATCATCCACAGGGAAAATTCCATTTTTCCCCCCTGCTTCAATGGCCATGTTGGCAATCGTAAACCGGTCATCCATGGTCAGGTTTTTAATCCCTTCTCCTGTAAATTCCATGGACTTATACAGGGCGCCGTCTACGCCGATCATTCCGATAATATGAAGGATAACATCCTTTCCGCTGATCCATTTGCCCGGCTTTCCTACCAGGTTAAATTTTATGGCAGAGGGCACCTTAAACCACGCTTTACCGGTTGCCATCCCAGCTGCCATATCCGTACTTCCCACTCCTGTTGAAAAAGCGCCCAGCGCACCATAAGTGCAGGTATGGGAATCTGCTCCAATGATCACATCCCCTGCAACGGTAAGTCCTTTTTCCGGCAGAAGGGCGTGTTCAATCCCCATTTCTCCCACTTCAAAATAGTTGGTAATCTCATTTCTTCTTGCAAACTCCCGTACACACTTACAGTGCTCTGCAGATTTAATATCCTTATTTGGAACAAAATGATCCGGCACCAATGCGATCTTATCTTTATCAAACACACCGTTTACCTTCATTTTTTCCATTTCCTTAATGGCAACGGGACTTGTAATATCATTTCCAAGCACCAGATCCAAATCCGCTTCGATCAGTTGTCCTGCTTCCACCTTGTCAAGCCCTGCATGTGCTGCCAGGATTTTCTGGGTCATCGTCATTCCCATGGTCTCATTTCCTCCTTTAAAAAAGTCCCTGTAGAATCTACAGGGACCTTCCCGTTTTATTCAGCTTAATTATTAATCAGCTTATCGCTTTCATTGTTCCAGCTGTAAAGCTTACGGATTTCCTTGCCTACCTGCTCTGAAGGATGTTCTGCAGCAAGCTTTCTCATTGCCTTAAAGTGAGCCTGTCCGCCGGCCGGAGACATATCAAGCAGGAATTCCTTTGCAAAAGAGCCATCCTGAATATCCTTTAAGATCTTCTTCATGGTCTTTTTGGTTTCCTCTGTAATGATCTTCGGTCCTGTAACATAATCACCGTATTCTGCTGTATTGGAAATGGAATATCTCATTCCTTCAAAGCCTGACTGATAGATCAGATCTACGATCAGCTTCATCTCATGGATACATTCAAAATAAGCATTTCTGGGATCATAACCTGCTTCGCAGAGAGTCTCAAACCCTGCCTGCATCAGTGCACATACTCCGCCGCAAAGAACAGCCTGCTCACCAAAGAGGTCGGTTTCGGTTTCGGTTCTGAAGGTAGTCTCAAGAACACCGGCTCTTGCACCGCCAATAGCAAGGGCATAAGCAAGCGCCATATCAAGAGCCTTGCCGGTAGCATCCTGATGAACTGCTACCAGACAGGGAACACCCTTTCCTGCCTGATACTCGCTTCTTACAGTGTGTCCAGGTCCCTTAGGTGCGATCATGGTCACATCTACATTCTTAGGCGGAACGATCTGTCCGAAGTGAATGTTAAAGCCATGCGCAAACATCAGCATATTGCCTTCCTCAAGGTTCGGCTCAATGTCCTTCTTATACATGGCAGCCTGAAGCTCATCATTGATAAGGATCATAATGATATCTGCTCTCTTTGCCGCCTCAGCTGCTGTATATACTTCAAAGCCCTGAGCTTCTGCCTTTGCCCATGATTTTGACCCCTCGTAAAGACCGATAATAACATGACAGCCTGATTCCTTTGCATTTAATGCATGTGCATGTCCCTGGCTGCCATAGCCGATCACTGCAATCGTCTTTCCCTCCAGCAAGGACAGGTTACAATCTTCCTGATAATAAATATTTGCCATTTTAAGCTCCTTTCCTATGAGGTATCCCTCAGGAGGTTTTGCCTCCGTATTTTTGTTTATATTACTTCAAGAAAAAGCATTGTGCTTTTTCTAAAGCGCTACAGATAAGTAACGTTTTCCGTTCCTCTTCCAAGACCGGCAATTCCTGTTCTTGCCAGCTCCAAGATCTCATATCCTTCCAGAAGATTAATGAAGGCATCGATCTTGGCCTGATTTCCGGTAAGCTCAACGATCAGGCTTTCAGAAGCGACATCAATGATCTTTGCTCTGAAAATATCAGCAACCGCGATCACTCCCTGTCTTTGTTCACTGCCGGTTTTTACCTTGATCAGAGCCAGTTCCCGGTAAACGCTGTTGTCCGGTTTCAGTTCCTTTATATCCCTGACATCAATCAGTTTTGCCACCTGCTTTTCAATCTGATCCAGAATTTCATCATCCCCTGACGTTACAATGGTAATTCTTGTAAATCTGGGATCGGCAGTCACACCTGCCGTAATACTTTCAATGTTATAGCCTCTTCTGGAAAAAAGACCGGAGATCCGGCTCAAAACGCCGGAGGTATTATCTACCAGTAGCTGAAAAACCTTTGTACGCACTTCTTTTCCTCCTCAACATTTAACAATAATTTTATCAAGCCGTTCTGTAAAAGTCAACTTACATAATTAAGGGGTTTCTTGATTTATTTTAATCCGTTTCCCCACACTTCTGAAGGGCAAGGGTTCCTGTCCTTGCAACTTCTACAATGCTGACTGTTTTAAACATACTGATCAGGAGCTGGATCCTTTCCGGAATATCACACATTTGAATGAGCATCATGGACTTTGACATATCCACGATTTGAGCGTGCATGATCTCACAGATCTCCATAATATCGCGTCTGTTTGATTTATTATATTTGACCTTCATTAAAAGGAGCTCCCTGCTGATGCTGCTGTTTTCTTCAAAGGTTTTCACCTTGATAACATCCAGTTTTTTGTTAAGCTGCTTTTCAATCTGTTCTATCGTCCTCTGGTCTCCGCTGCTGACGATCGTCATGCAGGAGACCTCCGGATCATCTGTTTCTCCCACGGCCAGGGAATCAATGTTAAAGCATCTCCTGGAAAACAGACCCGCCACCTTGCACAGTACACCGGAACGATTTTCAACCAATACTGAATAGATTCTCTTCATGTTTCCCTCCTCTTATTATTTTACCAGATCCATTGGATCGATCATGCATTCCATCAATACGCTTTCATCCTTTTTCAGGAACTCATCAATGGCTTCTTCTGCGCCTTCCATATTCTCCAGTCTGATGAATTTCATATCATATGCACCGGCGATCATTTTAAGATCCGGGCTGCCTGACAGATCTACAACCGAATAATGGTCATGATAGGTGTAATGCTGATATTCTCTTACCATGCCAAGATAGTTGTTTTTCAGCACAATGATCTTAACCGGGATCTGATGCTGGCGCATAGTAGCAAGCTCCATCATGGACATCTGGAAAGATCCGTCTCCGCATACGGCTATTACCTGCTTTCCTTTCGCTGCCAGTTTTGCACCCATTGCAGCCGGGATGGAATACCCCATAGTTCCCATCCCTCCTGAGGTGAGGAACTTTCCCTTCCTTACAATATGATAAGCGCAGGACCAGATCTGGTTCTGTCCCACATCTGCAACGTAAATGCCGTCCTCCTCCATTTTTTCAGACAGCAGGGTAATGAATTCCGCAGGATCCACATATGCCGGATTCGGCTCCCTTTTAGGGATCATATGCTCCCGGTAGTCCTTCAAAGTTTCCAGCCACTTTTCATGCTCGCAGCTAAAATCCTGTTCTAAGAGCTGCTCAAAAATATGTTTTGCATCTCCCACAAGCGGAATAGACGGCCCTACATTCTTGCCGATCTCGGCAGGATCTACATCAATATGGATCAGCACCTTGTTTTCTGTGATCAGATCCGGCTGACTGACTGCGCGGTCTGCAACTCTGGCTCCTACCATGATCAAAAGATCTGATTCATTCATCGCTCTGTTGGCATAGGGCTTTCCATTATTGCCTACCATTCCAAAATACAGAGGATGCTCGGTAGGCATAACGCCGATCCCCATCATCGTGGACACCACCGGGATCTGATGCTTTTGTGCAAAGCTGACCAGCCTTTTCTCGGCATCCGCCAAAAGAACCCCGCCTCCTGCACAGATGATCGGTCTCTTTGCCTTTGAAAGCTCCGCAGCCACTTTTTTGATCTGCACCATATTTCCTTTTACGGTGGGCTTATAGGTTCTCATGGAAATGGTATCAGGATAAACAAACTTCTTTATTTCCGCATTCTGCACATCAATGGGAATGTCAATTAAAACAGGCCCCTTTCTGCCGCTGTTTGCAATATGAAAAGCTTCCTTAAAAATCCTTGGGATCTCATTGGCATCCTTTATCAGATAACTGTACTTTACAAAAGACTCCACCGCTCCCGTGATATCAGCCTCCTGGAACACATCGCTTCCCAACAGCGCCGAATTTACCTGTCCGGTAATACAGACCAGCGGAATGCTGTCTGCAAATGCCGTAGCAATTCCGGTAATCACATTGGTTGCTCCGGGGCCTGATGTAACTGCACAGACACCTACCTTCCCTGTCACTCTTGCAAGGCCGCTGGCTGCATGAGCTGCGTTCTGTTCCGTTCTGACCAAAACAGATTTTATAGTGGACTGTAAAATGCTGTTATAAAAAGGGCAAATCGCTACTCCCGGATACCCAAACACATAAGAAACGCCCTCCTCTTCCAAACATTTAACGATTGCATCTGCTCCTATCATTTCCATTCCTCTCTTCTTATTTCTTTTGCGTAATCCTTAATTTGTGATTATTTCCCGAACTTCCCAAAAAACTTGGCCAGAGGCTCTACCACGTCGCCCAGATCCTTAATAGCAGTATTCAGTCCTTCAAAATCAATTTCTTCCAGCTTTGTCATAACCGCTTCAACGCTTTCGCCATTGTCCGTGATAAAGGTATCCATGTTGGTTCCCATATCTGTTATGGACTGACTCATGGTCGTTACACTTTCAATCGCAGTATTGGCCAGGGAAATCGTTTCTGTTGCCTGCTCCATGATCTGATTTGCCTGATTGATCGTTCCGATCGCTTTCGGTACGATCAGGATACCGCAAAGGACCAATAAGATGGCAACTACCAAAACCACTGCCGTTCTGATCCGTGCATAAAAAAGCATTTTTTTCAGGAGCTCCTGCTCCGTTCCTGTCGTCATTTCTTCCATATCCTTCTCCCTTTTCTATTCCTCTTCCATATTTAAAAGCGCCTTTGCCACGCGGACAGCGTCTGCAGCGTCCCTTGAATAGCCGTCTGCGCCAATCTCCTCTGCGTATTCCTGCGTGATCACTGCACCTCCGATCATGATCTTTGCCGTTACCTTTTTCTGCCTTGCGTAATCCACCACGTGCTTCATCTCCTGCATAGTGGTCGTCATAAGAGCCGATAGGGCTATGATCCTTGCATCCCGGTCAATGGCTTCCTGCACGATCACTTCTTTGGGCACGTCCTTCCCCAGATCTATTACCTGAAAACCATAATTCTTCATCATCAGGGCAACTAGGTTTTTCCCGATATCATGAATATCTCCAGCCACAGTTGCAATCACCACGACCGGCATTTCTCCCTTCTGCTGTCCTTTAGAAAGGAGCGGCTCCAGGTACTCAATGGAAAGCTTCATTGCTTCTGCACTTGCAATAAGCTGCGGCAGAAAATACTTTCCTTTATCAAAATATTCCCCAACCTTATTGATCGCAGGCAGCAGGGAATCGTTCAGGATCTTTTGGGGATCTCCGCCCTTTTCCACAGCCTCCATCGTATGCTCCTTGATATGCTTTTGATTTCCTTTTAAAACATCCTGATAGATCACATCCTCTGCAAATCCGCCAGAAGGGTCAGCCCCCTTTGCCTCATCCTTCTTATCCGCTGCGGGTTTTGCAGTCTGTACCACGGCAGGTTTCCTTTCCTGGTAGGCGCTGATCTGTTCAATATACCTGATATCTGCATCTTCCTTCTCCATCAGAAGGTCAGAGGCAAATGCCACATTAACCAATAGATCCTGAGAAGGATTTGAAATCGCCATGGTCAGTCCTTCCCGGATAGCCATTGTTAAAAAAGCGGCGTTCACAAAGCTTCTTTCCGGCAACCCAAAGGAAATGTTTGAAAGACCGCAGGTGGTCGCAAATCCATTTTCTTTGCAGTAACGTATTGTTTCCAGGACTTCCCTGGCCGCCTTTTTATTTGCTCCTACCGTTGTGACCAATCCGTCCACAACAATATCTTCCTTCTTCATCCCCATTGCAAACGCTTTTTGACTGATCCTGTCAATGATAGCTGTTTTTTCTTCCAGATTTTCCGGCAGTCCTTTGTCAGAAAGAGGAAGCAAGATAAACATTGCCCCATACTTCTTAGCAATGGGCAATAATTTTTCCAGCTTTTCTGTTTCTCCGGAAATAGAATTGATCAACGCCCTTCCCGGATACCTTCTCAGAGCCGCCTCGATCACCTCTACATGGCTGGAATCAATGGAAAGCGGTAAATTGGAAGCCACTGTAATCTCCTCCAGGAGCTTTTGCATCATTTCCTTTTCATTAATTCCGCTCATCCCCACATTCACATCAAGAAGGGCTGCCCCATGTGCTTCCTGTTCCTCTGCAAAGGAAATCGCAAGATCCAGGCTCCCTTCCCGCAGCTCTGCCTGCAGTTTCTTTTTTCCCGTAGGGTTGATCCGCTCTCCCACAATCATAAACGGGGAATCCAGCGTAAAAGGGACGGTTTTTCTCTCACTGGTCAGATAACGGATCCCAGGCTTAAAATGAGATACCGGTTTTTGACCCTGTACTTCATTCACCAGCTTTTCTATGTATTCCGGAGAAGTTCCACAGCATCCTCCCAGAATGGAAGCTCCCGCCTTCACAAGCCCCTGCATCTCCCGGGCAAAGGTCTTTGCATCCATATCATAAACCGTTTCTCCCTTATCGTTTAAGGAAGGCATTCCTGCGTTTGGCTTTGCGATAATCGGAATTTCAACGGCAG
>FR894558.1:48040-188712 GCA_000436115.1 Firmicutes bacterium CAG:534 | reverse complement strand
GCTGCCATTTTTTCGATCAGTGCGATCATTTGATCCGGCCCCGTGGAGCAGTTTGCCCCTACTGCACAGGCTCCCAGCTTTTCCAGCGTTACAGCCGCTGTTACCGCATCAGTTCCAAACAAAGTTCTTCCGTCTGCTTCAAAGGTCAGCGTTGCCATGATAGGAAGATCACTGCATTCTTTTGCTGCAATGATCGCCGCCCTCGTCTCCTGCAGGCTCATCATGGTTTCCACCACGATCAGATCTGCTCCTGCCTGATCAAGGACACTGATTTGTTCCTTGTAAACCTCAATCAGTTCTTCCAGTTCCAGGTCTCCCATAGGCTTAAGCTGTTTGCCCGTCATGGTAATATCCCCTGCTACAAGCGCTTTCCCCTGTGCCGCCTGTTTGGAGAGAGCCACCAGCCTTTGGTTCATTTCCACAAGCTGATCCTGCAGTCCATACTCCTTTAGTTTGATCCGGTTTGCAGTAAAGGTAGGCGCATATAAAATATTGGTTCCGGCCTTTACATATTCCCTTTGCAGTTCACAGATCGCATCCGGATTTTCCAGGATCCATTTTTCCGGGCAGACTCCCACCGGCATTCCCTTTTTCATAAGGTTGGATCCGGTTGCTCCATCCAGAAAAATCAATTTATCTTTTACAAGCTGTGTAAATTCTTCTTTTTTCATCATGATCTCCGTCATTCATACTCATGAATTATTTTCGCTTTTTTTATGTTAACATAAACTACGTCAAACTACAATTTACAAATATATCATTTTCAAGGGATTTATCTTAATCTTTTCTATATTTCTTGCTTTCAAAATATATCTATGTTAATTTAAACATGTATGTTTTATTCCATAAAAGAAACGGGGGCATTTTTTTGACGATATTAGCACAAAGAAAAAAGACGGCGGCATTGCTTTTCCTTACGGTTCTGTTCCTTACTGCTTTTCTGTCCGGCTGTGGGAAAAAGGATCCTGCGCTGGAAAATTACAAAGCAAACATGACGCAGTTTTTTGAAAACATGAAGGTCTTTGACTCTTCCATTAACGCCATTGACCCAAATTCAGATACTGCTCCGGCACAGCTATTGGCTTTGCTGGATAACATGAATACTTCCTTTGAACAAATGGCATCCCTTGAAGTTCCCGACGATTTTCCGGGTGTTGCAGAGCTTGCCACTCAGGCAAGTGAAAACATGTCGCAGGCTGTCTACTGCTATCATCAGGCATTTGACGGCGATACCTATAATGCCAATATGGCAGATGCTGCAAAGCAATACTATGACCGTGCCAACCTGAGGATTCAATATATCATTTCGATCTTACACGGCAACATTCCGGAAGAGATCTACAGCTATGATGAGGAAACACCCTCTGATACTTCCCAGGAAACAGCACCTTCCGATCCATCTACGGAAGAGTCCTCTTCTGATGATAATTTCGATACGGATGATACTGTTTTTTACGATGACGAGTCTTCAGGCGAAGATGTTTCCGAAGAATAAAGACAACAAAAACTGGCAGAAAGGCTCTGCCAGTTTTATATTGGAACTAAATTAAATGATCCGTTCTTACTTTAAAATTCTGATCTTACCGATCAACGGAACTTCCTTTTCTTCCTGGTTGATTGCTGCAACCAGTCCCATGATCCAGCATACCAGCATAAAGATCCCCCAGATCCAGCCCACACAGGGAATAACTGCAAGCAGTGAAAAAAGCATGATTACAAGGGCCTGATTGACATGAAAAATTGCCCCATCCTTATCTCCTGCACATATTGCAATAATAAAACCGATCCATGTAAGATATGCTACAATACCTGTTGTTTTTGCATCCATTTTCTTTTTCCTCCTATAACATATGTATTAACCTTGCCACGATAAAGGCAAGTTTAACAACCCACTGAAGCACAATAACAAACAAAGCTCCATATAAATAATACTGGATTTGAATTTCTCTGTTTGTTTTTCTTATATAATTCCTGTATAGATATAATGCCATAAATTCCAGATAAGCGCCCATGCCATAAAGAACCGCCGGGTGATATAAAAAGCTCTTAAAAAACTCTCCCCGGAACAGATAATAAAACGCACGGGTGCCGCCACAGCCCGGACAGGGAAAACCAGTCACTCTCTGAAAACCGCATGCAAACATCTGTCCGATCCTGTTATAGCCTGTATGCCCAAACCACAGTCCAAAGGCAAATAAGGGAAAAAACAGCACCAGTCCTATCAGGAAAAAAATTGCATCTGTTCGATAATGCTCTTGTTCCTTAATATATAATTTCATCTAACAGATCCTGATAGGTACTGCTTGTTCCTGCGATCAGGAAGATCGCAACAAGAAGGATCCCTACACCGCCTGTTGCAATTCCCGCAATGGCCATGCCTTTTCCATCATATTTATTTACCAGCGTAATGATGCCAAGAACAATCGCTGCAATGGAAAGGACAACGCTGAAACAGGTTAAGCAGCAGCAAAGAATGGATAAAATTCCACATACCAGGGACGCAATGGCAATTCCCATATTTCCTTTCTTTTCACTTACAGTTTCTGCCTGGGAATTGGACGAATCATAATACTGTGTCTGTGCAGGCGTTTCATAAGTAATATGAATATCCTCCTGCTGTGCCTGCCCCTGAATCGGCTCCGGCTTTATCTCTTCTGCATTGGTTACCTTCTCAAAAACCGGTTCCTGTTCGGAAGGCAGTCCCTCTGCATACACATTCTTCTCTTCAGGCATTTCCTGTGCGGCCTCAGCCGTATCGTTTTGCGCAGGAAGCTCCTCCAGTTTTGAACCACAGTTCACGCAAAACTTTGAGCCTGCGGCATTTTCACTTCCGCACTGCGTGCAGTAAATTTTCTTCTCTTCACTCATACTTAACTATCCCTTCTTTTGGTTAATGCTATAAAAATTTCTTTCCTATTTATTCTAAATTATTTGTTTCCAAAAGTCTATAGCCAAACCACCTTTTCTTTTCAACCTGTGATAAAAGCCTGGCTCTGTTACGGGGATAAAAGCCTGAGCGCCGAAGAGGTACAGGATGCCTATGGATACCTGATCTCTCATTCCGTTTTTGATATGCTGCATTGAAAATGCCGCAACCTTCTAAGATTACGGCATTTTTTGTGTATTACCTCTGTGTATTACCTGTGTATTACCTGTGTATTACCTATCCGTTTTGAGGGGTTTTCGTAGGTTTTAGCAATTCTGCAAAGTGCCTATTTTACGGCATTTCTTAGAACTTGCCAGCCTTCGCTGCTTCCTCAACAGAAACTGCAACTGCAACGGTAGCACCAACCATCGGGTTGTTGCCCATTCCGATCAGACCCATCATTTCAACATGGGCAGGAACAGATGAGGAACCTGCAAACTGTGCGTCAGAGTGCATACGTCCAAGAGTATCTGTAAATCCGTAAGAAGCAGGACCTGCAGCCATATTGTCCGGATGAAGGGTACGTCCTGTACCACCGCCGGAAGCTACGGAGAAGTACTTCTTGCCAGCTTCAATTCTTTCCTTCTTGTAGGTTCCTGCTACAGGATGCTGGAATCGGGTAGGATTGGTAGAGTTACCTGTGATAGATACGTCTACGTTCTCTTTCCACATGATAGCAACGCCTTCCGGTACGGAATTTGCGCCATAGCAGTTAACCTTTGCACGAAGGCCCTCGGAATAAGCAGTTCTGCTTACTTCCTTAACTTCGTTGGTATAAGGATCATACTCTGTCTCAACAAAAGTAAATCCGTTAATTCTGGAAATGATCTGTGCAGCATCTTTTCCAAGACCGTTCAAAATAACGCGGAGAGGTTTCTGACGAACCTTGTTTGCCTTCTCTGCAATACCGATAGCGCCTTCAGCGGCTGCGAAGGACTCATGTCCTGCCAGGAAACAGAAGCAGTCGGTATCCTCTTCCAGAAGCATCTTTCCAAGGTTTCCGTGTCCAAGACCAACCTTACGGGTATCTGCTACGGAACCGGGAATACAGAAGGACTGAAGTCCCTCACCGATTGCTGCTGCTGCTTCAGATGCCTTTCTGCAGTCCTTCTTGATTGCGATTGCTGCGCCTACTGTGTATGCCCAGCAAGCATTTTCAAAGCAGATAGGCTGGATGCCCTTTACAAGCGCATATACGTCAAGTCCTGCATCCTTTGTAATTTTCTCAGCTTCTTCCAGAGAAGCGATTCCATAGCTGTTTAATACAGAATTGATTTTGTCAATTCGTCTTTCATATGATTCAAATAATGCCATTATCGTGTGACTCCTTTCTATGGGAGGGATATCCTCCGCTTCTCTATGCTTTATTTCACTTCTTTATCTGTTCTGGGATCAATGATCTTTGCTGCATCTGCAACTCTTCCGTACTGGCCGCTTGCCTTTTCGTATGCGGTAGCCGGATCATCACCTTTCTTAATAAAGTCGGTCATCTTACCGAAGTTGATAAACTTATAACCAATGATCTGATCATCAGCGTCAAGTGCGATTCCTGTTACATAGCCTTCTGCCATTTCCAGATAACGAGGGCCCTTCTTCAGAGTTCCGTACATAGTACCAACCTGGCTTCTAAGTCCCTTACCAAGATCCTCAAGACCTGCGCCGATAGGAAGTCCTTCTTCTGAGAACGCACTCTGGCTTCTTCCGTAAACGATCTGTAAAAACAGCTCTCTCATTGCTGTATTGATTGCATCACATACAAGGTCAGTATTTAAAGCTTCCAGAACGGTTCTTCCGGGAAGGATCTCAGCTGCCATAGCTGCTGAATGGGTCATTCCTGAACATCCGATGGTTTCTACCAGTGCCTCCTGAATAATACCTTCCTTCACATTCAGTGTCAGCTTGCAGGCACCCTGCTGAGGTGCACACCAGCCCACGCCATGTGTAAGACCGGAAATGTCTTTAATTTCTTTTGCTTTTACCCATTTTGCTTCTTCGGGGATAGGTGCACAACCATGGTTAACACCCTGGGCAACTGTACACATTTCTTCAACTTCTTTTGAATAAATCATGTGAAAACTCCTTTCAATTATGTAGAAAATATTTATTAACAAAACATTCCTTCCTCTGCCGGAAAGACAGACAGACTTGTGAATATTTTGTCATAATCACAGCTCTTATTTTCGCATATCTTCCGTAAAAAATCCAGCCCTTTTGAGAAAAATTTATCGTTTTATGACGATCTCTCCTCTTTTTTTGTAAATGCTGCCAGCAGGAATACATCCTCTCACCATGCTGGTAGGATATACATTGGTATTTCTTCCGATAACGGTACCCGGATTCAGGACGCTGTTGCATCCAACCTCTACATGGTCTCCTAACATGGCTCCGAATTTTTTTAATCCTGTTTCAATCCCTTCCTCTCCGTCCTTTACGGTCACAAGGGTTTTGTCGCTTTTTACATTTGAGGTAATGGAGCCAGCCCCCATATGCGCCTTAAAGCCCAGAATGCTGTCCCCGACATAATTATAATGAGGAACCTGCACCTTGTTAAACAGGATCACATTTTTCAGCTCTGTGGAATTTCCTACTACTGCGCCTTTTCCAACAATGGCGTTTCCACGGATAAATGCGCAGTGTCTGATCTCTGCCTCATCATCTATGATGGCCGGCCCGCCAATATATGCTGTAGGCGCGATCGTTGCAGAATTAGATACCCATACATTTTCCTTGATCTGTGTATATTGATCTGTGGGAAGAGATGCTCCCAGCTTTTTTATAAAATCACTGATTTTCGGCAAAAGCTCCCACGGATATACGACTCCTTCAAACAAAGGCGCTGCGATCGTTTCATTCAGATCATACAAATTTTCAATGGTGTACTGTAACATCTTCCTTCTCCTTTTCATTTTTTATAGTTTCCTGCAGCCTTTGTAAACTGCATATTCAAATTTGATTGATTATTCATCTGTTTTACAATGTTGGTTCTTCTTCTCACAAAGTCATCCAGCTTTCCCATATATTCCTGCCCGGTTATGGTTCCTTCCGCCACCATGGTAAGTCCCTTTTCCCAGCTTGCCGTCAATGCCGGATCAAGGAGCGGCCGGATAGATGCATCCACCACCTCATAAACCATTTCCCCCATCAGAGTGGGCGTTATGATCTGTGTTTTTTTGTTCAGTGCAAGGTATTTGATATGAAAAAGCTTTTTCAAAATTTCAGCTCTGGTAGCAGAAGTTCCAATTCCGCTTCCCTTAATGTGGGCCCTCAGTTCCTCATCTTCGATAAGCTGCCCCGCATTTTCCATTGCAAGGATCATGGTTCCCGAATTATAACGTTTGGGAGGTGAGGTTTCTCCTTCCTTGATCTGAAATTCTTTCCCGGTAAGCTCCATCCCCTTTTTCAGGCCTGACAGGGTTCTCATAAACTCCTGATCAACCCCTTCCTCCGTATCCTCTTCCTGCTCCCTTTGCTCTCCTTTTTCAGCCTTTTTCTTTGCAAAGGAATAATGCATGGCGTCCAAAAAGCCTGCCTCCTCGAGCACCTTGAAGGAAGCAAAAAAATGCTCCTCCATAACAGACACCTCCAGGGCCACCTTTCGGTACACTGCCTGAGGCAGGAAAATACTTATAAATCTCCTGACGATGATCTCATACACTTTTGCGGAAACCGGATTTAAATTTTTTAAATTATTTAATCCCTGTCCCGTAGGGATAATGGCATAATGATCTGTAATCTGTTTATCATTTACATATCTTGTTTTTGCAATTCCTTTATAGCTTCCGCTCTTTAAGATCTGCTCCGTAAACGGCCTTACCATGTTAATGCCTGAAAGTCCCTTAAGATTTCTGTCGATCTCCTTTGCCACTGCCGTGGAAAGAACTCTTGCATCTGTTCTGGGATAGGTCGTCATTTTCTTCTCATATAACTCCTGTGCGATCCTCAGCGTTTCGTCCGGGCTGATCTTAAACAGCTTAGCACAGTCGTTTTGCAGTTCTGCCAGATTATAGAGCAGGGGTGGATTTTTCGCCTCTTTCTTTTTTTCTACTGCCTCAATATGGCAGACCACAGGCTGCTTTTCACTGAGCTTTTCCAAAAGCGCCTGCGCATCTTCTCTTTTCTTGAAGCCATTTTCCTTATACAAGAGCGGCGAACCGAAATAGGCCGTATTCTCAACCGCCTTCCATTCACATTCGCACTCCCTGTCCCCTACCATTGTAAGAAGGGTCAGCCTGTAAAACGGCGTTTTAACAAATTGCCGTATTTCCCGTTCTCTTTTTACCACCATTCCCAGCACACAGGTCATAACCCTGCCTACGCTGATCACGGCTCTTTCTGCCTTCAGGTAATTTTTAACGGCATTTCCATACTTCAGGGTAAGCACTCTTGAAAAATTAATTCCCATCAGGTAATCTTCTTTTGCCCTCAGGTAAGCAGCCTCTCCAAGATTATCATAAGCGGAAAGATCCTTTGCCTCCCGGATCCCTCTTAAGATCTCTTCCTCTGTCTGCGAATCGATCCATACCCTGCGCCGTTTTTTTCCCGTCACATGTGCCTGCTGTTCCACAAGACGGTAGATATATTCTCCCTCCCGCCCAGAGTCTGTGCACACATAAATGGTTTCCACATCCTCCCGGTTTAATAAACCGCTGACGATCTGAAATTGCTTTTTAACGCTGTCTATGACCTCATATTTAAATGTTTCCGGAATAAACGGGATGGTTTCAAGAGACCATCTTTTATACTTTTCATCATAAGCCTCCGGGTAGCTCATGGTAACAAGATGTCCCACACACCAGGTTACAACCGCTTCTTCCGATTCCAGATATCCATCCCTATTGTTCGCCCTGATCTGAAGCGCCTTCGCAAACTCCCTTGCAACACTGGGTTTTTCCGCAATATATAAGTTTTTTCCCATTACATTTCATCCAGACAAACCAGTTTCAGGTTTTTCTTTATCCTTGCTTCTAATTGTAATTTTTCATCAAACCGTCCAAGGGAAAAGAGGTAAATAAAGTCAGTTCTGATCCTGGCCTTTTTTGCGCAAAAAAGCAGCCATTCATAATCCTCAAAGGGCATGGCGGCTCTTTCATAGCTGCAGATCCCGATCAGTGTCCGCCCATCCTCATTTTGTGCGATCACATCAATATTTCCCATTTTTCCAACCCATCTGCTGACCCTTCCTACCGAAAACGGAAGTTCACCCTGACGGTTCCACTTGGAAACAGCCTGCCTGCATACGCTTCCAAAGCTTTCCCGGGCGTATTTCATCAGAAAAGGAGCAATAAACTGATCATAAAATTCTTCCGCTCCCATCATTTCCAGGCTGCTCAGATTAGGGTACAAAAAGGTAAAATAAAAGTTCACAAAATGATTGGTGATCTGATAAATTCCCTTTTGCGTTCCTTCTATCCCCTCCTGATCAAAAGAGTAGACCTTTTCCACCAGCTCAAGCTCCATAAGATTTTTAAGATATACGCTGATCTTTGCTCTGGAAAAGCCTGTATGGAGATACAGCTCGTTCAGCTTATGATGTCCCTGCGCAATGACTGCCAGGATACTGTTGTAGACTCCTGTTTCCCTGAGTTCCTCTTCCATGATCCTCTTCCCCTCCTGAAAGAGCATGGAATCCTCCCGCAAAATATGGCGGCAGATGTTTTCCTTTATGGTAAGATCCTTTTCAAAGCACTTCCAAAGTCCCGGAAGCCCTCCAAGGACAGCATAGGACGTCATACATTGTTCCTTTGAGTATTCCGGGAAAAACTCCTGCATCACCTCAAAATCAAGCTCCTTGATCTTAAAAAAGCCGGAAAGATGATATGCCATTTCTCCAATGCGGTCAATCAAATTGTTCTCAACAAAACAAGGGGAAGAACTGCAAAGAACAACCATCAGCTTCTGATGGCTGTTTTGTACAAAGCTTGTCAGTTCTTCCATAAATTCATCACTATTTTTTACGATCGATTGAAATTCATCGATCAAAATGAGCCCTTTTTCTCCGGCTCCTTCCATCATACATTCAAAAAGCTCTGTATAAGTGGGGAATTCCTTTACTTTTTTATTCTGCCTTGTAAGCTCCCTTCCCCACAAAAATCTCTGCTCCCTGTCAGAGGCCGATCTGACCTTATAATAATAATAGGGCTTCTCTTTAACAAATTCAAACAGAAGGGCTGTTTTCCCTACGTTCCTTTCTCCATACACTACCAGGATCTGGCTTCCATCTTTTTCATAACAGTTATTCAGATATTTCAGTTCCAAAGTCCGTCCCAGTATCATTTCTCACCTCTGACACATTATAGCTGATGACTCAAAAGCTCCTCAATTTTTTCAGATTCCACCGGTTTTCCAAGAAGGTAGCCCTGGATACAGTCGCATCCGATATTTTTCAGATATTCAAACTGTTCATCAGTTTCCACACCCTCCGCAATGGTCTCAAAGCCCAGCTTTTTCACCATAAATACAATGGATTCTGTGATCACCCTTGTATTTTCATCCAGAATAATGGTATCGATAAAGCTCTTATCAATTTTAAGTGTATCAATAGGAAGTCCCTTCAAATAGGACAGAGAAGAATAGCCGGTTCCAAAATCATCCAGGGAGATTTTGATCCCATAATCCCGCAGGATATGTAATTTCCTGGTCACTTCTTTAAAGTTCTCTATGAGAACGCTTTCCGTGATCTCTAGTTCGAGCTCTGCCGGATTCACTTCGTATTTTTTAATGATGGCAAGAAGGCTGTCTATAAAGTCATCCCGCATATACTGGATGGCTGAGATATTCAGCGACAGCACCACATCACACTTGTATTTCTTCTTCCAGGATGCAAAAATCCTGATGCTTTCCTCGATCACCCAGTTTCCAATAGGCACAATGGTACCGTTCTTTTCTGCAATGGGAATAAACACGGAAGGACTGATCATTTTTCCATCCTGATCCTTCCATCTGATCAGTGCTTCTACCCCACGCATCTTCCTGCTTCCCACATAATATTGCGGCTGAAAATTTATGGTAAAGTTTTCGCTGAAAACCGCTCCTTTTAGTTTTGTTTCGATATTTACATTTTGAAGGAACTCACTTAAAATGGGTGCGTCAAAAAACTGGATCGCATCCTTGCCAAGGCCCTTTGCCTTAAACATAACGATTTCAGCACAGTTGATCAGATCCAGAGTGGTCGTAGCCGATTCCGGATACTGCGCAACTCCTACGCTGACCGATATGGTAATATCCATTCCATTGCTTAAATGAAATGGGGTTTTGATCCTTTTCTTGATTTCCTCGTAGATATGTTCAACCGTTCTGTTTCCGCCCGGTTCATAGATTGCAAGACAATAAATGTCCGCATTGAAATGAGAAGCCAAAACAGTTTCACACCGAAAGCCTCCAAGGAATTGTCCAAACTGCTGGACGATCTCATCGCCAACAATCAGTCCAAAGCCGTCATTGATCTTTCGGAAATCATCTATGTCCACAAACATTACTTCAATAATGCCGTTTTCTTCCTCTGCCCTCCTGACAAAATCAGCCAGCAGACGGACAAAATAATTTCTGTTATAGAGTCCCGTAAGTATATCAAAATAGGCCATATAGGTGAGCTCTTCGTTTTGGTTTTTAAACTTTGAGATATCCTTAAAGCGGATTACCTTATCCGTTGCCTGCCCCTGCTCGTCATACATAACAGTAGCTTCGCATTCCACCCAGGTTTTTCCATCCCGCAGCCTGATAATACAGCTGTCCGTGTTCAGACCTCTCTTTTCAAGGAACAAAAGCTCTTTTATGGGAAGAACATATTTTTCTTCTACCTGCGTATATAATCTTGGCAGATCCTGAACATCTTTAATGGTGATATCCGGGAAAAAGAAGTCCCAATTCGCCAATGTCTGTACCTGATGATCCTGAAAATTAATATAAAGGAATGCATTGCTGAATGTTTTGCAAAGCAGCCGCAGCATTTTCTCTTCTTTTTTTAACTTCTGGTTCATTGCTGTCAGCAGATCAACCTGATAACGTAATTCCTCCATATATGTGCCCCTCCAAAAGAACACCGTGCAGGGACTCCCCATTTCCCTGCACAGTTCATTTTCATTTATTTTGCTGTAATATATCCCTGCTTCGTAAGAAGCTCTGCACATAAAACTGCTCCACCCGCAGCCCCTCTTACCGTATTATGGGACAGTCCTACAAACTTCCAGTCATATACTGTATCTTCACGCAGTCTTCCTACGCTGATGCCCATTCCTCTTTCATAATCAACATCCAAAACAACCTGGGGTCTGTTTTCCTCTTCCATGTATCTTATGAACTGCTTAGGTGCGCTTGGAAGCTCGAGCTCCTGTGGAAGACCCTTAAAGGATACCAGCTTTTCGATCAGTTCTTCCTTTGTAGGCTTCTTCTTAAATTTTACAAAAACAGCTGCCGTATGTCCGTTTAATACCGGAACACGGATGCACTGACAGGTGATAACAGGCGATGTAGCCGGAACGATCACGCCATCCTTAATTTCGCCCCAAATCCTTAAAGGCTCCTTCTCACTCTTTTCTTCCTCACCGCCGATATATGGAATAATATTTCCTTCCATTTCCGGCCAGTCCTTAAAAGTCTTTCCCGCACCGGAAATCGCCTGATAAGTAGTTGCCACTACCTCGTAGGGTTCATATTCCATCCAGGCTGAAAGCACAGGTGCATAGCTTTGTATGGAGCAGTTGGGCTTTACTGCAACAAATCCCTTTTTCGTTCCCAGTCTCTTTTTCTGGAATTCGATTACCTTTGTATGCTCCGGATTGATCTCAGGAATTACCATAGGAACATCCGGCGTCCATCTGTGTGCTGAGTTATTGGATACTACCGGTGTTTCCGTCTTGGCATAGGCTTCTTCAATGGCTCTGATCTCTTCCTTTGTCATGTCCACCGCACTGAATACAAAATCTACCTTTGCCGCAACTTCTTCTACTTCGTTTACATTCATTACTACTATTTTCTTCACAGCTTCCGGCATCGGTGTTGTCATCTTCCATCTGCCGCCCACTGCTTCTTCATAGGTTTTTCCTGCGCTTCTTGGGCTTGCTGCGATAGTAGTTACCTCAAACCATGGATGATTTTCCAAAAGAGAGATAAATCTCTGTCCAACCATGCCTGTTCCGCCTAAAATACCAACTTTCAATTTCTCGCTCATTTTCTTACTCCTCTTTTTCTTTTATGCATTTTCCTTTTCAAACCACAGTCCTGACAAGAATTCTCTGCTTTGCCTGATCACATCCTCCATGGCCTTTTGACCCGGAGCGCCGATGGTCAGTCTTTTTTCCACGCAGGTCTTCAAGCTGATCGCCTCATACACATCCGCTTCAAAAACAGGGCTGATCTGTTTCAGTTCCTCTATACTGAGTTCGTCAATGCTGCATCCCTTTTGAATACAGTAGAGCACCAGCCTTCCGATAATGCCGTGGGCATCCCGGAAGGGAACTCCCTTTAAAACCAGATAGTCTGCCGCATCTGTGGCATTGGTAAATCCGTTTACGGCGCTCTCTTTCATCCTCTGTTCCTGGAACTTCATGGTAGCAAGCATCCCCTGAAACAAAGTCAGACAGTCCTTTACCGTATCAATGGCATCAAAGGTAACCTCCTTATCCTCCTGCATATCTTTATTATAAGCAAGGGGAAGTCCCTTCATGGTTGTAAGGATTGAAACTAAAGCTCCATAAACCCTGCCCGTTTTTCCTCTTACCAGCTCTGCAATATCCGGATTTTTTTTCTGCGGCATAATACTGCTTCCTGTAGAAAATCCATCATCAATTTCCACAAACCGGTATTCATTGGTATTCCAGATAATGATCTCCTCTGAAAATCTGCTCAGATGCATCATGATCGTGGAAAGCGCCGATAAAAGTTCGATCACATAATCTCTGTCCGCAACAGAATCCATGCTGTTAAGGGTCGGGCCCTCAAAGCCGAGGAGCGACGCTGTATAGGTTCTGTCCAGCGGGTAAGTGGTGCCTGCAAAAGCTCCTGCACCAAGGGGACAGTAATTCATCCTGCGGTAAATATCTTCCATTCTCTGCATGTCCCGCTTAAACATTTCAAAATATGCGCCCATATGATGGGCAAGTGTGGTAGGCTGCGCTTTCTGTAAATGGGTAAATCCCGGCATATAAGTAGAAAGGTTCTCCTCCATCAGTGTCAGCAGTGTATTTAAGAGTTCCTTCAGGCACCGGGAAATCTCAATGACCTGGCCTCTCACATAAAGCCTCATATCCAAAGCCACCTGATCATTACGGCTCCGTCCGGTATGCATCTTCTTCCCGTCCTCGCCGATCCTTTCGATCAGCTTTGCTTCCACGAAGCTGTGAATATCTTCGTATTCATCCGTGATCTGAAGTCTGCCCTCTTCTACATCCTTTCGGATTTCAGTCAGGCCCTTTATAATATCATCCTTTTCTTCACAGGTTAAAATCCCCTGCTTCTCCATCATAACCACATGGGCAATACTGCCTTCGATATCCTGTTCAAAAAGACGCTTATCAAACCCAATGGAGGCATTAAACCGATATACCATCTGATCTGTTTCCTTGGTAAAACGTCCACCCCACAACTGTGCCATGACCTTATCCTCCGATTATTAAATCTGAATTTGATACTACCATACTTTATTTTTCTTTTCAATCCTTTTTCCAAACATTCCCCTGCACATAACCGGTCAAAATTCATAGCTTATAACTATAAGAACCAGAAAGAGGCATTTGTCTATGAGCACACCTGTCCTGGAGTGCAAAAATGTTTGCTACTCCTATCATAATTTAAACGGCGAAACAAAAGCCCTGTCTGATTTGTCCTTCAGGATCGACCGGGGAGAATTTGTTGCCATTGTCGGCCCCAGCGGCTGCGGAAAATCCACGCTTCTCTCCCTGATCTCCGGTCTGCTTATGCCTCAGTCAGGTGAAATTCTTCTTGATAAAGAGGCTTCTGCAGGGATTGGCTACATGCTGCAGCAGGATCACTTATTTGAGTGGCGCAGCATCTGGAAAAATATCCTGCTTGGACTTGAAATATCCGGCACCTATTCGCCACAGAAAAAGGCACTGGCCGAAAAGCTGCTCAAAGATTATGGCCTTTATGCCTTTAAAGATAAAAAACCAAATGAGCTTTCCGGCGGCATGAAGCAGCGTGCTGCCCTGATCAGAACCATGGTCATGGAGCCTTCCCTTCTTCTTCTGGATGAGCCCTTCAGCGCACTGGATTATCAATCCCGTCTTATGGTCTCTGCCGACATTGGAAACATCATTCGAAGAAGCGGTGTTACCGCCCTTTTGATCACTCACGATCTCTCTGAAGCCATTTCTCTTGCCGACCGGGTGTTAGTCCTTTCCAGACGGCCTGCTACCGTAAAAACCGAAATTCCAATCCACTTAACAACAAAAGACGCTTCCCCCCTCAGCGCCAGAAACGCACCTGAATTTCATCATTTGTTTACTTTGTTATGGAAGGAGATTTCTGATGAATACTGTCAAGAAAGCTGTTAATCAAAGCCCTCCTGCGGCCCCCCTTTCCTTAGAGCAAAAACAGTATCTGCAAAAGCACAGAAGACACCACCATCTGATCACCTGCCTCCGGCTCATGCTTTTTCTGGCCTTTCTGGTCATTTGGGAGTTTTCAGGACGCCTTGGCTATATTGACACCTTCTTCTTCAGCAGTCCCAGTCTGGTGATCCATTGTTTTCTTACCATGCTGAAGGACGGCTCTTTCTTTTTGCACACCGGCATTACCCTTGGCGAGACCCTGCTCAGTTTTTTTCTGGTCACGCTGTTTTCCATCCTCATTGCCACACTGCTCTGGTATTCCCGAAGCCTGTCTGAAATTTTGGAGCCCTATCTGGTTATACTGAACAGTCTCCCCAAATCGGCGCTTGCCCCTTTATTTATCGTATGGCTTGGAACAGGTACCAAAACCATTGTTGTTGCCGGTATTTCCGTAGCTGTTTTCGGTTCTATCATCAATCTGTATACCGGTTTCATCCACGTTGACAAGGAAAAGCTCAAGCTCATTTATACCCTTGGAGGCAATCGTTTTCAGGCCTTTCACAAGGTTGTGCTTCCTTCCTCCATTCCCGTCATCTTAAGTAATATGAAGGTCAATATCGGTCTTTCCCTTGTGGGGGTAATCATCGGGGAATTCCTTGCTGCAAGAGTTGGGCTTGGCTATCTGATCATTTACGGTTCCCAGGTATTTAAGCTTGGAATGGTGATCACTTCTATCATCATTTTATGTATCATCGCCATGGGACTTTACCAGGCCGTACAATACCTGGAGCATTTTTACAAAAAAAAGACAGCGGGGATCTAACCCGCTGTCTTAAAGCTACCGAGGGGATTCGAACCCCTGACCTGCTGATTACGAATCAGCTGCTCTACCGACTGAGCCACGGTAGCAATATGCTGCTGCATCAGAAGCAACATAACATATTATAACGGCACAAACCTTAATTTGCAAGCACAATTTACTTCTGCGTCATATTACAATGTACATCAAGCTGTGGATAGGGAATGGAAATCCCTGCATGATCCAGCGCATATTTTGCCTTTTCCGTAATGCTCCATACAGTTTCCCAGTAATCCTTTTGCAGGGCCCAGCATCTCAGCGTCAGATTTACACTGCTTTCGCCCAGGCTGTCCACGATCACCCTTATCTCTTCTCCCTGTATGACGCCCTTTTCCTTCTTCATTACCTCAAGCAGGATCTCTCTGGCCGTCTGAATATCCTCTTCGTAGGCAATGGAAACGGGAATATCGATCCTTCTGTTTGCGCTTCGCGTATAATTGGTGATCGCCCCATTGGCTAAATTTCCATTCGGAAGCACAATGACCTTATGGTCATAGGTCAGAAGCTGGGTATAAATTAGTTCTACCGCTTCCACCGTTCCCTCATGCCCGGAAGCATCCTTGATATAATCGCCTGTCACAAAGGGCTTTGTGATCATGATCAGAACGCCTCCCGCAAAATTGCTGAGGCTTCCCTGGATCGCCAGACCGATGGCCACACCTGCAGAACCCAGGATCGCCAGGATACTTGCGGCATCCACACCCATTCCGGATGCAATCATCATGATCAGCACTGCATACAGTGCGAATTTCACCACGGAATCCACAAATCTGATCACTCCGTCTTCTGCTTTTCCGCGCCTTAATGCCTTTTTCAGCACCTTTCTTAAAAGACGTATGATCTGCATGCCGATCAGAAAAGCAAGCCCTGCCAGTACCAGCCGCAGTCCCAGATGAAAGGCTTTGTCGGGCAGTTCTTCCAAAAACTTCTGTATCACGCCCTGGTTTACCTCCAGGGTGTCTTCCAGAGTTTCAAGCTCTTGTTCCATTCTGCTCCTCCCATCACCTATTTATCTGCACTTAACTTTTGTGTTTTCATATGCTCAGCTTTGGCAGCCTCCATTTCCTTCCTGGCCTTTTCCTCTGCCTGCTTTGCCCCTTCTATGGCAGCCTGTGCCCGTTCAAGGGCTGCCCTTGCCTCTTCCTTGGCTTTATCTGCCTCTTCCTTGGCAATGGCGGCAAGCCTTGTGGCCTCCTTTGCCTCTTCTTCCGCTTTCTTGGCGCGCTTTAACGCTTCATTTTCCAGTTTCTTCTGCAGGATCTGCTGTTTTTCCTTTTCCGTATAAGGTGTGTAGGAAAAGATGCTTGCCGATAAGGGGGCTGCTTTCATTTGGAAGGAAAATGGCTTTCCATCTGCTTCCTGCTGCACAGTTCCCACAGCCCTTCCGTTTACCCTTCCCTGTCCGCCATATATCTTTGCATCTGTATTCAGGATTTCCTTATATTTTCCTTCTTGGGAAACCCCAACACTAAATACCTGTTCTACGTTTGCAAAATTTACAACCACCACCAGAAATTCTTCCTGCTTTTTGCCTTTGCGGATATAGGAAAGCATACACTTTTCCGGAGAAATACAGTTGATCCATTCAAATCCGTCAGGATTGCTGTCGAGCTCATACAAGGCAGCCTTATCCCGGTACAGCTTATTCAGGTCTGCTACCAGTTTATGCACTCCCTTGTGGGAATCATACCCAAGAAGTGCCCATTCCGTCTGCCTTGTCTCATCAAATTCCTTAAATTCTCCAATGTCCTGTCCCATAAACAAAAGCTTTTTGCCCGGATGGGTCATCATATACGCATAGGTAAGACGGAGATTTGCAAACTTATCTTCTATATTGCCGGGCATCTTACCGATCATCGTAGATTTTCCGTGTACCACTTCATCATGGGAAAAGATCAGCATAAAGTTTTCACTGTAAGCATAGATCATGCTGAAGGTCAGTTCATTGTGGTGATGCGCCCTGAAATAAGGATCAAAGCCTATATAGGACAGATAATCATTCATAAAGCCCATATTCCACTTCAGATCAAAGCCAAGTCCCTCTTCTTCCACCTTGCCCGTCACCTTCGGCCATGCTGTGGACTCCTCTGCGATCATCAAAACTCCTGGATTGCGCTTTTTCATCATGGAATTTAAATGCTTTAAAAATTCTACTGCTTCCAGATTTTCATTTCCACCATAAATATTAGGGATCCACTGTCCCTCTGCTCTTCCGTAATCCAGATACAGCATGGAAGCAACTGCGTCCATTCTGATTCCATCTGCATGGAACTGTTCTACCCAGTACATGGCATTTGCAATCAGGTAATTAGACACCTGGGGCCGTCCGTAATTATAGATCAAGGTTCCCCAATGAGGATGCACTCCCCGTTTGGGATCAATATGTTCATACAGGCAGGTTCCGTCAAACTGTCCAAGTCCATATCCATCTCTTGGAAAATGCGCCGGTACCCAGTCCAGGATCACGCCGATCCCGGCCTGATGCAGTTCATCTACAAACGCCATGAAATCCTCAGCCGTTCCATATCTGGCCGTAGGGGCATAATATCCGATCACCTGATACCCCCAGGACGCATCCAGGGGATGTTCCATTACCGGCATCAGCTCCACATGTGTGTATCCGGTTTCCTTTACATAGGCGATCAGTTCCTCTGCCAGAGTGCGGTAATTCTCATATTCCCCGGTAATGGGATCTCTCTTAAAGGATCCCAGATATACCTCATAGACGCTGATGGGCGCATCCTTTGTCTGATGTCTGGCCCTTTCCTTCATCCATTTCTGATCCTTCCACTTATGCTCCAGTTTTCTGACAACGGATGCATTTTCAGGCCGCAGCTGCTGTCCAAAAGCATAAGGATCCGCTTTTAAAAAGGTCAGGCCGCTTTTGACCTTAATCTCATACTTATAGCAGTCTCCCGGTTTTACATCAGGCAGAAACAGTTCAAAAACCCCAGCCTCATTTTTCGTCATCTGGTGGACTCTTCCATCCCAGCAGTTAAAATCGCCTACCACGCTGACCCGTACTGCATTAGGCGCCCAGACCGCAAAGGAGGTTCCGCTTACCCCCTCAATGGTTTCCGGATGTGCTCCAAGCTTTTCATAAACGGTATAATGAATACCTGCCTCAAATTTCTCAATATCTGTCTGTGACATTCCGTTCAAATGCTGGTACGCATCTTTTCTGTCAAAGACCTCTCCCTTTTCGTCTGTGATCTGATAGCTGTAGTCCTGCGGAGTCTTTCCTGCCACAAGGCATGCGAAATAACCGGCCTCATCCACCATTTCCATAGGATATTTCTTTTCTTCCTTTTGGCCCTTGCCGATCACAAGGCTGACCTTTACCGCTCCCGGAAAAAACATTTGGAATAACGTGCTTCTCCCGGTCGTATGAGGCCCTAATATTTCATGGGGTGCGCTTTCTTCTGAATAGACAATGCCCTCTATTCTGGGCCAGTTCATTAATTTATACAATTTATTATCCATAAATTCCCTCTCTGTCCGCTCCATAACCCTGGCTGTTTTTTTTATTTTAGCAAAGATCTCTATCCAGCACAAGAAGCAAGTACCATAAGTATTGCCCGGTTCAGGCAAAAAACAAAAGACCTGCTCTTTTGAGCAGGCCTTATTTATGCCAGTAACCTTTCTTTTCACACAAAAGGATGCTTATTTTACTACGCGGACTCTGAAGACTCCCTCTATCTGGGAAAGCTTTTCAATGATGGCTGCATCTGCAGGAGTTTCAATATCCATCATGGTATATGCAACCTCTCCCCTGGATTTATTCATCAGGTCTGAAATATTGATCCCTTCATCTCCGAAGCAGGCGGTAAATTTTGTGATCATATTTGCTACATTCTTATGGAAAATGGCAACACGCCCTGCCTGGGCGCAAACACCCATATCACAGTTCGGATAATTCACGCTGTTTTTAATATTGCCATTGTACAAATAATCCATCATTTCATCTACTGCCATCTTTGCGCAGTTATCTTCCGATTCCTCTGTGGAAGCTCCTAAATGAGGGATTACAATGCAGCCCTTCTGCCCTGCTGTTGTGGGGTTCGGGAAGTCGGATACATATCTTCTGATCTTTCCGCTTTCAATTCCTTCAAGAACGGCCTTTTCATCTACCAGAAGATCTCTTGCAAAGTTAAGAAGGATCACCCCGTCCTTCATTTTGGCAATGGCATCCTGATCGATCATTCCCTTTGTGCTGTCAAGCAGTGGCACATGAATGGTGATCATATCGCAATCCGCATAAATATCTTCCACATTGATCACATGCTTTACATCACGGCTTAAATTCCACGCTGCAGCAACAGATACATAAGGGTCATAGCCATAAACCTCCATTCCCAGATGCTTTGCTACGTTTGCAACCTTTACGCCGATTGCGCCAAGACCGATAATTCCAAGCTTCTTGCCTGCAAGCTCAGTTCCTGCAAATTTCTTCTTTTCCTTTTCTGCCGCTTTAGCGATATTTTCATCCTCTTTGTCGGCTTCTACCCAGTTTACTCCGCCAATGATGTCTCTGGACGCCAAAAGCATGCCAGCGATCACCAGTTCCTTTACACCGTTTGCGTTGGCTCCCGGCGTATTAAACACAACAATTCCCTTTTGGGCACACCTGTCCAGAGGAATATTATTCACGCCTGCGCCAGCCCTTGCAACAGCAAGTAACTGATCTGAAAATTCCATCTCATGCATGGCAGCGCTTCTTACTAAAATTCCCTCTGCTTCGTTTATCTCTTCCGTCTTTATAAAATCATCTGTGAACTTTGAAAGTCCAATATTTGAAATTGGATTTAAACAATAATACTGAAACATTTTTCTCCTCGATTCCGGCAATCAGCCATTCTTCTTCTCAAATTCCTTCATGAATGCAACCAGCTTTTCCACTCCTTCAATAGGCATTGCATTATAAATGCTTGCACGCATGCCGCCTACTGTCCTGTGTCCCTTCAGATTTTCAAAGCCTGCCTCCTTTGCTTCCTTTACAAACTTGGCATCCAGCTCCTCATCCCCTGTTACAAAAGGAACATTCATAAGAGAACGGTCTTCCTTTCTGACAGTTCCCTTAAACAGCTTGCTTTCATCCAGGAAATCATAAAGGATCTTGGCCTTCTTTTCATTATATTCTTTCATGGCTTCAAGGCCGCCTCTTTTCTTAAGCCATTTAAACACCTTGCCGCAGATATAAATGCCATATGCCGGAGGCGTATTATAAAGAGACTGGGCGTCTGCATGAATTTTGTATTTCAACATAGTAGGTGTTCCTGGTAGAGTATCCTCTGTGATCAGATCTTCTCTGATAATCACAATCACAACTCCTGCAGGGCCGATGTTCTTCTGAACGCCGCCATAAATCACACCGTACTTTGTAACATCCACCGGTTCTGATAAAAAGCAGGATGAAACATCTGCAACCAGTACATGCCCCTTGGTATTGGGCAGTGTTTTGTATTTTGTACCGTAAATCGTATTGTTTTCACAGATATATACATAATCTGCATCTTCCGGGATCGGCAGATCCGAACAGTCCGGAATATAGGAAAAGGTCTGATCTGCTGAAGAAGCAACCTCAACAGCCTCTCCATAAATCTTAGCCTCCTGATAGGCTTTCTTAGCCCATTGTCCTGTCACAATGTAGGCAGCCTTCCGATTCTTCATTAAGTTCATGGGGATCATGGCAAACTGCTGACTTGCGCCTCCCTGAAGAAACAACACTTTATAATTATCAGGGATGTTCATAAGCTCTCTCAAATCAGCTTCGGCCTCTTTGATGATATTGTCGTAAACCTTAGATCGATGGCTCATCTCCATAACGGACATTCCTGATCCCTTATAGTCTAACATCTCATCTGCAGCTTCTTTCAGAACTTCTTCAGGTAAAACTGCCGGACCTGCTGAAAAGTTATATACTCTTGCCACTGTTTTCTCCTCCCATTGGTGGTTTACACCCTTTAAAAACATCTGGAAAATATTTTAAACTGATTTAACACTTTAGTCAACTGCTTTAATAAAACATCACGCAGGGCGTCCCGATCTCAACCATATCATAAAGCTTCGAAACCTCTTCTAACGGAGTGTTGATACAGCCGTGTGAACCATTGGTCTTATAGATTTCCCCTCCATACCGGCTCCGCCATGATGCATCATGAATGCCGATGGCCCCCTTTACGGGAATCCAGTATTTCACCGGTGTAGCGTAATCTTCTCCTCGCAAAACCCTGTTTCTCTGCTTATTATAAACGTAATTGGTCCCCTCCGGCGTTCCCCTTCTCAAAGAGGTGTTCCCTGTTACTACCGGGGTTTCAATTTCCAGCTTTCCATCAACATAATAGTACATCATCTGGTTTGTCATATCTACCTCAATATAGGTAGTGCCTATGTCATCCTTCCCCTGGCAGCGTGCCATCTGCGTATAAGAGGGCGTATGAAGCTCTTCCCTTTTTTCTAGGAAAGCGTTCAGAAGATATTCCTTTTCGGCTTCCCGGTCCAGCTTGTTCCCGTAAATGCCGCCCTCTACCGTTACGATCTCACCCCGGGTAGCCTGAAACTGCCTGACACCGCCCACCGTGTCATATTCCTCTCCCAGGCGGTCAATAAATGCGCTTATCTTTTCCTCATCTGTCATGAGGTTTCCGTCCTCATCCAGCACCGGCTTCCCCGCTTCATCCAGAAGCACAAAATCACAGGCAACACCGGAATCTACCGGAACCTGCTCCTCCCCAAACAGATAAACGATCCTGCAGTCCTGATAAGCGTCCAGTTTTTCAAATAAAGCAATGGTCTGCTTCATTTCTTCTGTCAGGGCAAGATCAAGATAACATCCTTCTTCCTCCAGATCCAAGGTTTCCTGCAGGGTTTCAATAGCTTCCTCTATCGCTTCTCTGGCTTTCTCTTCTTCAAAAACATGAACCCGTTCATTGATAAGGTAATATCCCTTCTCCCCTTTTTCAATGGCAACGCGGTATTCGGAATCGTCCTTTTGTCCATACTTGTTTTCTTCCTGAAAAAAGGGACTTTCCTTAAGAATTTTTTCAAACGCGGCCGGATCATAAAGTACTTCCGGAGAAAGCTCTTTTTCTCCGCCCTTCCCGATCAGATTATCGATCCAGAGATATGGATTTTGCCTTTCCAGGTAAAGCTCCAGCGCTTTCGTATAATCAAGCCTCAATGAAATATCTTCCGGTAATATGACATAAGACTTACTATCACCTGCCGTGATAGTAAGCCCTTGATAGTCCATTTCAGAAAGAAGTTCTTCGTTGATCTGATTTACGCTTTTCCCAGTACAGTAAATGCCATTGACCCAGGTTCCATAGCTGAAGCCTTCTCCGTAATAATAAGTCAGCCCCAGGTACATTCCGATAATGGACAAAAGGATCAGAGAAAAGCCGATCACCATTCCCTTTAAAATATTTTTATTCATTCTGTGCTTCCATATCTGCCTGATCAAAAACCTCGCTTAAGGCCGCACCGGATGGAACCATCGGGAACACCTTATCATCCTCCGGAATAATACACTCGATCAGCACAGGTCTGTTCATCTCAACTGCCTTTGCAATCGCATCTGCCACTTCTTCCTTCCGGGTAATGCGCATTGCCTCGCAGCCAAGTCCCCTTGCTACCATGCAATAGTCAACGCCGTCGCTTAAAACCGTCTGGGAATAGCGCTTTCCATAAAACAGGGTCTGCCATTGCCTTACCATTCCCAGTACATGATTATTGATCACCACCTCTATGATGGGGATATTATATCTGCCTGCGGTGGCCATCTCGTTCATATTCATTCTGAAGCACCCGTCACCTGCAATATTAATGCAGATCTTATCCGGTTTTCCCACCTTTGCTCCAATGCAGGCCCCTAGCCCATAACCCATGGTTCCAAGTCCTCCTGAAGATAAAAAGGTTCTGGGTTCAGAATATTTATAATACTGAGCCGCCCACATCTGATGCTGTCCTACATCTGTTGTGATCAGTGCCTTCCCCTCTGTTATCCTGTCAATCTCCTCCATGATAAAAGGACAGGACAATCCTTCCTTCGGATAGGAAAGGGGATAAGTTTCCTTTAATTCCTTTATATGCGAGATCCACTCCTTATGTTCCATCTGGGGGAGCATTCCGTTGATCTTTGTCAGGATCTCCTTCAAGTCTCCTACAACAGAAGCCGCTGTTCTGATATTTTTGTTGATTTCCGCCGCATCAATATCAATATGCAGCACCTTGGCGCCCTCTGCAAACTTTGCGGCATTTCCTACCACTCTGTCCGAAAATCTTGCTCCCAGTGCAACCAGAAGATCACATTCGCTGACGCCCAGGTTGGAAGCTTTGGTTCCATGCATACCGATCATCCCCGTATAATAATCTGCATGGCCGTCCATCACTCCCTTTCCCATCAGTGTGTCGCATACCGGACTGTCCATCAGTTTGGAAAGCTCTCTTACTTCTTTGTAAGCTCCTGAGATCACTGCGCCGCCGCCTACATAAATGAAAGGTTTTTTGGCTTCCCTTATCAGCTTTACTGCTTCCTCAATATCTTCCTTTGTATATTTAGCGGAAGATTTCAAGGGAAGAGGCAAATGCTTTTCATATTCATAAGTGTTGGCTGTCACGTCCTTGGTAATATCAACCAGAACCGGCCCGGGTCTTCCTTCCTTTGCGATCTTAAATGCCTTTCTGATGGTATCTGCCAGAGTGCTGATGTCCTTTACTATGTAACCGTGCTTTGTGATCGGCATAGTCACACCCGCAATATCCACCTCCTGAAAGGTATCCTTTCCAAGAAGGGGAAGCACAACGTTACAGGTAATGGCAACCACCGGAACGGAATCCATATAGGCGGTTGCAATTCCTGTTACCAGATTAGTTGCTCCCGGCCCGCTGGTTGCAAGGCAAACGCCCACCTTTCCCGTTGCCCTGGCATAACCGTCTGCCGCATGGGCAGCCCCCTGCTCATGCGAGGTCAAAATATGTGTGATCTCATCACTGTGCTTATATAAAGCATCATATACATTCAAGATCGTTCCGCCAGGGTAGCCAAAAACCACATCCACTCCCTGTTCTTTTAAACATTCTACAACAATTTCCGCTCCTGTAAGCTGCATCATGTCCTCCTTAGTCTGTATCTGCATTTCTGTTATTGATTATGTGGGATTTCCAGGACTGCTCCTCTGTTTCCGCTTGTCACCATTTCGCGGTACCTTGCCAGGTATCCGGTTGTCACCTTAGGCTCCCTGGGCGTCCAGTTTTTCCTTCTTCTTTCCAGTTCTTCCTCTGATACCTTCATGTTTAAGGTATTTTCGGGAATATTTATGCTGATGATATCTCCTTCTTCCACCAGTGCAATGGGGCCGCCCACTGCAGCTTCAGGAGATACATGTCCGATAGACGCGCCTCTGGAAGCGCCTGAAAATCTTCCGTCCGTGATCAGGGCTACGCTGCTTCCCAGTCCCATTCCTGCAATCGCCGAGGTGGGATTAAGCATTTCTCTCATTCCCGGGCCACCCTTAGGGCCTTCATAGCGGATCACCACCACATCTCCCGCAACGATCTTTCCTTCCTTGATCGCCTTGATCGCATCTTCCTCACAGTCAAAGACTCTTGCCGGCCCCTCATGAACCATCATTTCAGGCACCACTGCCGATCTCTTTACCACGCCGGAGTCCGGTGCCAGATTTCCCTTCAGCACTGCAATTCCACCTGTTTCGGAATAAGGATTTTCCACCGGCCTTATCACTTCCGGATTTTTGTTGACAGCATCTTTAATGTTTTCTCCTACCGTTTTGCCGGTTACAGTCGGCAGATCCAGGTAAAGCAGATCCTTCTTGGTCAATTCCTTCATTACCGCATACACACCGCCGGCCTCGTTCAGATCTTCCATGTAAGTAGGGCCTGCTGGCGCCAGATGGCAAAGATTAGGCGTCTTTGCTGAAAGTGCATTGGCAATATCCAAATTCAGTTCTACGCCGGCTTCATGGGCAATCGCCGGAAGGTGCAGCATGGAATTGGTAGAACAGCCAAGCGCCATATCTACCGTAAGGGCATTCATAAAGGCCTTTTCCGTCATTATATCTCTTGGCCTGATATTCTTTTCCACAAGCTCCATGATCTTCATGCCTGCATGCTTGGCAAGGCGGATCCTCTCGGAATAAACCGCCGGGATCGTTCCGTTGCCTCTCAGTCCCATGCCAAGGGCTTCTGTCAGACAGTTCATGGAATTTGCTGTATACATTCCGGAGCAGGAACCGCAGGTAGGACAAACCTTCTCCTCAAATTCACACAGTTCTTCCATGGTCATCGTCCCTGCCGCCACGCTTCCAACTGCCTCAAACATGGAGGAAAGGCTTCTCTTTTGTCCATGCACATGGCCTGCAAGCATCGGCCCTCCCGATACAAAGATGGTCGGAATGTTTACCCTTGCCGCCGCCATCAAAAGTCCGGGTACATTCTTATCACAGTTGGGAATACAAACTAAGCCGTCAAAGCCATGGGCCATGGCCATACACTCTGTAGAATCTGCGATCAGATCCCTGGTCACCAGGGAATATTTCATGCCCACATGCCCCATGGCAATTCCATCGCACACCGCAATCGCCGGGAACACAACCGGAGTTCCTCCTGCCATTGCCACACCGAGCTTAACCGCCTCTGTAATTTTATCCAAATTCATATGGCCGGGCACGATCTCATTATAGGAATTGACAATTCCAATGAGTGGCCTCTTTCTTTCCTCTTCCGTAAATCCAAGCGCATTAAAAAGACTTCTGTGGGGAGCCTGCTGTGTCCCCGTTTTAACAGAATCACTTCTCATCCTTTCCTGTCCTTCCTTTCATATAAAATATAATGACTGCTTCGATAGCTTTCTGTCATCTGTTTGTTAATATACTCCCAGGGAATTGTATCATAATACTGATAAAACTCCCATACCATTTCCTGGAACTTTGGATCTGTCATTCTTTCATCCAGAATGACCATATCTTTTCCCTCGATCTGCGTATCCTCACATCGGATCCCGTAGAGGAAAAACAAAAGATACTGCTGATTACAGTCTGTTACACAATAATTTCCATCTTCACTGATCGTCGCATGGGAAAGCACCTGCCTGATCTCATTTTCACGCTCTCCAAACTGATCCTTGGCCGTACCAAGCAGGGTATACAGGCTAAAAACTGTAAGGACTGCAAGAAGCAGCAAAGAGCATCTGCCTATCTGACTTTCCTTTTTCAGTTTTTCAAGCACATAACCGGCAAGCACCATAAAAAGAAGGGACAGCACTGCCCCGCCATAGGTAAAAACCCTGTAATATGGCCGTTTGCACTGGATCAAAAGACAGACCGGCACAAAAAAGATCTGAAAGATCAGAAAAATGGTAAGTGGGCTTCTTTTTTTGATGTACAAGGCGATCAGTCCTGCGCCTCCACCCACAAACAGGATAAGCGCGGGCCATTTCAGGCTTGGAAGGTAGCTTCCTGCCAGCACAACAAAAAATTCAAGCAGTCTTGCCAAAAAGCCTTCTCCCGCCTCGCTTTGGATATAAGGCGTGTCGAGCATATACTGCATTCCCCTTTGCAGCGCCGCAAAAGGTGCCGAAAAAATCATTTTTACATGGCTCATGCCATAATAAATGCCTGTCTCATCCTTTACCAGAAGATTCGAGCCTATGGCAAGCCAGATCACTCCATAAAGCAATATGGTAAGAAGGGCCGCTGCAAGGGAAGCTATGACCAGCTGTAACAGTCTCCTTCGAAAGCCGGTCTCCTCCTGTTTTCTGCCCAGCAAAAAGGGAAGCAGATACACGCCTCCTCCCAGGCACAGCGGAATGACCCAGTAAACATTGCTGCTGACATCATACAGTCCAAGCACAAGCGCCCCAGCATACAGGATAAAAGTCCACCTTGAAGGCTGCTTTTCCGTACAGATTTTCTGCAGGCACAAAAAAGCTGCCAGCATACAGGTCACCCCGAGGGTATAACCTCTTCCCTGAATCGCCATCTGATTTACCAGTTCCATGGCCGCATACAAAAGTACGCCGCAAAGAGCAATTTCCTCCCGCACATTTTCCCTGCCGATCTTAAAAAGGAAGTACAGATTGGCAAGTGCGCAAAGATAAGATACCCCGCGAAGTCCTATATAGGAGTTTCCAAGCAGATCCAGGAAGCCCGACAGCACAGAATATCCCACATGATTGTTTGGAAGCGGCCAGTGAATGGCTGCATAAACAGGCCCCTTGCTGATAAAGCAGTAATAGGTATACAGCTCGTCATACCAGGGCGTGATCTGAAACATACGCCACCCGTAATAGACTGCCATAAAGGCAAAAAACAGCCAAAAGCCCAGTTGTATCTTTGTTATTTTTTTATTTTTTATCATAAAAGTCTGTTGATCACTGAATTTCATCCGCCAGTAAGTCACCCATCTTTTTACAGCCAACCTGGCTGCAGCCTTCCGACATAATATCTACTGTACGATATCCCTTTTGCAAAACAGCCTTTACCGCTCTTTCAATGGCTGCAGCTTCCCTGTCCAGATCAAAGGAAAACCGGAGCATCATAGCTGCGGAAAGTACCGTTGCAATAGGATTGGCAATATCCTTTCCGGCAATATCCGGAGCCGACCCATGACTGGGTTCATAAAGTCCGAATTTTGTATCATTTAAGGATGCAGAAGCCAGCATTCCGATAGAGCCTGTGATCATGCTTGCTTCATCCGACAAAATGTCGCCAAACATATTCTCCGTCAGGATCACATCAAACTGCGCCGGATCCTTTACAAGCTGCATGGCGCAATTATCCACCAGCATATGCTCCAGGGAAACCTCCGGATAGTCCTTTGCGACCTCCTCAACAACCTGACGCCACAGCCTTGAAGAATCAAGGACATTTGCCTTATCAACGCTTGTCACCTTTTTGCTGCGCTTTTGTGCAATATCAAAGGCTCTGACGGCAATCCGTCTGATCTCGTTTTCATCATAGGTTAAGGTATCTACCGCCTTCCTTACTCCGTTTACCGTTTCTGTATGGCGTTCTCCAAAGTAAAGTCCCCCTGTCAGCTCCCTCATGATCATCAGATCAAATCCGGTGTCGCTGATCTCCTTCCGAAGAGGACATGCATCTGATAATTCTTTGTAAAGCACCGCCGGACGAAGATTTGCAAACAGATTTAACTGCTTTCTAAGGGACAAAAGCCCTGCTTCCGGACGAAGATTTGGCGGCAGTTTATACCACGGGGAGGTTGTTGTGTTTCCACCAATAGATCCCATCAAAACCGCATCTGCCTTCTTTGCCGTGTTCACAGCTTCCTCTGTTAAGGGCACCCCATAAGCATCAATGGAAGCTCCCCCCATCAAAATATCTGTATATGTGATCTGGTGTCCATGCACTTTTGCAGTCTGATCCAGTACCTTCTTTGCCTCTGCTACGATCTCCGGTCCAATTCCGTCTCCCGGAATACATACGATATTAAGCTTCATTTCTTTCTCTCCTGTTTTCTCCATTCTGTCCTTAACAAAATAAGGCGCATATCCTGCGCCTTACTCCAATCCGTTCTTTATTCTGCATCTGCCTTTTCGATCTGGGAGATTGCTGATTTCTGCATAGGAATACGGCAATTCTTATTATTACCAAATTCTACGATCACTGTATCATCCGTAATATCTATGACGATTCCATAAAATCCGCTGCTTGTAAGCACACAGTCTCCTACTGCAAGAGTAGAAAGCATAGCTGCCATTTTCTTCTGTTCTTTCTTCTGCGGTCTCATAACAAAAAAATAGAAAAAAGCAACGATCAAAACCAGATAAGCTACCATTACAAGGCCGCCGCCTGCTGCACTTCCGGTTGCATCTGCCGTCAACAAAATATTCATTTAAAATTTCCTCCTTACTGGTGATGCCTATGCATCATAGTCTATCAAATATAATACACAAAATGCCATGCAAAGACAAGCCTTTTTAGAATTTTATCTGTCAGCTCCCGACATTCCCTCAAGCTTTCTCTTTTTGTAGGCTGCAAATTCTCCCTGATCCAGGGCATCTCTGATCTCCCGCATCATGGTATTATAAAAATACAGATTATGCAGAACACAGAGCCTCATCCCCAGCATTTCCTTTGCCTTCAGCAGGTGCCGTATATATGCCCTGGAATACCTTCTGCAGGCAGGACAGGAACAGCCCTCTTCAATGGGGCGCTCGTCCAGTTCGTACTTGGCGTTAAACAAATTGATTTTCCCCTGATTGGTATAAAGATGCCCATGACGGCCATTTCTGCTTGGATAAACGCAGTCGAAGAAATCCACGCCTCTTTCCACGCCCTCCAGAATATTGGCCGGAGTTCCAACACCCATCAGATAAACCGGCTTATCCGTAGGAAGATGGGGGATGGTCACATCCAGGATATGATACATCTGCTCATGGCTTTCTCCTACTGCCAGCCCCCCCACTGCATAACCATCCAGATCCATCTGTGCAATCCTTTTTGCATGCTCGATCCGGATATCCTCATAAATAGCTCCCTGATTGATCCCAAACAGGAGCTGATGCTTGTTGATCGTATCCGGAAGGGCATTTAACCTTGCCATTTCATTTTTGCACCTTGCAAGCCATCTTGTGGTCCGTTCCACGGAAGCTTCCACATAGCTTTTTTCTGCCAGCGCCGGAGCGCATTCATCAAAGGCCATTGCTATGGTAGATGCCAGATTGGACTGGATCTGCATGCTCTCCTCCGGCCCCATAAAGATCTTATGCCCATCAATATGGGATCTGAAGGTAACGCCCTCCTCCTTGATCTTCCGAAGGCCTGCAAGTGAAAATACCTGAAAGCCTCCCGAGTCTGTAAGGATCGGCTTCTCCCAGGACATGAATTTATGCAGTCCCCCCATTTTCTTTATGATCTGGTCACCCGGCCGTACATGTAGATGATAGGTGTTGGATAATTCCACCTGGGTTCCAATTTGTTCAAGATCTTCCGTGGAAACAGCTCCCTTAATGGCGGCAACTGTCCCAACATTCATAAAAACAGGGGTTTGTATTACTCCGTGAACGGTGGTAAACTCCCCCCTTTTTGCTATTCCTTCCTGTTTGATAACTCGAAACATTTTCTGACCGCTAACCTCTCTTATAGATATTTATCCCAGAATTCCTCCAGACACAGTTCTTCCCGGGCAATCACCTCTGCCGCTTCCTTTCCCACATACCGGAAATGCCATGGTTCAAATTCAATACTGGTTATGGATTCTTTTCCCTTGGGATACCTTAGGATAAAACCATATTCGCTGCTGTGCTCTGCAAGCCATTTTCCGGCATCCGTGTCGGCAAAGCTCTCATCCAAATTGGTATAGGTATTGGAGACAATGTCGATGGCAAGGCCGATCTGATGCTCGCTGGCCCCTGGAACCGTCACTGCCTGGGAGGATAATGCATAAGCGTCCATGTATGACATTCCTTTATTCATATAAGCCTTGATCTTCCTGTTAAACAGAACCTCCTGTCTGTTCAGGTCGCGATACGGGGAACAGATCGCAAGCTGTACGCCCTCCTGGCTTGCCGCCTGCATCATGGCAAGCAGTTCCTCTATGATCCGTTCGTCACATTGCATTTCTCCCTTGATCGTCATGATCTTTCCCAGGGTTATTTCATAATCATCCGGTATGGGATGCTGTTTGTTGATCAAAACCAGTCTCCAGTCCTCTGCCGAAAAAGACAGTTCTTTTTCGGCCGCAGGCTCCGGTTCTGCCTCTTCCTCTGTCTGCTGCTCTTCTTCCTCACTCAGGATCTCATCCAGCACATATTTATCTGCCTGATCCATCCCATGAAGCTCTGCATCCTCATAGCCATCCAGCACATCCTCATCCTCGAGCAGCTCTTCCTGCGCCACCGTAACGGCCTCCTCCGGCGCTAACGTAATATCGGAGGTGTTGGCTGCCATCACCGGCTCCTGGCTCCCTTCTGTGGAAACAAAGCCATTATTGCCAAATACAGGATACGCAAAGCTGTTCCCCACCATAAAGCAGAGAAGAATAAACGCCGTGCAGATAAATCTTTTGGAACCGCCGCGAAGATACATAAAAAAGCGGTGCAAAAGCATACTCACCGCCAGTCCTGCAATCGCAGGAATCTTAAGCAGCTTTCCCTTCTGCCCCATGCAAATAAAAAACTCCTTTGTTCTTTCATGTAAGCTTCTTTTCATTGGTCCCCCAAAACACAAACTGATTTACATAATATATTACACAACTCTGCATATTTCTACAATAGGTAAAAGCAAAATAATTGCAAAAACATACTGCTTCGACTATAATCGTAATAAATTCATGTAAATTTATCTGTATATTTTGGAAAGGAATACATTATGGCCGGCTCATCTTTCGGAACAATTTTTAAAGTCACAACCTGGGGAGAATCCCACGGAAAGGCACTTGGCGCTGTCATCGACGGCTGTCCTTCCGGGCTTTCCCTTGAAGAAAAGGATATTCAGAAATACTTAGACCGCAGAAAGCCGGGAAACAGTTCTATTTCCACTCCCCGCAAGGAAGCTGACCAGGTTCAGATTTTATCCGGCGTCTTTGACGGAAAAACTACCGGGACTCCCATTTCCCTGCTTGTCCCCAATACTTCACAGCGTTCCTCTGATTATAGCGAGATCGCCTCTTACTATCGTCCCGGGCATGCGGATTATACCTTTGACGCCAAATACGGTTTTCGCGACTATACGGGAGGCGGACGTTCTTCCGGCCGGGAAACCATTGGCCGGGTTGCTTCCGGAGCTGTGGCTGCAAAGGTCTTAAATGAGCTTGGCATTCAGGTTCTTGCTTATACCAGATCCATCGGCCCCATTTCCATTTCCCCGGAGCGCTTTCAGGAAGAACTGATCCTTTCTAACGAGACCTGCATGCCTGATCCCGTTGCCCATCAGCTTGCCATGGACTATTTGCAGTCCTGCATGGAAGCAAAGGATTCCAGCGGCGGCGTGGTTGAATGCATTGTAAAGGGCGTTCCTGCCGGTCTTGGCGATCCAGTTTTTGAGAAGCTTGACGCATGCCTGGCCAAGGCCATTATGTCCATCGGCGCCGTCAAAGCGGTAGAAATCGGAGACGGCGTTCATGCCGCCCTTGCAAGAGGAAGTGAAAACAACGATGCTTTTTATATAAAAGACGGACAGATTGCCAAAAAGACCAACCATTCAGGGGGAATTTTAGGTGGGATCAGCGATGGATCAGAGATCATCCTCCGTGCCCACATAAAACCCACCCCTTCTATTTTTTCTCCTCAGGAAACTGTCACCAGGGACGGAAAAGAAACCACTGTGTCCATAAAAGGAAGACACGACCCTGTGATCGTTCCCAGGGCCGTGGTTGTAGTTGAAGCTATGACTGCGCTAACCATTCTGGATGCCCTGCTGTTAAACAGAAGTACCCGCATGGATGCTCTTTATGGCAGTTTATAAAAAATAACACAATTTGGTTGATCGACCTTCATTTCCGGTCCGTTCATCACCATAACATTCTTTTTCAGGTCAACCGTAAAGAAGGTCATGGAATTTGATTCATGGTTCAGGGAAACCAGATGCCTGTTATCAGGGAACAGGGCGACGTCCTTTGGATAATCCCCGCTCACCGGCAGACAGAACAGCTTCGTAAGTATTCCGCTCTTTTGATCGATGGCGTAGAGGATCACACTGTTATCTCCTGCATTGGAGCTGCACAGATATTTAAAATCCTCCGAAAAATTAAGGGCGCTTGCCGCGGAGCCTCCCGCATGATACTCATTCAAAGTAGAAATATTCTGTATCTTATCAAAATAAGGCGCTCCATGCTCGTCTATGGTATAGCTGTAAACATCTATGTAATTTTTCAGTTCGTGTACAATATATAGATATTTTCCATCCTTTGAGAATTTCAGATGCCTGGGCGCAGATTCCTGCTCGCTTCTGATAATATCTACCTGTCTGAGTTTTCCTGTGCTGTGGTTCAATTCGTAAACAACCACATGATCCATCCCCAGATCCGCCGCACATAAAAACCGGTTATCCCGGGTCATTTTCACACAGTTAATGTGGGGCCTGAAATTCCGTTCTGCTATACTTCCCAATCCCTTATGGAAAATTTCATCTGTAATTTCCCCGATCGTTCCGTTCTCTTCCACTCTGAGAACCGTAAGCTTTGCGTCATGATAGCCTGCCACAAACAGGAAACGGTCTTCATAATCCGTAGAAAGATAGCATCCTCTCATCCCATTGATCGACGCATGATTTAAAACCTGAAGGCTTCCGTCTTCCAGGATCTTATAGGCTTCTACCCCGAAATCCGTAATGGAATACAGATATTTCCTGTTATGTGAGATGGTAACGTAGGAGGAATTTGTGATCTCAACCTGATCCTTCTCCACAAACCTGCCCTTATTCATATCCACATCATAGATTTTAATTCCGAAACTGCTCTTATTTCCGGATGTATAAGTTGATACATACGCTACATACTTATCCTTTTCCATACCGGCTCCATCCTTTCTTATGTTATGCCCATTATATCATTCTTTGTCCCAAAAGAAAACGCAAATATTTTACAAGAAAAATGTTGACATCCTCTTTTCTTTCTGTATAATGAAATGCAGTGTTTAGTAAAAGTAAACTTAAAGTTTATTAATAGAAAAGAGGCTCTATGAATAACAGTATTGAAATTGGGAAAAAGATCCGCGATATCCGGACGCAGAAGGGACTTACCCAGGAAGAGCTGGCAGACCGCTGTGAATTGTCCAAAGGCTTTATCTCCCAGCTTGAGCGGGATCTGACCTCCCCCTCCATAGCCACATTAATTGACATTCTGCAATGTCTCGGCACTGATCTGAAAAGCTTTTTTGACGACTCCGAGGACACGCAGATCGCCTTTAAACAAACGGATTATTTTGAAAAGATTGATGAAACGCTTCACAATAAAATTGAATGGATCATCCCAAACGCCCAAAAGAATATGATGGAGCCTATCCGCCTTACCTTAGAACCAGGCGGCTCCACCTATCCTGATAATCCCCATGAAGGGGAGGAATTTGGATATGTTCTTTCCGGAAGTATTTTCCTGATCCTTGGCTCCAAAACCATAAAGGTCAAAAAGGGAGAATCTTTTTACTTTACTGCTTCTGCCACCCATTATCTTAAGGCAGATGAAAAAACCGGCGCTGTCGTCATCTGGGTCAGCACGCCACCAAGCTTTTGACACCATAAGGAGGGCTTACCATGAGCAAAAAGTTAATCGATCTCGAACATATCAGCAAGTCTTATGACGGAGAACTGATTTTAGATGACTTAAATCTCTATATCAAAGAAAATGAGTTTTTGACCCTTCTGGGGCCATCCGGCTGCGGAAAAACAACCACTCTCCGTATTTTGGGTGGCTTTGCCACACCGGATACCGGTCATGTGATCTTTGACGGCCAGGACATCACAAAGCTTCCTCCTAACAAAAGGCAGCTCAACACCGTATTTCAAAAATACGCACTCTTCACCCATATGACCATATCCGAAAACATTGCTTTCGGGTTGAAGATCAAGAAAAAAAGCAAATCCTATATCCAGGATAAGATTAAATATGCCTTAAAGCTTGTGAACCTGGAAGGCTACGAGAACCGGATGCCTGACTCCTTAAGCGGCGGCCAGCAGCAACGGATCGCTATTGCAAGAGCCATTGTAAATGAACCTAAAGTCCTGCTTCTTGACGAGCCCTTAGGCGCACTGGATCTGAAGCTCAGACAGGATATGCAGTACGAGCTGATCCGCTTAAAGAATGAACTGGGCATTACCTTTATCTATGTCACCCATGACCAGGAAGAAGCCCTTACCATGTCGGACACCATTGTGGTTATGAACAAGGGCTATATCCAGCAGATCGGTTCTCCCGAAAAAATCTATAACGAACCGGAAAACGCATTTGTGGCCGACTTCATCGGCGACAGCAACCTGCTTGGAGGGGTCATGCTTGAGGATAAACTGGTAGAAATCCTGGGCGTACGCTTTTCCTGTGTAGATACCGGTTTTGGAACAAACCGTCCCGTGGATGTTGTTATCCGTCCCGAGGATGTTATTCTGGATGCTCCTGGAAAAGGCTCTCTCGACGGAACTGTAACTCATCTGATCTTTAAGGGCGTGCACTATGAAATGGAAGTAACTGCAAACGGCTTTGAATGGCTGGTTCATTCCACTTCCATGTTCCCGGTGGGAACCAGGGTCAGTCTGCATGTAGATCCTTTCAACATCCAGATCATGAATAAACCAGCTTCTGAGGACGAGGAAGCCATTCCTCTTGAGCAGCAGTAGAAAGGAGGCTCTCTGATGAAAAAAAAGCTTCTTGGACTACCCTACTATTTATGGTGCCTGATCTTTATACTGGCGCCGCTTTGTATGGTATTTTACTATGGTCTTACAGATAAAAACGGCATTTTTACCTTCCAGAACGTTTCCGCCATCTCCAGTCCGGAACATCTGAAGGCCCTGCTTTTGGCTCTGGTGCTTTCGCTGATCGCCACCTTCATCTGCCTGCTCCTTTCCTACCCGCTTTCCATGATATTGTGTGGAATGAAAAAAGGGCAGAACAGCCTTATGGTATTTATCTTCATTTTGCCAATGTGGATGAATTTCCTGCTGCGGACCTTGGCATGGCAGACACTGCTTGAAAAGACAGGCGTCATAAACAATATCCTGTCCTTTCTGCATCTTCCGGAGCTTGTGATCATCAATACTCCCTACGCCATTGTGCTTGGAATGGTCTACAACTTTTTACCGTTTATGGTTCTGCCCATTTATAACTCTCTGGAAAAAATTGACGAAAATGTCATACAGGCAGCCAGGGATCTGGGTGCTAACAGCATTCAGGTTTTCCTGCATATTACGCTGCCCTTAAGCACCCCGGGTATTATCAGCGGGATCACCATGGTTTTTGTTCCTGCACTGACCACCTTTGTTATCAGCAAGCTGTTAGGCGGAAGCAAGATCCTTTTGATCGGTAATGTGATTGAAGAAGAATTTACACAGGCAAGCAACTGGCATTTAGGCAGTGGCCTTTCCATTGTACTTATGCTCTTTATTTTGATCAATATGGCCTTATCTGCCCTATTTGACAAGGAAGGGGAGGGATCCTTCTTATGATGAAAACAACGCTGCAAAAAATATATATGGGGCTGATCTTTCTTTTTCTCTATGCTCCCATTGCAACCCTTATGGTTCTTTCCTTTAACGCCAGCAAGACAAGGGCTAAATGGGGAGGCTTTACGCTGAAATGGTATCAGGCGCTTTTCCGCAACAGCGATATTTTAAATGCCCTGCGCAACACATTGCTGATCGCGCTTGTTGCCTCTATTGCTGCCACTGTCATTGGAACGGCCGCCTGTATTTCCATCATGAGCTTAAAGAAAAAAAGCCGGACTATCATCATTGGCATCACAAATATTCCCATGCTGAATGCCGAGATCGTAACCGGAATTTCCCTAATGTTGCTTTTTTTGAGCTTAGGGCTCCGATTCGGCCTTGGCACGATCCTGTTGTCCCACATTACCTTTTGCATTCCTTATGTGATCCTTAGTGTAATGCCAAGGATGCAGCATCTGAGTCCCTACACCTACGAAGCCGCCCTTGACCTTGGTGCCGGCCCTGTATCCGGTTTTTTCAAGGTGGTTTTCCCGGATATCCTGCCGGGCGTATTATCCGGCTTTTTAATGTCATTTACCATGTCCCTTGATGATTTTATCATCACTCACTTTACCAAAGGGGCTGGCATAGATACCTTATCAACCAAAATTTATACCGAAGTAAAAAAAGGGATCAAGCCGGAAATGTACGCGCTGTCAACGCTGATCTTTGTTACGGTCCTGATCCTGTTAATCCTGGTGAACAAAGCACCCGGAAAAGAAAAAGGAGGAGTTTCCAAATGAAAAAATTATCTGTACTTTTAACCGCCCTGACTCTCACCGCTGCTTCCGGCCTTGCCCTTACCGGCTGCGGTTCCTCTTCTGCCGGCGAAAACGGAGAAGTGATCGTTTACAACTGGGGAGAATATATTGACCCGGACACGATTACAATGTTTGAGGAAGAAACCGGCATCAAGGTGATCTATGACGAGTACGAAACAAACGAGATCATGTACCCCAAGGTGGAAGCAGGCGCTGCCAGCTATGACGTTGTCTGCCCTTCCGATTATATGATCCAGAAGATGATTGAAAATGATCTTCTAAGCGAGCTTAACTTTGACAACATGCCAAACGCCAGGGATAATATTGGCAAACAGTACTACGAGCAGTCCAGAGAATTTGATCCCGAAAACAAATATGCTGTCCCCTACTGCTTTGGCACTGTGGGTATTCTGTATAACAAGACCATGGTAGAGGAACCTGTGGACAGCTGGTCTATCCTCTGGGACGAGAAATATGCCGGAAATATCCTGATGCAGGACTCTGTAAGAGACGCCTTTATGGTTGCGCTCAAGCTGGACGGCTATTCTATGAACACCCTTGATCCTGCCCAGCTTGAGGAAGCAAAAAATACCCTGATCGAGCAAAAGCCTCTGGTCCAGGCCTATGTAATCGATCAGGTACGTGACAAGATGATCGGCGGGGAAGCTGCCCTTGGCGTCATTTATTCAGGCGAAGCGCTTTATACCAAGGCTGAAAACGAGGATCTTGAATATGTAATCCCTAAAGAAGGAACCAATGTCTGGATCGATTCCTGGGTGATTTTAAAAGACGCCCCTAACAAGGAAAATGCAGAGGCATTTATTAATTTTATGTGCCGTGCTGATGTAGCTCTTAAGAATTTTGAGTACATCACCTATTCCACCCCTAATATGGCTGCCAGGGATCTGATCGAGGATGACGCCTTAAAGAATTCTCCGGTTGCCTTTCCTGATCTGTCAAATTACAGTAATCTGGAAACCTTCCATTATTTAGGCTATGACGGAGATGAGTTATATAATAATCTCTGGAAAGAAGTCAAGTCAAACTAATTTAAGAAGGAGGCTGATCATTCTTGACCGGCCTCCCTTTTCTTTTTATGGACGTATCTGTCCGTTCCCTGTAATTTCATACTTATATGAGGTAAGTTCTTTCAGCCCCATCGGCCCTCTTGCATGCAGCTTTTGGGTACTGATGCCAATCTCTGCTCCAAACCCAAACTCAAATCCATCTGTAAATCTGGTGGATGCATTCACATAAACACAGGCGGCATCCACTTCCTTTAAAAACAGTCTGGCATGCTCGCTGTTTTCGGTAATGATCGCTTCAGAATGTCTGGTGCTGTAGCGGTTAATATGCTCGATCGCCTCGTTGGCGCTTTTCACCGTCTTAATCGAAAGAATATAGTCAAGATATTCTGTTGCAAAATCCTCCTCTGTGGCAGGTGTGCAGTTGATCACCTCTCTGGTCTTTTCATCTCCCCGGATCTCAACCTTCTTTTCATCCAAAGCCTTTTTCAGCTCCGGCAGAAAAGCCTCACGGATCTTTTCATGGATCACAAGGGATTCGCAGGCATTGCAGACGCCGATCCTCTGTGTTTTTGCATTGATGATGATTGGAACCGCCTTTACAAGATCAGCATCCTCGTCTACATATATATGACAGTTCCCGGTTCCCGTTTCAATGACCGGAATGGTGCTGTTTTCTACTACAGATCTGATAAGTCCGGCTCCGCCTCTTGGAATCAGAAGATCTACATATTGCTTCATTTTCATGAAAGCCATCGTCACCTGCCTGTCTGTATCTGCAATCAGGGAAATCGCTTCCTTTACAATTCCGCATTCCTCCAGCGCATCGCGGATCACCTGGGTGATCGCTTTGTTAGAGCAGATGGCGTCGCTTCCCCCTTTTAAGATCACGGCATTCCCGCTTTTAAAACAAAGCCCGAATGCATCTGCCGTTACATTGGGTCTGGATTCATAGATAATGCCGATCACTCCCATAGGCACTCTTCTCTTTTCAATATGCAGGCCATTGGGACGCTCAAAGGTTTCCATCAGTTCTCCAATGGGATCGGGCAGCCCTGCTATCTGCAAAAGTCCTTCCGCCATTCCTTTGATCCTGTCTTCCGTAAGTGCAAGCCTATCCAAAAGTCCCGGATGCATCCCTTTTTTTCTGCCTGCCTCCAGATCCTTTTCGTTTTCTGACAGGATGATACTCTTCTCCTTTAAAAGCCTATCTGCCACTGCACGCAGCGCCTGGTTCTTTTCTTCTTCGGAGAGTCTCTGTACCTTATATTTTGCTTTAGCTGCCTTTTCACACAGCTTTTCCAGTTCCGTCATTTTCTTTTACCTGATCCTTTCCTTTTCTGTCACGATCATATCCGGCTTTATATCATGCGGCTCCACAGGTATTTTCCGTGCGATCTGACATTCAAATGCAAGGGCTGCGCTAAACAGGCCCGGATTTTTTGACAAAAACCTGTCATAGAAGCCTTTTCCATACCCCATTCTGGATCTCTGACGGTCAAATACTGCCCCGGGCACCAAAATGATGCCATCCTTCCCCGCCATTTTACTGTCATAAAGCCTTTCTTCTTTTTCAACAGGCTCTCTGATCCCCTGGTAGCCAGGCTGCAAATCCTCCATGGAGGTGATTTCATAGAAAAGGATGTTCATTCCATCCACTTTGGGCGCATAGACCTTCTTTTCCCCTTCGCTTAAAAGCTCCTCCACAAGTCCGGTGGTCATAACCTCACTTCTGTAATCCATGTAGACCAAAACCGCCTGTGCCTTTTGAAATACCTCTTCTTCCTTCAGAAGTTTCCAGATTTCTCTGCTTTTCTGCTCCCTCTCAGAATAGGAAAGGCCATTTCTGATTCCCAGATACCTGGTTCTGATCGCTTGTTTATCCATCTTTCTTGCTTCCTCCATGGTCAGTCCTCCTTTGCATCTCATCCGGCACTTATCATATGCTGCGCCACCACTTCTGCTACATGTATTCCGTCCATTGCCGCTGAAGTAATCCCTCCTGCATAGCCTGCTCCTTCACCGCATGGATAAAGGCCCTGCAGGGAAGCCTCCAGCGTTTCATTTCCTCTTAAAATTCTAAGGGGTGAAGAGGTTCTGCTTTCAATCCCTTCTATCAAAGTATTTCCGCAGGAAAACCCTTTGATCATCCTTCCAAACTGCTCCATTCCATCCACAAATGCCCTGTTCAGATTTTCCGGCAGGATCTCATGAACATTTCCATACTCCCATTTTCCCTTGATACAGGGCAAAAGCCCCTCCTCCGAAAAGGTCTCTGCATCCTCTGCTTTCCTTTCTTTTCGGACCGCTTCATAAAAATCTTTATATCGTTCTACCGGAACACTCCCTACCTTCAGCTCATAAGCGGCTTCTTCAAGCTTTTGCTGAAACCGTACCCCTGAAAGAGGATGTTCTTTTCCAAAGTCCTCTGGTGACACCGTAATGATGATGGCGCTGTTGGCATTTTCCCCTTTCCGCCCGCTGTAGCTCATTCCATTTACCGCAAGCTGTCCGGTCTTTGAAGAGGCGTTGACAACATATCCCCCGGGACACATGCAGAAGGAATATACTCCCCTTCCGTCTTCTGCCCTGGCCGTAACCTTATAAGGTGCACTGCCAAGTACGGGAACCTGCTCTCTTCCATACTGGGAAAGATTGATCATCCTCTGGGGATGCTCTACCCTCATTCCAACCGCAAAGGGCTTTGCTTCCATGGAAATCCCCATTTCATACAGCATTTCAAAGGTATCCCGTGCACTATGTCCGGGCGCTAAAATTACATGATCGCTTTTATAGCAGGTACCGTCCTCCAGCTTTACGCCGGTTACACGGTTCCCATTCTCCGAGAGCAGCACCTCTGTGACAAGGGAGCTGAAATGAACCTCTCCTCCCATCTGAAGGATCCGCTCCCTAAGGGTTCTGACTACTGTTCTAAGCACATCTGTACCAATGTGCGGCTTATAATCATACAAAATCTCCTTTGGTGCGCCACACTCCACAAACAGTTCAAGAACCTTCCTGTTTCTTCCATACTTATCCTTCACCAGGGTATTTAATTTTCCGTCCGAAAATGTCCCGGCTCCGCCTTCCCCAAACTGCACATTGGATCTTTCATTTAAGCTGCCGCCGTCCCAGAACGCTTCCACATCACGGGTTCTTTCTTCCACCGCCTTTCCGCGTTCCAGAAGGATGGGGCGAAATCCTGCCTTTGCAAGCATGTATCCGCAAAAAAGCCCTGCCGGTCCCATTCCCACAATAACAGGTCTTACGGTTCCCTGATATCCGGATACCGGAAAGCGGTAAGGAACCTCTCTTACCAGTGTTACCTGACCCGAACGGCACTTCCTTAAAAGCTCCTGCTCCCCTTTCACCTTTACATCCACCGTATACTCAAAAAAGAGCGCCGGCTTTTTTCTGGCATCCACAGATCTTCTGATTATTTTTAATTCCTGTATGTCCTTACATCTGAGCTGCTTTTGAACCTTCAAAAGCAGTTCCTCATGGGAATGTTCGATAGGAAGCCGAAGCTGACTTATCCTAAGCATTCTTTTCCTCCATGGGAGTGCTTAATAATTCTTCCGTGCTGTTCCCTGCCGCGTTTCTGCCTGCAATGTAGCCGCTGGTCCATGCCCATTGTAAATTATAACCGCCGCACTTTCCATCTACATCAACCACTTCTCCGGCAAAATAAAGTCCCTTGACCTTCGCAGATTCCAGCTGTGTGCTGAGTTCTTCCAAAAGTACGCCTCCTGCACATACCTGCGCCTTGTCGTAGCCGGATGCTTCTGTAATATGCATCACAAATTCCTTACATTGTCTTAAAATTTCCCACAGTCTTTCAAAGCCCAGCTTCTGAATACGATCTCCCGGCTTTTGTCCATTTTCCTTGATCAGTACCATATTGATCTTTTTATGTAACATTCCGGTAAAAAATTCCTCTATGGTCAAATCTCCAAGCGCTTCAAACCGAAGCCTGCAGTTATAGTAAAAAACCTTCGGCTCCTGTTCCGGGAAAAAGTCCAGGACTACTTCCGTTTTCTGTCCGGTGCTACACGCATACGCTGCCTGTCTGCTGAACTGAAAAACAGGAATACCGGAAACACCATAATCTGTAAACTGCACTTCACCGGTTTCTGAGGCCGCCTCCTGCCCGTCGATCCTGAGACTTATCTTTGCCTGACTGCGCACTCCTGCAAGGGCCTTGCAGAAGGAAGCATCCGAGCGTAACGAAACCAGTCCCGGAACAATGTTTTTGATCTTATGTCCATATTTTTCAGCAGCCTGATAGCCGTAAAGCTTTTCTTTTCCCGGCAATGCAGCATAACTTCCGCATGCAATGATCATTTTATCCGCTTCCATGGTTCTTCCCTCAGCTGTTTCGATCACAAAGCCATTCCCCTGATACTCTGTATTCACAATTTCCGCATCTGTGATCACCTGAACTCCCTTTCTGACAAGCTCCCGGCGCAGAATATCAAGCACTGCAGACGCCTGCTCACAGTAGGGATAAAGATAGCCATTCTTTTCCTTTATCATCAGTCCTATATTTTCAAAGAAAGCCACCGTATCCATAACAGAAAAAATCTGAAAGAGCTTTCCAAGTTTTTCCTGGTCTTCACAGTAATAATGCTCTAAGCCTCCATTTAAATTGCCCAGATTACATTTTCCATTTCCGGTAGCCAGAATTTTTTTCCCTACGCGATCATTCTTTTCAAACAGGAAAACCTGCGCTCCATTATCAGCCGCCGTGATCGCCGCCATCATTCCAGATGCTCCCGCACCTATTACTGCAACTTTTATCATGTTGTTCTCCATTCTTTTTTTATTTCCAGATCAAGTGTTTTTATGTCCTGCTAGCTGGAATAAGATTCCAGGAAATCGTAAAGATTTCCTTCATCTTCTACAAACTTTTTTTGGATAATTTCTTTTTGAAGCTCTTCCGGAAGGCTTTCCACCAAAATGTCCGTACTCATATACGGCTGTGTCAGTTCTTTATTGTACACCACCACCCGGTGGTTTTCATTGATCAGGAAAAATCCCCCTGTATCATCTGCCTTCTTTGTTTCATAACTCTTTCTTACTACCACCCGGTCTCCGGAAAAGGAAACCAGTTCCATATAGGAGAACCCCTTTTTCTGATCTGCCAGAGAAGGATTTTGATTATAGCTTTCAATTTCCTTTTCCAGCTGGGTTCTGGAAAGACCAATAAATTTATCCGGCGCAGTCTCGATCTGTTCTGACACTTCTCCATCAGGCAGGCTGTAATCCTGTACAACATAACAGGTATTTGCCGTTACCATTGCAGGGCTTTTGGCAAGAACCGGTTCTTCTTCTTTGGGCAGTTCTGAAATGATCTGCTCTTTATTTTGCGGCTGCTTTGAGCCGGGATAAAAAAATTCTGTGATTGACATATTTGCAAAAAAACCAAGTCCAAACATTGTCATGGGATAGATAAAAAATAAGCTGATCTTCCTTGCAATTTTCATGTTTTCCCCTCTTTACTGTTTTTTAACAGTATCAGCCGAAAAACATAAAATTATACTTTCCTGCAAAATCACATAAAATGAAGCATTTCAGCCAGCTTCTTATAAATCACGCCTCCTGCCATATTTTCCAGTTCCTCTTCACCAAAGGCTCTCAGTGCAATGAGGATCCCTATATAAATCAAAATACTGATAACAAGGCAGATGAGCAGAGAAATCAGATCCCCCAGCACTCCGGACAGCCCTTTATTCAAAAGCATTCCAACCGTTCCGGACACAGCCGCTGCAATTACCGTTACTGCAAAGGTCTTTAACCATTCCTGTCTGTAGGAAAACCTTCGGCAAACGAAATAAAAGCTTCCCCCGGCAGCAAGCGCCAGCGATAAAAGTTCTGCAAATACCAATCCGTTTATGCCGCTTAGCTTTCCGCTTTCCACAATAAAAAGAACGCCCAGATAGACCAAAAAGGCCGCTCCTGAAATTCCAGCAGCCAAAAGATGCTTTCTTCCCTTTGACAGGATTTCCAGAAACAGTGTCATAAAAGTAAAAAATACAATTCCTACTGCCGAAAAGGCAAGCCACCCTGCCGCCACGGCATTATTTCCTCCATAAAGCACATTGAGTACATTTTCTGAAAAAACAGCCAGAAACACCGCTGCCGGAATTGAGACCGCTGCCCCCTGATGGATCAGGATCTTCAGTTTTTCTCTGGCAAGCCTGGTCTCGTCCCTTTCCTCCAGAACCAGCAGCCTCCGTACCGCCGGAAGCAGAAGGATACAGATCAGTGCCTCTGCTATTCCTATGATCGGAAGCACTTTTCCATAAAATCTTCCCCACTCAGAGAACAGGCTTTCAGCAGCTGACTTTCCAGACATAAGGATCATCTCTCCTGCCAGTACCTTGCCGTTCGTAACCAGAAAGAAAAGAGAATACAGCGCGCCTCCGCTGATCAGCATATGGAAAACATGCAGGCTGCCATCTGCCGCTTTGGATAATTCCCGGCTCTGTGCTTTCAGATTTCTGCGATAAAGCAGATACAATGCAGCCAGATATAACAAAGTCAATACTGCCGGCAGCAAAATCCAGGCGCTGGCTCCCATAGCCCCGTATGCACTGGTATAGTCCTCATTTTGCAGCAGGGCAGATACTTTTTCCCCATATCCCTGAAACATTCCTGCTCCCAGAAGGCCTCCTGCAAGCAGCAATATTCCCTGCATGATCCTTGAAATATTGGTTGGAACTCTTGATCCGCTTCCCCTGAAATATCCCTGCATAACATAGATCAGGATAAAACAGACTATAGCCGGAGAAGCTGCCCCAAAAGAAAGTTCTGCAAGAGGAATTTTTACAATCTTCACTGCAAGGAAGGAACCGAAAGCTGCTGTAAGCAGCCCTGCCATGATCCCGCTTACAGCTCCAAGGGTCACGGCCGCTCCTAAAATCTTCTGTGTTTCCCGGTACTGCTCTCTCTTCACCCGGTAGCGCACAAGCTGTGCCACCGCCTCCGAAAGTCCATATCCGGTCACGCCGGATAACAGCACCACCCACTGAAATGCCACACCGTAGCATGCCATTCCTTTATCCCCGATCATCCCTGCCAAAATCAGCTGGAACAGAAATGCTAAAATGATCATTATTTCCATTGATATAATATAGTAATCCTTCCTGGAAGGAATATTTCTCTTTTTTACAGAGTATTTCATAAGGTCTCCTGCCGTATCTTAGTCTCTTGTAATTCCAAGTTCCTTTAAAACCTTTTCCTGCTTGGCCTCCATCACCTTAGCTTCCTCCTCTTTCATATGGTCATAGCCGCAAAGATGCAGCATGCTATGCGCCACAAGAAAAGCGAATTCTCTTTTTACAGAATGGCCAAAGCTTTCCGCCTGCTCTAACGCTCTTGGCACTGATATGATAATATCTCCCAAGATCAGTTCTCCGCTTCCCGGATCAAAATAATCTGCCCTGTCTTCTTCTACAGCTGTAAAATCCGCTTCCCTTTCAAACGGAATCATGGGAAAAGACAACACATCCGTAGGGGCGTCAACTTCCCGGTACTGCCTGTTAAATTCCCGGATTCCCTCATTATCCGTCAGAAGCAGATTGATCTGTGCTTCATAGGGACAGTTTTCTTCCTCTAATACTTTCTGTGCTACCAGATCCAGTATTTCCTTGGGCTCAAAGGGAAGACTTTCCTTCGCTTCATTCTCAACGTAAGAAGTCATAATACAGCTTTTCCTCCATCAGTGTCTTCTTCATATCTTTCAATTCCTTCAAGGTGATGTCGCTTTCCTCTATCATACCACTCTCCATCCTTTTCTTGAAGATATCGCCAATGAATTTATCATAATCTAAATGGATCTTGGGGTTTTTGGAAAATAAATACCTTACGGAAGAGATCACAGTATCAGAAAACAGAAGGACTACTGTTTCTTTCCTGGTGATATGGCTGGACGCATCCAGATATTCTTTTAGAACCGTCCTGATCTGCTCCGGAAAATGATTTTCCTCTAAGATACTGCTGGTATTTTCCCAGTTGTTTTCTCCTTTCAGCGTTCCGATCCTATGATAATAGCCGCAGGCCTTTGCCACCTGCTCGTCCATTCCAAGCTTCCTTGCAATCCGGTCACAAAGGTACGCCGTATGTACCGCATGATAGTACTGCTCCTTGGAGGTCTCTTTCAGGCTGGCAAGCAGGGCGCATTCCGGATCGTTCATATCCGTATACAGATCGCTTTTCTTATAAATAACGGAAATACTGAATGCCTTCAGGATCACAAAAAGCAGGATCAGGCACACCAGAATATTGATCCCCGGAACCAGGAACAAAGTAGCATTTATCTTCTCATTTGCCCCTAATACTTCACTGACGCAAAGGCATACCATCTGTGTCAGCAGCGCCGTAACCAGCGGACGCCCTACCAGGAAATTCTGCTCCAGGTAAGAAAAAACCATAATGCCCACAAGTCCGCCTATGAAATAAACGAAGAAGCAGCTTCCGTTCCCGGCAAGAATACAGCTTTGCGCAAGCAGCATGGAAGCCGCCGAAAGCCCTGTCACCTGATTGGAAAAAAGCATCAGTGCGACAAAAACCGTAAGATACGGCCACCCTCCTGTTGGAAGCAGCGGAAAGATCAGGCTTCCTGCAAGAGAAATCAGATATGCAAGCACGAAATGTGCGATATGGTCTTTTCCTTCAAACAAAAAGGTACCCGCCTGAATGCTCTGCTCCAGTGAAAAAAGGACAGCTCCCGTTCCTGCCGCTGCAAGCACGGCCAGTCCCACCAGCTCTGTCTGACTCTTTCCATAGAGAAAACCGGCTCCCACACCAGCCGAAACCGTAAGCACAAGAAGCAGGATTTCTGTAATGATCCGGCTCTTTTTCCAGGTGTATTCATTTGTCATCATAGGCTGATCATTACTTTTTTCCATAGGTGGTATTCCTGCCCTTATGTCTTGTTATATGAGTTTCTTTTGCTTCGTATTTTTCATATGCCTTTACGATCTTTTGTACCAGCGGGTGTCTGACCACATCACGGCTTGACATCCTGCAGAATTCAATTCCTTCTATTCCTCCAAGAACCTTGGTTGCAACGTCAAGGCCGGACTGGGTTCCGGGTGCAAGATCCTTTTGAGATGCATCTCCTGTTACAATCACCTTTGATCCAAATCCAATTCTGGTTAAAAACATTTTCATCTGGGCAGGCGTTGTATTCTGTGCTTCATCCAATATAATGTAGGCATTGTCCAAAGTCCTTCCCCTCATATAGGCAAGAGGCGCCACCTCGATCAGCCCCTTTTCCATATTCTTGTTAAAGGTATCTGCCCCCATGATCTGATAAAGCGCATCATAAAGCGGCCGGAGATAAGGATCTACTTTACTTTGCAAATCTCCAGGAAGGAAGCCCAGCTTTTCCCCGGCTTCAATGGCCGGTCTGGTTAAGATGATCCTTTCCACTTCCTGACATTTAAAAGCCATGATTGCCATGGCCATAGCCAGATAGGTCTTGCCTGTACCGGCTGGCCCAATCCCAAAAACGATCATATTATTCCGGATCGCATCTACATATTGCTTTTGCCCAAGGGTCTTAGGCTTGATCGGTTTCCCGGAAACCGTATGACAGATACAGTCCTTGTCTATTTCTAATAAAACATCTTCATTTTCTTCCATATTCATTGTAATGGAATAATCCACATCCTGTTCCTGTATGGTATTCCCTCTCCTCGATAATTCTATCAATTCATTTAATACAGATACTGCCCTCTTTACGCCGTTTTGCGTTCCGCTGATCCGCAGTTCTCCGTTACGGTCTATGATGGCAACCTTAAGCTGCCTCTCCAGCTTTTTGATGTGATTGTCAAACTGTCCAAATACATTCTGCTGATCACTGGCAGGGACATGTATCACTTCAGAAAAATCTTCCATCTGCACTCCCATTTTCTTATTCTTCCGTATCCGGCAGCTTCGGCTCTTCATTTGTCAGGTGCGTGCTGCTTAATACCCCTGTCTTTTCTACCGTAAGAAAATCCGTTTTCATGCTCCATACGCCGGAAGTCTTATTAATTGTAACATTTTTTTCTATAATTTGTACCCCTTTTTCCTCCAAAGTTGCAATAAATTTTTGCAATTTCCCCTGAAAGATCTCTTTTATCTCCTCTTTTGTATAGATCTGCTCTTTCGTCTCATATTCCCGCCTTGTTTCTTTCCCCCAGGAAACCGGAAGCTCATAGTTTTTAAAGATCCGAAGCTGTTTCGTTTCCTTTATCACATCATACTGCTCATAGAAACCGGGCAGAAAGGGAAGTGCAAGCTCCTTTTCCCTGGCCAAAAGAAAGTATCTCCTTTTTTCCCGACCTGAATAAAACTTTTTTTCATATTTTTCTTTTTGCTTTTCCTCTATAGAGTAAACACTTTGAAGATAAACATCTGCATCTGCCGTGCAGAAGTCATAGCGTGCAACGGCTCCATCCTCCCCCATAATGGGGACTCCTCCTTCTACCAGGATATCACCCTTTTTTACTTCCATTCCTACCTTCACAACCGGTACGCCGTTTCTCGTCACCATATTCACGATCAGTCCATCCCGGTCTGCCACCAGATCCTTTCCTCCCTCTTCCTGCTCTGAAATGCCAGGTTCCATTCCTACATCATTTTCCTTAATCTGGATCTTTAATTTTGTGCCGTCAATCTTAGTAGAGGTCCAGGTAATAACAGGAAATTCGGTTCTTAAATTTTCCTCTAAAAGTTCCAGATCTATTCCCTTCTTCCTCATTCCTGTCCGGATCTGGTTCTGCTCCAGGAAATCCATGAGTACATCTTCTGTCACATAATAATTTCCGCTGATCTCTATGGCCCAGATAAAGCCGGACATCAAAATCCAGAAACCAAGGCTTCCCAGAAGTCCAAGCAGGAAAATCCTCCGCTTCCACATGGAAACAGAAAGAAAGGGTAGTCCATAACGTTTTGTTATAGCTACCCTCGTTCCCGTTTTTCTGGTAATTCCCTTTAATCTGTAAAAATCCTTCAGGCAGAGCTTCATGCGGTAGTGATCGCCGCAATTTGTCACATCCCACAAAAAAATCCCATGGTTGCTGCACAAATTCATAAATCGTTCCGGTGAAAATCCCCACACCCTGATCTCCAGATATCCCTTTAGATAACGTATCACTTCCAGCATCCTTATACCTCACAAATAGCAGATCTGTTCTATCAAGCCGCTGATCTTCATGTCCTCATTGGTATAATAATCGATGCAGAGCCTTTTGCCGCAGATCTTTATCTTGCAGGTCTTCCCCTGAAGCAGGATCAGATCACCTGTGTATTCAATGATCCCTCTGTAATTTTCTACAAAAGCATCTGTGTTGCCGGTCAAAGTGACAATGGAAGCTCCAAGAATGGAATCCTTCGGAAGCTTCAGGGATTCTACCACCATTTCCCTTCTGGGCATTCCCGCTTCTTCCTGTCTTTCCTTTCTTGTTTTGCTCCAGTTTTGATTAGGTGAGGGTTTTCTTTTCATCATATTGTACTATATGATGCCCCTCTGCTCTCTATGCTTATTTTAAAATTCCGATAATAACAGGTCCTTCTTCCCTTTTCTCCGTTCCGATGTGATAAGCCGCAAGGAGACGTTCTTTTGCAAGCGCTAATTTTGCAGCATCATTGGCATGAAGCTCTGCAAGCACTTCCCCCTTCTTTACGGCATCTCCCACTTTCTTATGGAGCAGAATCCCTACTGACAGGTCGATCCGGCTCTCCTTGGTCTCTCTTCCTCCTCCAAGCAGTAAGGAAGCAACTCCCGCCTCATCACATACGATTTTCTGTACATACCCATCCTTATCGGCGCAAATTGTCTCGACGATCGAAGCCTTTGGCAGCTTCTCCGGGTGAAAGACTGCGCTTTCATCTCCTCCCTGTGCCTTCACAAGCTGGGCAAGCTTTTGCAGGGCGCTTCCATTTTGGATGACTTCCTGCAATTTTTGTTCTGCCTCTTCCTGGGTCTGGCACACACCTCCAGCCAGAAGCATCATGGTACCGAGAGTCATACAGAGCTTTGTAAAATCTTCCGGCCCTTTTCCGTTTAAGGTCTCAATGGCCTCTCTTACCTCCATGGCATTTCCAATAGCCCTGCCAAGAGGCTGATCCATATCAGAGATCACTGCAATGGTATTCCGTCTTGCGTTTTTCCCAAGGCTTACCATTTCCTTTGCCAGGGCAAAAGCATCCTCCTCCCGCTTCATGAAAGCGCCGCTTCCTGTCTTTACATCCAGCACGATGGCATCTGCACCGGCAGCCAGCTTTTTGCTCATAATTGAGGATGCGATCAGTGACATATTATCCACTGTAGCTGTAACATCCCTGAGCGCATACAGCTTTTTATCTGCAGGGGCAAGCTCCTTAGTCTGTCCCATGATCGCAATTCCGATTTCATTCACATTCTTTTCAAATTCCTGCACGGTAATATCCGTGGAAAAACCGGGAAAGCTTTCCAGCTTATCAATGGTCCCGCCCGTGTGTCCCAGTCCTCTTCCGCTCATTTTTGCAATCTTTACACCGCAGGCAGAAACCATGGGCGTCAATGCCAGAGAAGTTTTATCCCCCACTCCTCCAGTGCTGTGCTTATCCACCTTCACGCCGGAAATTCCGGAAAGATCCAGCATTTCTCCGCTCTTTGCCATTGCCATGGTAAGAAAGAGCGTTTCCTCTTCATTCATTCCCACAAAATATATGGCCATCATCATGGCCGACATCTGATAATCCGGTATCTCTCCACAGGTATAGCCTTTGATCATAAAATCAATTTCCTCTTTGGAAAGCACCCCTCCATTACGCTTTTTCATAATCAGATCATACATTCTCATAGCTTTACCTCTTTCCTGCTCACTTGTGATAGGGTTCCCCTGAAATGATCCTGTAGCCCCGGTATATCTGTTCCAGCAAAATGACCCGCATAAGCTGATGAGGGAACGTCATCTTAGAGAAGCTGATCGCTTCATCTGCCGCCCTGCTGACACCGGGTGCAAGTCCAAGGGAGCCTCCGATCACAAACTGAATATGGCTCACTCCGCCTACTGCCTGTTTTTCAATCTGATGGGCAAACTTCTCGGAATCCAGTTCTTTTCCCCGGATCTCCAACGTGTAAATATAGGCATCCTCCCGCAGATGCCTTAAAATTTTTGCCCCTTCTTTTTCCTTTATCTGTTCTTCCAGCAAAGCGCTTGCTCCGTCAGGAGTCTTTTCATCCGGCACCTCAATGATCTCCAGCTTACAGTATCTGGAAAGTCTTTTTTCATATTCTGCAACTGCTTTTCTGTAAAACTCTTCCTTTATCTTTCCCACGCAGATGATGCTGACCTTCACATTTCACCTCATTCAAATATTTCAGCATAAACCTCTTCGATCAGACGATCAAGATATCCCTCTTCCAAATTCATAAACTGCTTTTGGATCGCTTCCTTCATGTACTTAGCCCTTGCAAAATACTGCAGCTCCTCCTGCTGTTTATCAATTTCAAGTATGGCGTCAATCTCCTCTTTACGAAACCGATCCATACACCATCTTTTGATTTCCTGAGTCAGGTTGTTTTCCTTATAGGCTTTTTTCTTTAATATTTTGGAGTTTCTAAGGGAAATGATCCCCATCACAATAAAAAGAATAACCAAAACTCCCATTACGCCGGACACCATATACTTGCTGAGCAGGGTCATATGAAGATCAATCACATCCAGGAAAAACAAAAGAATAAAAACAAAACCCGCTCCTCCTACAAACAGAAGCGAAAAAGCAGAGGCTCTGTTTTCCTTCGCCTGCTCCGCACTGTTTCGATACGCCTTCTGCACAGTGGGCTTTGCCTCTTCCTCGTCAAAATCAAAATCCTGCAAAAGCTCTGAATCAAGAAGCTCCTCCGGCAAAGCTTCTCCTGTCCTGATAAATGCCTGCGCAATTTTCTGCGGATCTGTCTGCAGGATTTCATCCTCTGTTCCATCCAGATGATCCACAAGCTCACATCCGCAGTCAACACAGACCGTAACACCCTCTACATACTCACATTTGCATTTCGGACACCATGCCATCCCCGTACCTCCTTTGTCCATTGCAAAAATCATGCTTTTTTGTTTGAAGAAATCAAACAGGAAACGCCAATACCGGTATTCTCCTTAGGATTCATCCACACACAATCTTCTTCATCCGTTGTACTGACATAAACCGGTTTATTTCCTTTGGGATCCGCTTTATTATAAATATACTGCCAGGAACCGTTCACTGCCGTAGCATTCCATTCCTCCATGTTTCCATCTGCATAAATGGTCGTCAGATAAAAAGAACCGTTCACAAGTCCTGCATGATAGGTTCCGATCAGATTGGATGTATATCTCTGCTTGCTGTTCATTTTTTCAGTATTAAAATCATAGTGCTCTGAGCCTTCTCCTTCCGGAAGATCTCCCTGAAAAGCTCCTGTGTACTGATGGAATTTCACCAGCTCCCCTGCTCCTTTAGAGGCCGGTATATGGTAATGGAACCAGGTTCCTTCCCCGCTTCTTACTCCATCCTTCCATTGTCCATAATAATACTGGTTGTCTGCATACACAGCAATCCCTGTTCCGTTTGGCTTTCCGTCCGTTCCCTTTTCTCCGTAATAATAAAAATCCGTTGTTCCCTTTAAGGACCATGACATCGCTCTGAAACGATCAAGATAAGCAAGGTCGGACAGTGCCTGCTGATTATTGTCCTCCCAGTAGCCCATCATTTCCTTAAGCTGGGCATCCTTATCGTACTTTACTTTGCTGAAATCAATTTCCTTCCCTGCAGGCTGCGGCGATTTAGTCGGGACCGGTGTGGGCGCCGGCGTTTCCTGTTCGGAAGGCTGCATTGTCTGCACTGCTTCTTCTTCCCCTGTGGGCTCCTCTTCCGAAACCGTTACTTCCGGATCCTTATTTTCCGACTTCGGTTCCATTTCCTGCTTTCCTGCATCTGCGTATTCCTTAATGCTGTCCTGTACCTGTTCGGAACTGCTTTTCCCCGTATGGTTCAAAACCAACGTAACAAGAAGCACCAGAATGATCAATACAAAAGGAATGATCGTCACTAAGATTTTTGCTTTATCATTTTCCTGAAAATCCTTCTCGTCCTCTTCATCAAATATCTTCTTCATTTCTCTCCATGCCTTTCATACTATAAAGTTCTGCGCTTTCGCATCCGTTTTACTCTTCAACTATAGCGCAGAACTTTTAATTTAAGACAAAAGAATTATTAATATTTTCTTATTTGTTCTGAAGGTATTCGTGAATTCCTCTTGCGCCTGCACGTCCTGCCCCCATAGCAAGGATTACGGTTGCCGCACCGGTCACAGCGTCTCCTCCGGCATAAACTCCCTCTTTAGGGGTCTTGCCGAATTCTTCATCTGCCACGATACATTTTCTCTTATTGACTTCCAGTCCCTTTGTGGTAGAAGAAATCAGAGGATTCGGGGAAGTGCCAAGCGACATGATCACCGTATCCACTTCCATGTCAAACTCTGAACCCGGAATTTCAACCGGTCTTCTTCTTCCCGATGCATCAGGCTCACCGAGCTCCATCTTAATGCAGCGGATCCCTTTTACCCAGCCCTTTTCATCCTCAAGGATTTCTGTGGGATTGGTAAGAAGATTGAAGATAATCCCTTCTTCTTTTGCGTGATGCACTTCCTCTACACGGGCAGGCAGTTCTTCTTCGCTTCTTCTATAGACCACATGCACCTCTGCTCCCAGTCTGAGCGCTGTTCTTGCCGCATCCATTGCCACATTTCCGCCGCCTACTACAGCCACCTTTTTGCCTCTCATGATAGGGGTGTTGGAGTTTTCGTCAAAGGCCTTCATCAGATTGCTTCTGGTCAGGTACTCATTTGCAGAGAACACGCCGTTTGCCTGCTCTCCCGGAATTCCCATAAATTTAGGCAGTCCGGCTCCTGAACCGATATAAACAGCATCAAAGCCTTCTTCCTCTAACAGTTCATCTATGGTAACGGATTTTCCAACTACAACATTGGTTTCAATCTTTACCCCAAGTGCCTTTACATTTTCAATTTCCTTCGCTACTACAGCCGATTTAGGCAGACGGAACTCAGGAATTCCATATACCAGCACTCCGCCGGGCTCATGAAGGGCTTCAAAAATGGTCACCTCATATCCAAGCTTTGCCAGATCCCCTGCGCAGGTCAATCCGGAAGGGCCGGAACCGATCACGGCAACCTTCTTTCCGTTTTTCTTTTCTGCTCCCTGGGGCCTTATGCCGTTTTCCCTGGCATAATCTGCAACAAAACGCTCCAGCTTTCCGATGGAAAGAGCTTCCCCCTTAATTCCTCTGATACATTTTCCTTCACACTGGCTCTCCTGGGGACATACACGTCCGCAGACAGCAGGAAGCGCCGAGGATTCACTGATGATCTGATACGCCTCCTCAATCTTTCCTTCCTTTACTTTTTCGATAAAGCCAGGAATGTTAATGGATACCGGACACCCTTTGATACACTGCGCATTCTTGCAGTTAATACATCTTGTGGCTTCTTCCATGGCCTCTTCTTTATTATATCCAAGGCATACCTCCTGAAAATTAGCTGCCCTGACCTTTGCATCCTGTTCTTTTACAGGAACCTTCTTTAATACGTCCATTTTATCTGCTCCTTTATCCTTTTCAATTCCTTAATTACCGCAGTTTCCACAGCCGCCATGATGAGTAGCGCCTTCTTTTGCTGCCAGATATGCTCGTCCCTCAGCAGTCTTGTAAATCTGCTGACGCTGCATTGCCTCATCAAAATTCACCTTATGGCCATCAAATTCCGGGCCGTCCACACAGGCAAATTTTACTTCTCCGTCAATGGTAACGCGGCAGGCACCGCACATTCCCGTGCCATCTACCATAATGGGATTTAAGCTTACAACAGTTGGAATTTCAAGCTCTTTTGTAAGCTTGCAGACAAATTTCATCATGATCATGGGGCCAATGGCAACACATACATCATAATGCTTTCCTTCTTCCACAAGGTCTGTGATCGTCTGTGTTACCATGCCGCTTCTGCCGTAGGAGCCATCATCTGTAGTCACATACAGATTGCCTGCTACTGCCTTCATTTCCTCTTCCAGGATCAGCAGATCCTTTGTTTTGGCGCCTACAATCACATCCGCCTCAATTCCATGCTCATGAAGCCATTTAACCTGGGGATAAACAGGTGCTGTTCCCACGCCGCCGGCCACAAAAAGAAGCTTTTTATTCTTCAACGTTTCCAGATCTTCTTCCACAAATTCAGAAGGACATCCAAGAGGGCCTACAAAATCATGGAACGCATCTCCCGCCTTCAGCCCGGACATCATAAGCGTTCCTGCGCCTACGATCTGAAATACAATGGTAACCGTTCCCTTTTCCGCATCATAATCACAGATCGTAAGGGGAATTCTCTCAGAATCTTCTGCTGCTCTGACAATCACAAACTGTCCCGGTTTGCATGCCTTTGCTACTCTCTTTGCTTCCACTACCATATAAAAAATATTGGCAGCCAGCTCTTTTGCTTCTAAAATCTTGTACATCTCTAATCCCTTTCCTACTTTTATATAAAATTAATTTCTCACGATTTAGTATCTGTAAGAGAAATCAGTCCCATCTCTCCATTTTCATGGTAGATCAATCTGTTCGGCGCTCCGGTATAAACCTCTACCGCATACAGCCGTCCCGTTTTTGTTCTGGTACCGCTGCCGTCCTCTACAAATTCATCTAAAATATAATAATAGCCTAAATCGGGAATTTCCACAATAGTATCATAAGCAAATACATATTTTCCCTCTATTTCCGGAGAATGCCCATACAGATCCGAAAGCACCTTCCTGTCATATAATGCCTGTATCACATTCCTGGCAGCTCTTTCTACCGTTATCTGCGTATCCAGCGTAAAGTCAAAGCTTCTGCTGACCACCTCGCTTGACACGCCCTCCTCGGAGATCACCGCAAACTTGAAATTGCTGCGGCCAAGGGGCATCTGAATAGGCGAAGTATATAGGGGGCTGTCCCTTGAGGGATCTGATCCGTCCGATGTATAGTGAATTTCTCCTTCCTCGTCAGAATTCACTTCAATCATGGTGATCTCATGGTAATCGCCGCTCTTCACCGGTACCTCCGGCGCTTTTGGAACCGCCACATGGATCACATACCAGCCCCGTACAACAGGGCTTTTTATCCCATAATCATTTACAAAAACCGCAGAGATCTGATATTCCCCCGTTTCCAAAAAAAGCGGGGCCGTGTAGATCAGACTATGCTCATCCGGATCGCTTCCATCAAAGGTGTAATAAATTTTCCCTGTGGTATTGGCGCTCAGCTTGAGCATCAGAACCCTGTCATAATCTCCTGAAGGATAATCAAGCTGGGGCTCTAAAGCCATATAGTTTTGGAAATGATTTTGGATCTCCTCCTCCGTACATGCCTTTAACAGTCTGCTGATCTCCTCGTATTTTCCCTGGCTGTCATAAATGGAGACAATGCGCTCATAGGCTTTTTCAAGCTGGTCATAGGTAAGCTGCTTCCGCTCTATCATATTGAGCAGAAGAAAAAGAGCCTGATCTTCTTCCTTGAGCTCCAGATAATAATCCGCTTCCAGAAAAACCGCATCTACCCCATTGCGATCCAGTTCCTGTGCTCTCTCCAGATAGTCGATGGCTTTTTCATAGGAACCATCCTTCGCATATTTCCTGGCCTGCTTCACATGATAATCATAAGAATACCGATGGTAGAAAAAAAAGCCTCCAAGCAGCGTCAAAACAGTCACTGCGGAAAAGACTGCTATCCAGGTGACAAGCAGCCTTTTCCGCTCCTGCGATCCTTCGGAAGATCCCTTTGTGCTTTGCGCCTCTGCATCCTTAGCGCTTCCCTTTTCTCCTTCGATCTCCTCGCCCACGCTTGAGAGCGTTTCCCGTATGCTGTTTTCAATTTCCGGCTCAAAATCAGGAACCATCTGTATTTCCCTGCCGCACTTTTCGCAGTACAAATGGCCTTCCTTCATTCTGGCGCCACAGCTTGGGCACTTCATGATTATTTCCTCACAGACTCCATACAGTTATTTAACAGCATTGCAATGGTCATAGGGCCTACTCCACCGGGAACAGGCGTAATGGCGCTGCACACCGGTGCAACATCATCAAAATCCACATCTCCGCAAAGCTTGTTGTTCTGGTCTCTGTTGATGCCTACATCAATGACAACCGCACCCTCCTTGACATACTCTCTTGTGATCATTTTGGGTTTTCCGATGGCTACGATCAGAATATCTGCCCGCTTTGTCACTTCCGCAAGGTTTTTGGTTCTGGAATGTGCAATGGTTACCGTTGCATTCTCACGCAGCATCAAAAGGGCCATAGGCTTTCCCACAATATTGCTTCTTCCCAGAATGACGCATTCCTTTCCTTCCAGCGAGACCCCGCTTCTTTTTAAAAGCTCAATGATCCCGGCCGGGGTACAGGAAACAAAGCCAGGCTGTCCGATGCAGAGCGCCCCTACGCTTTGCGGATGAAAGCCATCCACATCCTTTTTAGGGTCAATCTCCCTGATCACAGTATCCTCATCAATATGTGCCGGTAACGGAAGCTGAACCAGAATGCCGTTCACATCTTCCCTTGCATTTAACTCCCGTATCAGCGATAGCAGCTCTTCCTGCGTTGTCTCCTCCTTCAGCTCATAGGAAAGAGAACCGATCCCGATATATTCACAGCCCTTTTTCTTGTTTCTGACATAAACGCAGGAGGCCGGATTATCTCCTACCTGTATCACAGCCAGCGTCACGTTTTTGCCCTGTTCCTTTAAGGAGGCTGCTTCCTTTTTTATTTCCTCTTTGATCTGCATGGAAATTGCTTTTCCGTCTATTATCTTCGTCATAACTGCCATCCTTTCCGCTTTTAAAAAAGCCCTGTGATCTTTCCGTTTTCCTCTACATCTATGTTGTAAGCCGCAGGCTTTTTGGGCAGTCCCGGCATGGTCATGACCGTTCCTGTCAAAACAACCACGAAGCCCGCTCCTGCTGATACATATGCTTCTCTTACACTGATCTCAAAATTTTCCGGTCTTCCCAAAAGTGCCGGATCATCCGAAAGGGAATACTGGGTTTTTGCCATGCAGACAGGAAGCGTTCCAAAGCCAAGCTCGGAAAGCTTAGCAAGCTGCTTTTTCGCCTGTGAAGAATAGTTTACTCCCTTTGCCCCGTAAATCTCCCGTGCAATGGTTTCGATCTTTTCTTCCAGGGACGCCTCCTCCCCATAAAGAACCCGGAAATTGCTCTGTTTGTTCTCCAGGGTAAAAAGCACCTTTTCCGCTAAGGCAATTCCGCCTTCTCCGCCCTTTTCCCAAACTTCGGAAAGTGCAAACTCACAGCCCCGCTCCTCACAGAACTGCTTTACATAAGCGGTTTCAGCGGGAGTATCCGTCAGAAAGCTGTTTAAGGTTACCACTACAGGCACCCCAAATTTCTGAAGATTTTCTATATGCTTTTCCAGATTTACAATTCCTTTTTTGAGGGCATCCATATTTTCTGTGGAAAGCTCTGTCCTCAGAACTCCTCCATTATATTTCAGCGCTCTTATGGTTGCAACCAAAACAACGGCGTCCGGTTTCAGCCCTGACATCCTGCACTTGATATCAAAGAACTTTTCTGCTCCCAGATCTGCTCCAAAGCCTGCCTCGGTGATCACATAATCCGCCATCTTTAAAGCCGCCTTGGTTGCCCTTACAGAATTGCACCCATGGGCAATATTGGCAAAGGGGCCTCCGTGGACAAGTGCCGGCGTATGCTCCAGGGTCTGAATCAGGTTTGGTTTCAGTGCGTCCTTCAAAAGGGCTGCCATTGCTCCTACTGCATTCAGATCTGCAGCCGTTACAGGCTCTCCGCTGTAGTTGTATGCCACTACCATTTTACCAAGACGTTTTTTCAGATCCTGCATATCATCAGAAAGGCAGAGAACCGCCATGATCTCCGAGGCAACTGTGATCACGAAATGGTCTTCTCTGACCGTTCCGTCCGTTTTTGCCCCAAGACCCACTACAATATTTCTGAGAACCCTGTCATTCATATCAAGGCAACGTTTCCATACCACCGACCTGGTATCTATCCCCAGTTCGTTTCCCTGCTGGATATGATTGTCCAAAAGGGCTGCAAGAAGGTTATTTGCAGAGGTAATCGCATGAAAATCTCCTGTAAAATGAAGGTTCAGATCCTCCATAGGAACTACCTGCGCATAGCCGCCTCCGGCTGCTCCTCCTTTTATTCCAAAGCAGGGGCCCAGGGAAGGCTCCCGCAGGGCAATGATCGCTTTTTTGGAAAGTCTGCCGAAGGCCTGTCCAAGTCCTACCGTTGTGGTAGTCTTTCCTTCTCCGGCAGGTGTTGGATTGATCGCCGTAACCAGGATCAGTTTCCCATCGGGATTTTGGGAAATCTGCTTCAAATACTCATCGGAAAGCTTTGCTTTATATTTTCCGTAAAGCTCCAGCTCATCCGCTGAAATGTTCAGTTTCTCCGCCACCTGTGTGATCGGCAGCATCGCAGCTTCCTGTGCAATTTGAATGTCTGATTTCATAATCACGCCTCCTCATTTATGTAAAATATTGGTTTATAGTACCTCCTCTATATACTGCTCGAACTGCTCCATGCTCATCAGGACCCTGCGCGGCTTTGTTCCTTCCTCTTCTCCAACCACTCCTGCCTCGCATAGCTGATCCATGATCCTTGCAGCCCGGTTAAAACCAATTTTAAACACCCTCTGTAACATTCCAATGGATGCCTTTTCCTTTTCTATGATAAATCTTCCTGCTTCCTCAAAATACTGATCCCTTTCATTTCCTCCCTCGGAGCCTCCTGATGCGGCACCTCCGCCTGTATGGGCTGCAATCTTATCCTGGATCTCCGGATCATACACATTTCCAAGAGCCTGATTTTTCAGGAATTCTACTACATCTGACACTTCCTTGTCCGAAACAAAGGCTCCCTGCACTCTGGCCGGCTTTGTATATCCCTGAGGATAAAACAGCATATCTCCTTTTCCCAGAAGCTTTTCCGCTCCGTTCATATCCAGGATTGTCCTGGAATCCACACCGCTGGAAACGCTGAATGCCACACGGCTTGGCATATTTGCCTTAATCAGGCCCGTGATTACATCTACAGAGGGTCTTTGGGTTGCTATGATCAGATGGATCCCGGCCGCACGGGCAAGCTGTGCCAGACGGCAGATGGATTCCTCCACCTCTCCCGGCGAAACCATCATCAGATCTGCCAACTCGTCCACAATGATCACGATCTGGGGCATCTTTGCCGGAACATCGCTTTCTCCCTGGGCCGTCATTGTTTCAAGCTTTTTATTATATCCCTTCAGGTCACGCACATTGAAATCTGCAAACTTCTGATAACGGTCTGTCATTTCAGCCACTCCCCACTGCAGGGCTGCCGACGCCTTTTTGGGATCTGTAACTACCGGGATCAAAAGATGCGGGATCCCGTTGTACACACTCAGCTCCACTACCTTGGGATCTACCATGATCAGCTTCACATCCTCCGGGTTTGCCTTATAAATGATACTCATGATCAAGGTATTAATGCAGACCGACTTTCCTGACCCGGTAGCACCGGCAATCAGCATATGAGGCATTTTGGCAATATCCGCCACTACCACTTTTCCGCCGATGTCCTTTCCTACCGCAAAGGCAAGATTTGATGGGAATTCCTTAAATTCTCTGCTTTCCAGCAGATCCCGCAGCGCAACCATGGAATTTTCCTTATTGGGCACTTCGATGCCGATGGCTGCCTTCCCGGGAATTGGCGCTTCAATTCTGATATCCGTTGCAGCAAGATTTAACTTAATGTCATCAGAAAGTCCTACAATCTTGCTGACCTTCACTCCCTGTTCCGGCTGCAGTTCAAACCTTGTAACAGCAGGTCCCTGGCTGATGTCGGTGATCGTCACCTTAACGCCAAAGGTCTCTAATGTCTGCTGCAGCCTGCGCGCCGTTTCTCTCAGTTCCTTTGAAGAATCACCGTTTTTCCCCTGTCCCTTTACCAGAAGGTTCAGCGGTGGAAATATGTATTTCTTAGGGAGAGCCGGTTTCGGCTTTTCTGCTTTCGGCGCTGCAGGGTCTGAAAAAGTAACGCTGCCGGAAGTGCCTCTCGCAGCATTTCCATCTCTCCAGATAGATCCCTGATCCTTTGTGGCGGAAGCCACCGCTTTCGCCTTTGGGAAAGCTGGCTGCTCCTGCAGTCCCGGTGCTTCTTCCCTGAAAGGAGCACTCTCCTTTGCAGGAAAAGGCTCCTGCATGGTTTCAAAATCCCCGGTGATCTCGGACAGCTCATCGCCACCCTCCTCATAATCATAGGTGCCATTTATCATCACAGGTATGGAGTCATACTGCTTCTCCTCCGGAGTCTCTGTTTCCTCCCGTTCTGCATCCCGAACCGCTTTTTCCATCTGTTTATCAAAATCTGTCAGATTGATCTCATGAAGATCATCCCTGCCCTTTTCATTTTCCTCCTGCTCCGTCAGGGTGGTATTCAGCATAACACCTGAAACCTTTTTATCCATTCTGAGGATCTTTTCATTTTCCAGTTCTTCCTGATGAAGCTTCTTTTCTTCTATTCTGCGGGCTCTTTCCTCTTCTAACTCTTCTCTTTTAAGTCTTGCCTTTTCTTTCCGGTATGCAGCGTCCTGTCTTGATCTCTCATACACCTTTCTGCTTCCCGTTTTCACTCCGGATACAAAGGATCTCTCCGTCACCACCACAACGGAAATGATCGCTGCCACCAGGATCACAAGCACCGTTCCGATAACTCCCAGAAAATGATATAAGCCATAGGCCACAGAGCCGCCAATGATCCCACCGCCGTTTCTTCCCTCCTTACAGGCCTCAAAAATATCTTTGGGCTGATATTCCTGCGCCTCGAGCGGCGCTCCCGTAAACAGTTCAAAAACTGCCGACAAAAGAAGGGCCAGAAAGCCAATGGCGATCAGCTTTCTGAGTGCAATGGAATTCCCATTATTCACAGTTCCAAAAGCGATCATCAAAAACAGGGCCAGAGGCATCACATACGCCAGCAGTCCAAAAATTCCAAACATCACATCACTGATGGCATTTCCCAAGGTTCCTGCGATCCTGAAATTACAAACAAAAAGAAAAATGCAGACAGCAAACAAACCAATCAGAAAAATTTCATTTCGGATTGCCGTATCCATGGGTTCTGCTTTTCTTTGGTCTTTCCGAGCAGAAGCAGTTCTCCCTGAATTCCCCCTGTTTCCTGTTGTCTTTTTGCGGCTGTTTGCTCTTTGTCCGCCGTTTCCTTTCTTTGTCTGTGCCATACCAACAAACCTCGCTTATGTCCTGAATAATTCAAAATAATCTTTTATAGTATAGCATTTTCGTGAATTCTTGTCATCCTCTACCCATTATTTGTTTTTGGCAGACGCCTTTTTGCGCTTTCTTGCAGCATCCAGGTTGATCAGCTCATGAAGCTTCTCCATTGCCTCACTGATCCCTCCCGTTTCATTGATGATCCCTTCATTTACTGCCTCCTGCCCTACCAGGATCGTCCCCACATCCTTTGTCAGAATGCCGGTTTCCATCATCAGCTCCTCAAGTCTGCTTTTGCTGATCCTGCAATGATCGCACACAAAGCCTGTGATCCGGTTCTGGATCTGTCTGAAATAATCAAAGGTCTGCGGAACGCCAATCACCATTCCACTCATTCTGACCGGATGGATCACCATAGTCCCCGTAGGAACGATAAAAGAATAGTTCGTGCTGGTTGCTATAGGAACTCCAATGGAATGGCTTCCTCCAAGTACCAGTGACACGGTGGGCTTACTCAGCGATGCGATCATTTCCGCAATGGCAAGTCCCGCTTCCACATCTCCTCCCATGGTGTTTAGGAGGATCAGAACGCCGTCAATATTCTTGCTGTCCTCAATGGCTGCAAGCTCCGGTAAAATATGCTCATATTTTGTTGTTTTAGAATTGGTTCCAAGGTTATCATGGCCTTCCACCTCACCGATCACGGAGATCAAATGAATGGTATGCGCTTTTCCATTCTTATCAAGGGTCACTTCCCCGGTCTCCTCGATCCGTTCACTTCTATGCTTTTCTTCCTCTGTTTTCTTTTCTGATGCATGATTTTTCCCTGACATACAAAAAACCTCCGTTATCCATGCTGCTTTGTCTTTAACAAAAAGAGAGCCTTTACAGGCCCTCTTTAGCATGCTCTTTTTTTCTTTTTTTATGTATGATCTTTCAGGGTTTCGTGGTTCTATATATCAAAATCGTCTTTTCCATCAGAAAAGTCATTCAGATCGAATTCCATTTCCCGCTTAATATGCCTTTTGGGCACAGGCAGCGGATTATCTAACAGCTTCACCTGCCTGCCATCCTCTGTGACTACAACGTTTTGAACGGTTTCGGCTATTACTGTTTCGGCTTTCTCTGTTTCAATTATTGTTGTTTCAGTTTCTTCTGTTTTGGTTTCTTCTGTCTTGCTGTCCTTTTTGCTGTCTTTTAGGATCTTCTCATCCTCTGCCACCTCCACATCACTGTAAAGAGCTTCCCACTGTCTTCTGCTGTGTATGGATTTTATCACCAGGCCCAAAACCGTTCCAAGCAATAAACTTCCGCCAAGATAAGCAGTTGTAACCACTGAGACATCCTGCAGTCTTTCCTGAATACTTTGATACTGCGCTGTCCACCATAAAAACTGTTCTCCCACAGAAATTCCGGTAAGCCCTGTATATTTCATCAGGGTGGCGTACATGCCGATCAAAGTGCCTACAGTCAGGATCATAAGCTGTGATCCCACCGGCATAAGCTGATATTTTTCAAGCTTTTTGTAATGCTTTTCCTCTGCTTCCCTGCGTTCCTCCCACAGTCCCTGTTTCAGGCTCCTTTTGTTGCATGCCAGAACATAAGCTGTAATAAGAACGATCACAAACCCAAGGAAGTTCCAGGTGATCACTACGCCTGTTCCAAAGCCTAGCACCATCAGACACAGCTCACACAAGCTGCTCCGGTGCCAGCCGCTCTTTTCTGTTTTCCTTATAAAAATCCCCAGTAAAAACATCAAAACGGCAATCCTGAGCATCAGGTAATTTTCAGGCGTTACGGTAATCAGCGTCTTTAGCAGAAACGGCGATCCCAAGATCAGCAGGCCCGAAACGTAACCGGCAGCCTTACCGAATAAAAGCCTCATGCTGAAAAATAACAGCAGGATCCACAGGACCTGCAATACGGTTTGATAGACCATAACAGCATCCAGTCTGTTTCCGGAAAAGCCAAGAAGCTTTGACAGATTCTGCGTATAGGCATAAGCAAGCCCGGAGGTAAGCATGGGTTCTCTGCTTCCCTGTTTTATTACGGAATGGGCATAGTAGCCGTAGGGATCCGAAAAGCTTCCGGTATTTACCATAAAATATGCGATTCTGCTCCCAACTGCCAAAAGCATATAAAATGCCGCAAGCAGTCTGTCAACCTTCTTCTCCATTCCTCACCCTAATACTTCCACAGCTTCCTACTCATCCCAGTTATGATATACTGCCTGAACATCATCATCTTCATCCAGAAGATCCAGTATTTTCTGAAGGTTCTTTATCCCGGTTTCATCTGTAAGTTCAACATAGTTCTGAGGGATCATGGTCACCTCCGCAGATGCAAGCGGAATTCCCCCTTCATTCAAAGCCTGAAGCACCGCATCAAAGTCCTCAGGTGAGGTCAGGATCTCGTAGGAGTCCTCCTCTTCGCTAAAATCTTCTGCTCCCGCATCCAGCGCCAGCATCATCAGTTCATCTGCATCCTTCTCATACTCTTCCTTATCAATGATGATCTGTCCCTTCTTATCAAACATGAAGGAAACGCAGCCGGGTGTTCCCACATTTCCGTTTCCCTTGGTAAATGCATTTCTGACATTTGCCGCCGTTCTGTTCTGATTATCCGTAAGGGCGTCTACAATGATTGCAATTCCATTAGGTCCATATCCTTCATATGTAATATACTTATAGTTCACATTTCCTGCGTCGCCGGCCGCCTTTTTGATCCCGCGTTCAATGGTATCATTGGGCATATTGTTGGATTTTGCCTTTGCAATGACCTGTGCCAACTTGGAGTTATTTGCCGGATCCGGCCCGCCTTCCTTAACGGCTACTGCGATTTCTCTTCCAAGGATCGTAAAGATCTTTCCTTTTGCAGCATCATTTTTTTCTTTCTTGTGTTTAATATTTGCAAATTTTGAATGTCCTGACATTTTCTCCTCATTTCTGCATTTCAGATATCTTTCCTTTGAAATGCTCTGTTTTATTTTTAAGTTTCTTCCTGCAGGTTTTCCTGCATTTGTTGCTCCTGCGCTGTCTTTTCCGGCATTTTCTTCACTAATACGCTCTGGATCATCCTGTTTTCCACTGATAAGATCCTATACTGGTATCCATCCTCTTCCACGGTAAAGTTCTCATCTGACTTTTCAGGAATTTTATCCAGTTTAGAGATCAGGAAGCCGTTCAGGGTTTCAAATTCCTCTTCCTGAAAGGAAATTCCAAAGCGTTCTTCCAGCTCGCTGAGCGGGGTAATTCCTGCGATCACATACTCGTCTGCATTTTCCGTAGACTCAATATGCTCTTCCACTTCATCATATTCATCCAGGATATTTCCTACAATCTCCTCCAGAATATCTTCCATTGCAACCAGTCCCGAAGTCTGGCCATATTCATCCACCACAATCACCATCTGCGTTTTGGTGTGCTGCATCATTTTGAATAATGCATCAATGTTTTTGGTCTCCGGAACAAACATAGGCTCCCGCAAAAGTCCCGGTATCTCCCCTACCGGAAGCACCAGATTATTATCATCCGTGTGGGCTCTCATAGCATCTCTGAAATGAATGATCCCTACAATATGATCAATGTTTTCTTCATAAACCGGAAAACGGCTTTTGCTTTCGCTCAGCATATATTCAAGCGCATTTCCAAGGGTCATTTCCCGGTCAATGGCTAATATGCTGGGCCTGTGGGTCATAATATCCTGAGCCTGCTTATCTCCAAATTCAAAGATGTTGTTGATCATCTCCGCCTCTGAAGCCTGAAGCACTCCCTGCTCATGTCCCTCGTTGACCATGGACTTGATCTCTTCCTCCGTAACGTCATCCTGCCACTCATCCGGCCTGACCCCAAAGATCCTTAAGATCCCCTTTGCAGACACAGATATGATGCCTGTAAGCGGACATAAGAGCCAGGTGATCCCATAAATAGAATTAATACAGGCGTATGCCCATTTTTTATGATACCTGGTTCCAAGCGTTTTCGGAATCAGCACTCCGAAGGTAAGCACTATGTACAGCCAGACCGCTCCCGCAAGCAAAAAGTGTTTTCCAAAGTCATACAATATGATGAATGCCATCACAAAATTGCTGAAGGTTGCTACAAGCTGAATGGTATTGATATATCGTTCCGGTCTTTCCATGATCTTGCACAGTCTTACCGTTTTCTTACTTTTGACTTCCGCCGTCTCTTCTGACAGTTCTTTGGCGCTCAGTTCCTTCACTGCCGCACTGAAGCCGTAAAAAATCATATCTGCCAAAAGCAGCAGGATCAATAAAATATAACTGGCCGTGGGCCCGCCGTCATCCATTTTTCCATCTCCCTTATCGCACAAAATATCAAATTAAACTATAACATTTCCCGCTATCTGCGTCAAGTGCTGCCGGATGAGAGAGCTGTTTCAAGCTATGTACCCAGCTCCAGACTGATCATCAGCCCATGGTTTACCCGCTTCATGATATCCTCATCCAAATGACATACCTTGTCTTTCAGTCTCTTTTTATCTATGGTGCGAAGCTGTTCTAGTAGGATCACGGAATCCTTTTCCATCTCATATTTTCCTGCGCTCAGTTCAATATGCGTAGGCAGCTTTGCCTTATTCATCTTGGAAGTGATCGCTGCGCAGATAATCGTTGGACTATGCTTATTTCCTATGTCATTCTGAATGATCAGCACCGGTCTTACTCCGCCCTGTTCAGAGCCGATCACCGGTCTTAAATCTGCATAATATACGTCCCCTCTTTTCACTTTATACACACCCTTCATTTCAATCGGATTTACCTTTTTCAGCAGTAACTATTATAACCCTATTGTCAGAAGGTATTCAGTCAGGCTTAATAATCCTGATAATAATCCTTTGTGCAGAGGATCTTTCCATCCTTCATATAAATGCGCGGCACTCTTTTTGAAAGATCGCAGGCAAGTTCATAATTAAAGCGTCCTGACAGATTTCCGAGTTCTTCCATGGTAATGGCGTAAGCGCCGTCCTTTCCGATCAGCGTTACTTTATCCCCTTCCTTTGCCTCAGGGATCTCACTTAGGTCGATCATAAACTGATCCATGCAGACGCGTCCAAGGATGGCTGCCTTTTTTCCGTTTACAAGTACATAGCCTTTTCCGGACAGTCCTCTGGGATAGCCATCCCCATAGCCCACAGGAACCGTTCCGACCCTCGTTTTCTTTTGGGCGGTAAAGGTTCCTCCATAGCTGACGCTGTCCCCGGGCTCTATTTCCTTAATATAAACCAAATGGCTGTAAAGGGATAATGCAGGCCTCAGCTCGACGATATCCCTCCTGACCTCGTTGGAAGGCCATAATCCATAAAGAGTGATCCCTGCCCTTGCCACATCCATATTGGCCTCTGGCAGTTCTACAATTCCGGCGCTGTTTGAGCAGTGCTTAACCGGAATGGTAAGCCCCTCATCCTTTATCATGGCAAGAAACGTCTGAAACTTATTTAACTGCTTATTTGCTGCCGTTTTGTCCGCCTCATCCGCCCTGGCAAAATGCGTAAAGATCCCCTCCACTTCAATTCCCGGAGTTTGAAATGCTTCTTTTACAAATTCCAGCCCTTCCTGATCCGGTCTTACTCCGATCCGTCCCATACCGGTATCCACCTTAATATGGATCTTTGCTTTTTTCCCCAGTCTGCGGGCTTTCTCCGAAAGCTGCAAAAGCATATCTTTTCTGAATACCGCCATGCGGATTTCCTCTGTAATCAGCCTTTCATAGCTGTAGGGAAAGGTATAGCCCAGGATCAAAATAGGCTTTTTCATCTCATCATGTCTTAAAATAAAAGCTTCCTCTGCTGTGGCTGTTGCATATCCCCAGACAAAGGGCAGTTTTTCCAGCTCTCTTGCGATAGGAACAGCTCCATGCCCGTATCCGTCTGTTTTGATCACGCCGATCAGCTTGGTATGCTCTGCCACATTGGCCTTCATCTTTTCCATATTGCTGCAAATAGCATCCAGGTCAACCGTTGCAAATACTCTTTGATACTCTTCTCTCATAATTTTCTCCTCGCTTTCGCTATCTTTCTCCCTGGTATTGTAGAAACACCCTGGGTATTTCCTCTGTCAGGTCCCCGGCCATTACTCCTCTTGCCCTGCCAAGAGCCGCCAGGTCGCCTGCAAGGCCATGAAGGTATACGGCAAGTCCGGCCAGTTCATAGCAGCCTCCTCCCTGGGCGATCAGACCTCCGATCAGGCCTGTCAGCACATCTCCGCTTCCCGCCGTTGCCATGGCATCATTTCCTGAAGGGTTTAAAAGCATTCCCTTTCCATCCGGAGACAGGGTAACTGTTACAGCGTCCTTGGAAACCACTACGCATTCTAACTGTTTCCTTACCTGCTCTGCTACCTGGAAGCGGTCTTCCTTATAATTTTCCATAAAGCTGCCTGCCAGTCTGCAAAGCTCCCCGGGATGTGGCGTTATTACAACTTTTTCCCTGCCTGCCCGCTTTCTTGCAGCTGCAAAGCACTGCTGCATTTCCTCATCTTCCGCAATCATATTAAGTGCATCTGCATCCAGCACCATAGGACATTCCACATTCTGAAGCAAAAGCCGCAGGGTTTCTTTGCCGGCCGGCTTCTGCCCCATTCCCGGGCCTGCCGCCAGCACATCTGCCCACTGAAGCGCCTGACGGATCTGTCCTTCTTCCGGCACCGTATCATAGGTACTCAGGATTGCCTCAGGCAGCGCCTGTTGGATGATCTGCCTGTTGCATTCCGGGGTCAGGATCATGACCATTCCCGCTCCGCTGCGAAAAGCGCTTTTCCCGGAAAGGACAGCCGCTCCGCACATTCCGCTGCTTCCTGCAGCCAAAAGCACTTTTCCGAAGGTTCCTTTATTCCCTGCGGGATCCCTTGCAGGAAGAAGCTTTCCTATATCTTCTGTCTGCAATGCAGCCGCTTCCTCCCTGCCTGTCACCGCTTTCCTGTAATCAATCCCTATATCCCTTACAAGAAGCTGTCCGGTATACTGTCTTCCCGGATCAAGAAGCTCTCCCCTCTTGGCAAATCCATAGGCAACCGTCATATCTGCGCATACAGCACATCCCTGAATTTTTCCTGTATCGGAACAAATTCCGGAAGGAATATCCAGGCTGCACACCAGGGCTCCCTTTTCCTTGGCGGAGTTGATCCACTCTACAGTCTCCCGGTATTCTCCCTCCAGCGGACGTTTCAATCCTGTTCCGAACAAAGCATCCACTATAATATCATATTCCTTTTCTTCCGGTTTGCTCTTTATGGGAATGCCCATATTCTCCAAAATCCTGATCTGTATGCTGTTTTCCTCTGAAAGCTTTTCTCTGCTTCCGATCAGTACTACCGTTACCTGAAATCCCTTTTGGAGCAGGATCCTTCCCACTGCCAGTCCATCTCCGCCGTTATTGCCTGTACCTGCAAGCACAAGAATATGTCCTGCTTTTTCTTTCCACATCTGCAGGGCGTTTACGCTCTCTGCCGCAGCCCGTTCCATTAAAACCAGCGCAGGAATTCCCAGCTTTTCGATTGTTTTTCCATCCAGCTTTCTCATTTCTTCCCCGGTTACGATCCGCTGCATCCGCTCACCTCCTTTTGCTATGCAAAATGCGCCATATCCCTACGGCATGACGCATTTATTTCTGATATTCCATGTCAAAGATATCGATCACCTCTGCACCAAAAATATCATGCATATAGGCATAAAGCTCCTGATTAACCTGTTCAAGCTCCTGGTTCCTGCCCAGCCGCTCCTTCAGCTCTATGCGTGTTTTTTCAATCCATTCTGCTGACTCGTCGATCTCCCGTTTATTCTGCCACAGACGGCGATAACAGTTATCCATGGTAGCCAGCATCAGTTCCCGGTTGACCCTTTCGATTTCGCCCGGAAGGCTCAAAAGCTCCTTCTCACATTCCTGCTGTCTCTGGCTGCATTCCTCTGTGAGTCTTTTCAGCTCCTTCGCCTTTTTCTTTGCAGTTTCGTCATCCTTTACGGAGGCTCCCTCCGCATTATTCATGATCTCCTGCATTAACTTTTTCTTGAGCTTCCTGATCTCCTTGCGTTCTGTGTTTGCCTTTCCCTGCCTCTTGATCAGATCATTCAGCTCCGTTTGAAGATGGGTGATGGTTTTATCCGGCTTAGACTGTGCAAACAGCTTATGCCATTTGTTGTCTAACGTGAGAACCGGTATCTCCCGTCCCGCAAGCGCAGGTCCGAAGACCTCTTCTCTTCTGGACATGTCAGTCACCTCCCTGCCCAAAACAATTGATATTATAAGTAAGCTTCATCAGGCTGTCTGACAAATGAACATTCTCTACCTGGATCTCCTGCGGCACATTCAAATCCACATGGGCAAAATTCCAGATACCCTTGATCCCATTGGCGGCAAGCCGCTCCGCCACCTGGATGGCGCTGTTCTTTGGTATAGTCAGCACCGCAATATCAATATTATTTTCTCTTACAAACTGCTCAAGCTCATCCATGGGCTTCACTTCCAAATTCCGGATCTTTTTCCCAAACAGCGCAGGGTTATTATCAAAAATCCCCTTAAAAAGAAATCCTCTTCTTTCAAAATTCATATAATTGGCAAGGGCCTGGCCTAAATTGCCTGCTCCGATGATAATAAGATGATGGGTTTTGTCAAGACCCAGGATCTTGCCGATCTCCTGATAAAGGTACTCTACCTTGTAGCCATATCCCTGTTGTCCGAAGCCTCCAAAATTATTAAAATCCTGCCGGATCTGGGATGCCGTCACCTTCATAATGTCGGAAAGCTCCTGCGATGAAATCCGTTCAATCCCCTCATCCTTCAGTTCACCCAAATATCTGAAATATCTCGGCAGACGCCCAATAACTGCCTGTGAAATTTCCTTTTGTTCCATTTGGAATGCCCCCTGTTTTTTGATATAAGTTAAATATATAACAATGTTAAAATAATGTCAATTCATTGACATTCCCTTTTATCCTCTGTAAACTGAAACGGAATACAGAATATAATAAAAATAAGGAAGAAACATCAATGATCTTATCATGTCAAAATATTTCAAAAGCATTTAACGAGGTTCCTGTTTTAAAAGAGGTGTCCTTTCACCTGGAGGACTACGATAAAGCCGCCATTGTCGGCCTGAACGGCGCCGGAAAGACAACGCTTCTGCGTATTATCGTAGGCGAAATAGCTTCGGATCACGGCCTGGTAACCCTGTCAAAGGATAAAACCATCGGTTATCTGGCACAGGATCAGGCTGTAAGCAGTCAGAACACCATCTATGAAGAACTCCTTACCGCCAAATCAGATGTGATCGAAATGGAAAGCCGCATCCGTTCTCTGGAGCTGGCCATGAAACAGACATCCGGCAGGGAGCTGGAAAAACTGATGGAAACCTACACCCGTCTGACCCATTCCTTTGAGCTGGCCAACGGTTACGCCTATCAAAGTGAAGTAACCGGCATTTTAAAAGGACTTGGCTTTACGGAAGAAGAATTTTCCAAAAAGATCTCCACCCTTTCCGGAGGACAAAAGACCCGTGTTGCGCTTGGAAAACTTCTTTTGCAAAAACCGGATCTGATCATCCTGGATGAGCCCACCAACCACCTGGATCTTAATTCCATTGCCTGGCTGGAAACCTATCTCCTGAATTATAAAGGCGCTGTCCTCATTGTTTCCCATGACCGCTATTTCCTTGACCGCATTGCCGGAAAGATCATCGAAATCGATCAGACAAAGGCAACCACCTTCCTTGGAAATTATTCTGACTATGCCGTCAAAAAGGAACAGCTTCGTTCTGCCGCATTAAACGCATATCTGAAACAACAGCAGGAAATAAAGCACCAGGAGGAAGTCATTGAAAAGCTCCGTTCCTTTAACCGTGAAAAATCCATTAAACGGGCTGAAAGCCGCGAAAAAGCTTTAAACAAAATGGATGTTTTGGATAAACCCACCCAGACAAGAAGCGATATCCACATAACCCTGACTCCCAGATGCACCAGTGGAAATGATGTTCTGCATATCGAAGATCTTTCCAAGTCCTTTGGGGAGCATCTGCTCTTTAAGCACCTCTCCATGGATTTAAAGCGTGGCGAGCATGTTGCCATTATCGGCGATAATGGCACCGGCAAAACAACGATCTTAAAGATCATCAACGGCCTGCTTCCTGCCGACACAGGAACGCTTACCCTTGGCACTAACGTCCATATCGGCTACTATGATCAGGAGCATCATGTGCTGCATCCAGAGAAAACCTTGTTTGATGAAATATCGGATTCCTATCCTTATCTGGATAATACGGAAATCCGCAGCACTCTTGCCGCTTTTCTTTTTACCGGCGAGGATGTGTTTAAGCGGATAAAGGATTTAAGCGGTGGCGAGCGCGGCCGTGTTTCCCTTGCCAAACTCATGCTTTCCGAATCCAATTTTCTGATCCTGGACGAGCCCACAAACCACCTTGATATTACTTCTAAGGAAATCCTGGAGGACGCCATCAACGCTTATGAGGGCACAGTTCTTTATGTTTCCCATGACCGTTACTTCATCAACCGGACTGCCAGCAGGATCCTGGAGCTTTCAGAGGGCGCTCTGACCGGTTATCTCGGAAATTACGATTATTACCTGGAAAAGAAAACGGAAGCTTCCCTTTCCACACTCCCTGCCTCTCCCTCTCAGAAGGAATACCTTCCGACTGAGACAAAGCTGGACTGGCAGGCGCAGAAAAAGCTTCAGGCCGATAAGCGGAAAAAGGAAAACGATCTGAAAAAATGCGAGGAATCCATTGCCCTCCTGGAACAGGAGCAAAAGGAAATCGACGCAAAAATGTCAGATCCCTCCATTGCTACCAATGTGGCTGAATTACAAAAGCTTGCCAGCCGTCAAAAAGAACTGGCTGACAAGCTCGAAGGTCTGTATGAACAATGGGAAGCTCTGGCAGATGCTACATAAGGCTCTCCAGTGTTTCCCTGATGGCCTGAATAAACTCAAGACTGTTTAAGATTACCGGATGCTCACAGGTGGAAATCAAAGACAGGCTCTTTGTCATCTTGCCGTCTTCAACGGTCTTGATGCAGGCTTTTTCCAGTTTATCCGCAAACTGCATGAGCGCTGCGTTCTGATCCAGCTCTCCGCGCTTTCTAAGCGCCCCTGTCCATGCAAAGATCGTAGCAATGGAGTTGGTAGAAGTCTCCTCTCCCTTCAGGTGCTTATAATAGTGGCGCTGTACGGTTCCATGCGCCGCTTCATACTCATAAACACCGTTGGGGGATACCAGAACAGAGGTCATCATGGACAGATCTCCATATGCGGTTGCCACCATATCTGACATCACATCTCCATCATAGTTTTTACATGCCCAGATAAATCCGCCTTCTGAACGGATCACTCTCGCTACGGCATCATCAATCAACGTATAGAAATACTCGATCCCAAGCTTCTCAAATTTTTCCTTATATTCCTTTTCGTAGATCTCCTGGAAAATGTCCTTAAAGGTATGGTCATACTTCTTGGAAATCGTATCCTTTGTGGAAAACCACAGATCCTGCCTGGTGTCTACCGCATAGCTAAAGCAGGCTCTTGCAAAGCTGGAAATAGACTTTTCAGTGTTGTGGATTCCCTGGATGATCCCTGCTCCGTCAAAGTCATGGATCAGCTCTCTTGTCTGTGTTCCGTCCTCTGCTGTAAAGACCAGTTCTGCCCTGCCCTTTCCCGGGATCTTCATTTCTGCATTCTTATAAACATCCCCATAAGCATGACGGGCAATGGTAATGGGTTTCGTCCAGTTCTTTACATAAGGTACGATCCCGTTTACCAGAATGGGCGCTCTGAATACAGTTCCATCCAGAATGGCTCTGATGGTTCCGTTGGGGCTTTTCCACATTTCCTTCAGATTGTACTCTGTCATTCTGGCTGCGTTAGGAGTAATGGTCGCACATTTTACTGCCACTCCGTACTTCAGGGTTGCATTGGCGCTGTCCACTGTTACCTGGTCATTGGTTTCATTTCTGTGTTCCAGTCCCAGATCATAGTATTCCGTTTTTAAATCTATAAATGGAAGGAGAAGCTCATCCTTTATCATCTTCCAGAGAATTCTGGTCATTTCATCTCCATCCATCTCCACCAGGGGAGTCTGCATTTTAATCTTGTCCAATTCTTTCCTCCGTCCTTTCCTCTTCTTTTAAAATATCGTATAATCCATTCTTTACGATATTATCATAAGCATTGATCATATGCTGTGTTGCTGCCTTCTCAGCCTCCTGCGCTTTTCCATCCCTGATCGCTTCCATGATCCGTCTGTGCTCTTCATTGGATGCAATTCCTCTTTCTCTTGTAGAAAGTGTTTTTTTCCTGATCCGGATCACATACTGGTGGAAATCCTGAAGCAGATTTTCAAGCATTTTGGAATCGCAGGCTGCGTACAGGATGTCATGAAAACGATTGTCAAGCTCCGCCATCTGTTCCATATGGCCCTTAGAAGCATGAAAGCTTGCAAGATAAACGTTCTCCTCCAGCTCCTCAAGCTGTTCCGGCGTGATATGTTCTGTAGCAAGCCTTGCGCACATTCCCTCAAGCGAGGATCTGATCATATAAATATCCTTCACATCCTTTGCTGTGATACCGGTCACATATGCTCCTTTATTGGGAATGATCTGGATCAGTCCTTCCAGTTCAAGCTGCCTGAAAGCCTCCCTGACCGGCGTCCTGCTGACGCCAAGCTCTTCTCCGATGGCTACCTCCTTCAGTTCCTCATGTTCCTTGTACCTTCCGTTCAGAATGTCCTCTCTCAACTTGTGGAACACTCTGCCCCGCAGGGAGTATTTATCTGTTACCTCCTGCTTTAAATCATATTTACTCATTTTTTCCTTCTTTCCAAAATACCGGATTACCCTATGGTCATATCCAGTTTTTTGCAGACGATCGCTATCTGCTCAATTAATTCCTTATCCGTGATTACGGTCACACGTCCGTCCTCATACTGTTTATCTACCCATTTTTTCAGTTCTGCTACGAGAGGACTTGATTTATCAAGCTGCTTGTCCTCCTTCAGCTTAAAATAGGTATTGATCCAGTGTGCAATTCCTGCCAGCCCGGAGGTATTGGATACGGCGCACAGAACCGGTCTGTTTAAGAATTTGTCCGTATCAAAAATATTGTAGATCTCCTCATTCTTTAAGAGGCCGTCTGCATGAATTCCGGCTCTGGTCACATTGAAATTCTTTCCTACAAAGGGAGTTCTCTCCGGAATATGATATCCGATCTCCTTCTCATAGTATTCTGCAAGCTCGGTGATCACGGTGGTGTCCATTCCGTTCAGATCCCCTTTCAGCTGTGCATACTCAAATACCATTGCCTCAAGCGGCGTATTTCCGGTTCTTTCTCCGATGCCAAATAAAGAAGTATTGACGCCGGAGCAGCCATACAGCCATGCCGTTGTAGAATTGACCACAGCTTTGTAAAAATCATTATGTCCGTGCCACTCAATCAGCTCATGGGGAACTCCTGCATGGGTGTGGATCGCATAAATAATTCCCTGAACACTTCTTGGAATAACCGCACCAGGGTAGTTTACACCATATCCCATAGTATCGCAAGCTCTTACCTTGATAGGGATCTTATACTCTTCCATCAGCTTCATCAGTTCCAGGCAGAAAGGCACTACATAACCATAAATGTCGGCTCTGGTAATATCCTCCAGATGGCATCTGACGCTGATCCCCTCTTCCAGGCAGTCCCGAACCACGCTCAGATAATGTTCCATGGCCTGTTTTCTGGTCATTTTCAGTTTCAAGAAAATATGATAATCAGAACAGCTTACCAAAATTCCGGTTTCCGGCATTCCGATTTCCTTGACAAGCTTGAAATCCTCCTTGCTTGCCCGGATCCAGCTGGTAACCTGTGGAAAATCATAGCCCCTCTCCATACATTTGTAAACGGCATCTCTGTCCTTTTTGCTGTACAGAAAAAATTCGCTGGCGCGGATCATTCCGTTTGGCCCGCCCAGTCTGTGCAGGTAATCGTAAATTTTGACGATCTGCTCTGTGGTATAGGGCGCTCTCGACTGCTGTCCATCACGAAAAGTGGTGTCCGTGATCCAGATATCCTTGGGCATATTATGCGGCACGATCCTGTCATTGAACGGTATCTTTGGCACCTCAGAATAAGGGAACATATTCCGGAACACATTGGGCTTTTTGACATCATCCAATATGTACATATGCTCTTCAATCTCAAGCAGGTTGTTCTTCGTGTTCAGTGAAACCGGTCTGTCTAAAAAAAGATCATTATCATCAGCCATGATTCATTTCCTCCCTCTGTTTTCCCTTTTTAACGCTGTTATTGTGTATAATTGTATACAATAGAACAACTTCTGTCAATGACCTTTTTTATCCCCCTGCGTTTTCCAGCAGTTTTTTTATATCAATCATTCCCCATCCCTGCTTATTCCATGGTTCTCCCAGATCATGCGCCGTATGCAGCAGCTTCCTTTTTACCTCTTCATTCGACAGGGCCGGATTTTTCTGCAATAGCAGCGCCGCACCTCCCGATACGATAGGCGTTGCCATGGAGGTCCCGCTCTTGGCTGCATAAGCATTCTGGTAACAACGCCCTTTCAGCCTGATCCCTGAGCTGCAGGAAATAATCTCTGTTCCCGGCGCCACAATATCCGGTTTTTTCATTGCATAGGGGCTTGGTCCCCTGCTGGAATAATCCTCGCACAGTCCTTTTCGGTTTCCAAAATATCCTCCCTCATGGCACCCCACCGTAATCACCTGCTCCCGTTGTCCCAACGGCGACAGGCTCATGGGCTTTGGCCCCATATTTCCTGCTGCACATACTACTGTGATCCCCTGTTTCCACGCCTCATCCACCAGCGACAGGAGCTGCATCATTTTATCCTGATTAGGTGCGCTTCCCATTCCAATAGAGATATTTAAAATGCGGATATTGTATCTGTTTTGTATTCCAAGGATCCACTCCATTCCGCGGAGCATGCTCTCTAATATTCCGTCCCCCTTATAATCAAGAACCTTTCCCACCACCAGAAGACTGTCAGGCGCAATTCCCTTATAGCGCCCCCTTGATACACGTCCACTGCCGCACAAACACCCGGCAACATGGGTTCCATGCCCGCTGTCATCGTACCGGGTCCTTCTTTCATTCACAAAATCTGCAAAGGCGATCACTCTGTTTTCAAAATCCGGATGGGGAGCCACTCCGGTGTCTAACATAGCAACCGTCACTCCTGATCCCCTGCAGGTATCCAGCAGTTCATCGCTGCAGCCTATTTGCCGTCTTACCCGAAGCATAAAAAAACTCCCGGCCTTTTTCTTATCATATGCCGGGAGTTTCTACTCAGTTCTCTCTTTATGAAATTCCTTTTCTTTTCCCTTTGTAAAAGAAAAGCGCTACTGCTCCTGCAAGAAGTCCAATCGCCAAAAACCACTTGGGATGTATGGGATCCCCTGTATCAGGAGTATCATCCTTATTGCCGGAAAGATCTGTGATCACAGCCTTTCCATTTGTCACAACGGCCTGTCCGTTTAAGTCCGAATAGGTATAAATCCCATAAGGTGAAAAATGGTTTGTAGTAAATTGTACACAGGGTTTCCCGGAAAGCTCCAGTAATCTGAACTGCACTGCTTCAAGCTGTCCGTCCTGATCCAAAGTCACCACATGCATTTTTTCCGGTGATATTCCATCCGGAATGCTGAGCTGTATGGTCGCTGTCTGTTTTCCCAGCTTCGTTATGGGGATCGTTTGAGAATTATCATACAGGGAAATATCATATGCCAGCAAATGATCCGGTACCTTTCCACCGTACAATTCCCCATATGCCTCTGCTATTTGGGCGGCAGCATCCTCGCTGTCCTTTATTTTCAGTACAAAGCTGCCGTTTTCACCGGCAAGCTGTGCCTGTGTATTTTCATCCTTTGTAAGGGAAGCGCTGTCAATCACAACCGATACCCCGGCATCCTGTACGGTCTGTACGCCTGCCGTATTATCGGCTACAACCGTCCCCGAGGGTGTAATTACCGTTCCTGCGAAACCATATTTTCCGCTTTCCAGCACCGTTCCTGTCAGATCCGTTACTCCCTCCGGCACCACCGCATTTTTAACAGGAGAAAACGCATAGCCGCGCTCCTGCTTGTTTGCCAGTCTTTTTGCGCTGTTCCCCATCATCAATACGGGCAGCTCCGTTCCCTCAAATACTACGGTATCTGTTCCTCCCGGAATTTCATATGCCTCCAGTCCTACCGACTTTACAGAAGCCGGAATAGTCACACTGGAAAGAGGACAGTTTTTAAAAGCCCGATCCTCAATGGCTGTCAGATTTTTACCGCCGTTTACTGTTTTCAGATTTCTGCAGCCCATAAAGGCTTCCTCTCCGATCACTTCTACGGTGTCCGGTATATTCACTGCCGTAATTCCCATATGGTCCTTAAAGACCTGAGGTCCGATCTGCTTCACGCCGCCTGGAATATTTACAACACTGTCTGTTCCTCCATAAGCAAGCAGAATTCCATCTCCTACGATCACATAGGAACTGCCTGCAAGCTGTTTGGAAAGCCAGGGCGTATTATCAAATGCATGGGCATCTATTTTAGATATACTGGATGGAATCTGCACCTCTGTCAGCTGATCGCAATGATAAAACGCACCATAATCAATGGTTGTCACGCCTTCTGGGATAATCACTTTCTTTAATCCACTCCGGGCAAAGGCAAACTCTCCGATCTCTGTTATTCCCTCCGGGATCTCATAATCTGTCATGTCCGCCTGCTGATAAAAAGCCTGGCTGGCAATCTTATCTCCTGCTACAGTATATTTAGGAAAATCCTTTCCCTTCTGTGCATTATCCACCAGAAGATCCCTTGCTTCGTTTCCTTCCTGCGTAGTTACGGGCTGCTCCTCTCCTGACAGATCTATTTTCCCACTCTGTGACGCAGTTCCGTTCGCCGTCTGTCCTCCTGACATAACAGAAGCCTGCCTGTTATCAATAAAGATCACGGCTCTGCCGGATACAATACTGGACTGGCCAAGGATCGTCAGGTTATTCACCGTGGTGGTCTCTACTCCTATGGTTGGAGACGGAGATGGATTTCCCGTCTGGGGCGCATTTTCTTCCTGAGGCGTGGTCTGATCATTTGCAGGTGCCTGATCTGACGTATCATTTGTAATCTGCGCAGGATCGATCACCTGTGAATCCTGCACTTCTTCGTATTCTACTTCCTCTACATCCGACTTCTGGAAGGCCGCTGCAAAATCGCCGCTGTAGGTTCCAAGCGTCGCATCAAAGCTCACATTGGGACAGCCGTCAAAGGCGCTGTCACTGATATTCGCCATGGAATCCGGTAATGTAACCTTTTCCAGGTTTACACAATCCTCAAATGCCTTGGCACCAATTCCTCTTACCGGAAGTGGAATATAAACATTCTTTAAATTACTGCAATTTGAAAACGCATAGGCAGGAACCTCCGAAAGCCCGCTTCCCAGCGTCAGCTCTTCCAGATAAGGGTTTCCCCAGAAGGCATAGCCCTTGATCTCTTTTACCGTTGAAGGCAGGGTATACGCCCCCTTCATGGCTCCCGGCATCACTGCATACAAAATGGTTTCTTCATCATCATACAACACGCCATTGGAATAATGCAGATAGGGATTATCCTCTGAAACCTGCAGCTCCTTTAACTGCCCGCAGCCTGCAAATACTCCGGTTCCCAGATCCTTCACTCCTGCGCCCAGGGTCACGTTCACCAGCTCGCCGTCATTGGCAAAAGCCGCCGTATCAAGCGTTTTCACTCCATCCCCCAGTTCTATGGTCCGCAGATTATCACAGCCTGCAAAGGCACGATAACCGATCTCCTCTACATCTCCCGCTACCGTTACTTTGATCAGATCTTCATTTCCCGCAAACGCTTCCTCGCCGATCACTTTAATGCTATCAGGAATAGACACGACTTCCGCCGTGCCTGTATATTTGAGTAGCTTACTTCCTTCCATTTCAAAATCAGATGCGACAGCGCTTGCTTCCGCATCTGACACAGGTACCTGGGTAACTGCCAGCGCCGTAAGCGCCAGCAGAATACTCAGGGTTTTTGCAATTTTTCTATTCATGGAATACTCCTAAGCCGTTTTAACGGGTAACACCTTCTTGTCCCTCTTAAAGAACAAAATCAGGGAAATACATGCAAGTCCTGTTGCCAAAAACCACTTAGGATGAATGGGATCACCGGTCTTCGGTGTGGCATCAATGGTCGCCTGCGTCAGGTTTGCTGTATCTACATAGATCACATAAGGTGAAAAATGCGTAGCAGTAAAGTTAATGCACGGTACTCCGTCTACTGTTGTAAATCTGGCATTTAGCTTCTCTAATTGTCCTTTATTAACCGCTGCGGCCATATTATTGCCTGCATACTGGATCAGATCATCCGGAAGCGGCAGTGTTAAGTTCACACTGATCCCTGAGGTATCAGCGATCTTGGTTCTGCCGGTGGAGTCATACAGACTGATATCCATAGGCAGATATTTCAGTCTGCTGATATCTCCGTATTCTGCCTGAAGCGCTGCAATCACCGCATCCGTTGCTGCCTGATCCTCTGTGATCTTTACAATAAAGTTATCTGTTGCACCGCTTACGGTTGCACCTGCAAGTCCTGTATTGGAAATACCCGGTCTGGTAATCTCTACCTTGGTTCCGTTGCTGCTTGAGCTTGATCCATTCTGTCCAGAGGCGGAACTGCCTCCATTTGCAGCATTTGCATTGGCGCTGCCGCTTCCTGTCTTATAGGTTGCTGTAATGGCCACATTTGCTGCAGGCATGGTAAAGGTTGTGGAGGACGCATTGGGATTTGCAAAGCCAACTCCCGCTGTAGAAGAAGTCCACTTATCAAAGACCTGTCCTTCTCCCATAAAGTATGCATTGATCGCTACCACTGCACCTGCTGCATAGCTGCCGCTTCCGCTTCCGCCCGATACCGATACGGTGTACTTCTTCACATCACTGCCGTTTGCGCCAGGAGCTGATGTGGGGGTGGGAGAAGCATTGCTGCCATTGCCGTTATTTCCATTATTGTTTCCATTGTTGCTGCCACTGCCGGAAGGGTTTGCGCTGGAGGAAGTACCGCTTCCTTCCTTCTCATAATTTGCCACAATATTCATATCCTTTGTGACCTTTGAGAAGTCCGAAGGCACCCATCCCAGGAAAGTATAACCGGCTCTGGTAGGCGACTTGGGCTCTACTGCCGCTTCTCCGTCATTTACGGACTGCTGGCTTAAAATGGTCTTTCCGTCATAATCGTAAAAGATAACCGTGTGCCTGCTGGCGTCACTGGAATTATCTATATAAAGCGCAATGATCGTTCTGTCTTCTGTGACATTGTTCCAGTCCTGAGACCACTTATCAAAGGTATAGCCTTCTCTTGTAGGGTTGGCAGGAGGCGTTGCGCTCTTGCCTTCCTCAATATACTGTACCTCTCCGATCAGTGTTCCATCATAATCCATAAAGGAAACCGCATAGATGTTGGATCCAAAAATCGGCCACACATCTGTATCCTTGGAAATGTTGGTATAGTCTGTCCATCTGCTGAAGGCAACTCCGTCATGGGAAGGAGGCGTAGTAGGCGGAACAGCGTCCTCTCCGTCCTTTACCTTGGTGGTATAGTATACAGCCTTGCTTGTAATATCCGGGTAATCCGGGTAGTCCCAGAAGGTTACGGTGTGGGTCAGATAAACCTTTCCGTATTCCGGATTAATATAGTCATATTCCTTGGCATATCTGTCCGCTGTGGTTCCCTCAACACATTCAAAGTTAATCGTCTGCTGAGGACTGCTTTCAAAGGCATCTTTTTCAATATACGCCTGATTTCCAGGGATTGTTAACAGCTTAAGACCGCTGTTTTTAAAGGCATCCTTCTCAATATTTTTGACGGTATCCGGAAGGACAACCGAGGTCAGGATTTTCGTATCCATAAAGCATCTGTCCGGTATGGTATCTACCGTTGTGGTGGACAGATCAACCTTACCGATCTCATCACAATCCATAAATGCTTCCGGCAGAACATCTGTTACCCCGTCAAATTCCTCCGGCCCGACGGTATAGGAGCCTACGTTAATTCCTCTTCCGGGCAGACATTCCGCAATGGTCTTTTTACCATTGTTCAAATCATATAAAATACCGTTTTGATATGCCAGATTACTGCCAAGGCATTCTATGTTGGTGAGCTTATCGCAGCCTCTGAACGGCCTCATTCCTACCGTTGCAATATTAGGGCCTAAGGTAACGCTGGAAAGATTTTCACAATTTTCACTGGTTGAATTAATCACTCCGGTGATACCGTCCAGCTCTTCCAGACAGCCAAAAGCATAATCGCCCAGCTCTGTGGCCCCGATAATCGCTGCACTTTGAAGATTACTGCATCCGGTAAAGGTAAACGGATCAATGGTATTCACACCATTTAAAGTAATCGAGTTAATATAGGTGTCTGGTCCTTCTGTTCCAACAACCTCTGCTTCTTCAGGTACAATAGGCTCTCCGTTACTGTCTGTTTTATATGTATAACCGGAAAAGAGTCCCTTTTTCAGCATATCTACGTTGGTAGGCACCACTACATTTTTGGATGCATTTACAAGCTCAAGCATCTTTTCTGTAGGAAGGTTGGCAGGATCATTCTTTTCGCAGCGGTCAATCGCTTCCTGGATCACATCAGCAAGATAGGTTTCTTCCGTATCATCCGAAGTATTCACATAGGGAAGCTGCGCCACATAGGCCTCTATCTTGCCCCTGTTGGATTTAAAGCCTGTAATATTACCGCTTGCATCTGTAATGGCATCCGTAAAGTTATCATATCTGGGATAGCTTTCCAGTTCTGCGCCGCCCTCTTCGGTTGTGTAATCATAATTATATTTTACTTCCAGATTGGTAGGCCAGCCACTGTGACAGGTAATCCATGCCTTATTTTGATCCGGATTGTTGATCATGTTTTCCGGCGTCATGGCGTAGATGAACGGTACTGTATCTGTCCCGGCGTCATTGATCATAGCCCCTACAAAGGTAAGCTCAGGATCTTCTTCCGTAATTTTATCCCCGCAGGATACAACCTGTGTGCGGAACGCATCCGTTCCGATGCTCTGGATGGTTGACGCATTGCTGAAGATCACGGTTTTCAGATTGTGGGTTCCCTTAAATGCGCCGTCTGCAATATTTGCAACCGTTTCCGGGATCGTAACACGCTTAATGGTACACGCATTGTCGAAGCAGCCGGTTCCTATAGTTGATATTCCATAAGGTCCGATCCGTTTGGGAATTTCCACATTTTCAGGATTTCCCTCGATCCAGATCTTGGTCAGTTCGTTTCGGTCATTTACCTGATAGGTGATAGAGGCTCCTGTTGCCGCTTCCGAGATCACAACCTCGTACACTTCCTTATCCCAGTATTTATAAGCAATTTCTTCCTCATTCGCCGTTACATGCAAAGCAGATCTGCCAATTCTGTCATCCGTCTTGGTATCTGCTCCCCAGAAATAAAAGCTTTCCGGCACTGTATCCTTAAACGTCTCAAAGGTGAAGGATGTATCATCTGTAAAATCCATATTGCTGTTTGGTACTTTTACACGCTGTAAATTTGAACACCCCTCAAATACGCCGATCTGCAGATTGCTTTCTGCATACTGGCTGGGGAAAATAACCTCGCCCAGAGAACTGCAATTCTTAAATGCAGAATTTCCGATAGTCTGAAGCATGGTGTCCAGTTCATCTTCACTGCCTCCGCATAAGTCCACAGTCTGTAATCTGGTGCATCCCTCAAAGCAGGAATCTCCAATGGCTTTCACGTTGATTGGCAGGGTAATACTGGTAAGCGCCGTACAGTTGTAAAACGCATCCTTTCCAAGCGACTGGATATTGGATTCCACAGGCATATTACACTGTGATAATCTGATGCAGTTTGCAAAGGCGCCATTTCCAACGGTTGACAGGTTGTTTCCAAAGCTTACGCTCTGAAGGGTTGCACACCCCTGAAAAGCATAGTCGCTGATACCGGAAAGATTTTCTCCGATGACCAGGTTCGTGATGTTGGCGTTGTTAGCAAACACGCCGTCATCCGGGCCTGTACGATATGCGTTTTTGCGCACGCTCCAGGTTCCGTCTACGGTATTGGTATCAATAAACTGCTGTCCGATATATTTCACGCTGGCATTAATTCTGTAATGGTCGTTATCCGTAGGATGGATCAAATCTCCATTTGGCTTATTATCATTGACAGATTTCTTCACCTGGTAATACAGCTTATTATCGTCCTGATCTCCCCAGATGGAGCGCTGCTCATAATAGCAGGGCTTCTGGTGAGTCACCATACGCTCCGTTACATCAAAAAGCTTCTCTCCGATTGCAATTCCATTTTCATCATACTCATAAGGATCTGTGGGATCAATGTATACCAGCTTATCATCTCTGGTAACAAGCTGATTTTTGTTGACAACCATGGACTCTCCCACATTGTAGCTTGAACCTGCAGGCACCGGATGCTTGTCTGTGTCATACTTGATCTCCGGAACATAATACAGCAGCACCTGGCTACTTCCATCCATCACATAATCCTGTTCGTACACATCATAAAACATAAATTCATCGTTTTGTGTAACCAGGCAATATCCGCCCTCTGTCTGAGTTGTCTTATATTTCCGGAACGCCTCCAGAGAATTGGGAATTGTAAGCGTACTGTCCTGTAATACCGTAGAATTATAATTCAGGATAACTGCGGATCTTACTCCATCCCCCGGATTGACATAAGCAAACTGAAATCTTCCGTCACCGGAGGTATAAATCGTTGCATCATCCGGCACATAAGGGATCGTGCTCTCGCAGAAGGACTTTATGGAAGAATCCGGCGTTCCTGCCAGATCTCCTGTTCTCTTCCCCTGGCTATCCCATACCCAGACCTTCGGTGCAGGTTTGGCTGCCTCTCCCGGATTTGCACTGACATCCTGTACAGGTAATGCCGCTATCACAATAGCAGAGGCCATAAAAAGGCCTCCAATGGTTTTCCTTACCTGTCTTTTCAGCTTTCTATTTTTCTTTGCTGTTTTCGTCATCTGTAACACTCCTTTGGTTACTTAATTCTCTTTGCTACTACAACAAACCTTCCGTCTGTCTGTGAATTGTCACAGGTAGACAAGGTCAAAAGACTGTCTCCATAGCTTGCTGTCACACCCGTATCATACAGGCTCATTTTCGCCATTTCATTCATGTAAGAATCAAATTCCTTTTTGGAATTAGCGTCAATGAACTGATAATACTTAAAAACCAGGTCATCCTCATTGTACACCTGAGATCGGAATACATACATGACCTGATAGGTTGCCTTTTCGTAAATACTGTCAAACGTAATGATGGAATGCTTCTCGCCATAAGACTGCTTGGCATACTTTTGAAGCTGTCCGAACATCTGCCCTGATTTCATATGATGCCCGTAAATGATCAGATTGGTGGAACGGGGATAAATACTGCAATTATAATCCAGAAAAAGACTTCCGTTCTTGTCATACTCCTGATTGAAATTGTGTTCCAGGTAATAGGAATTGTCACCAGTCTGCATAACAGGGTAATCTATTATTGTATCGTCAATTTTAAGCCATCCGATTAGCTTTTTATTCTTTTCGTATAAAGTTTTATATTCATCCAGCACATCCGGGAGCTGAACTGCGGTCTTATGGATCGCAAAATCATTTTTATCCTTGGCATCTGCTAAAACATCGCTGCCCTTTAGGGCGGCAAGCTGTTCATAGCTTGCATTGTTCCTGGCTGCCACAAAATAATAAACTCCAAAATAGGAAAGGCTTGCTACCGCCACCACGGAAGCTGCCAGGACAATGAGTTTTCTGCGCTTTTCCCGCCTTCTTAGTTCTAAAAGCACCTGTTCTTCCATGATTTTGTCCATGGCTCCAGACGGTATTTCTTTTTTCTTTGGTTTGCTTGTCCCCTGTGCAGATCTATGGGCTTTCTTTTCTTTTTTCCCCTTTTTCCCTTTCCCCGCTTTTCCCTTGGGAAAAAAACGGGCTGCATTTTGGGCCGTAATGCCCTGTTTCTTTAATTTTTCTATTTTTTCATAAATTTCATCATCAAAGTCATTTCCTACCAGTGTTTCAAACCGGTAAATTCCACTCTGCATCTCGCCATACAGTTCATAAAGTTGTACGGGATCTTCCAGGTCTGTCTGTGCCTTGATGGTGTTTATTTTCTTCTGATCGCGTAGTGCAGCTTCATAATCCGCTTTTGTGCGAAAGTGCCTCCCCGCAACGGTCAGACTTTCCGCCGTCATGGCTCACTCTCCTTTATTGCATATATAGTTTATTTTACTATATATTGAAATTTATTCAAGTATTTTGTCCACATATCGTAATAGGAAATAAGAATTATTTTTTTCAGTCACACACCTTCTCAAGCCGCATATGATAGAGCATAAATAAAAACTTTTGGAGGCAACATATGAGTGACTTAACAGCTACAGGATGTGGATGCGGCACATCAAACAACTCCAATAACGGCTGCTGCAGCTCTATCATCTGGATCATCATTTTATTATTCTTCTGCGGTGGCTGCGGAAACAACGGCAGCGGCCTTTCCCTTGGCTCTGACAACGGTTGTGGATGCGAAAGCATTATCCTGATCCTGTTACTTCTTGGCTGCTGCGGAAGCAATAACAACAGCGGCTGCGGTTGCGGATGCTAATTTCTCTCTTTTCTTTTCTATCTACCATGTCCGGAAAGCAGGCCCTGAAAAGGGCCTACTTTTCTGCATATCGACTAAAGTAAAATCATAAAATATGGAAACTGCATCAAAGGAGCAGCCATGGATAAAAACAGGAGCAGTAAGGTCGTTGCATTTGACACTCTTTTTTCCACGAACCACATACAAATGCTGAAAGTCCTTCTGCCCTATGCCGATCATCAAACCCAGAAAACCCTTGCTGTGTACATTAAGTTTCTGGAACTGAATTATACCCTTGATTTTTACCGAAAACACCCCTTCCCTCTTTGCGGCTGTGTCCAGCAGGAAGAAAAGCCGGATATCGGCTGTTTGTGTGAGGAACTGCTCCCCTTCTGCACAGAAGCAGAAAAGCAAAAGCTATTGCAGATCAAAAATATTTTTCAAAGCATGGAAATGTACCGCGAAATGTCAAAGACAATGGATCTGATGAAGGACTTTATGCCGCCGCCAGGCGCTGAAAGCGGTGACGGCGCAGACGCCGGTTCCTTTGACGTCATGAATGTATTAATGAATATGCTCTCCCCTGAGCAAAAGCAAATGTTTGAATTATTTGGAGGTAACAGCAATGCAGAATGATTGGATGAATGATGAAAGCCTGAAGAACATCGAGCCTTATAAGCTTCAGTTTCTGCAGGCTCTGGTCTTTGAAAGCAGTAATTTAAAAAAAGAGCAGATGCTCCCTTTTCTCATGGCGGTAATGAAGCGCGGCAAAGAAAAAAACGTCTCCTTTTCCGAAGACGAGATCAGTGCGATCGTTGCCGTTCTCCGGAAATCCGCCACTCCGGAGGAACTTTCCAAGATTGAAAAAATAATGGCTCTGAGGAATCGTAAATGATCCTCAGAGCCGTTTTTCTTATTTCTGAACAATATTTACCAGTCTTCCCGGAACGTAGATCTCTTTGACAATGTTTCCGGTAAGCTTATCTGCAACAGCTTCCTTTGCTTTTGCAATCACATCTTCCTTTGCCGCATCTCTTTCCACTGCAAGAGTACCCTTTACCTTGCCGTTGATCTGAACTGCGATTTCAATGGTTGCCTCGATGGTCTTGGCCTCGTCATACTCCGGCCAGGTGTTTTCGTAAATATAGCCCTCGAAGCCTGCGCTCTGCCAGATTTCCTCTGTGATATGAGGAGCCACCGGATTTAAAAGAGTAAGCAGCGTCTTAAGCTCTCCCCTGGTCACTGCATTTTTCTTGTAGAATTCATTGATCAGGGCCATCATTGCCGCTATTGCAGTATTATATTTCAGGCACTCAAAATCGCCGCTGACCTTCTTAACGGTCTGGTGCATCTTGATCTCCAGATCCTTGGAATAGCTCTCATCCTCTGTAAGAATATCCTGCAGCTTCCATACTCTTTCCAGGAACCTGCGGCATCCCTTTACGCCGTCCTCTGACCAGGCTGCGCTCAGTTCAAATGCTCCGATAAACATTTCGTAGGTACGAAGAGTATCTGCACCGTAATCCCTTACAATGTCATCCGGATTTACTACATTGCCGCGGGACTTACTCATCTTTTCGCCGTTTGACCCCAGGATCATTCCATGGGAGGTTCTCTTCATGTAAGGCTCCGGACAGGGCACTACCTTCTGATCATACAAAAATCTGTGCCAGAAACGGGAATACAGAAGGTGAAGGGTGGTATGCTCCATTCCACCGTTATACCAGTCAACAGGCATCCAGTAATTTAATGCCTCCTTGCTTGCAAGCTCCTTATCGTTGGTCGGATCTGTATAGCGAAGGAAATACCAGGAGGAACCGGCCCACTGAGGCATCGTATCGGTTTCTCTCATAGCGCTGCCGCCGCACTTAGGGCAGGTGGTCTTCACCCACTCGGTCATGTGTGCAAGAGGGGATTCTCCATTGTCGGTAGGCATATAGCTTTCTACCTCAGGAAGCTCTAAGGGCAGTTCGCTTTCCGGGAGAGGCACATAACCGCACTTCTCACATTTCACAATGGGAATAGGCTCTCCCCAGTAACGCTGTCTGGAAAATACCCAGTCACGAAGTTTAAAATTCGTCTTCTGATGGCCAATGCCCTTCTCTGTCAGGAATGCAATGATCTTTTCCTTTGCTTCCGCAACAGACAGCCCATTTAAAAATTCTGAGTTTACCAGGGTTCCGGTTGCAACGTCTGTGTAAACAGCTTCATTCACATCCACAGGGCTTCCTGCTACTACCTCGATGATAGGCATGTTGAATTTCTTTGCAAAATCCCAGTCTCTTTCATCATGAGCAGGCACCGCCATAATTGCTCCGGTTCCGTAGGACATCAATACATAGTCGGAGATCCACACAGGAACCTCTTTATTGTTGACGGGATTTACTGCCGTAAAGCCCTTCAGCATCACGCCGGTCTTGTCCTTGGCAAGCTCCGTACGCTCAAAATCTGACTTTCTTGCAGCCATTTCCCTGTATGCCACAACTTCATCCCAGTTTTCGATGCTGTCCTTATATTTGTCAATAAAAGGATGCTCCGGACTCATAACCATATAGGTAACGCCAAACAGGGTGTCCGGTCTTGTTGTATATACGGTCAGCTTATCTTCTTTATCCTTTAACGCAAAGTCTACCTCTGCTCCCGTTGATTTTCCAATCCAGTTTTTCTGGGAGACCTTTACGCGCTCTACATAATCTACGCTGTCAAGTCCCTCCAAAAGCTTGTCGGCATAGGCTGTGATCTTCAGCATCCACTGGCTCTTTACCTTACGGACCACCTCGCTTCCGCAGCGCTCGCATACGCCGTTTACAACCTCTTCATTGGCAAGTCCTACCTTACAGGAGGTGCACCAGTTGATGGGCATTTCTGCCTTATAGGCAAGTCCCGCATTAAAAAGCTTTAAAAAGATCCACTGTGTCCAATGATAGTAGCCCGGATCCGTTGTATTGATCTCGCGGTCCCAGTCAAAGGAATATCCCAGGGAATGAAGCTGATTCTTAAATCTTGCCACATTATTCTTCGTTACAATCTTGGGATGGATATGGTTCTTGATCGCATAATTTTCAGTGGGAAGTCCAAACGCATCCCAGCCCATGGGATAAAGGACATTATAGCCCTGCATTCTTCTTTTTCTTGCAACAATGTCAAGCGCTGTGTAAGGTCTCGGGTGCCCTACATGAAGTCCCTGTCCCGAAGGATAGGGAAATTCTACCAGTGCGTAATATTTCGGTTTTGAATAATCGTCAGAGGTCTTGAACGCCTTGTTCTTGTCCCAGATCTCCTGCCATTTCGTTTCTACTTCTCTGTGATTATAAGGTACTGCCATCTTAGTCCTCATGCTCCTTTCCTCATTGCACTACAAGCCAGACCTAATTTTACCTATATTATGTCAAAATGTCAAGAAATGCACCGTTTTTTCTCTACAGTAAAAAGGATGCTGCGTACCCCTCACAGCATCCCTTTCCCTTCTTCTAAAAAGAACTATTCTTCTACGCCTTCACTTAACTTTGCAGCCCTGGCAGCCACTTCCTTTTCCTGTACATCGCCAGGTGCCTGTTCGTATCTTGCAAAGCTGTACTCGTATTCTCCTCTTCCTCCTGTCATGGACCGAAGATCCGTACAGTAGCCAAACAGTTCCATCATCGGCACATCCGCTTCAATCACCTGCTTGCCGCCGGGCGCAGGGTTCATGCCGTTCACGCGGCCCCTTCTCTTATTCAGATCTCCCATGATATCGCCTGTATAGCTGTCAGGAACCGTTACCTTTAACGCCACGATAGGCTCAAGCAGCACCGGCCCTGCCTCCAGGAAGCCTTTTTTGAATGCCTGTATGGTGGCCATCTTAAATGCCATTTCAGAAGAATCCACGGGATGATAGGAACCATCATAAAGGATCGCCTTAACCCCTACAACCGGATAAGCAGCCAAAGGCCCCTTCAAAACAGATTCCTGAATTCCCTTCTCCACTGCCGGGAAGTAATTCTTCGGAACCGCGCCGCCTACCACGATCTGTTCAAATTCGTATGCCTCTTCCAGATTACCGGAGGGCTCAAACTTCATCTTGACGTGGCCATACTGTCCGTGTCCGCCTGATTGCTTCTTGTATTTGTATTCTACATCTGATTTCTTGCGGATGGTTTCCCGGAAAGCTACCTTCGGTTTGCTCAGTTCGATCTCAACTTTATATTCGTTCAGCAGCCTGCTTGCAATTACCTCCAGGTGAAGATCTCCCATTCCGTATAAGAGCATCTGTCTGTTTTCTGCATCATTTACATATTTCATGGTAAGGTCTTCATGAGAGATCTTTTGTAGAGACTGTGACAGCTTATCTACATCCCCTTTGTTTTTGGGTTTGTATCTCATATAGGTATAAGGCACCGGCATCTCCCACTTTCCGTACTTGATGGTAGTCGCCTTAGTGGAAAGGCTGTTTCCGGTTCTTGCCGCTGTCAGCTTGGCAAGGGCTCCGATATCTCCTGCATGAAGCTCCTTGACTTCAATGGGCTTATTGCCCTGGAGCACATAGATCTTTCCGATCTTTTCTTCAATATCCTTATCCACGTTGTAAATAAGATCATCCGTCTTAAGAACGCCGGAATTTACCTTAATCAGGGAATATTTCCCGATAAAGGGATCTACAATGGTCTTCCAGATATAAGCGGATTTTGCCTTTGCAAAGTCATAATCTGCATGGTAGATCTCATTGGTCTTCATGTTAATGCCGGCCACTTCACGGTTCTCAGGACTCGGGAAGTATTTGATCACATCATCTAACAGTGTGTAAATACCCTGGCACAGAACATTTGATCCCATGGTCATGGGGACAATGCTTCCATCACAGACATTGCTCCGAAGAGCCGCCCTGATCTCAGCCTCAGAGAAGGTTTCCCCTCCAAAATACCGCTCCATCATTTCCTCGCTGGTTTCTGCCACCGCTTCCATCAGGGTATCTCTGCAGATCTGAAGGTTCGGCTTATTGTATTCCGGAACCGGACACTCCACCACTTCCTTTCCCTGCCAGCGGTTACCGGTTTCCGTGATCACATTGACATATCCCACAAATTTCTCATTTTCACGGATCGGCAGATGGAAGGGTGCCATTTTCTTTCCGAATTCAGCGGTCATATCCTCTACAACCTGTCTGAAGGAAGCGTTATCCACATCCATGTTGCTGACGTAGATCATGCGGGGCAGCTTGTATTTTTCGCAAAGCTCCCATGCCTTCCTGGTTCCCACTTCCACGCCGGCCTTGCCGTTTACCACAATAATCACCGCGCCTGCTGCGCTTAACGCTTCTTCCACCTCGCCGGTAAAGTCAAAAAAACCGGGAGTGTCTAAAATATTGATCTTGTATCCTTCCCATTCAATCGGGATCACGGAGGTGCTGATTGAAATTTTTCGCTTCTGTTCTTCTTTGCCGTAATCGCTGACCGTATTTCCATCCTCGATCTTCCCCATTCTGGATGTAATACCGGATAAATATGCCATTGCTTCTGCCAGACTGGACTTACCGCTTCCGCCATGCCCAAGGAGAGCAACGTTTCTAATCTTGTCAGTTGTGTAAATATTCATATACTTCCCTCCGCTTTTCCAGATTATCTGGTTATTTATGCCATAATTTTCAAATGCCATGAGTATATTTTACTAAATTTTCAGAGAATTTACAAGTAAAATTATTCAATTTGATCAATCATATAATCCATATTGACTTTTACACGTTGAAGCGTTATACTGTGAAAGCATTTAAAAATCACCCATACAGAAAGAGGATAAAATTATGATCATTGTCATGAAACCCCAGGCATCAGATAAAAGCATCCATGCCGTCACAAAATACATTGAGGACAACGGCTTATCCGTTCATCTTTCCAAAGGAGAAGAGGTTACCATCATCGGCATTGTAGGCGATAAAACCCGCATTTCCGCTGAAAACCTTATCGTCTTTAAGGACGTGGACCACATCGTGCCTGTTACGGAAAGCTATAAGCTTGCCAACAAAAAATTTCATCCCGAACCTACCACCGTAAAGGTCGGCAGCACTTCCATCGGCCCCGGCAACCTTACCATTATGGCCGGCCCCTGTGCCGTAGAAACAGAAGAACAACTCATGACCATTGCCCGCGCTGTAAAGGCCGCAGGTGCAACCATCCTCCGGGGCGGCGCATACAAGCCCCGCACTTCTCCCTACTCCTTTCAGGGACTGGAGGAAGAAGGACTGCGCTATATGCAGACTGCCAGTGCCGAAACCGGGCTGGCAACGATCTGTGAGGTGGTAAGCCAGGAAGCCATAGAAGCAGCCGTTAAATATGTAGACATGATCCAGATCGGCGCCCGTAACATGCAGAATTTCATTCTTCTGAAGGAAGCCGGCAAATCCGGTCTTCCGGTGCTTTTAAAAAGAGGGCTCTGTGCCACCATAGATGAATGGCTTAACGCAGCAGAATATATCATTGCAGAAGGCAATCCCAATGTTGTATTATGTGAAAGAGGTATCAGAACCTTTGAGACTGCAACCAGAAACACACTGGATCTCAGCGCCGTTCCGGTACTCAGGGCCAAAACCCACCTTCCGATCATCGTAGATCCTTCTCATTCCACAGGCTCCTACCGCTATGTTGCCCCCATGGCAAAGGCTGCTGTTGCCTGTGATGCGGACGGTCTGATGATCGAAGTGCACAACGATCCTGCCCACGCACTGTCAGACGGGCCTCAATCCTTAACCTTTGAGAAATTCGAGGCTCTGACCACGCAGCTACGTCCCTTCTGTCAGTTGATGGGAAGAGAATTTCACTAAGCAAAAAGGAAGCTTTCACCTATGAACGAACAATTAACCTGCGGTTTTATCGGACTTGGTCTGATCGGGGGTTCCATTGCCAGAGCCCTTCGCAAGTTCCATCCGGAGTGCCGCCTTCTGGCATATGATATTAATAAACAGGCCCTCACGGATGCCGTATCAGATGGCGTTATCAATACGCCCCTTGAAGAGATCGGCGGGGAACTTGCAGCATGTGACTATCTCTTTTTATGCGCTCCCGTTTCCGAAAATGACTCTTACCTTTCAAAAATACAGCCTTTTCTGTCCTCAAAGACTCTTTTGACAGATGTAGGCAGCGTCAAGACGGATATTCATCTTCATATCGAACAGGCCGGGCTTCAAAAGCAGTTTATCGGCGGGCATCCCATGGCCGGCAGCGAGCGGACAGGCTACGGGAGCTCTAAGGCTCTGCTGCTTCAGAACGCCTATTATATTCTGACTCCCTGCAGGGAAGTGGAAGCTTTCCGGGTTCATGCCTTCAGCGAGCTGGTGGCTTCCCTGGGCGCCATCCCCCTGGTTCTGTCCTATAAGGAGCACGATTATGTCACTGCTGCGATCAGCCACCTGCCCCATGTGATCGCCGCCTCCCTTGTCAATCTGGTTAGGAATTCCGATTCCAGGGAAGGCACTATGAAAATGATTGCCGCCGGAGGCTTTAAGGACATCACCAGAATTGCTTCCTCCTCTCCTGTTATGTGGCAGCAGATCTGTCTGACAAACAGGGAAAACATTTTATCCCTGTTATCTGACTATATTGCCTCCCTTCAGCAGATCCGGGAGGAAATAAACTCGTCAAGCAGCGACGCCCTCTATACCTTTTTTGAGGAAGCAAGGGACTACCGGGATTCTTTTATCGATGCAGGCAGCGGCCCCATCAAAAAATCCTATGCGCTGCGGGTGGACATTGCAGATGAGCCGGGTGCACTGGCTGCCATTGCCACAATTCTTGCCTTAAATCTTATCAGCATCAAAAACATTGGCATTCTTCACAACAGGGAGCAGGAAAGCGGTATTCTCCGGGTTGAATTTTATGATGAAGAAAGCGTTTCCAAGGCCTCCAGGCTTCTTTGTTCCAAGGGTTATACCATATATGAGATTGATTAAAAAAACTGTGCGCCGGTTTTATCCAGTGCACAGTCTTCTTTTTAATCTTTTTATGATCCATAGTACAGCTACTGCCGTCATTCCACCGGCCACATCAATCAGCACATCTCTCACTGAGGCATTCCTTCCCGGAATGAAATACTGGTGAAATTCATCTACAGCAGCAGAAAGCAGCAATATTCCCGCCACCGAAGGAATGCTTTTCTTACCGGCCTTTTTCCAGAGAAACGGAATGCTGTACCAAAGAGCCCCCAGACAGAAATACTCCGTAAAGTGTGCCAGCTTTCTGATCACGCCTTCCAGTGCGCAAACCAGATCTCCTGTCACGCCGCCTCCGGTTCCCTTTCCCTCGCTCATTGCATAATACGCCTTTAAAAGGGTCTTTGTAACCTGCGTGCTGACTGCTGATGAGCTTTCTCCATCCTCTGCCGAAAAGAAAAAAATAACAGCATAAAGAATGATCAGTAATATTCCATTTCTAATTGCCCTGCAGCGTTCTGACTGTATCATAAACCTCAATTCTGGTCGCTTCCGTTTCCGGCATTCCAATGAAAACAGCGCCATAATTGTACCCATCTTCGCATTTTTCGATCCGGACGATCTCCAAAAAGGCATGAATGACCTCCTGCGTCCAGATCCTCAGAAAGGCCTCATAAACAGAGCCTATTTCCAATAATCCTTTACAGTTAAAGCCAATTCCCGATTTTGACACATCCGAAATATCAATTTCAACCTTTTGTCCTTCGTTTCCGTCCAGTCTGTTCAGGACAAGCGTTGATTCCAATTTAATCCTATTACCCCTTCTTCTCTCTTCCATCGTAACCTCCATACGCTTTTGCCGACAAGTACATCTCCCTATTGCTTTATAATAGCCGATGTGGAGTTTTTTGTAAAGTCATCTGTAAAAAAGCATGCGTCCCCAAAGGAAAAAAATCTGTACTTTTCTTTTATGGCTTCCTCATAGGCATGAAGCACATGCTCTCTTCCCGCCAAAGCAGACACAAGCATCACCAGTGTAGACTCCGGCAGATGAAAATTGGTGATCAGACAGTCCAGCACCTTAAACCGGTACCCCGGATAAATAAAGATCTCCGTATTTCCACAGCCAGGCTCCACAACCCCTTTTGAGTCTGACGCACTCTCAACCGTCCTGCAGCTGGTTGTCCCTACGCAGATCACCCGTCCGCCTGCCTGTTTTGTTTCATTTATGATCCGGGCAGCCTCTTCTGAAACCTGATAATATTCCGAATGCATGTGATGCTCTGTGATCTCCTCCGCCTTCACCGGCCGGAAGGTTCCAAGTCCTACATGCAGCGTTACAAAAGCAAGTCTGACCCCTTTTTCTTCAATCTGTCTTAAAAGCTCCTTGGTAAAATGAAGACCGGCTGTGGGCGCTGCCGCAGAACCGTCATACTTTGCATACACCGTCTGGTACCGGTTCTTATCCTTCAGTTTGTGGGTGATATACGGCGGAAGGGGCATTTCTCCCAGGCTGTCCAGCACTTCCTCAAAAATACCTTCATACTCAAATTTTACCAGCCTGTTCCCTTCCTCCACCACATCCAGGATCTCTCCCTTCAGTCTTCCATCCCCGAAGCTCACCCTTGCTCCCGGCTTTAACTTTTTCCCCGGATGTACCAGTGTTTCCCATACATCCTTTTCCCTTCTTTTCAAAAGAAGGATTTCTACCGCAGCTCCGGTCTCTTCCTTCTGTCCAAGCAGTCTTGCCGGGATCACCCTGGTATTATTTAAAACCAGGCAGTCTCCCGGATGCAGGTAATCGATCACATTCCGGAACACTTCATGCTTTGTTTCTCCTGTGTTTTTATTCACCAGAAGAAGCCTTGATGAGGATCTGTCCTCCAAAGGATCCTGCGCAATCAGCTCCTGGGGCAGATCAAAGTAAAAATCTGATGTTTTCATGACAGGTCTGCCTCTTTTAAAAAGGCTACATAGCCTCTCTTTGTTTCATAAACATCCGCCTTACTGGTTGCTTCCCAGGGCGCATGCATATTTAAAACTGCCACGCCGCTGTCGATCACATTCATGCCGTAAAGCGCCAGAATATAAGCAATGGTTCCACCGCCTCCCAAATCCACTCTTCCAAGCTCAGCGGTCTGGAACTGCACCTTTTCCTTTTCAAAGATCTGGCGGATGTGTGCAAGATACTCTGCATTCGCATCATTGGAGCCGGATTTTCCTCTGGCGCCGGTAAATTTGTTGAAGACCATGCCGCCGCCCAGATAAGCAACGTTTTTCTTGTCAAAGCTGGAGGCATAGCTGGGATCATATGCGCTGCTCACATCAGAGGAAAGCATGCAGGATGCTGCCAGGCATCTTCTTACCTTCAGCTCCGAATACTCCCCGGCAAGGTTCATAACCTCTGCAACTGTATTTTCAAAGAACTTGGACTGCATACCGGTAGCTCCCACGCTTCCGATCTCTTCCTTATCTACCAGAAGACAGCAGGCGCAGCGCTCGCTGTCCTTTAACTCCAGCATTGCCTTCAGGGAAGAAAATGCGCAGACTCTGTCATCCTGTCCGTATGCAAGGATCATGCTGCGGTCTAGTCCTGCTTCTCTTGCTCTTCCGGCAGGTACCACTTCAAGTTCTGCGGAAAGGAAATCCTCTTCCTCCACGTCATAATTCTTTTTGAGCAGATCCAGAATTCCTTCCTTCACTGCTTCCTTGGCCTTTTCTTCCTTTTTGTTCTTTTCCTTGGAAAGAAGGATGGGCTTGTTGCCAAAGATAATATCAAGCGCTTCTCCCTCGATCACCTTGGCTGCTTTCTTTTCAAGCTGCTCCTGTGCAAGATGGATCAGAAGATCTGACACAAAGAACACCGGATCATCTGCATTCTCTCCGATATTGATCTCTACGGTCGTTCCGTCTTTTTTCACAATTACCCCATGAAGGGCAAGTGGAATCGTAACCCATTGATATTTCTTTACGCCACCGTAATAATGGGTATCCAGATACGCAAAGCCCCCATCCTCATAAAGGGGATTTTGCTTTACATCAAGCCTCGGAGAATCAATATGCGCCCCAAGGATATTCATTCCCTTTTCCATGGGCTGTCTGCCGATCTGGAACATGGCTACCGTCTTATTCATCCAGACAGCATATACCTTATCGCCGCATTTCAAGGTTTCACCCTTTTTGATCACATCCTGCAGTTCACGGTACCCTTCCTTTTCAATTACATTAACAATATAATCTACGCATTCTCTTTCCGTCTTGCATTCTGAAAGAAAATCAATATATTCTGCGCTTAACGCTTCCAGCTCCTTTAACTGCTTTGCGCTGTAGCTTTCCCACACATTCTTGTGTTCCATTTTTCTCTTATCTCCTTTTCTTTTTCCTTTCAGGCTCTCAGATCAATGTCCAGATCATTTTTCAGGGTACGGCAGATCTTATCCACAAACTTCTGAACCTCTTCTGCATTAAATGCCTCTTCCTTAGGTGCAAAGGTAATGGTATATGCCATGCTCTTCTTTCCCTCCGGGATCTGGCCGCCCTCATAGACATCAAAGAGTCTGATCTCTTTAATATATTTATTGGCTCTGCGGATACAGTCTTCCACCTGGCCAAAGGTGATTTCCTTATCCATAACAAAAGCAAGATCACGCTTTTCCTCTGCATATTTGGACAAGGAGGAGAACACTCTCTTCTTGCCATACCATGCGGAAAGCAGGTCAAGATCTATCTCCATCAGGAATGCGCCGGTACGCATATTCAGTTCATTCTGAATATCGTAGGCCAGTTTTCCGAAATAACCGATCTTCTCTCCTTCACAGAAAATGGCAACCGTCTGATAAGGATGTAGGAAGCTCTTTTCTTCCTTTTCATAGGCAAACTGGATATCCATGCTTTCTGCAATGGTATTTGCAATGCTCTTCATGGTATAAAAACTTTCCTGCGCTCCGAAAATCCCCACACAAAGAGTATCCTTTTCCTCCGGATACTCTGTAAGAGGCAGAGACTTCGGAATAAATCTCTTTGCAACCTCAAACAGTTTTCCTTCTAAAATACCATTCTTCTCATTTCTTGCAATGGCATTCACCATGGATGCAGCCAGCGTTGTTCTCATAAGGGACAGATCCTGGTTGATAGGATTTAACAGTCTGATCGCTTTTCTTTCCTCCGCATCAGGAGCATATTTCAGCAGATCCAGATCTGCCGGTGAGAAGAAGGAATAATGCATGCATTCGTTGATCCCAATGGAACAGAGCGTTCTCTTTAAGGCAAGCTCTCCCTTCTGCTTTTTGCTCAGTCCGCCCATGGTAACCTGTGCGCTGGGAAGGAAGGTAGGTACAATATGATCATAACCATACATACGGATCACTTCTTCCGCCACATCCGGATACCGTTCTACATCCTTTTCTCCATCAGGGAGCATATCTTCCCGATAAGCAGGCACATGGATGGTCAGCTCATCTCCTTCTACCGAGGGCGCAAAATCCAGGTTTTTCATGATCCTGATCACATCCTCCTTCGGCACTTCAATCCCAAGCACCCCGTTCACTTTGCGGAGGCTGACTTTCATTTCCGTAGGCTCAATGCTGTTACCGGTATTCACATCAATATGCGTGGAGGAAACCTTTCCGCAGCCCAGTTCTTCTATTAAGTGAAGGGCACGCTTCATGCCAAGCACAACCGAATACTCGTCTACCCCTTTTTCATAACGGGCGCTTGCATCTGTACTCTTTCCCAGGCTTCTTGCCGTTTTTCTTACATTGTCCCTGGCAAATTTAGCAGATTCAAACATTACATCCTTTGTGGTGTCACGGATCTCTGAATTCAGTCCCCCCATCACTCCTGCAAGGGCAACGGGCTTTACCCCGTCGCAGATCACAAGGTTTTCTGTATTCATCTCGTATTCCTGCTCATCCAGGGTCACGATCTTTTCCTGATCCTTTGCCCTTCTGACGCAGATCTCGTTTCCTTCCAGATAAGAGCAGTCAAAGGCATGCATCGGCTGTCCGATTTCCTTGAGCACATAGTTTGTTATATCGACCACATTGGAAATAGAGGACATTCCCAAAAGCGCCAATCTTCGTTTCATCCATAACGGTGACGGCCCGATCTTAACATCATATACATAGTGCGCACTGTAACGGGGACACAGCTCCGGCGCTTCCACCTGAACCTGAAATCCTTCCTTTACAGCTTCTGTCTCTGTATAGTCTGTTGCAGGCATCTTAAGCTCTTTTCCCAAGATAGCCGCAACTTCCCTTGCCATTCCCAGAATGCTCTGGCAGTCCGGACGGTTTGCTGTAAGCGCAATGTCAAAAATCACATCATCCAGTCCGGTAAGCTTCTTTACATCCTCGCCCGGCTGTGCATCCTCCGGCAGCGCCAAAAGCCCGTTGTATTCTGATCCGGGATAAAGATCCTCTGTCAGTCCAAGCTCCACACCGGAACAAAGCATTCCGTTTGATTCATAGCCGCGGAGCTTTCCCTTTTTAATGGTCATAACTCCTTCTACCGTCTTATGATCCTTGGCCGTTGCATAAACACTTGCTCCGGGAAGGGCAAGAGGGAACTTTCCTCCGGCACAGACATTGTCCGCCCCGCAGCAAACCTGCATGGTTCCATATGAGCCTGCATTTACCTGACACACATGCAAATGAGTTTCGGGAATAGGCTCACAGGACTCTACAAGTCCTACTACGATGTTGCTCACATCTTTGCCAAGCTCATATTTTTCTTCTACCTCAAACCCTGCGTCGAACAGCTTCTTTTCCAGTTCATCGGGTGTTACATCTACATCCACATATTCCTTTAACCAGCTTAATGGTAATATCATGATCCGTTTCCTCCTGACTATTTCTCATTGATCTGCTCTAACACACGCAGGTCTGAATTGAATAACAGTTTAATATTATTGATACCGTATTTGAGCATGGCAATACGCTCCAGTCCCATTCCAAAGGCAAAACCGCTGTATTCCTCGGAATCAATTCCGCAGTTTTCCAGGACTCTCTTGTTGACCACACCGGCACCAAGGATCTCGATCCAGCCTGTTCCCTTGCAGAGGCTGCATCCCTTACCGCCGCATTCAAAACAGCTTACGTCCACCTCAACGGAAGGCTCTGTAAACGGGAAATAGGACGGGCGCAGACGGGTTGTCACATTTTCACCGAACACCTTCTGTACAAACACATCCAGCATTCCCTTTAAGTCTCCCAGCGTGATTCCCTTATCTACTACCAGTCCCTCCATCTGGGAAAACATGGGCGAATGGGTAGCATCATCATCAGAACGGAACACCTTTCCGGGGGAAAGGATCTTAATCGGTGGCTGCTTCTTTTCCATTACATGGATCTGGCCCGCTGAAGTCTGGGTACGCAGCAAAAACTCGGGCGACAGATAAAAGGTATCCTGCATATCTCTTGCGGGATGATCCTTCGGAGTGTTCAGGGCTGTAAAATTATAATAATCCGTTTCGATTTCACTTCCCTCATAAATCTCAAAGCCCATTCCTGCAAAAATATCAATAAGCTGATTTCTGACCAGGGTAACAGGGTGCAGATTTCCGATCTTTACAGGCTGTGCCGGGATAGTAAGGTCGATCTTTTCCCTCTCATATCTGTGCATAAGCTCCAGCTTTTTCATTTTGTCTTCCATATCCGCAAATCTGTCAAAAGCCCAGCTTTTGAGATCATTAACGGATTTTCCATATCCTGCTCTTTCTTCCGGGGCAAGCTTTCCCATTTCCTTCATCAGCTCGCTGATCTTGCTCTTTTTCCCTTCAAGATATAGATTTTTGAATTCATAAAGCTCTTTTGAACTCTTTAGCTGCTTCAGCTCTCCTTCGATCTTTTCCTTTAATGAGGAAAGCTTGTCTGATAATACCTGATCCTGCATCTTTTCTACCTCTCTTCTCTTTGATAAATGAACATAAAAAAACCCTTGTATCTATTATAAATACAAGGGACGAATCTGATCCGCGGTACCACCCAAGTTCCTGCCAATGCGGCAGACACCTCTGACACTTAACGCGTGTGACGTTTAAGCTTACTGCCCGCTGGGGTTCAGCCTAAAAGCTCCGGTGGGAAATTCACTCCATGTCTGAACTTAAAGAAGCTCACAGCCGATGACTTCTTCTCTCTGTAAGAAAACACTTCGCTACTGTACACCTTCACAGCCTTTACCTGCATATATCTGTATCTTAGTCAATCTTGCTCCGCTTGTCAACCTTCTTTTTCCCAATAAAGAACTGAAATGCAGGTTTAAAATAGCGGTTGATATAGGCTCCCACCAAAATGATATACATTCCGGCATAAAGCCAGAGCATCAAGATAATGATCGTTGTCAGGCTTCCGTAGGTATTAAATCCATTAAATTCATCGATATATACCGAAAAGCAAAATGTTGTCGCACTCCATCCGATTGCCGCAAGCCCGGCTCCCGGAAGCTGCATCCGAAATCCCTGCTTTGTTCCAGGCACATACGCATACATCAGTGCGATAATGAGCGTCATGATCACCCACACAAAGGGAGTCCTGAAATGCATCAGCAATGCAAAAAAGTAAGAGCTGCCCGGAACGATCCCCTCAATGATCCCGATCAGGGTATTTCCAAATACCATAAACAAAAGAGAAATCACCACTGCCACCAGCGTCAGGATCGTATATAGAGAGGCGATCATGCGGAGCACAAAATAGTTTCTGTTTTCTTCCACGTTATTGATCGCATTCAGTCCCCGCATCAATGCCAGAACGCCCTTTCCGGCTGACCACAGCGTACCGATCGCCGTAACGGAGATCAGTCCCACAGATTTATCATATACATCCGAAATGATACTTACCACCAGAGGATCCATGGTATCCGGCGAAATCTGCGTCAGTGCGCTCATCACATTGCTCTCTGTCAAAGGCGTGTAAGGGATGACCGCACATAAAAGCATCAGTGCCGGGATCAGAGACAGAAAAAGGAAAAACGCAGTGCTTGCTGCAAAAGCGCTTATATTTTTTCTGCTCATATGCTTGTTAAAATCATATCCGATAAATAAGAGTCTTTTAAACATAAAGGCTTCCTCAATCCATCCTTATGGGCGCAGCCTCCCTCTGTTCACAGCTGGGGAAAAAGAAGGAAAGGATTTCCTCGCAGCTTTTTCCCGAAAGGGCCATGGCCTTTGCACCATTTTGTGACATTCCAACGCCATGCCCATAGCCGCCCCCGATCATTGTATATCCTATCACATCTTTCCCGGATTTGACAACGTCAATTATCAGATAGGCGCTGGGAAGCAGGGTCGCAGCTTCATACAAAGAACCGTCCGCCCGCCTGACCTGGCAGTTCTGGTTCAGGATATATCTGATATTATATTCTGTCAGGACCTTATATGTTCCCAGATCGGTTTCCAGCAAAAGCTCCTCCATCACGCCTCCTTCCCCTCTCTTCTGGCATCGGATCTCGTAAATGCTCTTAATCCTGCCCGGCTCCTGCGATACATAGCCCTTCCCGTCATATTCCGGATCTCCTGTTCCTTCATAAAAGAGCACTTTTTCCGGATCGGCAAGGAAACGTTCCTTTAGTCTGTCAGACAACTCCGATACCTCCAGCTTTTCTACCTTTGCCGTCCAGCGGAACCACGGTTCTTCCTTTTCATATGCCATTTCATCTTCCTTCGTAATATACTCCCTGAAATTTTCTTCCTTTTGAAGCTCCCCGGGCGTAAAGCCCTCTTCTGTTTTTGCAGCAATATGGTGCGCCGAAAGGTAGGGCATCTGTGCTTCTTCCTTTCCGCTCCATACGCTTTCATCTGTTCCGTAGCCGCAGGAGGTAGAGTAATAATAAGTAGAAACGGGCTCTTCCTCATAGCACAGATACTTTCCCGCTGTTTCCTTCACTGCCTTTGTGGTATCTGCATTTTCCTGCAGGTTATTGTAGACCTGAAAGCTTACACTGTCATCCACATGAGCGCCGTACTCCGGGTATCCGGGAGCGTATAAATATCTGATGGCATAGGTTCTTGCACAGATAGCCTGGGCCTTCAGCGCCTCTCCCGGATAAGATGCGGGCATTTCACTTGGCACCACGGAGAACAGATAATTTTCAAGCGGCAGTTCATTGATCAGGATCAGCCCCTGCTTTGTTCCGATCACCTCAAGGGTTCCGGCGTAGTAGGGTTCTCCGCTTGCTCTTTGCAGGGAGGAAAGACAGATTCTTGCGGTATTGGTATCTCCCGACAGCTTTACCCGCCCTTCCTTCAGGCAGGAGCTATCCTTTCCAATCTCAAAAGGCTTTAACGGTTCCAGGATCTCCTGCGTTATTTCATCCCCCACGCCATATTCCAAAAGAAGCGGCCTGTCGCTGCAAAAGATAAGGCTGTCATGATAGAGCCTTCCTGTCTTTTCATTCTTAATGGCAACTCTTATGGTACTAAGCTCCTCTTCCCTGGCTATAAAAAAGGCGCATATCTTTCCATGATCCAGCACAAAATCTGTAAAGTCATAGCCTAAAAGCAGCTCTGACCTTTCTGCATTCTGCAAAGCTCCATACAAACGGTAGCCCTGACAGCGGCTGTCTATGGGAAAGCTTCCTTTTCCCTCTATTTCCAGCTTATCCTCCTCTATTCCAACCAGCTTTCCGCTGATCAGTTCTTCCTTCGTCCGGATCTCCCTTATCTGTCCCCCGCCAAAGACCAGATCCGCCGCCTTCTCCTTGCCTACAGCTTTTTGTTCCCCTGCACTGCAGATCTCATAGCCCTTATAAAAATAACGCAGTCCACCTGTTCCGCTTTCCAGGATCAAAGCATTATAGACCGCTGCCTCCTGATCCTGTACTTCGGTCACTGCCAGAAGCCTGTTTTCATACAGATACCCGGACACTACCGTATATTCCAGCTTAAAGGCCTCCTCTGCCACAGGAACCAGTTCTTTCCCATCTGCCGTCAGCAGGATCTCCTTTTCTCCCTTCTCCAAAAGGCTTTCACTGCTGCAAAGCAGTTCTATGGTTTCCTCACTGATCACCTTCTCCAGTCCGTAATACTGCAAAAGCTTTTGATAGCACTGATACCAGTCTTTCTTTATGATCTGAAAGTCGCTTCGATATTTCTTTTCATAAAACGGCACCTCTTCCGCATGATCCGCATCCACCAAAAGAGAAAGCAGCTCCTTGTATGTAGTGTAGCTTACATATTCTTCCCTGTGGTTTTCCCAAAACGATTCCAGCTTCTCCTTTTCAGGCCCCCTCGCTCCGGCCGCTTCCAGTTCCCTGCAAAGAACCCTGACTTCCTTCGCAGTGATCCGCTCCCCTTTTGGCTGTTTCTTTTTCCATGCAGCTTCTTCCCTGCAGAGCAATACCAGAAACAGCACTGCAAAAAAGAAAATGAAAAATGCCTTTATAGTCAATCGTCCTGTTTTTTTCCTCATGCGCTTCCTTTCCCGCTCTGCCGCCTGTAATATCTATTTACGAAAAGAAAAAGCAACCAGATCTGGTTGCTTTTTCTTCTGTCCCCCAAAATGCCGGTTCCTGTCTTTTGACTCCTAGCTATGCTAGGTGGGTCACCGCAGCCAGCACTTTTGCCTTCCCCTCCAATCCCTCCAAGGAGGTGGGGGCTTGACAGCCGCCTGGCGATATAGGAATCCCGTTTAAAGTATCTGTAGGTTCAAAACAACAGGAATTATCGCACATCTCAGGTTAATTTCATTATATCCAAATCCCCCTGAAAATACAACTATAAAAGAAAGAGAGCAGCCGTTATAATTTTTAAATTTTTGTAAACTTCTATTTTTTTCTTGTTTGAATGGTTTTCACATGGTATCATTTAACTATTAATTTTATTTTCTGATAAGTTTTCTGCTTATTTCGAAATTGACTGCCAACAGCGTTTCGGATCTGCCGACGCTTCACAGGATTTTCAGCTCAGACTTTTCAATCACTTTCAAACCATAATCAATCAGCAGAAAGGAGCTTTCTATGGATAATCATATCAATATTTTCTCCGAGATCACACCGGATATCATTCGTCTTGCCAAAATGAGCGAAACCGCTGACCAGATCGATCCTGAACTGTTTACCAAGTATGAGGTAAAACGAGGTCTCAGGGATCTGAACGGAAAAGGTGTTCTTGCAGGCCTGACCAAGATTTCAGATGTCCGTGCAACCGAAGTCATTGACGGGGTGGCGCATCCGGCTCATGGTCAGCTTTTTTACCGTGGATACAACGTGAAGGATCTGGTTGATGGTTTTACATCTGATAACCGTTTTGGCTTTGAAGAGGTTACATATCTTCTGCTTTTTGACAAACTGCCTGACGAAAAGGAGCTTGCAGACTTCAGGACCCTGCTTGCGAACTACCGCACTCTCCCTACAAGCTTTGTACGGGACATTATTATGAAAGCTCCAAGCAGCGATATGATGAATACGCTTGCCAGAAGCGTGCTGACCCTGTATTCCTATGATGACAGGGCAGATGATGTTTCTCTGCCCAATGTGCTCCGTCAGTGCCTGCAGCTGATCAGCCTGTTCCCACTTTTGTCTATTTACGGATACCAGGCATACTGTCACTATCATGATGGCAAAAGCCTGTTTATCCACAGACCTGACCCCAATCTTTCCGCTGCGGAGAACATTCTTCACCTGCTTCGTCCTGACAGCTCCTATACGCCCCTGGAGGCAAAGCTTTTAGACATTGCACTTGTTCTGCATATGGAGCATGGCGGCGGAAATAATTCCACCTTTACCACCCATGTTGTCACATCCTCCCTGACAGATACCTATTCTACCATTGCAGCAGCCATCGGCTCCCTGAAAGGTCCACGCCACGGCGGCGCCAACATTAAGGTTGTTAAGATGTTTGAGGATATGAAGGAACAGGTAAAAGATTGGGCCGACGAGGAAGAGGTTGGCAATTACTTGAAGAAGCTCCTTCACAAGGACGCCTTCGATCATGCCGGCCTTATCTACGGCGTAGGCCATGCGATCTATTCTAAATCCGACCCCCGTGCCGTGATCTTTAAATCCTTCGTAGAAAAGCTTTCTGTGGAAAAAGGCCTGCACAAGGAATTTGCCCTCTACTCTCTGGTAGAACGCCTGGCTCCTGAAATCATTGCAGCCGAGCGTCAGATGTACAAGGGCGTCAGCATCAATGTAGACTTTTATTCCGGCTTTGTTTATCACATGCTGGATCTGCCAATGGAGCTATATACTCCGATCTTTGCCATTGCCCGTATTTCCGGTTGGAGCGCTCACAGAATGGAAGAGCTTGCCAATAACGGAAAGATCATAAGACCTGCTTATAGACCCATTGGGGAAGACCAGATTTACATCCCCATGAAAGATCGTCCTTAAAGCAGAAATCACACAAAAAACTCCTGCTCTTTCCAATGAAAGAAACAGGAGTTTTTTGATTTTCACTATGCATCCTTGCTCTTTACGCTCTGCATTTCATAGACAAGCTTTAACTCATGCCCTTTTGCGAGAGTGTCAAATTTCTTTTGGATCCTGCCCGCAACCATATTTCCATTTTCAGGCGATGCATTCATTAAAATAGCAACATACTGCGTATTTCCGCATCGGGTTGCCACATCCCCTCTTCTGAGGGAACCGGATACCGCATGATCCAATAATTCCATTGCCTCTTTGCCCGCCTCTTCCGTTCCGATCAGGTCACCCTGGATCGTAAAGAGGACAAGCTGTACATCCTGGCTTTTTCTCTCCATACATCTGGCAACAAAATGATAGATCCTCTTAAATCCATCATACTCCACCCGGTAAGCGCCGCTCTGCCTGCTTTTCTCTTCTATCAGTCTTTGAAGCTGCAGCAAATTGATCAGGCTGTTCTCTTCCTCTGTCTCCTTGGCTCCTGCCTTGTCGCTGCTGTAAAAGTAATAGCCTCTTTTCCCATTTTGTTTTACATGATAAAGGGCCTTATCCGCCGCCCCGTACAGTTCGTCAAAGTTTTTGCCATCATTGGGCTTTTCTGCAATTCCTACTGATACGGAAAGCTTAAAATCACAGGCATCCGAAATCAGATCATTCACTTCAAATTCAATTCCTGCAATCAGTCTTCTTGCAATGCTTTTGATCTTGTCCTGATCATATTCTCCCGGAAGGTATACCGCAAACTCATCCCCTCCCAGCCTGCATACGCAGTCAGAATCCGTGATCTCTTCCTTCATCACTCTGGCAAATTTCACAAGAACCTGATCTCCTACCATATGGCCAAAGCTGTCATTCACCTTCTTAAAATTGTCCAGATCAAGGAGCAGGAAATATCCTCTGTCCTCTTCGCCTGCCTGTTCCAGAATTCCTTCCAGATACCTTCTGTTCAGCAGATCCGTCAGGGAATCCTTCTGTGCAATGCTTTGAAGCTCCTTCTTCTGATCGGTGATCTGTAAAATATTATCAATGCGGCTTTTCATTACTTCCGGCTCAAAGGGCTTTCGCAAAAAATCCATTGCTCCCATTTTCAGCCCCTTTACTTCGCTTTCCTGATCAAGCTCTGCCGTCAGAAAAACAACAGGAATCTCACTGGTATCAGGATTTTCCTTTAGTTTTTCCATCACCTGATAGCCGTTCATTTCAGGCATATTAATGTCAAGCAGGATCAGATCCGGTGTCATTCCCTTTAAAAGAAGCAGCGCTTCCTTCCCTGACCTTGCCATTGTAATATCATAGGATGATTTTAATACCTCTGCAGCACAAATGAGATTTGTAGCAACATCATCTACCATCAAAATACGTTTCATCGGCCCTGCAGCTCCTTTCTTTGTTTACCGCTTTCTTTTAAATGCCAAGGAAATCCATTACGGTCTGCTTCATCTGATCCTTTTCACAGATATGGTCATGCAGAACCGGCGCCTTTCTGATTTCCTCGATCGCTCTGGGAACCTTCACGCCTGACAGCGCCTGTAATCTGTCCACCAGCTCGAAATCTCCCGTACTCTCATCATATGCAGGGTCGATGGCACTGATTACACTTCTTGTAAACTTATACGGGCTTGCAGTAGAGGCAATGACTGTTTTTGCCATGTCCTTTGTCTGCTCCTTATATTTGCCGTATACACTAGCGGCAACCGCCGTATGGGTGTCGATCACATACCCTGTATCCTCATAAAGATCGTGGATCGTCTTAGCTGTTTCCTGTTCTGTTGCATATCCTCCATAAAAGTCGGAAAGCTTTTCCTTCATTTCCTTTGTGATCTCATAAACGCCGCCGGAGGACAAAGCTGCCATCAGCTCTGACGTCTTGTCCGCATCATTGCCTGCAATGTAATAGATCAGTCTTTCCAGATTACTGGAGATCAGAATATCCATAGAGGGGGATGATGTGAGCACAAACTTCCGGTTCCTGTCATAGATTCCTGTTCTGAAAAAGTCAAATAACACTTTATTTTCATTGGATGCGCAGATCAGCTTTTCAATGGGAAGGCCCATGTTCTTTGCATAGAAGGCTGCAAGGATATTACCGAAGTTTCCGGTAGGCACAACCACATTGATCTTCTCTCCCTCTGTAATCTTTTCTTCTGCCAGAAGCTTTGCATAAGCATACACATAATATGCTACCTGCGGGATCAGTCTGCCGATATTGATAGAGTTGGCAGAGGAAAACTGAAATCCCTTTTCCTGCATATAAGCCTCTAACTCCTTGTCCCCAAAAATCTTCTTAACGCCGGTCTGGGCATCATCAAAGTTTCCATGGATCCCAACTACATATGTATTTTCTCCCTTTTGGGTTACCATCTGCTTTTCCTGGATGGGACTTACACCGTTTTTGGGATAAAAGACAACGATCCTTGTCCCCTTTACATCCGCAAAGCCGGCAAGCGCTGCCTTTCCGGTGTCTCCTGATGTAGCGGTAAGGATCACGATCTCATTATGAACCTTGTTCTTTCTGGCCGCTGTGATCAGTAAATGGGGCAAAATAGAAAGCGCCATATCCTTAAATGCAATGGTTGCGCCGTGAAAAAGCTCCAGATAATATGCCCCCTGTGCTTCCACAAGCGGTGCGATCTCCGGCGTATCAAATTTCTCATCATATGCACTTTCAATGCAGTGCTGCAGTTCTTCCTCTGTGAAATCGGTGAAGAAAAGCTTCATCACCTCATAAGCCACCTGCTGATAGCTCATCTTTGCCAGTTCCTTTAAGGATTTATCTAATGCAGGAATACGCTCCGGTACAAACAGGCCTCCATCCTCAGAAAGTCCCTTCAAGATCGCTACAGATGCGGGAACTCTGGTTTCTTTGTTTCTGGTGCTGTTATACATTATCTCCATTATTCTGCTCCTTTTCGCTAAATGTTCCTTATATTTTAGCATAGAAGCAACGATTTTACAACGAAAAGACTTAGTTTGTGTAGAATTCATGACCGCCGTGTTCATACAGAAAGGTAAGGGATCTGTCAAACCATTTCATCTTTTCCGGATCCGCATATTTCCTGGCCGCAAAGTATAACGCTCCCCCGGAAACATCTTCTCCGAGCAGAACCTTTTCCACCGCATCTACCGTATCCTGGGTGGCCACTGCCCGGTAATAGCTTCCCGTCGCCACCGGCGAGAACTGATAACAGCCATTTTCCTTCTGGGTTACCACCTCGGATACAGTGTCCGGAAATTTTTCATTTTTTACCCGGTTCAGCACCACTCCCGCCACCATCATTTTCCCGGTCTCATCCTCGTTTCCCGCCTCAGCCTGTACAATTTTCAGCAGCGCTTCATAATCCGCCTGGGATAATTCCACAACGTAATGCTTTTCCATCACGGAATAGGGCACCACCCGCTGTCCCGACGAGGCTCTCTTAAGCAGTCCGAAAATGCGGTCCGTTTTGGTCCTTCCCTCCTCCTTTTCTGCCTCGTCCCAAATCCGAAAGGCAGGTGTTGCAGCAATCCGTGTCAGCTGTACCCCTTTGGCACAGACAAATGCCGATATCAGCAGCATGTGACACAGAAAAAGCTGTATGATCATTTTTTTATACATGCTATTTTTCATCCTTCCAAACCTCATATTCCTGTCACACTTATGTAACAGTTCTTTAATATTTTATACAGGAACTGTCAGAAATATTTCTAAAATTTTCAAAATGACTCTTTCGGACAAAAAAATAAGCAGCATTCCCTATTTTGTGATAAACTGTTTTTAACAACATTTTTATGAGGATTTTATGAGTCAGAGCTACCCCGGCGTTTATCAGGCGCAAAAAAAAGATGGCAGCACCTATTATCGTGCCTCCATCACCTATAAACAAAAGCATATCAGTCTTGGCAGTTATTCCTCTGCCTCCATGGCCTGTGCCGCCTATCTGGAGGCTTCTTCTCTGCTGTCCTCAGGGGAGCTTTGCCTTTCCGACTATTCAAAGTTCCGGCTTTTGTCCTTTGAAAAGTGGGTTTGTCTCTTAAACTTCCGTAACAATGACATTTATTTTTCGACTCCCATCTATATGAGAAAAAACTACTTTGAATATTACCTCTCTCCCTCCTATATCTTAAAATTTGACGTAGACGATCTTTTCTATTATTCCTCTCACAAAATCATGCGCAGGGGACGCCACTTCTTTGTGGCGGATTATGGGATGCAGGTCAATATTGCAAGCCGCTACGGCATTAAGAACTATGCCGTCAAAGGCCGGGATTATCTGTTTGTTAACGGCGACAACATGGATTTTCGTTACGAAAACATTAAGATCCTGAATTCCTTTCACGGGGTAACAAAAAAAGAGACCGCAAAGGGTCTCCGCTATGTTGCCAAAATCCATATCAACGGGAATTATACCATAGGCTCTTATCCTACCGACATTGAAGCCGCCATTGCCTATAACAAGGCGATTGACCTTCTCAAAAAAGGCGGCGTGACCAAAAGGTTTCTTCCCAATTATCTTGAAAATCTTTCCCCTATGGCCTACGCCGACATTTATGCAAAGGTTCCTGTTTCAGACAAGATCCTTCATTATTTGCGGGAGTAATCTACAAAGCTGATACTGTAAGCCGCTTTCTTTTCCACTCCGTCTATCTCCTGCGAGCCTGCATACCTCCAAAGCCGGAACTGATAAGGATAATCCGGTACTGCTGATTGGTCGGAAAGCCACACATCATAGTCCTCTAAGAGCTTATCGCCATATATTTCTCCTAAAAGGAAATTCCGATCTCCATACAGGAGAGTTCTGTAGCCTTCATACTCTATCTCCGACAAAAACGCTTCTGCAATCTGAGATTTCTCATCTGCTGTCAGGCTGTCAATTCTGGACTTATCGTTTGCAGCATATTTCATCTCAAACGCCACCGGATATGTAATATGATAAGGGATCAGATTAGTGATTACATATTCCGCTTCCTCTACCGCTTCCTCCACATCGATCGCCTGGGAAGAAAATACCACTCCCACCATCAGATCTGCCTCCTGGGCTGCCGTAATGTTTCCTACAAAGCTCTCATCTAAGGATAACCTTCCGGTTTCATAGCCTCTGCTTCCCAAATGCAGCATGACAAAATCAACACCGTCCTCTTTCAGCCTTTTAAAATCCACCTGGCCGCTTTCCTCTGACAATTCTACTCCAAGGAAAGATTCCTTTTCTCCTTCTATGTCATACTCCATTTTCCCGTTTACAATCCGTAAATTGGTAAAATCATAGTCATTTTGCGGAAGATCTTCGTTTATTTCCACCCATTTTGTCTCTCCGTCATGAAGCGTGACCTGAATGTGCCTTCCATCTGCTTCCATTTCCTCATCCGTCGGCTCATGGGACGCTGTAGGCGACGGGCTTTCTGTCGGCTCCGGTTCTTCTACCACCACACTGCCATCCTGATACATATTCCAGAAATCAAGGTCCTCCGCCCGCAGCTTGTGGTTTCGGTACAGACTTTCTATATCCCCATTTTCTTCCCCTTCCGCCTGCTGCAAGTCTTCCTCGGGCGTAGGGGACGGTGACGCCACCGCATAGGCTCTGTTTTGGGAGCCTGAATTTCTCTGACTATTGCTAAAAAATACAACGGCAAGGATCAGCAGGATCACAGCCGATACACCTACGATCGTGTAGATCACAGGCATTCCCATGCCTCTTTCCTCCTCATGTCCATCTGACAAACGCATAACTCCTCTTTTCCCCGGCTCTTTTCAAACCGGCTCAAAAAATATATAATTACTATACATGAAACCATTATCCTTTACAACCGGAAATGACAGAAACATGCCTGTGAAAAATTACCCAGAAACGAGGATCCTGATATGAAATTTTCCAAAAAGCTTACGCTTTTTCTTTTTGTCCTGTTGCCTGCCCTGCTTCTTGAAGGCTGCTCCCTGCAAAAAGATCCGGTCTCTGCCACCGGCTTTTATTTTGATACCGTGATCCAGATCACCTTATATGACGAAAAGGACAAGCCTCTCCTGGAGGACTGTCTCTCCATGGCAGAGCATTACGAAAAGCTTTTGAGCGCCACAATAGAGGGAAGCGATATCTGGAACCTGAACCATGCAAATGGCTCTTATGTTACCGTTTCCGACGACACCCTTTTTCTTCTGCAGAAAGCCCTTTCCTACGCCGAATTGTCGGAGGGCGCCGTAGATCCTACTATCGGCACTCTGTCCGGTCTCTGGAATTTCGGTTCTGATAACGAAAAGCTTGTGCCCTCTGATCCCCAGATCAAAGCTGCGCTTTCCCATGTAGATTATCATGCTTTGCACATCCGCGGAAAAGAGGTTTGTCTTACGGACCCTCTTGCCCAGGTGGATCTTGGCTTTATCGCCAAAGGCTTCATTGCAGATCAGATGCGCGATTATCTGACTGTAAAGGGCGTCACAAGCGGTCTCATCAACTTAGGCGGAAATGTTGTTGTGATAGGCTCCAAGCCGGATGACAGCGACTATAAGATCGGCATCCAGAAGCCCTTTGCCGATGCCGGGACTCCCGCTCTTACCCTTTCTCTCTCAGACACCAGCGTGGTTTCTTCCGGCAATTATGAACGTTACTTTGAAATAGACGGACAGCTTTATCATCATATTCTCTCTACCCAAACCGGGTATCCTGCGGATACCGGCCTCTCCCAGGTCAGCATTCTGTGTAAAAGCTCCTGTGACGCCGACGCCCTTTCCACTCTCTGTTTTGTGCTCGGATACGAAAAAGCCGCTTTGCTTTTAAAAGACATGCCGGAGATAAAGGCTGTCTTTCTTACGCAAAGCGGCGAGCTTCTCTATGTCAATTTCGATTAGATCAGAGTCTTTCCGGATAAAACATTCTGGTAATCCTCCAGGTTCCTTGCAAGAAGGGCCGGTGTATCCAGTCCGTAAGGACATTTCGCCTTACACCGGTTGCAGTGCAGGCAGTTTTTGATCTTTTCCATCTTCTCCTGGGTTTCTTTTGTCAAGTGTCCGGCCGTAGGGGAACGGCGAAGCAGCAGAGACATTCTGGCACAATTATTGATCTCTATTCCTGCGGGACAGGGCATACAATATCCACATCCCCTGCAGAATTCTCCTGCCAGCTCCCTGCGGTCTTTTTCAATCACCGCTGCAAGTTCCTTAGTCATAACAGGGGGATTTTTGATATAGGAAAGAAATTCATCCAGCTCGCTCTGTCTTTGGATCCCCCAGATAGGAAGCACATTTTCAAAACCGGCGGCATGCGCATAAGCCGCTGCAGAATTGGTGATCAGTCCACCGGACAACGCCTTCATGGCAATAAAGCCCATATCCTCTTTCTCACAGGCCTTTACCAGCGCTTCCTCCTTTTCCGTAGCCAAATAACAAAAGGGGAATTGCAGTGTCTCATACAAGCCGCTTTCAATGGCCTCCTCTGCCACATGCAGACGATGGTTCGTAATACCGATATGCCGGATCTTTCCCTGTTTTTTTGCTTCCAGGGCTGCCTCATAAAGGCCGGATCCATCTCCCGGTTTGGGACAGAAGGCCGGATTATGGAACTGATAAATATCAATATAATCTGTTTTCAGATTTTTAAGGCTCTGTTCCAGATCCTTAAACAGCTCCTCTCCCCTTGTGGCAGCGGTCTTTGTGGAAATGAAAAGCTGATCCCTGATCTTTTCAAAGGCAAGCCCCAATTTATGCTCACTGTCACTATAGGCTCTTGCCGTATCAAAAAAGCGGATCCCGCCTTCAAAAGCACTTCTCAAAATCCCTACGGCAGTTTCGTCATCTACCCTCTGGATCGGCAATGCGCCAAAGCCATTTTTTTCTACAACGATCTGCGTGCTTCCAAGTCTTACCTTCATCCTCAAAAACCTCCGTTCCACCGGTGCTTTACGCCCCAGAAATTATAATCATAAGCTTTAGGTCTACGCTCAGGCCTTCAATGCAACAATGGACTTTCTGGGACATTTTTCTGCACAGACGCCGCAGCCCTGACATTTCTCGTAATCAATAGCAGCATGAAACTCTTCTATCTCCACTGCCTCTGCAGGACAGTTCTTTTTACAAAGCTGGCAGCCGATACAGCCTACCTTACAGTCCTTCATGGTTACAGGCCCCTTATCCTTTGAACTGCAGGCAACCGCAAAGGAAGCGTCATAAGGGATCAGGGATATTAAATGCTTGGGACAGATCTCCACGCATTTTCCGCAGGCCTTGCAGGCCTCCCTGTCTACTACTGCCACTCCGTTTACCACATGGATTGCATCAAAGGGACAGACCTGGACACAGCTTCCATACCCAAGACAGCCGTAATTACAGCTCTTTGCGCCGCCGTTTGGTACGAATGCCAGCATCCGGCAGTCCTCAATTCCCGTATAGTCATAATCCAGCGTGATCTTGTCACAGTCTCCCTGACACTTTACAAACGCTGTCATCCTGGTGCTTTCCTGTGCTTCCACACCCATAATTTCAGCGATCACCTTTCCCACAGGCTCTCCTCCCACAGGACAGGCATTTACAGGGGCTTCCCCCTTTGCAATGGCCGCTGCCAGTCCGCTGCATCCCGGGAAACCGCATCCTCCGCAGTTATTTCCGGGAAGCGCTTCCAGAACAGCTTCCTCTTTTTCATTTACCTCTACCTTAAACTTAATGGCCGCAATTCCCAGGAACAGACCTACAAAAAGGCCTACGCCACCTACAGCGGCAACCGCCGAAATAATTCCTGCTACGCTCACCATACCACCTCCTACAAAAGACCGGAAAAGCCACAAAAGGCAATCGCCATAAGTCCTGCAGTAACCAGAACAATGGGCATTCCCTTAAAGGATTCCGGAATATCATTGTATGCCATCTTTTCCCTGATTCCTGCAAGTATCACGATGGAGATCGTAAATCCAACGGATGTGGCAAAACCATTTACCACTCCCTGCAGGATACTGTAATTTTTCTGTACATTGGTAAGCGCCACACCAAGCACTGCACAGTTAGTTGTGATCAGGGGAAGGTACACGCCCAGCGCTTTATATAATGACTGCATAAATTTCTTTAAGAACATTTCCACAAACTGAACCAGTGCTGCGATCACAAGAATGAACACGATCGTCTGCAGATAAGTAAGATCAAGGGGCGTTAATATAAACTGGTAAATTGCTCCCGCCACTGCTGACGCCAGCGTAATTACAAAGATAACGGCGGTTCCCATTCCTGCCGCAGTATTGATCTTCTTGGAAACGCCAAGGAACGGACATAAGCCCAGGAACTGGCTGAGTACAACGTTGCTGACTAAGGATGCGGAAATTAAAATAATCAATAATTCTTTCACGGCTGCCATTTATTTTTCCTCCTTTTCCGCTACAGGCTTCTCTTCTTTCCGCTGTCCGCAAAGAGTATCTGCACATGCTGTGCAGTCGCTGCAGCAGCCGGACTGGATCTTCGACATATCCTTGCCCTTCTTTTCTCCTGCGCGTTTGATCTTATTCTGCGTTGCCGTAAGAGCGGCAAGCACGAAGAACGCTCCGGGCGCCAGTACAAAAATACTGCAGGGCACATAGCTTTGAGGCATAACGTTGATGCCAAAGACCTGGCCTGCCCCCAGCAGTTCTCTCACAGCGCCGATGATGGTAAGGGCCAGTGTAAATCCAAGTCCCATTCCAACTCCGTCAAACAGGGAAGAAACCACGCCGTTTTTGGAGGCATAGGCCTCTGCCCTTCCCAAAATGATACAGTTTACAACGATCAGCGGAATATATAATCCCAGCGCATCATATAAGGACGGCAGATACGCCTCAAGCAGAAGCTCTACCACCGTTACAAACGAGGCAATGACTACGATAAAGGCCGGAATACGCACCTTATCCGGTATAACCTTTCTGAGCATGGATATAAACATATTACTTAAAGCAAGCACTGCCATGGTAGTAAGTCCCATTCCAAGTCCGTTCACCGCAGAGGTTGTAACTGCAAGAGTGGGACACATTCCAAGTGTCAGCACAAAAGTAGGATTTTCGGTAATGATACCGTTCTTTAAACGTTCAACTGCACTTCCCTGTTTCATTGCATGCTACCTCCTAACTGCGTCTGGAAAACATACAGTCCTGCATTTACTGCTGTTGTCACTGCATTTGTGGTAATCGTAGCGCCACTGATCGCATCGATCTGACTGTCCATGGTGGAACCTGACTTTGTATAGGTAAAGTTTGCCACCTTCTTATTCTCAAACTGAGGCTTTAATACGCTTTCTGCTTTCATACCAAGTCCGGCAGTTTCTGAAATGCTCAGAATGGAAATCCCATTTAAGGTTCCATCCTTCTGAATTCCCATGGCAAAGGTAATGTCTCCACCATATCCTTCATGGCTTGTGACGGTAAGGACATAGCCAAGTACATTTCCGCCCTCATCCACTGCTTCCAAGACACTGCCTAAGTCCACATTCTTGTAATTGGTATCCCAGGTGGTATCTCCTTCGGGAGCAGCAAGCTCTAAGGGCGTCGAAAAATCAGACGCATCCGGGAATACTTCCTGATACGCTTCCTTTGCAGCCTTTTCCTTTGCCGCTGCAATGGGCTCTTTGGTGATCTGATATACAAAACCAAGGATCAATCCTGCCATTACGGTGATCACCAGCAAAACAGCAGCGTCCTTTATCATTTTCTTCATATCATTCATGCTCTTTCCCCTCCTTTTCCGAAGGCTTTCGGCATGGTGATCTTCTCAATCAGAGGTACCAGCAGATTTCCTAATATGATCGCATAGGAAACGCCTTCTGCAGAAGGACCGTAGATACGGAAAATACCGGTCAGAACGCCCAGCAAAACGCCATACAGGTACTGTCCTTTCTTGGTGATCGGTCTTGTAACGTAATCCGTTGCCATAAAGAACGCTCCCAGCATCAGGCCGCCTCCTGCAAGGTGTGCGCTGATAAATGCCGGATCAAAGCCATGTCCGCCAAAAAGCGCTACGAAGAGTGCAAAGGTTACAATATAGGTTCCCGGTATCCTTAAGTCAATGACTCCTAAAAGGATCAGGAAGCAGGCACCGATGATCAGTGCGATCATGGAAGTTTCTCCTATGGTTCCCGCCGTCTTTCCGATCACCATATTCAAAATATTAACATCCTCTCCTGCCTTCAGGCTGGCAAGCGGTGTTGCGCCTGAATAAGTATCACAATCAAAATTGCACATGATAGAGGTATAGGAAATCAAAAGGAAGCATCTTGCTCCAAGCGCCGGGTTCATAAAGTTTTGTCCCAGACCTCCAAAGAGCATTTTCACTACCAGTATGGCAAACACACCACCGATCACTCCGATCCACCAGGGAGCTGCCGGAGGCAGATTCAGTGCAAGCAGTAGCCCTGTAACTACCGCTGAGAAATCTCCTATGGTTACTTTTTTGTGCATTGCCTTTTCATATAAAAACTCTGTAAGAACCGTTGTGGCAACGGTTATTAAGATCAGGATCAGTGCCCCGGATCCAAAATTATAAATACCAAAGCCCGCCGCAGGAAGTAACGCAATGATTACTGCAAGCATAATATTGCCTGTTGTCACTTTAGACCTGATATGGGGATTGGATGACACCTTCATCAAATCACTCATGGCTGTTCCTCCTACTTTTTCTTCTTTGCAAGCTGCATTTTACGCATGGACTTGATCACCTGCGTCAGGGGTCTTTTTGCCGGACAGATATAACTGCAGCAACCGCATTCGCAGCATTCCATACCGTTATTTTTCACAAAGGCTTCTTCGTCGTAATGCTCCGCACAGTCTGCAAGAAGCTTCGGAACTACTCTGCCGGGACATACCTCCACACATTTTCCACAGTTGATGCAGGGACTGGGTTCCATTGCCGAAACATCATCTCTGGTCATACAAAGAAGGGCTGACGAGGTCTTGGTGGTGGGAACATCCAAATCAAAAATTCCAAAGCCCATCATGGGACCACCGGAAATGATCTTCACCGGCTCCTCCTTAAAGCCCCCTGCTTCTTCTATCAGTTCATGATAATTGGTTCCGATCCTTACCTTAAAGTTACAGGGCTTTGCAATGGCGTCTCCTGTTACCGTGACAATCCTGTGCATAAGGGGTTTTCCATTGATCACCGCATTATATATAGCGATCACTGTATCCACATTATTTACTATGCAGCCTGCATCTGAGGGAAGCATGGAGGAATTAATGGCTCTTCCCGTGGTAGCATAGATCAGATGCCTTTCTGACCCCTGCGGATATTTTGTTTTCAGGGCTTTCACCGTGATCTTCGGTTCATCCTTGGTCAAATATTTTAATCTGGTAATGCAATCCGGCTTGTTATCCTCAACCGCCAGGATCCCTCTTGCGTTTTCAAACAGACTGAGAGATACCTTCAGTCCGCCGATCAGGTATTCCGGCTCCTCTAACATCTTTCTGTAATCAGAGGTAAGATACGGTTCGCATTCCGCACAGTTTACGATCACATATTCAATCTTGTCCGGTTCCTTGGGAGACAGCTTCACCGCAGTAGGGAAACCTGCGCCTCCCATACCAACAATTCCCGCCTCACGGATCTTTTCAATCTTTTCTTCCCGGGTCATTTCATCGAAGGGCTTTACGGGAGGCCATTCGATCTCTTCATATTTTTCATCATTTTGAATTACAATGCTCATCACATTGTCCCCGGTAACCACTCTTCTCGGTTCAATCGCTTTTACCGTTCCGGAAACAGTTGCATAAATAGGCGCCGAGACAAAGCCTCCTGCCTCAGCAATTTTCTGTCCAACCAGAACACTGTCCCCTTTATTTACAATGGGTTTCGCCGGTGCTCCGATATGCTGTGAAAGCGGATACACCAAATCCCCCTTTGGTAAGACTTCTCTGATCGGCTTGTCCTTAGACAGGTCTTTTCCGTCATAGGGATGGATCCCACCCGAAAACGTTAATCTTGCCATTTTTTACCCTTCTTTCCCCTCCTGCTTATGGAGAATTTTTTTCAATGATCCTCTTTTAAATATACTATTTTTTTGTCGAAAATACTACTGCATTTTTTAAAAATATGCTACACTAATCTTTAAGAATGATCTTTCAATGGGGAAATTTTGCGCAAGGCTTTGTACTGTCGCTTTGCGCTGCAGGAATGGAGATTTTATGAAAACAGAAGAAACAATACTCGGAAATTTTAAACTGGAATATCCCCTGGAAAATCTGGCTCCTTTGGACCAGATTTTGTTTCTGGATATAGAGACTACCGGATTTTTGGCAGCAAGCTCCACGCTTTATCTTATCGGCTGCGCTTATTATACGGAAGGCAACTGGATCATCCGCCAGTGGTTTGCACAGACCCCTGATGAGGAGGCCGAGCTTTTAAAAGCCTTTTTTGATTTTTCAACACAATTTTCCTATCTGATCCATTATAACGGCAACACCTTTGATCTGCCCTTTTTGCAGTCAAAGGCTGCAAAGCACGGAATCACATGGAATTATGGCCATATGGAAGGTCTTGATATTTACCGCAGAGTTACCCCCTACAAAAACTTTTTAAAGCTTCCAAACTGTAAGCTGAAAACCGTGGAGGCTTTTCTGGGCATCCGGCGTGAGGATGGATACAATGGCGGAGAATTAATCCAGGTCTACATTGATTACACTACCTCCCATGACTATAATCTCTATCACACCCTGCTTCTTCATAACTCTGATGACATCAAGGGTATGCTGGAAGCACTGCCGATCCTTTCCTATTATGATCTCTTTAACTGTGATATCAAAGCCCGGAAGGTACAGGCAAATTATTACACAGATCTACACGGAGTTCCCAGGAAGGAGCTGATCCTTTCACTGGTATTTGCTTCTCCTCTTCCGGTGCCGGTAAGCTTTATGGAAAGGAGCTGCCATTTCAAGGGAGAAGGCTACGAAGGGGTATTGATCGTACCTATTTACGAGGAAGAAATGAAATATTTTTACGCCAACTATAAAAACTATTATTATCTTCCGACGGAAGATATGGCAATCCACAAGTCCATCTCTTCCTTTGTTGACAAGGAATACCGCCAGCAGGCAAACGCTTCCAACTGCTACACCCGTAAGCTTTCGCTTTTCCTTCCCCAGTGGGAAATCCTGGTGGAGCCCTTCTTCAAGAGGAACTACAAGAGCACGGATCTGTTCTTTGAGCTGACTGATGAGATCAAGAAAAATCGGGAGCTCTTTTCCAAATATGCCAGTCATATTCTCAATTTTATGGCAAAGCCCGAATAAACTAAAAACGGGAGGAATTTCTTTTTACCGGAAATTTCCTCCCATTTTTATTATAATTGTTATTTCAAACGTTCCCGGACAGGGAAATTACTTTTTGGGCCTCTCATAATAGAAGGAGCTTTTCCTGTCATATCCCATATCCCGATGATTAATGATCTGCTCTGTACTGCCGATAAATAAAATTCCACCCGGCGTAAGCGATTGATAGAATTTACGGAACACTTCATCTTTTGCTTCTTCCGTAAAATAGATCAGCACATTACGGCACACGATCATATGACAGTCCTTGGGATAGGTATCCAAAAGCAGGTTATGCTCCCGGAATTCCACCCTTGATTTAATTTCATCAGAGATCTGATAAGACGGCCCTACTTTGGTAAAGTACTTTCGTTTCAGGTCATCAGGCACATTGGCAATACTCTTTTCACCGTATAGGCCAACCTTCGCTTTGGCAATTACCTGCTTATCCAGATCCGTTGCCGTGATCCGGATCATATTAAGCGGAATATGTCTCGAAAGGGCCATCACCAGGGAATACGGCTCATCTCCTGTCGAACAGGCAGCGCTCCAGATATGTAACGACTTTCCGAATTTGGAGATCAATTCCGGCACAATTTCTTTTTCCATCACCTGCCACTGCTCCGGGTTCCGATAAAATTCCGAAACATTGATCGTCAGATAATTTACGAATTCCTCAAACTTCACCTTATCCGTCTTTAAAAGCTGTACATATTTGTCGTAACCGGTCACACCGTTTTTCGTGATCAGTGCATCAATACGGCGCTTCATCTGTCGTTCCTTATAAGCGTTTAAGTCAATTTTGGTCATTTGAAGAACTGCTGTTTTAAACCATTCATAATCATAAGCCATAATTGCACCTCATTCCTTATATTCTTTTTCTATTGTATTTAATTATTATAGCACAAAAGATTGGCCAACAACAAAAAGGAATGGCCCAAGCGAACCATTCCTTATCATTTGTCAAATAACGCCTGTCCTATTTCTCTTCTGCAGCGATCACAGCATCAATGTCTACAGATACAACGTCAGCGTCGTCTTCCTTCACTTCCTCTGCAGGCTCTGCTTCGGGTTCCGGAGCGAGAAGTGCCTTTACACTGAGACTGATCTTCTTATCTTCGCCGTTGAAATCTACAACCTTTGCTGTTACCTCATCGCCAACCTTCAGTACGTCAGAAGGCTTCTCGATATGCTCCTTGGAAATCTGTGATACATGAAGGAGTGCATCCACACCGGGCTCAAGCTCTACGAAAGCGCCAAAGTCAGTCATTCTTGCCACCTTACCTGTAACAACATTTCCTACTGCATACTTGCTGTCGGCATCCTTCCAGGGATTTGCATCCTCAAATTTCAGGCTGAGTGCGATCTTATTACCGGAAATCTCTTTAATAAAGGTCTTTACCTTATCTCCTACCTTGAATACCTTCTTGGGATTTTCGATACGTCCCCAGGACATTTCGGAAATATGAAGGAGACCATCTGCACCTCCGATGTCGATAAATGCGCCAAAGTCTGTTACATTCTTAACAACGCCTTCTACTACATCCCCAACGTGGATGCTTTCAAGAAGCTTCTTCTGCAGTTCTGCCTTCTCTGCAACTAAAAGCTGCTTGCGGTCACCGATATATCTTCTTCTCTTAGGATTATACTCTGTGATTACAAACTGGATCTCCTGACCGGCATACTTGGTCAGATCCTTCTCATATACATCAGAAACAAGGCTTGCCGGGATGAATATTCTGACTTCATCCACGATCACGCTGAGGCCGCCCTCTAATACCTGTGCAACCTTTGCAGTCAGGACTTCCTTGTTGTTGTAGGCTTCTTCAATTCTCTTGTTGCCGCGGTCAGCAGCCAGTCTCTTGTAGGTCAGGATTACCTGTCCTTCGCCGTCGTTTACCTTCAGGACTTTTACTTCCATGGTATCGCCCGGCTTCACTACAGCGGTAAGATCTACATTAGGCTCGTTGGTATACTCGTTTCTTGTAAGGATACCATCTGACTTGTAGCCGATGTTAAGAATGATTTCTTCAGGCTTAACATCTATGACTGTACCTTCAACTACCTCTCCTGTATGTATTGTCTTTAATGATTCTTCCAGCATTTGTTCAAAAGTTAATTCTGACATAATTTTGAACCTCCTCGATAATATTGTTGGGGGTGGAAGCCCCCGCAGTAATACCCACCAGAGCAGCAGTTTTAGGCAGTTCCAAATGCAAATCTTCCAGTGTTTGTATAAAAAATGTGGCCGCACACTTCTCACGACAGATTTCATAAAGCTTCTGTGTATTGGAGCTGTGCTTGCCACCTATTACAATCATCGCATCGACCTTTGCCGCGATTTCACCAGCTTCCGTCTGTCGTTCCTCTGTTGCATTACAGATAGTATTTACAACATTAACATTGTAACCTCTTTTCCTAAAAATTTCAACTAATTCTTGAAATTTGTTGTAGTTAAATGTCGTCTGAGAGACAATACATAAAGTTTTTCCCTCTTCCGCCCTGAAATTTTCCGCTTCCTCCTTTGTCTCAAGCACCACCGCCGGAGTCATAGACCATCCCCTGATCCCTTCTACCTCAGGATGTCCGGGATTTCCAATGATCACGATCTGTTTTCCCTCTTTGCTTTCCCGTTCCACAATCCTGTGGATCCTTTTCACAAAGGGACAGGTCACATCAATACACTCCAGGCCCTTTTGTTCGATCAGCTCATAAATGTGCTTGGACACTCCGTGGGAACGGATCACCACAGCCCCTTCTGCAAGAGCCTCTAACTCTTCTTCTCCGTCAATCACATCGACGCCTCTTTGTGCTAAGTCCTTGACCACCTCTTCGTTATGGATCAGTGGGCCGTAGGTTACGATCTTTTTACCATTTTCAAGCTGGCTGTAAACCTCTTCCATGGCCCTCTTTACTCCAAAGCAAAAGCCTGCGCTTTTTGCAAGCACTACTTCCATTCTTCTTCTCCATTCCTTCTCAGCTTTTCTGTATGGATCATTTTATTTTGGAAGAGCAAAGCTCCATGATCCTTGTTACCACTTCATCTATGGTCAGATCAGAGGAATCCACAAGCACCGCATCCTCTGCTTTCTTTAAGGGTGCGATCTTCCTTGTCATGTCCTGTTCATCCCTTGCTGCTATATCCTTTGCAATGGTCTCTATGTCTTCCCGGATCCCTTTCCCTAAAAGCTCCTCATATCTTCGTTTGGCCCTGACTTCCACGCTTGCTGTCAGGTAGATCTTTACATCTGCTCCGGGCAGCACGCAGGTTCCGATATCCCTTCCATCCATGACCACGTCGCTGACCTGTGCCAGTTCCTTTTGAAGCTTTGTCAGCCGCTGTCTTACCTTGGGATTTTTGCTGCTCTTTGACGCCATGTTCCCCACCTCTTCCGTGCGGATCACACCGTTTACATTTTCACCGTTCAAAAGAACAACCTGTTCTCCGTTTTCATAGCAGATCGTAATGTCTGCTCCCTCACAGAGTCTTCCGACCTGTTCTTCGTCATCCCCATTTACGCCCTGCTTCAAAAGATAGTAAGCCATAGCGCGGTACATTGCTCCTGTATCCACATAAATAAAGCCAAGCTTTCCTGCCAGTTTCCTTGCTATGGTGCTTTTTCCTGCTCCTGCAGGCCCGTCTATTGCGATCTGATAGCTCATTTCTTCTCCCTTTTCCTCTGTTTCGTTTTTATAGCTTTTTTATGTTATCACATTTTAAGGAAGATGCCAAGTGCCCCATGGATACATGTTCTATCTGCATCTGTCTCGAATTCAGGCAATGGAGAACCATTTCTTTTCAATTCACGTAAAATTTTTGATATGCCAGTTGACTTTTTCTCTGGCAAATCAATCTCCTTGGAAAAATCTCCAATTTTTGGATTACGGTATCTTCTCGCCCGCACTTTTCCCGGCCAGCGCTCCGGTCGACCAGGCGATCTGCAGGTTAAAGCCTCCCGTCAGCGCATCCACATCCATTACCTCTCCTGCAAAGTAAAGCCCGTTTACCAGCCTGGAGCCCATGGTTTTGGGGTCGATTTCCTTCACGTTCACACCGCCCCCTGTAATGATGGCTTCTCCGTATCCCCGGCAGCCGTTTACCGTAAGCTTCAGTTCCTTGAAAAGCTCTAACAGTCTGCTGCGCTCCTTTTTGGTCACCTCATTGGTTTTCTTGTGAGGATCAATGCCGGACAATTCTACCATAACCGGGATCAGCTTTGCTGGGAGAAGCTTATCAAGCGCATTTTTAAACTGTTTCCCTGCATTTTCCTCAAAATCACGCAGGATTCGCTTATCAAGCTGTTCCCTGTCCATTGCCGGTTTCAGGTCAATGGTAAGCAGCGCTTCCTGTCCGTTATATTTTGCCGTGTAAAAGCTGCTGGCGCTTAAAATAAGCGGCCCGCTGACTCCAAAGTGCGTAAAGAGCATTTCGCCAAAGCCCTCATAAATCTTTTTCTTTTCCTTTTTCAGCGTAACAGCTACATTTTTCAGGGAAAGCCCCTGCAGCTTTTTGCACCATTCCTCTTTAACCACAAAGGGAACCAGAGATGGACGCAGGTCTTTTATGGTATGCCCTGCCTGCTTTGCAAAGCGGTAGCCGTCCCCGGTAGAACCGGTGCTTTCATAGGATCTTCCACCGGTGGCAATGATCACCGCATCTGCATGAAGCTTCTTTCCATCTGATAAAAGCACTCCTTTTATGCTTCCCTCTTCCAGCAAGAGCTCCGATACCTCTGTATGCAGCATCACCTGAACCCGGTTTTTCTTTAATTCTCCGTTTAAGGCAGCAATCACATCAGAAGAATGATCTGAAACAGGAAAAACCCGGTCTCCGCGCTCCGTTTTTAACCTGCATCCCGCCTTTTCAAAAAAGTTCATTACCGCCTGATTATCAAGCTGGGCAAATGCACTGTATAGAAACTTTGGATTTGTTATGACATTTTCCAGGAATTCTTCTCTCTGGCAGGCATTTGTAAGATTGCAGCGGCCTTTCCCTGTAATATAAATTTTCTTTCCGGTCTTTTCATTTTTTTCCAGAAGGGTCACATGCGCCCCTTCTACAGCCGCCATACATGCCGCCATCATTCCGGCCGCTCCGCCGCCGATCACAATTACCTTTTTCATTCTGCTTCCTCTTTGGTCAGTGGATAGTTCAGCATGGGGTCCTCATCAATGAAGTTGATCTCATCATTCAGATATACCTGATAATTGTTCCAGACCTCTTCCAGGGTTTCCAGATTATGCTTTACCGCCTCGGGCTGTTTCAGGCAAAGCGCTACCACAAGCGCATTGATCAGGCTAAGAGGCGCTACCAGGGAATCCACAATGGAGACCATGTCGCTTCTGGCAAGCAGATTACAGGAGGAATACAGGTTCATGGGAGAATGGATGCTGTCTGTAATGGTGATCACCTTTGCATTCCTGTCATTGGCAAATTCCATTGCCTTCAGCGTTCTCATGGAATACCGTGGGAAGCTGATGCCGATGATCGCATCTTCCTTTCCGATTCTGATCATCTGTTCAAACATTTCCGTTACACTTGTGGTTTTGATCAGAACAATATTTCCTCTGATCATATTCAGATAAAAATGCAGAAAATCTGCCAAAGGCTCGCAGCTTCTTACCCCTACCAGGTATATGGTCTTTGCCCCAAGTATAATATCAACTGCAGCTTCAAAGGCTGCGGTGTCCAGACTCACAAGGGTATCCTGTATTTTCTCCACATCTGCGTTTAATACAGAACTGACCACCTCAGACTGGGAGCTTTTTCCATATTTGGTTCCAATCTTCTGAACCGTATTCAGTTTATCCTTTACCCAGGTTTCAAGCGCCTTCTGAAATTCCGGGTACCCCTCATAGCCAAGCGCCGCCGCAAATCTTACCACTGTGGATTCACTGACCCCGACGGTTTCTCCCAGCTTTGCCGCAGTCATAAACACGGCCTGCTCATAGTGATCCGAAATGTAAGCAGCTACCGCCTTATGCCCTTTACTCATCTTGATATAGCGCTCGTTCATTCGGGTAATGATGTCCTGCTGTTCTTCCATAATCCTTTTTCCCTCTTCTATTTAAATGACTGATATGCGTCCTTAAGCATCTGTACGGTCTCATCCTCTGACAGATCATAATCTCCTGTCAGGGACATGCAGGCAGCTCCATGGATAAAAATCCACATTTTCATAAATAAGCCTCCGGCGTCTCTGCAGCCCTGAGCGGTTGCCGCCTGGATCTCTCTGCTTACATAGCCCTTATCCCCGTTGATCAGATCATACAGACTTCTGCCATAGCGTTCCCTGGAAAGAAAAACAAATTCAAAAATACGGTTGTATTTCCTTGCAAACTGAATATAAGCATATCCCAGGTTTACAAAGGGCGTTACAGTCTGCCTCGGAAAGCCGGCATAATAGTCATGGAAAAAATCACAGGACATGGTAAACAGCTCCTCCTCCAGTTCTTCCATTCCCTTATAAATACGAAAAATAGGCTGTGTGGAGCATCCCGCCTTTGCTGCAAGCTTTCTTGCTGTAACCTGCGAAATTCCTTCCTCCTGCAGCAGTGCAAACGCCGCCTCTGTAATATCCTGTCTTGTAACTGTCACTTTTCTCGCCATACCGACACCTCTTCTTTCGCAATGCAGTAAAAAAGCACTGTATTCTAATAACATACGTTATTATTCTACAATGCTTTTGAATTACTGTCAACCAAATACAGCTTCCGTATTTAAAATCGTTTCCTCTACATCTTGCTTCAGCTGCTCCCACGCCTCTTCATGCTCCGCATAATAAAGCGGACACAGCTTTCCGCCCTCATCATAATGTCTCCTCAGATCATCCGGCGTCAGCTTGTACTCCCTCATAAGCCAGGCGCACAGCTTTAAGAGGGACTGATAGGTTGCATCTGTAAATTTTCCATCCTCGGAAAGATAACAGCATTCAATGGAAACGGAATCGTAATTTCTTCCCTTCACAGCATAGGCTATTTCCTGAAGCGGAATACACTGGATGATTTCCCCCTCATATCCGATCACAAAATGAGCGCTGGCAGAGGTCTCACCCGTAATTCCCAGATTTTCAAAATAGCTTCTGTTCTGGGCCGCTGTGGTTCCCTGGTTTGCCGTATAATGAACAAAGATGTTCTTTACCTTTGGAAGCTCGATGCCCGGCCTGGAATAAGGGTTTACTGTCAGGAATTCTTCTGTCATCTCCGGTTTTTCCGCCTTATTCTGCCTGATGATCTCCCGGTTGCTTGAAAAGGTCTGCACAAAGCTTTCTCCTCCTGAAAAGGAACGCACCAGCCGGTAAAGAAGAAAGCACAGTAAAAGAATAAAGCAGATCTCAAGCAGCAGGATCACTCCTTTCAGGAGCCTTCTTTTTCTTCTGTATGCCGCTCGTCTTTTTTGCACTGCTTTCCTTTGTGCCTGTCTGTTTACCGGCCTCCTTTGGGAAGCCGGTCTCCTTCTCACAGGAGCCTGCTCTGACCGGGGCCTAGAAATATCAATAAAATCCAGTTCCATTCTGCCTTATCCTTTGCTTTTTATTCCTTTGCAAAGTATAGCAGAACGAAACTGGATTTTGATTAACAAATCCTTAAGATTTCTCTCTTACCCGTTTTCTGTCATTCTTGTCCTGGTACAGTTCAAAGCTTCCCATCCCCTGAATAAACTTGGAGAACTGGCTGTACCCGAAATCCTTCACATTAAAGTTGTGATACTTATTATAAACGCGGTTGCTCAGCTCGCTGATCCCAATTCCTCTTTTTCCTGCCTTGCGGATCGTTTCTTCCACAAAGCTTATGATCTCTTCCCTGGACTTTTCATTGTCTCTGAGGGAAAGGGTCACTACATTTTCTTTTTTCTCAAGCCTGAAAAGTCCGGCGTCCTCCACAAACTTGGAAAGCAGGCTGTAGCCATAGTTTCTTACGTCAAAATCAGGATACATGTTGACCAGACGGTTTCCTACCGCTGCAAGCTCCACATTCTTCCCTTTGTTTTCATTTTCATTAATAATGTTGGTGATAGCGCTGTAGATCACCTCTCTGCTGATCGTATTTTCATCCTTGCCGGCACCCGTATCCTCATCCTGATTGCCCAGATTTTCAAGGTTTACAAACCTGGTACAGGCCACTCTGAAGGAACGGGGCGTCTTTTCCTCTCCCATCCCGATCACTTCCATGCCGGATTCTCTTAATCTGCTTGCCAGCCTGGTAAAATCACTGTCGCTTGATACAATACAGAAGCCTTCTACGTTTCCCGTATAAAGAATATCCATAGCGTCGATGATCAGGGTAGAATCTGTTGCATTTTTGCCTACTGTGTTGCTGAACTGCTGGACCGGTATCACGGAATTCTCCAGCAGCTGGCTTTTCCATTTGGATGCCTGGGTGCTGGTCCAGTCGCCGTAAATCCTCTTGTAAGTGGTGATTCCATAGGTGGAAAGCTCCTCCAGGATCATTCCGATGTATTTTGCTGAAATATTATCTGCATCGATCAGTAACGCAAAACGCTTATTTTCCATTCTCTCTCCATTCCGGGAACTGCTCACAGACACTGCCCTTTTCCGTCACATACCCATCTACAATATAAAGTCCTTTTCTTGCAGAGCTGCTGCTGATCCTCTTTAGCATAACCTCAAGGCCCGTTGCCGCCATCTGCTCCATATCCACTCCGTAAGAGGTGATCTCCACATTACACAGTCCCGGATAAAGATAATCATCATAGCCCACAACGGAAACTTCCTCAGGCACCTTACGTCCGCTTTCCTCCAGCTGCTTGATCACTCTGCTGGCGGTCAGGTCACAGTTGCATACAAACGCAGTGGGAAGCTCGGCCGGAAAAGGAAGCTCCTCCAAGGAATTTCTGGCGCCGCTTCTGTCCGGTATGATCCACTCCTTTTTCACCTCAAGTCCCATTTCCATCATGGCCTTTTCATACCCGAGATAACGATCTGTAATACTTTTGGTGCTGAACAGGGTGCCTACAAAAGCAATCTGCCTGTGTCCTTTTTGGAGAAGATAGTGGGTGATCTGATAGGTTCCGTAAAAGCTGTTGGAAATCACGCTGTCCTCCTTAATGTCATCCAGGTAAAAATCCAGATAGACAATGGGAACCGTTACCTTCTCACTGAGCATCCGCAGATAATCCGTTGCCATACAGCCCAGTACAAAAAGACCGTCCACCTTGCCCTCCTGCAAAAGCTTGGGCAGCGCCTGCTCTCTTTCCTCTTCCTCGCTGATGATCTCCAGTAAGATAAAGCAGTTTTGTTTTACTGCTGTTTTATTCACCTCCTGGTAGAGCTTCCAGTAAAAGGTGGCACATTTTTCTGTATAATAGTTTGCCAGAATCACCCCGATATTATAGCTTTTCCTGTTTTCTGCCTGAACCTCGCCTGCTGAGACATAGCCCATCTCCAGGGCAAGCTGTTTGATCTTTTCCCGCAGAGGTTCCCCTACTCCGGGTTTCCCGGACAATGCCTTTGAGACCGTCATGGTACTGATCCCCAGTCTTTGCGCAATGTCCTTCATCTTTACCGCCTTTGCCATCTCCTGTCACTCTCCCCAGTCAATTCCTGTTATTCGTAATACCACTTTTTTGCTTCTATAAAATCCTCTGCATTCCAAGGCTTTGCAACGTGGTCAACATTATACATATTATAAATAAAATCAAGGCACTCTGCAACCTCAGGGCTGGAAAGGTTTTCTGTATCACTGTTTGCAATGGTAGTTCCATTGCTCATGGTCAGGTTATATACCAGGAAGTCCCAACGGGAACCGTAACCGTAAACATCTGTCACGCCATCGCCGTCTGTATCCTGTGTAAGAGCCAGCATAGCTCTTTACCTCCTGGAAATTGGTCAGGAGCAGTCTGTGGATCAGCATAGGCTCTCTCTGGGAATTCATGGACAGGGTATGGGTTCCTGCCTCCAGATATAAGCAAAGAGGGCTTGTAATATATCCGTTATTGTCATGCAGATCGGAAATGATCCATTCAGGGATCTCCACCGCCACAGGCTTCATATCATTGTCCTGACTGTCCTTATTCCAGACAACCTGTCTGTTTCCCTCTGCAAAATTTTTCTGTGCCACATCCGTAGACCAGACTCTGGAAAATTCGATCAGTGAAAGCTCTCCGTAGGGAAGCTCTCCGTCCACAAAAAAGCTTCTCTGGATTTCTGAATTCTTTCCTGCCACAGGATAATATTCCACCTGTAATTGGTAAAAGCCGGTTTCCGGCACCTGCACCTCAAATTCTATGTAGCCGTTTTCCTTTGTGAGTACGCTTTCCCCCTCTGTGCCCTCATAATCGGTATATATTTCAGGAGCCACCTCTTTGTCTCCTTCCATATAAAGCACATAGTCTCCGGCCATGATCTCAACAGTCTCTTCCGGATAAGAAGCGTCCTGATGAGCCGACAGATACTCCGCATAGCCCGGAACCGCATCCGTAATCGAATAGGTGCTGATGATTTCCTTCGCCTGCTCCTGCGTCATGGATGCTGCCGCATACGCCGGCAGTCCGGTCTGTCCAAAGCACACCGCCACCTGAGCCGTGGTAAGAAATACCGCTGTTATTTTCCTCCCCGCCCGGTTTCGGCATATAAGATCTGAGTACCCCTTCTATGAGAAAGGTACAGGCATAACACCATAATCCCGGCACAAAAAAGACCGCCGGCATAGGAAGATAATAAAACCAGATAAGACACAGTCCTATAGTTCTCCCTAAAAGCAAAGATCAGATTGTCAAGCTCATACTCCTTGGTAAATTTTTCATACATCAGGCGATACAGTTTGCAGTAGGAATCCGGCGAGCAGTCTCCCCACCAGAACCATCCGCCGCTGGCCTCATGCAGCGGTCTCCACAGGATCGGCACCTTGGCATCCCGCAGAGTCTGAAGCTCTTTTGCAACAGCATCCATATCGGAAAGCAAAATGCTTTTCCCCTCACTGCCATTTGCCACTCTGGAGGGAAAATATTCCATCATATCAAGGCCCACCATAGTAGGAAACTTTCCGGTAGCTTTAAAGATGCATGCCATCTCATGTCCGTAAAGTCCTCCGTCGCAATATTGCCCTGAAATAAAGTTTGTTCCATATTGATCTGCAAGGTAACTCATCAGCCTTCTGGCACATTCTCCTGCATCCGGATTGCTGAGCGTTACGTCAAGCTCCCTGTCCGCTGCAAGCTCTTTGCTTTCAAGCACCGTTAAGCTGTCCAGTGCAATATATCCCCAATAGCCTTCCACCGTGATCTTGTGTTCACCGGCACTGAGGAAGTTTCTTTTGATCACTTTTTCTTCAAATTCTTCTGTGCTGCTTACTAAATTTCCTACAGAAATGTCATCAACCAGAATGCGGTTTTCTTTATAACCGCCAAGACCTGCCGCACGAAATTTCAGATCATAGAACCCATCTTCTGCAACGGTGATCTGGAAATCACATGTGTCCTCCTGTCCTGTAAAGCCCTGGACATAGCCTTCCTCCGTCACATAAAGATGCTCAGACTGTGTTCCGTCCTGCGCCCTGTATGTCCCAATCTCCCTTTGCATATCCGGCTCCTGCGCATCCTGTTTGCCACAGCCTGCCAGTATTGCAATCCCCAGGGCCATCAAAGCCGCACGGCCAACCCCTGTTATCTTCATAATCTCCCCCGCAAGCAAATTAAGCTTAATATTATTTCTATCATAATCGCACAACGGATTAATTTTATTTTCCTCTTGCAATTAAATTATTTAAGTTTATAAAAGGTTATTTTATAGTTTATTGTTAACTTTCCCGCTCATAAAAAATCCCGCAAGGTTTAACACCCTGCGGGATTTCTCATTTGTTTTTATGATTTTTTATGATTTGATCCTGGAAATTATACAGGATATGCTCCGTTCTTTGTATCAGCCTGAGTCATATCAACCTTTTCCTGCTGTGCCTGACGATACTTAAAGAAGTCAACAGCAACCTGAGGGAACAGTGCATAGGAAAGAACGTCCTCATCCTGCTGCTTCCACTCCTTCATTTCGCTTTCAAGCTTATCCATCTCATTGGTAAGGCCTGCCGCATCGGCAGAACGTGATGTAAATCTCTGCTCGCCGGGAATAACCTTATCAATTACTTCCTGGTTCATGGGCTTAACGGTCTGCCCATACTTACCGCGAAGCAGATCCTTGAACTCTCCGGTAGCCATCTTATATCTCTCACCCATCAGTACGTTAAATACAGCCTGTGTACCAACGATCTGAGAAGAAGGAGTAACCAGAGGAGGCTCGCCGCAGTCCTTACGAACTCTGGGGATCTCTTCCAGCACATCCTGATATTTATCTTCTGCATGCTGTTCCTTCAGCTGGCTTACCATGTTGGAAAGCATACCGCCGGGAACCTGATACAGCAGGGTCTTAATATTAACGCCGAGAACCTTTGTGCTCATCAGGCCGCTCTCGATGCACTCCTCGCGATAAGGTCTGAAGTAATCTGCGATCTCAGCAAGAAGGTTCTGGTCATATCCGGTATCATAAGGAGTTCCCTTAAAGGTCTCAACCATAACTTCTGTAGCAGGCTGTGAGGTACCAAGTGCGAAAGGTGAAATTGCACAGTCGATCACATCTACGCCGGCTTCTACTGCCTTTAAGTATGTCATGGAAGCAACGCCTGAGGTATAGTGTGTATGAAGCTGGATAGGAAGCTTGGTATTCTCCTTCATGGTCTTGATCAGTTCAGCAGCCTTGTAAGGAACAAGAAGACCTGCCATATCCTTGATGCAGATGGAATCTGCACCCATCTCTTCAATCTTCTTTGCCATGTCTGCCCAATACTCTAAGGTATAAGCATCGCCCAAGGTATAGGAAAGTGCAACCTGTGCCTCTCCTCTGCCTTCCTGCTTTTTGATCTTTGCGGTAGCGTCAACAGCTGCCTGAAGGTTACGAAGATCATTTAAGCAGTCAAAAATACGGATCACGTCAATACCGTTTGCAATAGACTTTTCTACGAAAGCATATACAACATCATCTGCATAAGGTCTGTAACCTAAAATGTTCTGGCCTCTGAAAAGCATCTGAAGCTTGGTGTTCTTAAATCCATCTCTCAGCTTACGAAGTCTGTCCCAGGGATCTTCCTTCAGGAAACGAAGAGAAGCATCAAAGGTTGCCCCGCCCCAGCACTCTACTGCATGGTATCCTACTTTATCCATCTTATCAACGATCGGAAGCATGATCTCGGTAGGCATTCTTGTTGCGATCAGAGACTGATGTGCATCACGAAGAACTGTCTCCATAATTCCAATCGGTTTTTTAACCTGTTCTGACATTTTAATTTCCTCCTATTATGTTTAGAATACTCCAAATACTGCCATGAAGGTACCTGCTGCTACGGCTGTACCAATAACACCTGCAACGTTAGGACCCATAGCGTGCATCAGCAGGAAGTTTGTAGGATCTGCCTCTGCACCAACCTTCTGTGAAACTCTCGCTGCCATGGGAACCGCAGAAACACCTGCAGAACCGATGAGCGGGTTAACCTTGCCCTTGCTGGCAACGCACATAAGCTTGCCGAAGAGAACGCCTGCTGCAGTACCAAATGCAAATGCGATCAGGCCAAGCGCTACGATCTTCAGTGTATCCAGATTTAAGAATGCCTCTGCACTTGTTGTTGCGCCTACGGAAGTACCAAGCACGATAACAACGATATACATCAGTGCATTAGAAGCAGTATCTGTAAGCTGTCTGACAACTCCTGACTCCTTAAACAGGTTTCCAAGCATCAGCATACCAACAAGGGGAGCTGTTGTAGGAAGGATCAGGCTGACAACGATGGTAACAACGATGGGGAAAAGGATCTTCTCCAGCTTTGATACGGAACGAAGCTGTCCCATTTTGATCTTTCTTTCCTTTTCTGTGGTCAGAAGCTTCATGATAGGCGGCTGGATGATCGGCACCAGTGACATATAGGAATATGCCGCTACTGCGATAGGTCCGAGCAAAGCGGTCTGTCCAAGCTTTCCTGCAAGGAAAATGGAAGTAGGGCCGTCTGCACCACCGATAATGGAGATTGCCGCTGCAGCCTTATCGTTAAAGCCCATTGCGATAGCGCCAAAGTAAGCTGCGAAAATACCAAACTGTGCTGCGGCGCCCAGTAAGAAGCTCTTAGGATTGGCAATCAAGGGACCAAAGTCCGTCATGGCGCCGACACCCATAAAGATCAGGGACGGCAGGATTGCCCATTCGTCTAAGAGATAAAAATAATACAGTAAGCCGCCGGTTCCGTTTGCGGAATCCTCAATGCTCAGCATAATATCAGGATAGATATTTACCAGCAGCATACCGAATGCGATCGGCAAAAGCAGTAAGGGTTCAAACCCTTTTGCAATCGCAAGATAAAGGAATACACAGGCAACAACGATCATCAGATAATTGCCCCAGGTCAGATTAAAAAAGGCGGTCTGATGAACCAGATTGTCCAGTGTAGTTATGATATAATCCATTTCTTTTACCTCCTGTCGTTTTTCAGTGGCGGCATACGGTAAGAAACAAACCCGTATGCTGCTTCCCTGCTGTCTTAGTTCAGAGTTGCCAGCAGAGCACCTGCTTCAACAGCATCTCCAACAGCAACATTGATGCTTGCTACAGTACCGTCAGCGGGAGCTACAACAGGAATTTCCATCTTCATTGCTTCTACTACTACTACAGGATCACCAGCCTTAAGAGCCTGGCCTACGCTTGCTTCGATCTTAAATACCTTACCAGCTGCACCGGCTTCTACTTTGATGCTTCCTGCTGCTGCAGGAGCTGCCTTAGGTGCTGCTGCGGGAGCTGCCTTAGGTGCTGCAGGTGCTGCCTTGGGTGCCACGGGAGCTGCTACGCCTGTACCTGCTCCTTCTTCTACTACTACGTCATATACGCTGCCATTTACGGTAATTGTATAATTTTTCATGATTATCCTCATTTCTGCGCTGCTCATCTCGTCTTTATCCGGGATCTGCGGTTACAGCGCTGACACAAATCCCTGTTCTTGTTTTTGAAAGTTAATTCCAGGTTCCTCTGGAACGCTTAATGCTTCTTACCACAAATCCGTCTGTGCTGGAAGCTCCTTCATAAGCTGCCACTGCTGCTGCAATCACTGCCACCAGTTCCTGGTCATCGGAAAGCTCTTCCTTTTCAATGATCTGTGCAATGGTGTTGTCAACAGGTGATACCTTTACTTCTTCTTTCTTTTCCTTGCCATCCTTTTTGCTCTGAAGCTTATTGATGCCGGCAAAGCCACTGATGATAAAGCTGATCAGGATCAGTACCACGAATACGGTTCCCATACCAAGAAGGGTATTTAAAACCGCTTTTTCCATCTTTTCACCAAAGGTATATTCTACGTTGGTTGCAATAGAGGCAAGTTCATTGTGGTCAATTACAATTTCAACATTGGCATTTCTGATGCTTCCCTTGATCGCCACGTTGATCACGGCATCCTTTTCGTCAATGTCTGCTGTAACGCCTGTAATTTCAATATAGTCGCCCATGTCGCTTGCAGCCTTCTCCCAGCTGTCGATAGCTGCAAGGACTACTGCGTCCGTCACCTGGTCTTTTGCCTGATAAACAACATACTGATTAATGGTTTCAACCACCTGCTGTCCCAGCGTCTGCGCATCCTCCTGTGACATGAGAGGCTTCGCTACCTCCTGGTTCTGCTGTCCGCATGCTGTAAGTCCTGCCATGCAGGCAACCATACCTAAAATCAATAAGAATTTTTTCATGTTGAGTACCATCCTTTCTAAACAGTTCCATGCTTCTTTGTCGGACGGTCTTCCCTCTTTGTAAACAGCATTTCAAATGCGCCGATGATGTACTTTCTGGTATCCTCCGGAGCAACGATCTGATCTACATATCCTCTTGCTGCTGCGCTCTGTGCGCTTCCTGCAAGTGCTGCATATTCCTTTGCACAGGCATCGATTTCATCTGCTCCCTTTCCGTCGCACATGATCTTAGCTGCCAGCTTTGCATCCATGGTTCCAATCTCAGCATCCGGCCATGCAATGGTAATGTCTGCGCCGATAGCCTTGGAGTTCATAGCTACATAAGCGCTGCCGTAAGCCTGTCCAATGATCACATTTACCTTGGGTACTGTTGCATTTGCAAACGCATATGTAAGTTTTGCTGCTGCATGTGCGATCTTCTTCTCTGCACACTTGTCAGCCTTAAAGCCCTTTACATTGGTAAGGGAAAGAACCGGAATGCTGAATGCATCACAGAAGTTTACAAAATCAGCAGCCTTGTAGCAGCCTGCAGGTGTTAAAACTGCATCAAACTTCTCTGCTACATTTCCATCCTCGTCATAAACCTCGGTACGGTTTGCAACAGCGCCAACGGTCACTCCGTCAACTCTGATAAATGCCGTAACCATTTCCTTTGCATAGCCGGCCTTTACCTCAAATACATTACCGCCGTCTGCAATTCTGGAAAGTGCTACTGCAGTGTCGCCGACACAGTTTGCCAGATCGCTGCATACACGGTTCAAATCATCTGTGCATTCCTCATAAGCCAGATCATCCTCATTGTTGGAAGGAAGGAAAGATACCAGCTCTCTGATCTTTGCAAGAAGCTCTGCTTCCTCTGCAACCACGTCTACATTGCCAGCTTCTTCGCTCTGGAATGCTGCGCTTGAGGTATCACATTTTGTGATCACATTTCCGTCAAGTGCATTGGGTGCATTTACAAATAATTTTGCCTTTGTGGATTCCATAAAGGTAAAATCTGTCAGCGTAGGGATCAGTGCAAGTCCGCCTCCGCAGGAACCAAAGATCGCTGTGATCTGAGGAATCACTCCTGATGCGTTTACCTGCTTCATATAGATCTCGCCAAATGCGTTCAGCGCATCTGTAGCCTCCTGAAGTCTCATACCTGCAGACTCGATCAGTCCGATCACAGGTGCTCCAACCTTCAGTGCCAAATCATACAGGTTTGCAATTTTCTTTGCATGCATTTCGCCAACGCTGCCGCCTAAAACGGAAGCATCCTGGCTGTAGACATACACAAGATTGCCACCTATTACTCCGTAGCCGGTGATGACACCGTCTGAAGGAGTGTCTGTCTGTTTCAAATTAAAATCCGTGCTTCTTGCTGTGACGCGCGCACCAATTTCAACGAAACTGTTTTCGTCGAGTAAAGCTGCAATTCTTTGACTCGCTTGTGAAGTAGTACTCATGTTTTCAGCCCTCCATTTTATATTAAAAAAATGATAACGTGATTCACAGGGGCAGACTTGTCCCAGTAATTTTTATCTATAGCAGTATAACATAAATGTCTCAAAACGCATAGTGTGAAATTTCTAAAAAATGAAAAATTTCACTTTTCTTTACATTTTCCTTACACAAAAAGCACCTGTTCCGACAATTTTTACTTTTCAATGGCCGGACAGGGAAGATGCTCATAAAACAAATTCTCCCGAAAAAGATCTCTCTCCTTCTGCTGGCCATACTGCAAAAGGAGCTTTCCATATGCCGCCTCCGGCGAAATGTTTAAAAGAGGGATCGCTCCCTGTTCCAGGATCTGTTTTCCTGTGGCGTAGGCCCTGCCCTCTGCATCCTTAACCGATGCAATATATACGGGGATCTGCTGCTCTTTGCATTTTTTTAAAAGGCGCAGGAAATTTTCTTCCTCCCCCACTGTACAGGCCGTTGCCGAATGGTACATCAGATGCAGCACTGCGGCAGGCTTTTTCTGAAGGCTGATGCTTTCATAATCCAGCCCGGGATATGCTTTCAGCAAAAGGACTTTCCTGGTAACATCTGGACAGGTTTCAAATACAGGCTCCCTGTTTTCTGAAAGCTCCCGGCAGGGGGGATTTTTTTCGGAAATGACCGGCACAAATTCTTCCTCCATATAGCCGAAGGGCACGCCCCCAAAGGCGGTAAACTGATCCCCATAGGGATCTGCCTCCCGGATCCTGGTGGAAAGGTAGACAGGCATTTTCCCATTTCCGTCACGGTAAATCACAAAAGCCCCTCGGCTGCAGGGCGGTTTTCTCAGAAAAGTAACGGCCCCTCTTAAATTGGCAAGTCCGTTGCTGCCCCTTTCTCCTATGGGATAATTGCTTGCGATCAGCACCATAAGGGTTTTCCTTCCAAACAGCATGCCAAGAAGGGCTGCCGTGTAGGAAAGGGTATCCGATCCATGTGCAAGGATCACCCCCCTATACTGTTCAAAGTCTGTATTCCAAAGAACCTGACAGAGTTTCTCCCAGGTTTCCGGCGTCATATTTTCGCTTAAGGTGGAAAAGGGGTTGACCACCTCAAACGCTTCTTTCCCGTATTTTTTTTCGTAGGCGTCTATTAATCGGTACACAGATCCCTCGCAGAGATCCACTACATTTTCCGATACCATGCTTCCAATGGTTCCGCCGGTCAAAATCACTAATATTTTCTTCATCAAGACCTCCCTGGCATATTTTTTCTTTTTCAGCTCATATAAATAAAAAAAGCAGTTCGAGGAATTACATGAAACCGCTGCGATCCTTTATTTCCCTTTTTCTGCTTCTTTCTCTTTCTTTGTCTTCCTTTCCCTCCTACGCCGAAGAGCCGAAAGACGATCCTTCCTTTTCCCTGCACGCTGCAAGCGCCGTACTGATGGATGCTTCTTCCGGCAGAATCTTATATGAAAAGAACGGATATGATGTGCTTCCCATGGCAAGCACCACCAAAATCATGACCTGCATTCTGGCGCTGGAATACGGCGATCTTTCAGATTACGTTGAAACCTCTTCCTATGCCGCCGGCATGCCTAAGGTAAAGCTCTCTGCAAGGGCGGGAGAATGCTTCCTCCTTAAGGATCTTCTCTACTCCCTTATGCTGGAATCCCATAACGATTCCGCCGTCATGATCGCAGAGCACCTTGCAGGCTCTGTACAGGCTTTTGCCGATATGATGAACCAGAAAGCCCGGGATCTTGGGTGCTTTGACACATGCTTTGTAACCCCAAACGGCCTGGACGCCACAGTCACCTTCTCTGGCG
>FR894558.1:37831-48030 GCA_000436115.1 Firmicutes bacterium CAG:534 | reverse complement strand
CTTCTCTGACGGAAGCAGCCGGGAACATTCCACCACAGCCTCCGACCTTGCTAAGATCATGTCATACTGTATTATGACCTCTCCTAAAAAGGATGAGTTTCTTGCCATCACCCGCACCCCATCCCATTCCTTTTCCAGCTACCGCTGTAAGGAGGGGCAATACCTGGAAACCGGAAGAGTTTTTTCCTGTCATAACCACAACGCCTTTTTATCCATGATGGACGGCGCCCTTTCCGGGAAAACCGGTTTTACCGGGAAAGCCGGCTACTGCTATGTGGGCGCCCTCAGACAGCAGGACCGCACCTTTGTGGTCGCTCTGCTGGCCTGTGGATGGCCCAATCACAAAACCTATAAATGGAGTGATACCAAAGCCCTGATGACTTACGGGCTTGAAAATTACGAATTTCACAGACTTTCCGAAGTGCTTTATGATAAGAACCTGTTAGATCCCATTCCTGTTATGGGCGGACAGACAGACCATATTGGAGGCACTGCCTATACAGCCCTTTCCATTCATCGCTGTGACAAAGCTTCCGATCCCGACACAGGAATGCTGCTCTCCCATCAGGAAGCCTTTGTTCCCATGCTGTCCCTTGACCGCAGCCAGACCGCCCCTCTTGCAGCAGGTACCCAGGTTGGAAAAATCGATTACCTGGTAGGCGATCAGGTGATCTATACCGAAAGCATCGTGACCGTTTCTTCCGTTCCGGCCATTGATCTTTCCTGGTGCCTTCATCAGATCCTTTCCCACTACCTTCTGCCCTGCGCTTAGATATCTAACTGCACGCTTGCCTCCTGCTCTGCCTGCTGCTTAAATTCCTCCACCTGCACCGCAGACAGCTCCGGAAGCTCCTCTAGGGATTTCACACCAAAGCTGCGCAGAAATTCTTCCGTGGTGCCAAAAAGCAGCGGTCTGCCGGGCGCATCCATCCTGCCCACCTCTGCAATCAGGCCAAACTCCACAAGGCGGTTCACTGCATGGTCGCAGCTGACCCCTCTGATCTTTTCAATTTCCGCCCTGGTAATGGGCTGCTTATAAGCTATAATAGAAAGGGTTTCCAAAAGTGTATCTGTGAGGACATACTTTCTTGGGGTTTTGGCAATCTTGATCAGGTATTCATACATATCTGCCCTGGTGCACATCTGGAAGGATTCCTCCAGTTCTAAAAGCGTGACCCCGCTTCCACGTTCTTCATATTCCCGCTGCATTTCAAGCAGAAGCTCTTTGGTTGCTTTTTTGTCTTCTTCAATCACTCCGGCAAGTCTTTCCACCTCCACGGATTCTCCCATGGTAAAAAGAATTGCCTCAAGTACTGCCTTTGCCTGTTGCCGTTCCACGAAAAGTGTTCCCCCTATCTCTCATTTGAAGTGATCATAATATCCTCAAAGGTATCTTCCTGTACAATGAAAATCCTTCCAAGCTTCATCTGCTCTAGCATCACCAGAAATGTAACTATGATCTCCATCTTGCTGTGCTGCTTTTCTAAAAGCTCCCGGAAGCTGAAGGTTTTGTGACTGCGGATATAATCTTCTATGTATGCCGTTTTACGGTCCATATCCACTTCGTCTTTTTCGATCTGGCCAAAGCTGCTTCTTACCGGATCGATCTTATCCTCCTGGCGCCGTATGACCATTTTAAAAAGCTCATTCAGCCTGGCAAGATCCGCATCCCCCAAAAGCTCCTGCATATCAATGGGGGGCCTGTACTCCTCAATTTCCTTTGGAAGGGTTTTCTCTTTAAAGAGAGTTCTTGCGGCATCTACCTGTCTGTCCCGCAGTTCGTAAGACATGTACTTGTACATTTTATATTCCAGCAGCTTCTGTACCAGTTCTGCCCTGGGATCCTCTTCCTCCCCTTCTTCATTTACCTCCTTAGGCAGCAGCATGCGGCACTTGATATCTAACAGTGTTGCAGCCATCACCAGGAATTCGCTCATCACGTTCATGTCCTCTGTTTCCATATCCTTGATATAGTCCAGATACTGCGCCGTGATCTCCACAATGGGAATATCATAAATATCGATCTTATTCTTTTCGATCAAATGAAGCAAAAGGTCAAGAGGTCCTTCAAATGCCTGCAATTTTACGGATAATGCCATTCCCTTGCTCCTTTATTTGCAGATCGCTACTGTGGCGCTGGTTCCAAGTCTGTTTGCCCCTGCGTTTACCATTGCCATTGCAGTTTCCTTATCTCTGATGCCGCCGGACGCCTTGACGCCCATGCTCTCTCCTACAGTTTTTCTCATCAAAGCCACATCCTCTGCCTTTGCGCCTGCAGTAGAAAATCCGGTAGAGGTCTTTACAAAGTCTGCTCCCGCTTCCTTTGACAGCTTACATGCCTTTACCTTTTCCTCGTCTGTTAAAAGGCAGGTTTCAATGATGACCTTTAAAAGAGCCTGTCCGCATGCCTTCTTCACAGCTTTTATATCCTCAAGAACCACCTGGTCAAGTCCATCCTTTAAGGCTGCCACATTGATCACCATATCGATTTCCTGTGCTCCGTCTTCCACAGCGCACGCAGCTTCATAGGCCTTTGCCCTTGTAGCCATCTGCCCTAAGGGGAAGCCTACCACTGTACAGACCTTCACCTCTGTTCCTGCAAGCTGTTCTGCCACATAGGCCGTATAATAGCTGTTTACGCATACGGAAGCAAAGCCGTATTCCTTTGCTTCCTCACAGATTTTCCGTACAACTTCCTTCTTTGCATCTGCCTTAAGGATTGTATGGTCAAATAATTTTGTGTTCATTTTCTTTTCCTTCCCTTCCTGTATTTTCCACCGTTTTCACAGCTTTTTATTTTAACATGTATCTACCGGCCAGTCAACTTTCCCCGCTCTCTCCACGAACCGTTTCCGCTCTCTTCCCGGGCTGTTTCCGGCCTCTTTTCAAACATTATTTTCCACCCTTAAGCCGGATCACCACAAGCTCGCCCGGGTTAAAGATGCGGATGGGAAGGGTGTGCGTACCAAGGCCCCTCCCTAAGACCATTTTGGCATTTCCTTTCATAAACAGCCCTCCGTCATACTCAGGGAACAGCCTCATAGCCGGTGAAATCACCCCTCCAAGGAAGGGCAGCCTCATCAGCCCTCCATGTACATGTCCGGAAAGCACAAGATCCGCCCCCCACTCTTCATAGGCTTTAAAATAATCCGGATTATGAGCGATCAGAATGTTATATCTGTAAGGATCTGGCTTTCCGAGAAGCTCTGTTAAATACTCCTGCTCCATGGAAAGCCTTTTTCCTTTCCTGTAATAGCCTCTGCCAATCTCAAGGCCGTAAAGCTCCATTCCTCTTTCCGGCAGCCCTGCCTTTTCATTCACAAGCTGGACAGCTCCCATTTTTTGAAGTTCCGCCACATATTCCTGATACATATCGCCGTAAGTCTCAGGATAAAGCTTTGTCTTTTGTTCATGATTTCCGTTTCCACAAAACACCGGATATTCTCTGCGCAGTTTTTGTAAAAGTGTCACTGCGCTTTGGGTACTTCCTCCCTTGACACTGGTATACAGATCCCCTGCGCACAGGATCAGATCCGGTGCCTCCTGCCGGATTGCCTTCACCAGTTTCTCGTTCTCTTTTCCATAGCTTTTTCCGTGCAGATCCGAGAGAAAGATCACCGTTGTATCCTTTCTGATCTTGGGAGAAACGCATTGATAGCGCCTGACCACAAACCGGTTGCAGTCAATGATCATAACCGCTACGAAAAAAAGGATCAGTATAAGCAAGATCGTAAAAAGCAGTTCCACCTTTTTCTCCTTCCTGTTGCTTTATCACATTTTTATCTTATCACAGCTTTTCAAAACTGCAAAACAGTTTCAAAACCCGGAACACATAATCCCCATATCCGGCCTTCTCCACGGAAACATCCGAAACAATGGATACGCTTCCGATTCTTTTTCCATCCAGCGTATACACGGCCTCTCCCACCGGATCCCCCCGTTTCACAGGCGCTTCGATCTCCGGCGGCAGAGAAATGGTTTTCTGGATCCCAGAAAGGTCGCTTCCCGCAATATCCAGATACCTGAAATGCTCTTTATAGGTCATGGACGCTTCCTTTTCTATTCCCCCTCTTACAGGGACTGAAGGCAGCGCTTCTTCATTGGGATCCTCATAAAGATTGCTTACACTGTACCCATAATTTAAAAGGGACATGGCATCCTGAAACCGGGTTTTATTACTGGGCGATCCCATTACCACTCCGATCAGATCGATCCCATCCTTGCTTGCCGTAGCGGAAAGGCAGTAAAGGGCTTTGCTGGTAGACCCTGTTTTTAATCCCGTTGTCCATTCGTACATTTTTAACAGCTTGTTGGTGCTGGAAAGGGTAAAATTACTACTCCCCTGTCTGGTATTATGTACAATATCCTCCATCCAGATCCCTGTATATTGCAGCACCTCCGGATATTTTGTAATCAGCTCCCTGCTCATCAGCGCCACATCCTCCGCACAGGTATAGTGGTCATCAGAGTCAGACAGTCCGCAGCAGTCCACAAAATGGGTATTGGACAATCCCATGTCCTTGGCCCTCTGATTCATCAGCGCTACAAATTCCTGTTCACTTCCTGCGATAAACTCTGCCACCGCCACACTTGCATCATTTCCGGAAGCAATGGCAATGCACTTGATCATGGTTTCCAGGGTCTGTACTTCCCCTTCCTCCAGAAAAACCTGGGAGCCTCCCATGGATTTTGCATAAGCGCTTGTCATCACTTCACTGTCAAGCCGCACTCTTCCGGTTCCCAGATGATCAAAGATGATCAGCAGCGTCATGATCTTTGTAATGCTGGCAGGACTTCTTCTCTCCTTGGCATTTTGCTCACAGATCACCTGTCCGGTGGAAGCCTCCATTAAAATATAGGAGGGCGCCTGTATCTCCGGCGCCGCATAGGCGGTCATGGGACTTGTAAGCAAAAAAACAGAACATATCACATAGCAAAGGGTCTTTTGAAATCGTTTCATCCTTCTTCGTCTCCCTTGTGTATTCTGTTACTATGGATATGTTCTGTTCTATTTTAAAATGCAAGTCCTTCTTTTATTGCCACTTGCTCCGTATACTCTGGCAGACCTCAAAAAGCTTTTCCTTCTGCTGTCTGATACTGATATTGCAGATACTGAAAAAGCGGAACAGATAATCAACAAAAACCATGAGCAGGATCGCCTTGCAGGCTTTCACTCCCCAGCCGGCAGTATACTGATCGATCATCTCCAGGATCTTTCCATGCAGAAAGGTAATGATAAAGATCGCATAAAATCCCCATGCAATGGTGCTTTCCAGACAGATGATCCCCTGAAAGTTACAGGGCTTCTCGTGATAGTCCCACCAGACCTTTCCGAAAATGCGCCGCATAAGGACACCCACCAGATATTCAAATAAGGTAGCCAGAAAAGCCCCTGCAAAGTACAGGGCCACCAGATGGTTTCCAAGGGGATGTAAGATCAGATAGCCAAACACCCCTCCAAATCCATAAATAGGGCAGAACGGCCCTTTTCCAAATCCTCTGTTCGTCAGCTTCCGGTTGCAGATCGACATATAAATCGTCTCCACAAGCCATCCCATTACGCTATATACGATAAAAGCCGCCACAAGATGATATACATCTGTGCCCAGCAGTTTCCATGTCCACATTTTTCTCCCCTCAGTTCTTTGATTTTGAAAACAAGAAAGTCCTTGGTTCTAAGATCAAGGACTTTTCACTGTAAACTCTTATTAGTTGTATTTACGTTTTCTTGCTGCTTCAGATTTCTTTTTACGTCTTACACTCGGCTTCTCGTAATGCTCTCTCTTACGAATTTCCTGCTGAATACCAGCCTTTGCGCAGCTTCTCTTAAAACGACGTAAAGCGCTATCCAAAGTCTCGTTTTCTTTTACGATTACGTTTGACATCTTACACCCGACCTCCCTTCAGTCCCTTCAAGTATCATTGACTGATTGGGTTATTCTTGTGTACTCACATACACATGTATGATTATACCACAAAAAAGCTATCCGTCAATCAAAATTTATAATTTATTGAAGCTGATCTTTTAAAACCTCTTCTGCCTGTGAAATAGCATCCTCAATTCCGGCAGGATTTTTGCCGCCGGCCTGCGCCATATTCGGACGGCCGCCACCGCCGCCGCCAACCTTTGCAGCGATACCTTTGATCAGATTTCCTGCATGGGCTCCCTTCTTCATGGCAGCATCCGTTGCCATGGAAACCATGCTGACTTTTCCTTCCAGTTCAGAGATCAGGACAACAACCCCTTCTCCTAACTTTGCCTTAAGCTGGTCTCCCAGGTCACGCAGCCCGTTCATATCAACGCCGCTTACTTTTGCTGCAAGGAGCTTTACTCCGTCTATTTCCTTCACCTGATCCATAACATCCCCAAGCGCTTCCTTTGCAGCCTTGCTCTTTAAGGATTCATTTTCACTCTGAAGACCCTTCAGTTCTGCCATCAAATGCTCTGCACGCTCTAACAGGGATCCCTCGCTGGTTTTTAATGTCTTTGCAAGTGCAGAAAGCTTTTCTTCCAGGCTTCTGTAATAAGCGGTTACATTTTCTCCGGTAACAGCCTCGATACGGCGGATCCCCGCAGCCACTCCAGACTCGGAAAGGATCTTAAAGGATCCAATCTGCGCAGTCTGCTTTACATGGGTACCACCACAAAGCTCCTTGGAAAACTCTCCGATCATGACAACCCTTACGTTGTCGCCATACTTCTCGCCAAACAGCGCCATGGCTCCTGTCTTCTTTGCTTCCTCCAGGCTCATGACCTTGGTTTCCACAGACAGATTTTCTGCGATCTTGCGGTTAACAATGTCTTCTACCTTCTGGATTTCTTCTGCAGTCATTGCCTGTCCGTGGCTGAAGTCAAATCTGGTTCTCTCGCCATCCTGGTAAGAACCTGACTGCTCCACATGATCTCCCAGAACTTCCCGCAGGGCTTCCTGCAGCAAGTGGGTTGCCGTATGGTTTTTACAGGTATTGTTTCTGTTTGCAGTATCTACAGACAGAGCTGCTGTTTCTCCTTCTGTAAGGGTACCTGCTGTCACACGTCCGATATGTCCAATTCTTCCACCGGGTAATTTTACGGTTTCCTGTACCTCAAAGCGTCCCTTCTCTGTGGTGATGGTTCCAAAGTCGCCCTTTTGTCCGCCCATTGTTGCATAGAAAGGCGTTTTTGCAGTGATCAGGGTGCCCTGTTCCCCTTCCTTCAGGGATTTCTGCCATTTGCTTCCATCATTCAAAGCTGTAATAGTGCTTTGCGTCTCCAGTAACTCATAACCCACAAATTCACTGGTAATAGAAGCGTCTAATTCCTCATACAGGCTGCTGTCAGAAGAAAGCTTTGCAGAGAAATTCTGATTATCCCTTGCCTTCTGCTTCTGCTGCTCCATAGCCTGTGTGAAGCCTTCTTCATCCACGGTAAGTCCTTCTTCCTGTGCAAGCTCTACTGTAAGCTCTAAGGGGAAGCCAAAGGTATCATACAGATAAAAGGCAGATTTTCCATCGATCTGATTCTGGTTTTCTGCTTTCTTCTGTTCCAGGATCTTCTTAAACTCCTTCATACCATTTTCAATGGTACTCTCAAAACGATCCATTTCCTTTTTCAGCTCTGTCAGGACAAATTCCTTATTTTTCAGAAGAAGCGGATAGCTTTCCCCATAAATATCCTGAATATACATCTGTGCGATCTGAAGCAGGTTTTCTGTTTTCAGGTTCAGCACTCTTCCATGACGGACTGCCCGGCGGATCAGGCGGCGGAGTACATAACCCGCCCCTGCATTGGAGGGAAGAAGCTTTGCCTCATCCCCTATGAGCATCACGCTGGTTCTGATATGGTCAGCCAGAATTCTCATGGATCTTGTCAGCTTTTCATCCTCTTCATATTTGGTGCCGGAAGCCTGCTCGATGTATGCGATCACCGGTGCGAACAGATCAATTTTGTAAACGTCCTTCGTACCGTTTAAAAATGCAAGAATTCTTTCCAGTCCCCAGCCTGTATCCACGTTCTTCTGCTTTAAGGGGGTAAGGCTTCCGTCATGATGCTTCTCATACTGCATAAACACATCATTTCCAAGCTCTGTATATTTACCGCAGTGGCATCCCGGTCCGCAGTCCGGCCCACAATCCGGCTTATCCGCTACATAAAACATTTCGCTGTCAGGACCGCAGGGACCGTATTCCAGTCCCCACCAGTTATCCTCTGCCGGCAGATAAAAGATATTTTCCTTTTTAAAGCCGGATTCAATACGATACTGCGCACCCTCTTCATCTCTCGGCGCATTGTCGTCTCCTTCAAATACCGTTGCGGCAAGGTGATCTGCGTCAAACCCAAAGACCTGGGTCAGAAGCTCAAAGCTCCACTTGCAGCGTTCCTTTTTGAAGTAGTCTCCAAGACTCCAGCTTCCCATCATCTCAAAAAAGGTTACATGGCTTTTGTCCCCTACGGAATCAATGTCATTGGTACGGACGCACCCCTGTACATTGCAAAGCCTTGTTCCAAGAGGATGCTTCTTCCCCAAAAGATAGGGCATCAGGGGCTGCATCCCGGCTACATTAAACAGAACGCCTGTAGAGCCGTCTGATACCAGGGATACGGCGCCTACATCCACATGTCCCCGTTCTATATAAAATTGTTTCCAGGTTTTCCTCAGTTCATCTGAAGTGAATTGTTTCATCTTCTTCTCTCCTTGCTTTCTGTTCCGCATTCCTGCCTAAAAGGTAAACTTGTCAGCAAAATAAGCATCAAGCTCTGCGATCGCTACACGTTCCTGTTCCATGGAGTCTCTGAATCTGACGGTCACGCAGCCGTCTGTCTCAGAATCAAAGTCATAGGTAATGCAGAACGGCGTACCGATCTCATCCTGACGGCGATATCTCTTACCAATATTTCCTCTGTCATCAAATTCACAGTTATACTTCTTGGAAAGCTGATTGTAGATCTTTTCTGCCCCTTCATTCAGCTTCTTGGAAAGGGGAAGCACACCGATCTTAACAGGTGCCAGCGCAGGATGGAAATGAAGCACGGTACGCACATCACCCTCCCCGATCTCTTCCTCATCATAAGCGCCGCAGAGGAATGCCAGGAAAAGACGCTCTACGCCAACAGAAGGCTCAATTACATAAGGGATATATCTCCAGTTTTTCTGATCGTCAAAGTAGGTCAGATCCTCTCCTGAGGTATTCTGATGCTGGGTCAGATCATAGTCGGTTCTGTCTGCAATTCCCCACAGTTCGCCCCAGCCAAAGGGGAACAGGAATTCCACATCCGTTGTTGCTTTAGAATAGAAGGAAAGCTCTTCCTTGTCATGGTCGCGCACACGCATTTCCTCTTCCTTCATTCCCAGTGACTTCAGGAAGTCGATACAGTATTTCTTCCAGTATGCAAACCATTCAAGGTCTGTATCCGGCTCACAGAAAAACTCCATTTCCATCTGCTCAAATTCTCTTACTCTGAAAATAAAGTTCCCGGGAGTGATCTCGTTACGGAAAGACTTGCCCACCTGGCAGATGCCAAAGGGGATCTTCTTTCTGGAGGTTCTCTGTACATTTTTAAAGTTTACAAAGATACCCTGAGCTGTCTCCGGTCTTAAATAAACCGTGTTTTTTGCATCCTCCGTTACGCCCTGGAAGGTCTTAAACATCAGGTTAAACTGACGGATATCTGTAAAATTATGTTTTCCGCAGGAAGGACAGGGAATATTATGCTCCTCGATAAAATTCTTCATCTGCTCCTGGGTCCAGCCATCCACAGAGCTTTCAAGCTCCATGCCATTTTCCTGAACGTAATCCTCAATGATCTTATCCGCACGGAAACGCTCATGGCATTCCTTACAGTCCATTAGCGGATCTGAAAAGCTGCCAAGATGTCCGGATGCCACCCAGGTCTGGGGGTTCATTAAGATCGCACAGTCCACGCCAACATTGGTAGGGCTTTCCTTTACAAATTTCTGCCACCATGCCTGCTTAATATTATTCTTCAGCTCCACACCGAGAATTCCAAAATCCCAGGTATTTGCAAGCCCGCCGTAAATCTCACTTCCGGGATGCACAAACCCTCTTGATTTTGCCAGTGCAACAATTTTGTCCATCGTCTTTTCCATCACACACATACCTTTCGTTCTTTGTTTATTAATGACCCATCCCGCCATGTGGCAGGTCAATTACTGATATAAAACGTATCCGGCTTCCTGCTCTTCCCCTGTAAGCCATAC
>FR894558.1:35874-37802 GCA_000436115.1 Firmicutes bacterium CAG:534 | reverse complement strand
CGATCCTTGGATACCTGTACATTTTCACTGACATAGCATGCCTTCCCCGGAAGATAAACCGGTTCTGCCACAGACATAATCAGGAGCTTCTGCTCTGCTGCAAGGATGTCTGCCTTTGCCAAGGTCTCGTTTTCGTTTTTCACACCGGAAAGGACAATATTCAGCTCATAGCCCTCCAGGGACGCCTCTGCGGGAGTTCCCACAAAAAACAGGGTTTTGTTAAAGGCTGCATAATCCCCTGCTTTCTGAAAGGACATTTCCGCCATGGCCTTTCCGTCCTTTATCTCTACCTTATCTACCGAAATGCAGGCGCTTCCCATCTGCCTGTTATAATCTGCCGCCTCCTGCAGGATCATCTGCTGCAGTTCGTCCTTATCATAGTAGCTTTGCTCAAAGCTCTCTTCCATATGAGCCTCTACCACTCCGTCCTTATGAATCGTGATCCGGTTATCGATCTGTTCCTCTCCTGCGCAGGCAGACAAAAACAGCATTCCGTTTATCATCAGTACGGCTGCCATAACGGCCTTCTTTTTAAGGCTCCCTCTCATTTCAAACTCCATTCTGCTTCTTTCTTTATTTCTTCTGTCAATTTACCCCATCCATTATATATGACTTACCTCTATTTTTCAACAAACATTTCTGGAAAAAGCTGATCCAGGATCTCAAGGCTTTTCAGCTTCCGGTCTATAAACCGTTTTTGATAGTTTCCTGCAATGAAAGAAAGCTCCCGCAGCACCTCCTCCGTTACCGTGAAGGTATACAGTTTTTCTATGGTCGTATTCACGATATAGGAAAGGGCAAACACGGTAGACGGAAGATAATCCTCTTCTTTTCCCGGAAGTCCGGGATATTCCCCATTCAGCGCCAGAGCCTTGATCTCAAATATGTATCGTACCAGAAGATGGGACAGTCCCTTATGCTGAATGGCTCTCAGCGTCTGATACAAAAGCTTCAACATCTCCTTTTCATCATTGTTTTCCCGGGTATAATAATCCATCACCTCAAGGAAATACATTCCAAAGCAGGCCTGTTCAAAATCTTCGCGGAGGCCTTCAAAATAATTGCTGATCACGGCCTCTCCCATGCTGTATGCGCTCCGTCCTTCGTAGAGCTGAAATTTTCCAAAGCAAAAAGGAGCGGTGGCCGCCAACAGCCTGCTGCCCTGTTTCCTGGCGCCTCTGGCAAACGCTGTCAGCTTCCCTCTCTCCTTTGTAAGTATTACAACCCGCCTGTCATATTCCCCGACCGGCTCTGCTTTCAATATCATCCCTGTAACACTGACCTGTTCCTGCATGTGAAAAAGCCCCCTCACAGCCTCTTTCCCGGCGGCCTTCCTCTTCCTTTCCCCGGTAGGCCAGATAATCCTCGATCTTTCCCGAGCATAAAAACTGCTCCCAGTAATTTATCTCTCTCATCTTGTGCCCCCTATTATCAAAAAGTATGATATTAGGGTTTACTTTTTTCCTGTTTCTATTCGCCATCCTTCGGATTATATCCGAAATTTTTCAAAAGGAACTCGCTGTCCCTCCAGTCCTTTTTTACCTTTACCCAAAGCTGCAAATTCACTTTGCACTCCAGCATTTCCTCGATATCCCTTCTTGCGCTGGATCCGATCCTTTTGAGCATGGAGCCCTGCTTTCCGATGATAATCCCCTTATGGGAATCCCGCTCGCAGATGATCGTTGCCTCAATATCCATGATCTTTCCGCGCCGCTTCATTTTTTCAATGGTAACCGCAATTCCGTGGGGAATTTCCTCTTCCAGGGTGCGAAGCGCTTTTTCGCGGATCAGCTCTGCCACGATCTGCCTCTGGGGCTGATCCGTAACCGTATCCTCGTCATAAAAGGCAGGCCCATAGGGAAGGTATTTGAAAATGCAGGAAAGCAGTTCTTCCGTATTATCCTTTTTCAGGGCAGAGACCGGAACGA
>FR894558.1:0-35824 GCA_000436115.1 Firmicutes bacterium CAG:534 | reverse complement strand
TATCAATAAAGCCAAACAGCTCTTCCTTTTTTACCGTGTCGATCTTATTAATGACCAGTATAACCGGGGTGTTTACCCTGGAAAGCTGTTCCAGGATGCTTTCCTCCCCGGCTCCGATATAATTGCTGGGTTCCACAAGCCACAGGATCACATCCACCTCTGACAGGCTTCTTCTGGCCACATTTACCATATAATCCCCAAGTCTGTTTTTCGCCTTATGGATCCCGGGCGTATCTACGAATACGATCTGTCCCTTTTCCGAAGTATAAACCGTCTGTATCCTGTTTCTTGTGGTCTGGGGCTTATTGGATGTAATGGCGATCTTTTGCCCGATCAGACAATTCATAAGTGTAGACTTTCCTACGTTAGGCCTTCCGATCAGGGCGGCAAATCCGGATTTATACTGGTCACTCATCTTTTCCTCATTTCCATGCCTGCAGCATTGCTTATGGCATATCTGTTTTATTTACAGCTTCCGCAGCAGTTTCTTTTATGTCCTTTTCCTGTTTTTCCTGCATCTTTTTCTGCTCTTTATTTTTTCTGTGCTTTCTTAAAAGCCTGATGATCAAGATCACTAGCAGGATAACTGCCGCCCACACTACCAGATAAGGCAGATCAATGATCACTGCCGTGCCGAAGTCAAGCAGTCCGTTTCCTACTCCGTACAGGCTGTCCACAAACCCTTCTCTGATCATTTCTCCCCGGGTCTGCTCTTCTACCGGCGTCAGTTTTTCCACTTCCTGTATATCCAGATATACGGTGCTGTAGGAAACCTGGTTTTGAAGAGTCCGAAGCTGAGATTCCATGCTTTCGATCTGGTATCTCACATCAGAAAGTCTGCTCTCGATGGTAATAATATCCTCAACGCTCTCTGCCTGTTCCAAAAGCTCAAGCAGTCTGTCCTGTTCTGCCGTAAGGGCCTTTTTATGGCTTTCCATATCCACATACTGCAGCGTCACATCACTGACACTGTCATTTCGGCTGATCACATTGGACACCTCTGAAACAGAGGATAAAAAGGCGTCCAGCTGTTGTGCCGGTATCCGTACGGTCATAGACGCATTTCTGGTTCCTCTTCCATAATAGTTGCTGCCATTGTAGGTATAGCTTTCTTCTATGTAGCCGGAAAAGCTCTCTGTCTTTTCCGTGATCGTTGCAAGCAGTTCTTCGAAGGTTTCCGTTTCCACCGAAAGATTTACGTTTTTGATCAGCTTTCGGCTTGTATCCTCTACCTGAGGCGTTGCGGCCCCATTCTCTGCTACATCATCAGTTACTTCCGCAGAATCAACGCTGTAAATATCGTCAGACAGATAGGCGCCATCAGCATCATAGGCTGCTTCCTCCGCCATCTCCATGTCTGCCGCTGTGGCACTGCTTCTGTCCGCTTTACTGCCGCAGCCTCCAAGAAGAAGTGTCACAAGGGCCAAAGCCCATACCGCATTTTTTACTCCTGTTCTCTTTTTCATTTTGCTTCCTCCCTTTTTCCGATCGTTCCATCCGATCCTGTGCTGTCAACCACAGCATTGTTATCAGTTGTACCAGATACGTTCAAAGCTGCCCTTATTTATGGCATTTAGTGAAATAATTGTTCTACCTTGTAAAAAAGCTCTTTATTTTCTTTTATTTTTTCTCCGTTTCCAATGACGCACAGATACTCCCCATCCATAAACGCCTGTACATACTTGTATAAGCCGCATAAGGTCTCCCTGGTGGTTGCCAACAGTTCCTCTCTTTCCTTCTGTACCCGCTCCATGGACAGTCCGGTCAGATACCCTCCCATGGAATAAAGACCCTTGGTAGCAGGAGTCATTGGCGTGTCCAGTTCACTGATCGCTCCGATAATGAACTGCGTTACCATACGCTCATCCAGCTTGGCGTTCTTAATGTACTGCGCCGCATTTTCATAGACCTCTATGGTCTTTTGCAGGTTAGGATCGCGATAGGAAACAAAATATCCGTCCCCGTTTTTGTAAAATCCGCACATACATCCGTATGCCCCGCCTTTTACTCTTACCTGGTTCCACAGATAATCATATCCCATCATAACCTTTAATACCTTAAGGGCTCCCGTATAGGGAAGGCCTTTGTCCGCAAAATTTCCTGCACGGCATACATACTGTACCTGTCCGGCAGTCATAAAGCCTTCGTTTTTCTTTTCTGCCTTTAACGTAAAGCCCTCTTCCCGAAGCTCTGAGGTAATCAGATCCGGCACAAACTTTTCTATCTCCTCTGAAAGCCCCTTTAAGCCCTCAGGCGCCGCCGTATAATCCACCAGCAGATTTTCAGGTCTGAAAATGTAACGGATCAGTTCCTTTAAATCGGCTGTAAGCTGCTGCTTCTTCTCGTCAAAGTTCTTTTCCAGCTCTTCCAACAGACGATACTGGGGAATTCCGCTTATTTTTTCCGAAAAAACGGCAGTCGGTGAAAAATAAGCAAGGGTGCGGATCAGCGCTGTGGAATGGCCTGCCCCCGTCATGGACGCCTGCATTCTTGATTTTGCTTCGCAGATGATCTCATAAAGCCGCTTGGTATCCTCAAAATCTGAAGTAAGAAGGATCTCCTTCATCAGCTCTAACGCTTTATCCCTCTTTTCATAAAGCACCTTTGCACGGATCTCCAGGGTTGCCTTATACTCCTTCATGTTCTCTGCATTGGTATAGGTATTCACTACCGTCTGGATCCCTCCGGTATGGATGTTGATCTCGTTAAACAATTCTCCATATCCGAAGTTCTTCGTACTGACCATGGTAAGGGCGGATTTCAAGATTCCCACATAAGGCAGAAGCCGCTCCGGTACCTTCTTTAAATCGAAGACCAGGTTCAGGTAGCCAATTCCGTTGGTGAAAACATTATGATATAAAAGCGTGGTCTTTCCTGCCTTTTTCACCTCATTGACATAAGGCGCCACTTCCTTTTTCATATCCTCTCTTTTCAGCAGCGGAATGGTTGCAAGCGCTTCCGGGCTGTCCTCTTCTTCCTGATATGCTAAAAGTCCATGGGTCTGATCCACGATCTGTTCGATCTGCTCCCCGGTTAATGACGCTTTATAGGCCTTTAACTTTTCAGCAAGAGCCTGATCCTTCCTTGTGGTCAGTCCCGGCACCGGCTCTACCACCAGGATGGTCTTATGATGATTTTCAAGAAGGTAGGTTTTGATCAGTCCTTCAAAATATCCCTGGTCAATGGAAGCCTTTAACTTTCCGTAGGTTTCATTGGCCTCAATATGCAGAAACGGTTTTGTTTCATCATACAGCCAGCTGTCAAGGGCCTGCAGTCCCAGGATCAGTCCCCTTGGATAAGACCCGTAATCAGCCTCCCGGTATTTAAATTCAAAATAATTAATGGCTGCCAAAAGAGCCTTTTTGTTCAGCCCCTTCCTTACCTGTTCCTTTAAGGTTTCTTCTATGGTCTCCACAAATTCCTTCAGCTGATCCTCATCTGCGTTTTTGGCAATGATGGAAAAATAAGGCTGGCCGATCCCATTTTCAAGGGTGGTATAAACATCCTTTCCAATGCCTTTATCGATCAGCGCCTGCTTTACTGCCGCTCCCGGTGCAGAACAGAGCACATAATCCAGAATATCCATGGCTGCATAAAGCTCCCTGTCAAGGCTGCTTCCCATGGAAACATTATACGTCAGATAATAGTTCCCCTCTGCTGTTTCCTCCTCCATAACGGAATACTGCTTTCTGATATTCTGTGGCGCCTTAAATGCCTCCTGCTTTCCTACCTCAGAATCCACCTGCAGGCTGTCAAAGCTGCCTAAATACTCTTTGTCCAGATATTCCAGATATTCCAGCGCGTCCAGATTTCCGTAAAGATAAATATAGCTGTTGGAGGGATGATAAAATTTCTTGTGGAAGGAAAGGAAATCCTCATAGGTGAGCTCCGGGATCACATCCGGATCCCCGCCCGATTCCAGACCGTAGGTGATGTCAGGATAAAGAGAATTCATGATTTCCCTTTCTACCACATCATCCGGTGAGGAAAAGGCCCCCTTCATTTCATTATACACAACGCCGTTGATCTTCAGCTCCTCCTCCGGACTCTCCAGCTCATAGTGCCAGCCCTCCTGACGGAAGATCTTTTCTTCCCTGTAAATATTGGGATAAAAAACAGCATCCAGGTAAACGTGGACCAAATTCTTAAAATCCTTGTCATTGCAGCTTGCTACGGGATAAACGGTTTTATCCGGATAGGTCATGGCATTTAAAAAGGTATTTAAGGATCCCTTTGCCAGTTCAATAAACGGATCCTTCACCGGGAAATGCTCCGATCCACACAGGACGGAATGCTCCAGAATGTGCGCCACTCCCGTGCTGTCTGTGGGCGGCGTGCGAAATCCGATGTAAAACACTTTATTCTCATCATCATTTAACAGAAGGGCCACTCTTGCTCCCGTCTTTTTATGCTTCAAAAGACAGCCTTCTGAATTCAGATCCTCTATCCATCTGTGCTCTAACACCTCATATTCTGTCAGGTGATCCAGTTTTTGGTTCATGCTTTTTTACTTCCTTTTCTTTTTATTTTCCACTACACGGTAAAGGTCATCATGGCAAGCTTGGAGATCACGATCTCCCGGATCAGCATGCCGGAACCTTTTTTTCTTGCAAGATTGATCTCTGTCAGTTCCTTCAGGGAAAGGATCTCTTCTTTGTATTCCAGCTTCTTTTTCCCAAACAGGGTTTTCCGCTCCTTCTGTCTTTGTACCTTCACCTTTACCTTCAGCTGCCGGAACGTTTCATACAAAAAGCCCTCCGGTTCCAGGTAATAAAACTGGCTTTCCAGGGTTGTATCCCGATCAGCCTCTTTTAAAACGTACTGTGAGATAATCGCCTTTAATTTAAAGGGAACCATCTCTTCCTCCAATAGTTCCTGGAAGGAATACTTTGCGCCAAGATAAATGTTTCCGTTATCCTGCATCACATATTTAAAATCCTCGTAATTTGTTTTTGCACCTGTGAATTCCTTAATATTCATGACTGCCTTTCCAAATCTTCTATGGTATATCCGCTGATCCTCATTGCGTCCTCGATTGCCTTCCTGGAAATCCCCGTTTCCTCCGAAAGCTCCTGTACCGTAACCTTCCTATGCATATCTTCTGCAAGCTCTTTTGCCTTTGCGGCAACCTTATTGACCCGTCCTAAGACCTTCTTGTCCTTTTCTGCCTCCTGCATGTTCTCAGCAATACAGTCCTCCATGGCATCCATGACAAGCTTCATCAGCATCCCCTCTGCTTCTGCGGCATGCTCCTGGCTTCCCAGCATGGTCACTCCTGCTGTCAAAGCCACATTTCCCTCTCCGATCAGATCCTCCAAAAATACGCCCTGTCCGGAATACAGCTTTGAAATTTCCACTACCTTTTTGAGATAAAAGCGTATCAGCCTTTCCTGGGCCGTGGTCTGTCCTGCCATTGCCGAAAGAAGAAGCGCTTCCTTTTCCCCCTCCGAAATATCCTCAAGCAGTTCTATCTCCTTCTGGTATTCCTTCAGATAATCGGTCTCCTCTTCTGTCAGATACTCAGAAGGATCAAGAGGCTCTCCAATTCCGATCCGGTTTTTATTCAGATAGTCAAAGACCATGGCAAACTGTTCCTCAGAAAGGGAAAGCTCCTCAAAGGCCCGCTCTACTTCTTCCTGCGAGATCATTCCTCCCTGCTCTTTGGCTTTTCTGGTAACAGCTGCAAGGGCTTTTGCAAATAAAATTTCTCTGTCCTGTGCCATATCTAAACCTGTCCCTCTCCCTTCTTTTCTTCCTTCACTCCATACTTTACATGGGTATGGGTAAATATATGATCCGAGCAATACTCATAATTTCCATCGCACTTGGAACAGAAGCGGAATTCCAGCTCCGGGTTTGTAACCTCCGTCCTTCCGCAGACCGCACATTTATGTCTGGTGATCTTGTTTGCCGTTTTCACATCATGCTGGAACTGCATGCGCCGCTTTACCTGCCTTGGCGACATATGGATCTTTCCCCTGCTGGTAAAGAAAAATACTATAAAATTCATAAGAGATGCTGCGATCACAAATCGGTTTGCCACAGAAAGGATCTCATATCCCTGGCCATACCCGGCAATAAACTGATAAGCCAGCATCACCCCATAAAGGATCCCTAATATTTTCACTTTAATGGGAATAAAGAAAAAGAGAAGCACCTGCATATTGGGGAAGGTAGCCGCAAAGGCCAGAAAGATCGACATATTCACATAATAGGTGCTGAACATCCCGGAAACCATCCGGAAATAGTCTGCTCCATAGGCTGCCATCAGATCCTTCTGGAACAGGAAGGAATACCCCAGCAGCAAAAAAGCTCCGGTTATGGTAAAAAGGGCGCCGGAAAACAGATAGACATTATACCTGTAGGTTCCCCAGGTGCGCTCAAGGGTTGTTCCTATGGAATAGTAAAAATAAAGGGTGATCAATGTAAAGAAGTCAAAGCTGGAAGGCGGCACGATGATCCATGTCACCAGTCTCCATACCTGTCCATGAAACAGGATCTGATAAGGATTCAGATACAGATATTGTAAAAAATCCGGATAAATCATCTCAAACAGATATCCAAAGGCATAGCAGATGATCAATACCAGAGAAAGATTTTTTATTGCGTATTTTCCGTATTTCTTTTCAAAATTTCCCATTGGTTTCATTCTAAATCCAATCACTCCTTCTGTCTTTATTATCAGGCATTCTGAAACAGTTTATATTCTAACATTCCCATTTTCAAATGTAAACAAAGGTTATTTTTTTTTAAGAAATTGTTTATTTTCCTGCGTTGCATTTTAATATTCTGTGTCGTATAATTACAAAGTATGTCTAAACATGCGCTACACTAATAATAGGAAAGAAATTTTCCACATATTTTTATTTAGAAAGGCGGTACATTATGAACACAGATCACTATACGCTTGGCATTGACATTGGTTCTACCACGGTGAAGATTGCCATTTTGGATAATGCTCATAATATTCTGTTCTCAGACTACAAAAGACATTTTGCAAATATCAGGGAAACCCTCTCTGATCTATTAAAAGAAGCTTACGATCAGCTTGGAAATATTACGCTGCACCCCATGATCACCGGCTCCGGCGGCCTGACGCTTGCCAATCATCTGCAGGTTCCCTTTGTGCAGGAGGTCATCTCCGTTGCAACAGCCCTGAAGGAAATCGCCCCGAAAACAGATGTTGCCATTGAGCTTGGCGGCGAGGATGCAAAGATCATTTATTTTGAAGGCGGCAACGTGGAGCAGCGTATGAACGGTATCTGCGCCGGAGGAACCGGCTCTTTTATCGATCAGATGGCATCCCTTCTCCAGACAGACGCCACGGGCTTAAACGAATATGCCAAAGGCTATCGTTCTCTCTATACCATTGCGGCGCGCTGCGGCGTTTTTGCCAAATCCGACATTCAGCCCCTGATCAATGACGGTGCTACCAAGGAGGATCTTTCCGCCTCTATTTTCCAGGCGGTTGTCAACCAGACCATCAGCGGTCTTGCCTGCGGCAAGCCGATCCGGGGACATGTTGCCTTTTTGGGCGGCCCCCTGCACTTCCTTTCCGAGCTGAAGGCCAGCTTTATCCGCACCTTAAAATTAGATGATGAGCATGTCATAAAGACAGAGCACTCCCATCTTTTTGCGGCTATCGGCTCTGCCATGAATGCCAAGGAGGAGGTTTCCTACTCCATGGAGGAAATGGTTTCAAAGCTTTCCTCCGATATTAAAATGGAATTTGAAGTAGAACGTATGGAGCCGCTTTTTTCCTCTCACGAAGAATATGAAAGCTTTAAGACAAGACACAGCAGACATCATGTACAGACTGCTGATCTGTCTTCCTATCAGGGCAACTGCTTTTTGGGGATCGATGCGGGAAGCACCACTACCAAGATTGCTCTTGTAGGCGAGGACGGCTCTCTTCTTTATTCCTTCTACAGCAGCAATGACGGAAGTCCCTTAAAAACGGCCATCCGTTCCATAAAAGAAATCAAGGCTCTCTTACCGGAGGGCGCTTCCATTGTGCGCTCCTGCTCCACAGGCTATGGAGAAGCGCTGATGAAGGCTGCCTTTCTTCTGGATGACGGCGAGGTAGAAACAGTTGCCCACTACTATGCCGCCGCCTTTTTTGATCCTTCCGTTGACTGTATTCTGGACATCGGCGGCCAGGACATGAAGTGCATTAAGATCAAAAATCAGACCGTAGACAGTGTACAGCTCAATGAAGCCTGCTCCTCTGGCTGCGGTTCCTTTATTGAAACCTTTGCCAAGTCATTAAATTACAGCGTGGAGGATTTTGCAAAGGCCGCTCTCTTTGCCGAGCATCCTATCGATCTCGGTACCAGATGTACGGTATTTATGAATTCCAAGGTAAAGCAGGCCCAGAAGGAAGGGGCTTCCGTTCCTGATATTTCTGCCGGTCTTGCTTATTCTGTCATCAAAAATGCGTTATTTAAGGTGATTAAGGTTTCCGACGCTTCTGCCCTGGGCAGGAACATTGTGGTACAGGGCGGAACCTTTTACAATGATGCCGTTCTGCGCAGCTTTGAAAAAATTGCCGGATGCAAGGCGGTCCGTCCTGACATTGCAGGCATCATGGGCGCCTTTGGCGCCGCCCTTATTGCCAGGGAGCGGTTTTCGGAAGGCTACGAAACTACCATGCTTTCCTTTGATGACATTGTAAATCTGCAGTTTGAAACCAGCATGGCTAAATGCAAGGGCTGTACCAACAACTGTCGCCTTACCATTAACAAATTTTCCGGCGGCCGTCAGTATATTTCCGGCAACCGCTGCGAGCGCGGCATTGGAAAGCAGAAAAACGCAAACGGGATTCCCAATCTTTTTGACTATAAGCTCAAAAGAATCTTTGATTACGAAGTCCTTCCTGCCGACCAGGCAAAAAGAGGGACTGTGGGCATTCCAAGAGTGCTCAATATGTACGAAAATTACCCCTTCTGGGCTACCTTTTTTACAAAGCTGGGCTACCGGGTCATCCTGTCCCCTCTGTCCAACCGAAAAATTTATGAGCTTGGCATTGAATCCATTCCCAGCGAATCCGAATGCTATCCTGCAAAATTAGCTCACGGACATGTGGCATGGCTGATCAACCAGAGGGTTGACTTTATCTTTTATCCCGCTCTCTTTTATGAGAGGAACGAATTTACCGAGGCAAACAATCACTATAACTGCCCGATCGTCACCTCCTACTCTGAAAATATCAAAAACAATATGGAAGAGATCGGCCGCGGGGAGGTGATCCTGCGCAATCCCTTTATGTCTTTCCGTGACCTTAAAACCGTTACGGAAGCGCTTTCCAAGGAATTTAAGGAGCTGCCTGTTTCCGAGGTCATGGAAGCGGCAAAGGCAGCCTGGGAGGAGCTTGAACGGGCAAGGCAGGATATGTACCGCAAGGGAGAGGAAGTTTTAAAATGGATGAGGGAAACCGGCCACAGAGGGATCGTTCTTGCAGGCCGCCCTTACCATATTGACCCGGAGATCAATCATGGAATTCCGGAGCTGATCACCTCCTACAATATTGCCGTTTTAACGGAGGACTCCATTTCCCATCTTGCAAAGCCGGAGCGGCCCTTAATCGTATCCGACCAGTGGATGTACCACTCCAGGCTCTATGCGGCTGCAAGCTATGTGAAAACTACAGAAGACCTTGATCTGATCCAGCTTAATTCCTTTGGCTGCGGTCTGGACGCAGTCACCACGGATCAGGTAAATGACATCCTTACCGGCTCCGGCAAGATCTATACCTGCTTAAAGATCGATGAGGTAAACAATCTTGGAGCGGCCAGGATCCGTATCCGTTCCCTTCTTTCCGCAATCCGCGTCCGGGAACAGAAAAAGGAAGAAAGAACCATCCAGTCTTCTGCTATCCACAAGGTAAAATTTACGGAGGAGATGCGGCAGGAATATACCATTCTCTGTCCACAGCTTTCTCCTATTCACCTGGATCTCTTAGAGCCTGCCTTTAATGCCTGCGGCTACCATTTTGAGGTTTTACCCAATGACAACAGACATGCGGTAGATGTTGGCCTTAAATACGTTAACAACGACGCCTGCTACCCTTCCCTTATGGTGGTGGGACAGATCATGGATGCTCTGTTATCCGGAAAATATGACGTTAATAAGGTGGCGGTCATTATGACGCAGACCGGCGGCGGATGCCGTGCCACCAATTATATCGGATTTATCCGCAGGGCCCTGGAAAAAGCCGGTATTCCGCAGGTTCCCGTTATTTCCCTGAACATGGGCGGTATTGAAACCAATCCGGGCTTTAAGCTGGATCTCAATATGCTGATGCGCACTGCTTACGGCGCTGTTTTCGGGGATCTGTTCATGAGATGTGTTTACCGGATGCGTCCTTACGAAAAGGAAAAAGGAAGCGTTGACGCCCTCCATCAGAAATGGCTGAAAAAGTGCCAGACCTTTGTGTCTGCAAAGCACATGAGCTTTTTCAAATTCCAAAAAATGTGCCGTCAGATCGTAGAGGACTTTGACGCCATCCCTACCACCGGCGTTTCCAAGCCCCGGGTCGGCATTGTAGGGGAAATTCTGGTAAAATTTGCTCCTGCCGCTAACAACCATCTGGTAGAGCTTCTGGAAGCGGAAGGCGCTGAAGCCGTTGTTCCCGATCTTTTGGATTTCATGCTCTACTGCTTTTACAATCAGATCTACAAGGCTGATCAGCTTGGCATGAGCAAAAAAGCGGCACTGATCTCAAGACTTGGCATCGACGGCCTTGAGTTTTTAAGAAACGGCGCTACAAAGGCTCTGAAAAAGAGCCGGAACTTTACACCGCCCACCAGCATTTACAAGACCGTAAAATATGCAAGCTCCATTGTTTCCATCGGCAACCAGACCGGAGAAGGATGGTTTTTGACCGGTGAAATGATCGAACTGATCCACAGCGGCGTAAACAATATCGTCTGCACCCAGCCTTTTGCCTGCCTTCCCAACCATGTGGTAGGAAAAGGGGTCATCAAAGAGCTCCGCCATCACTATCCTTTAAGCAATATTGTTGCAATCGACTATGATCCCGGTGCCAGCGAGGTCAACCAGCTTAACCGGATCAAATTAATGCTTTCCACTGCCCAGAAAAACTTAAAGGAACAGGAAAAGCAGGAAAAATCTAAGGAGGAAATGCCCGCATGATCAAGCAGGAAGTCAATGAATTAAAACGTCTGTATACGCCGAGTAATTGCTCAATCACACGGATCTGCGGCTGCTATGTGGACGGTGAAAAAAATAGGAAGACCGAGTTTAAGGAGGCCTTTCTTTCTCTTCCGGAAGAAGAAATCTTTAAATATTTTGAGCTGCTGCGCAAAACCCTGTCCGGCACTCTTGGAAAAAATCTTTTAAACCTGGACTTTCCCCTCTCTTCTGAGGAAGCAGGAGGCACACAGGAATTCCTTCTGAAGCTGCGTGACAGCAAATTAAAGGACGAAGAGCTTCTCTCTCAGTTTTATGACCGGATCATCAGCTCCTACGAATATGTGGGCAATTACCTGATCCTGATTATCCACGACGCCTACGACGTTCCCGGAAAAACTACGGACGGCCTGACCATGGAGGATGCTTCCGATTCTGTATTTGAATATGTGTTATGCTGCATTTGCCCTGTCAATCTTTCCAAACCCGGGCTTTCCTATGATGCAGCCGCTAATGAATTCCATAACAGGATACGGGACTGGGTGGTGGAAATGCCGGAATGCGGCTTTCTCTTTCCCAGCTTTAACGATCGTGCCAGTGATATTCACAGCACCCTTTATTACTCCAAAAATCCCGAGGAGCCTCATCAGGAATTTGTAACGGACATTTTAGGCTGCTCTCTTCCCCTTACCGCCGGAAGCCAGAAGGAAACCTTTCAGACGCTGATCGAGGAGACCCTGGGCGAAGATGCCGATTATGAGGTTGTAAAAAGCATTCATGAAAATTTGACGGAGATGATAGAAGAACACAAGGAAATCCCAGAGCCTCTCACCCTGGATAAAAAGCAGGTCAAAACCCTGTTTGAAAAGAGCGGCGTAGAGGAAGAAAAGCTGGAAACCTTTGATCAGCTTTATGATGCTGCCGCAGGGGAAACTACTTCTCTCCTGGTAAACAATGTTGCCAACACCAGAAGCTTTGAGGTCAAAACCCCGGATGTTGTCATCAAGGTAAATCCGGAACGTGCAGATCTGGTAACCGCCATGACAGTGGAAGGAAAGCGCTGTCTTGTGATTGAGCTCAGCGACCAGGTAGAAGTAAACGGCATTAAGGTAGGCGGCAGAGCAGACGGCTATCCCGAGGAGCTTTCTTAATTGTAGATATAAAAAAAGTGCGTGTCGCCAAAAGAACACGCACTTTTTATTTCTAGTCGGAAAACAGATCCCGGTACCACTGCAGGCTATGAACATAGGCCTCGTAGACCGTATCCATACCGATCTCATCCAGGATCATAAGACGGGAAACCTCCTGCCAGTTGGCTTCCTCATACTGATGGACAAAGTCCATAACCGGAGCAAGCTTTCCGGTATCCTTTACCAGAACGTCACTAATTTCCTTCGATACCTTAACCATCTTCAAAGCCTCTTCCATGGGCTTATTTAAGATCAGATCCAGCACGGAAAACAAACCTGCCAGGAACAGCTCAGACCCCTGAGCCGCCAGCCCGAAAGCGGGCGCCAGATTTTCTGCAAATTTTGCCCTGAGCAGGGACAATCTTGTAATTTCGTTGGGCTTATCCGCATACAGCTCGTTGGTAACCGCTGTATTGATCCATCTCTTAAGTTCTCTTTGTCCCAGCATAGCTGCAGCATGCCGGATGGAGGTGATCTCGGAGTTTACAGACATACGGTTTACCATTTTCAAAAGGGAAATCACAAGGGCCGTATCATGTCCGATAATATCTGCCGCCTTAGTCAGGTCGAAATCCGGGGAGTTCACCAGGTTAAGCAGTTCGATATAGCTGACCTTTAAGGGAGCTACCTCTGTTTCTCCCTTGGTAACGGGTACGCGGTAAAACTCTCCTTCATAAAGTTCGTAGCCGCCTTCTTTGCAAAGCGCCTCATAGGTTTCCTGATCCGGAATATTTCCTGCACACAGCTTTACGTTGGGATAAATCTTGGAAAAATAAATCCTTGCCTTCGTAATATCAATGCGCTTATGATCTAACAGCACATAGTCCATCAGAAGAAGAACCTGCCTGTATGCTTCAAACTGCGCCACCTGGAGCTTTCTGATCGCAAGCTTATAGCCTTCCTTCTTCAGCTCTCCAAGCCGCTTTATATACATTTCATCCGGAGTGATCGCATCATCCATCAGAAGAACGATCCTCTCATGAGGTGCTTTACAGTTGGCACTGATGTCTGTAAAGATCGAAATATTGTTGATGGTGACAAAAACCTCTTTATCTGCGGAAAGGGTTTCGATCCCCATACTTTCAATCACATCCAGCCCTGGGATCTGCGCCGCTCCATCATGCCTTCCCGATCCCTGGGAAAAAGGGTTTAAAAGCAGATTTTCCTTCTGGGTAAACAGCGAGTAGGCCCGTACACTCATGGTATTATCAAACAAGGGAATTAACGTAACTAGCATATTTCCTCTCATTCCGCCGCAATGCGGCCTTGTATTTTATTTGGTATATTGTTAGTTTATACCATTTATCCTTCCTGCACAACAGAAATTTTTATTCAGGCGCTCTGTTGTTTTTCATGGTTTTGTGCATATTCTTTCAGCACGTCTGCCGCCTCGTCAGGCAAAAGCCCTGTGCTGTCTAAGAGCCTGCTCAATCCTTCCAAGTCCTTTTCCCTTTTCTCCCGGTAGAGAGCCTCAAGCTCTCCCTGCTCGGATTTCAGCCTGGTCTTAAACGCGTTTATCAGTTCTTCCTTTTCGGCGATCTTTTCTTCAATAGATTTTCTTTGTCCTCTTGCCATATGCCCTCCTTCTGTATCGTTTGACACTATAAGTATATGGACAAGACTTCCAAATTATTCCTGCCGCTTTCTAAGAATATCAAAAATTTCCATTTTTTCCGAAAGAACCAGGTGCAGCTCCTGTTTTGGATGAGGCGCGCTGTCCATGGCATTTCCGTTTTCATCATAAATCGCCTGCACTAAAACCGGAATATTCCTGCCGTCCGGCTTCATGATCTCAATCTCATCCCCTACGCAGAATTTATTGCGCTGGGTAATCACAGGAAGCCCCTTTTCATCCATCCGCTCCCCATAGCCAAGATAGATGTAGTTGCGGATATAGGTATTATTATCATAGATCTGGGAGCTGTGATCCGGCTTTCCATAGAAAAAGCCCGTGCAGAACTCCCTGTAGGTGCACTTGCTGATCTCCTGGCCGTACCATGCAAGATGGGACGCATATACTTCCTCTCCCTCCAGGTAATCATCAATGGCCTTTCTGTAGGTTCTTGCCACAGTTGCCACATAAAGTGCGGTCTTCATACGTCCTTCTACTTTAAAGCTGTCGATCCCCGCTTTGATCAGATCCGGAATATGATCCACCATACAGAGGTCGCAGGAGTTCAAAAGGTGAACGTACTCCTTCGGCTCCTCCATAGGTTCCTTCTGATCACAAACGCCGTATTTCCATCTGCAGGGGTGAGTACACTCTCCATGGTTGCTGTCCCGCCCTGTAAAGTAATTGCTTAAAAGGCATTTCCCCGAATAGGAAATGCACATGGCGCCATGCACAAAGCACTCTATCTGAAGATCTGCAGGAATGTGCTCCCTGATCTCCCGGATCTCCGATAAGCTCAGTTCCCTTGCAGCAACCACTTTGCTTGCTCCCTGTCTGTACCAGAACAAAAAGGTCTCGTAGTTTGTATTACTCCACTGGGTACTGATATGGATTTCCGCTTCCGGCAAAAGTTTTTTGGCAAGCATGATCACTCCCGGATCAGAAAGGATCAGCGCATCCGGCTTTAATTCCCTGAGCTTTTCAAAGTAGCTTTCCACGCCGGGAAGCTCCTGCCCATGGGCAAACACATTTGCCGCCACATAAACTCTTACCTTCCGCTCATGGGCAAAGGCAATCCCCTCCCTTAGCTCCTCCATGGAAAAGTTTTTGGCCTTGGCACGCAGACTGAATGCCTCTCCGCCTAAATAAACGGCATCAGCCCCGTAAGCTACTGCGATTTTTAATGTTTCCAAATCCCCTGCCGGGATTAAAAGCTCCGGCTTTCTCATGTTCAAATTCCTTTCCCTGCAGCGTAAATGATACCTCTTTTGAACAAATATGTTATCACATAAAAAAGATCCTGACTGCCTTCCTTTTGAATCAATCAGGATCTTTCGCTTTTCTTGCCTGCAGTATTTATGCCTGCTCTAATGCCAGTGTCTTGGTTGTAATGTCACAAACCTCAGCAGGTCCGTAATACTGAATTGCACCCGGATAAACGTAGCAGGTCTCAACAGCCCACTTATCTCTGTGTTCTTCAAAGTATTTAAAAGGCTTTCCTTCCAGTTCAACCAGCGCCTTGCGGATAACAGGCTTATCCTCTCCATGTCTTCTTTCCATATTCATCATCTTTGTGATGGGCATACCGCCTGCAACCCACTCTGTTGCCGGCTTGGAAAGATTGGAAACCTTGGAAAGGTAACCGTTATATCCATACTGGATCAGCATAAATGCATTATATCCTAAGGAATAGCAGTAATCGGAGTCAAAGTTAGAAGGGAATGCACATCTTCCTTCATATCCGAAGAAGTGATGCAGTGTGCCGAACTTACCATGGTATGTGCCAGCTTTCTTTCTCTGTGCCAGCTTATCAGCAACCAGTGCAGAGAACAGCTTCTCGGACTCGATCAGGGAAACCTGTACGTTGCCGTGAGGATCTCTCTCTAAGAATAACTGCTGCTGAATGCCTTCCGGAAGAATAGCAAATACTGCCATGGACTCCTTCGTAAGTCCGTTTTCAATGAAAGCATATTTTTCTTTCCAGGTAGGAAGCGCATTAAAGGCATCTGCCTTGCTGCCAGCTAAAAGCTCGTTGATCTCCTGAATCAGCTTGGAAAATTCAGGAACAAATTCTACAACGCCTTCCGGAATAATGGCAACGCCAAAGTTCATTCCCTTTTCTGCTCTCTTTTCTACAGAGTCGGCAATATAATCTGCAATCTGGGAAAGAGACATCTTCTTTTCAGCTACCTCTTCTGATACCAGGCAGATGTTAGGCTGTGTTTCCAGTGCACACTCCAGCGCTACATGGGAAGCGGAACGTCCCATAACCTTAATGAAATGCCAATACTTCTTTGCAGAGTTTGCATCTCTTTCAATGTTGCCGATCAGCTCGCTGTAAGTCTTAGCTGCGGTGTCGAAACCGAAGGAGCATTCAATATCCTCGTTCTTTAAGTCACCGTCAATGGTCTTGGGACAGCCAATTACCTGAACGCCTGTATTATTTGCTGCAAAGTACTCTGCAAGCACTGCGGCATTGGTATTGGAGTCATCTCCGCCGATGATCACGATTGCAGTAATTCCATGCTTCTTGCAGACCTCTGCTGCAACTGCAAACTGCTCTTTTGTCTCAAGTTTGGTTCTGCCGGAACCGATAATATCGAAACCGCCGGTATTTCTGTACTGATTAATGTATTCGTCATCAAAGATCAGGTAATCATCCTCGATTAGGCCGCTGGGGCCTTTTTTGAAGCCATACAGAACATTGTCTGCATTGGTTGCCTTTAAGGCATCATATAAACCGCAGATTACATTGTGTCCGCCAGGTGCCTGTCCACCGGAAAGGATTACGCCTACCACCTGCTTCTTTGCCTCGGAGGTATTGCTTCCCTTCTGGAAAGTGATCTCCTTCTTTCCATAGGTGTTGGGGAACAGTGCCTTGATCTTCTCCTGATCTGCCACGCTCTGAGTTTCTTCGCCTTCCTTTACGCAGATATCTGCAATTCCATGTCTGAGCATTCCCGGAAGCTTGGGAGTATACTCATATCTGGCTTTCTGTAAAGATGAAATTTCCATAGTTTGTCTCCTTCTCGTATTTCTGTCGCCGTTATATTTCCATAACACCAATAAATTATAAGGCATTCCGCCTAAAAAGTAAACCACAAAAAGCTTGCCCTACAGTTCATATGGCGTAATCTGATAAACATAATAATTCAGCCAGTTGCAATAAAGGTTATTGCTATGGGAACGCCACTGCAAAGACGGCTTTTTCGTTTCGTCATCATTCGGATAATAATTCTTTGGCACGCTGATGGGCAGCCCCTTTTCCTTATCCCTGATATATTCGTTGTGAAGGGTATACCTGTCGTACTCGGGATGTCCCATCACAAAGATCTGTTTTCCCCCTTCTGTCATACACAGCAGAACGCCTGCCTGCTCTGACTCTGCCAGCACGGTCAGCTCCCTGCAGCCATGGATCTGTTCTGCATCCACTGTGGTATGCCTGCTGTGAGGGATCAAAAAGAAATCATCAAAGCCTCTGACAAGGGGGATCTTCCGGTTCATCACCTTATGTTCAAATACTCCAAACAGCTTTTGGGGAAGCTGTATTTTGTTTAAGCCGAAATGATAGTAAAGTCCTGCCTGCGCCCCCCAGCAGATATGAAAGGTGGACGTCACATGGCTTTTGCTCCATTCCATGATCTCGCAAAGCTCCGGCCAGTAATCAACCTCTTCAAAGGGAAGCTGCTCCACCGGCGCTCCCGTAATGATCAGGCCGTCAAAATTTCTGCTTTTTAACTCATCAAAGGTATTATAAAACCGGTTCAGGTGCTGGATCGGCGTATTCACGGAAATATGGCTGTTCATTTTCATGAACGTCACATCAATGTGAAGCGGTGTGTTGGAAAGCGCCCTCAAAAGCTGAAGCTCCGTATCCTGCTTTACCGGCATCAGATTTAAAATGCAGATCTGAAGCGGACGGATATCCTGATGCATGGCACGATATTCATCCATCACAAATATATTTTCATATTCCAGGATCTCTTTTGCGGGAAGATCGCTTTGCACTTTGATTGGCATTTGTCCCTATCTCCTATTTTCCAAACTTTTCTATAAATTCTTCCTCTGTTATGATCGGCACCCCAAGCTCCTTTGCCTTTTTATTCTTGGAAGAAGTGGATTCTATATCATTGTTGATCAGGTAATCCGTTTTGGAGGTAACGCTCCCTGTGACCTTTCCCCCATGGGCTTCCACATAGGCCTTCAGTTCGTCCCGGTTTTTGTAATGGGATACCTCCCCGGTAATAACAAAGGTAATTCCCTTACAGGAATCCCCTTCAGGCGCCGCTTTTTCTGTCTGCTCTATTGTAACCTCTTTTAGAAGCGCTTGCAAGGAAGATCTGTTTTTGTCATTTGCGTACCATTCCATTACGGAACTGGATTTTTCCGGCCCGATCCCTTCTATGTCCTCAAAGCCTGTCCCATCCTGCATCCGGCTTAAAAAGCCTTCAAAGCCGGCTTTCCCAATGATCTTTTTCCCGGCATCCACGCCGATCATGGGAATGCAGAGGGCATAAATAAAGTTCACCGGCAAAGCCCTTCTGCTCTTTTCTATGGCCTGCAGCATATTGTCGCAGGATTTTTCCCCAAATCCATCCATTTCCTTAATGGTCTCTGCATGGTCGCTCAAATGATATATATCTGCAAATCTGCCAATAAATCCCTCATTCATAAATTTCAGCATGGTCTGGATAGATAAGCCGTCAATATCCATTCCCTGCTTGCTCACAAACCGGGTAAACATTTTCACATGCTTGGCGCTGCAGTCCGGGTTTGTACAATGAAGGGTTTCCGTTTTGCTTTTGGAACTGATCCTGATCTGTGTTCTGGCGCCGCAGACGGGACAGCTTTCCGGGATCGTAAACACCCCGTCAGACTCAGAAACACCGATACATTTTGGTATGATCTTATTAGCCTTGATAATTTCCAGCATGCAGTTTTCCCCGATCCCAAGACGCTTCATTTCACTGATATTGCATAAGGAAGCTCTGGATACCGTTGTCCCTTCCAGCTTGACAGGATCAAAAACTGCTACAGGCGAAATCGTAGAAGCAGCACAGGACCATTCAATATGATCTAATCTGGACACAGCTGAAACATCCTGCCATTTAAAAGCAAGCCCCGCCCGGTTCGCATGATGTCCGGTAACGCTGCCAGACGCCGCATAATCCGTATCGTCATAGCAGATGACCAGTCCATCCACCGGCAGGGGCATTCTGCCCTCCTCCACCTTCTTTGTCCACCGCTCCACTGCCTCCGGGAGCTGCTGCGCTGTAAGCTTTTCCCTTTCGATCACGGTAAATCCCTGCTGGGAAAGAAAATCCATCCGCTCTCCCCAGGACACCACAGGCTCCTCCCGATACACCAGCGTAAAGGCATAAAAATGCACTCTCCGCTCCTTTACCTTGAAAGGATCCTCCAGGGCCAACGTTCCGGACGCCAGGTTCCTGGGATTGGCATATTTTTCATCATCATCCTCTATGGTGGCATTGATCACCTCAAAATCCGGATAGGAAATCAGCGCCTCCCCCCTGACCACCATATGTCCCTGGTACTCAATCTTAAGGGGAAATCCGGCTATGGCATTCTTCAGATAGGTAATATTGGTTCCCGTTACCCCGTTACCCCTTGTAAGGATCTTGGTAAGCTCCCCTCCGTCATAGGTAAGCACCAGGGTCAGTCCATCCAGCTTCCAGGAAAGCCAGATAGGAAATTGTCCTGCCCATTTTACCAGTTCCTCCACCTGCTTTGTTTTTGCAAGGGAAAGCGCCGGGAATTCATGGGCCTCCCGCTGTCCGCCCTCCTGGGCTGCTCCGGTATTCTGAGTGGGGCTTTCCGGCAGAATATAGCCTGTCTGTGCTTCCAGCCCGGCCGCCTCATCAAACATAGCGTCCCATTCATAATTACTGATCAGTTCTTCTTTTCCGTTATAATATGCCTCCGAAGCCTCATTCAGCTTTTTGACAAGTTCCTCATATCTTTCCCTTTTATTATCCAATTTTCGGCCTCCATTTTGCAAGTTTTCCGTCACAAGTTTGTTTTTATCCTTCATGCGATAATTACATAAAATACGTTTTTCTTTCTTTTTCTGTCAAATTCCACTGCTTAAAATAAAACTTATTCCGGAATTCCGTTTTGTTTACATAATTATTCTTTTATTGCTTCAAGTACAAAATATATTTTTCTTTTACCACATTTTGTACTTTTTATTCTCTCATCCCTTTATTTTTCAGGCAAATATTGTATAACGTCCGTAATTTATCTCCCTGTATCTGCCGGTATTCTCCCGGTTTTAAATCTGCAAGTTCAATGTTCACTACCCTTACACGCTTCAAAGCCTTAACTTGCATCCCCAAAGCAGCGCACATGCGCCTGATCTGCCTGTTAACTCCCTGGGTCAATATGATTGCAAAGGTATATTTCCCGATTTTTTCGATCTTGCAGGGCCTTGTCGTCTGCTTCAGTTCCTCTAAATAAACCCCTTTTCTCATGTGCTCCAGGAATTCCCCGTCAATTTCCCGGTTTACCTTCACCAGATATTCCTTTTCATGTCCTGCATTTCCACGCATCATCCCCTGGATCAGATCCCCGTCGTTGGTCAAAAGCAGAAGCCCCTCCGAATCCTTGTCCAGCCTTCCTGCATAGGTTACCCGAACCGGAAATTTTACCATGTCTGTGATCTTCTTATCTGCAAACTTATCGCGTTCTGTACAGACAACCCCTACCGGTTTGTAATAGGCAAAAACTACCTTCTCATTTTTCCCCTTTACCGGCTTTCCGCCTACTAAGATCCTGTCGTCTTCCGTGATCTGCATTCCCATAAGCGCCTTTTTCCCATTTACCGTCACTTTTCCCTGTGCGATCAGTTCATCTGCGTCTCTTCTGGAACAGACTCCGCAGGACGCCAGATATTTATTCAGTCTTTCCATTTTCTTCCCCTTCTAAAGCCATATGATCTAAAGCTCTTGTGTCAAGGTACTGTCTGTATTTTTCTGCATCCGCCAGGTGGCACCTTACCCGCAAAAGAGTTCCTTCCTCTTCATATTCCTGGCAAAGCACCTGGGCATTTTCACGCAGATAGGAAACCAGATTTCCCTGATCATAAGGAATGAGAAATGTTTTCTCCAAAAGATCTGCATAAACCTTCTGAAGTACCGTCTGTACCAGAAGCGTAAGAGAGGTCTCTTCTTTCGCCGATAAATACAGCTTATCTTCCATCCTTTTGGGATAAGAAAGCTCTCCCGCAAGCCGATCCACCTTATTATATACAACCAGCATGGGAATTTTCTCCGCCCCAAGCTCCTGCAGCGTCTTTTGCGTTGTCTCCATCTGCTCGCGATAATAGGGATCCGATCTGTCCACCACCTGAAGCAGCAGATCCGCATTTTTTACTTCCTCCAGGGTGGATCGAAACGCTTTGACCAGTCCATGAGGAAGCTTGTGGATAAAGCCTACGGTATCTGATAGGAGAAAATCGTGGTTATTTCCTGTATCGATCCTTCTGACGGTGGTATCAAGGGTAGCAAAAAGCATGTCCTTTTCCAGAACTTTTTTCGTTTCCTCTCCCACATACCGTTCCACCAGTCCGTTCATGATCGTTGACTTTCCCGCATTGGTATATCCTACAAGAGCTACCAGCGGAAGCCTGGAAGAAAGTCGCTTTTTCCTCTGTACCTCCCGCTCCCGTTCTACCTCTTTCAGTTCCTTGTTCAGTTCCGAGATCCGGTGCTCGATCCGTCTTCTGTCAAGCTCAAGCTTCTTTTCTCCTGCGCCTCGGCTGCTCATGCTGCCGCTGGTTCCCCCCTGTCTGGTCAGCGCCTGATGCATCCCCACAAGCCTTGGCAGCAGATACTGTAGTCTGGCAGTTTCCACCTGAAGCTTTGCTTCCCTTGTCTTTGCCCTGGTTTCAAAAATATCAAGGATCAGGCTTGTTCTGTCCATCACTGCGCAGGAAAGCTCTTCGCTTAGATTTCTTAGCTGGGAAGGGGTTAAGGTATCATTAAAAATAACCAGCTCCGCCTCCAATGCTTTCACTGCTTCTTTGATCTCCTGTACCTTGCCGCTTCCGACATAAAGCCCCTTATTCATCTCACCCATCCTCTGGGTAACGATGCCTGCCACTTCCATATTGCATGCCTGCGCCAGCTTTTCCAGTTCTTCCATGGATCTTTCAAACTCTCCCGGATTCCTCTCAAAGTCGGCTCCTGCCAGTAAAACTCTTTCTTCCATTTTCACCTCATACCTCTTGCCCGTCTGCAAGCATGTCGATCAATTCAAAGTAAGATTCAAAGGTCTTTCTGCAGCATCCCGGATTTTTTATGGTAATTTTCCCTGTTTTAACCCCCGGCAGGGAAAACGCCATAGCCATCCGGTGATCCTCGTAGGTCTCCACCTGGGCTTCTCGGATCTCCCCCGGATAAATCCTGAGCCCTGCCTCCTCCTTCACCTCTTCACAGCGGATTCCCATTCTGCTTAGTTCCTTCAAAATGGCATGAAGCCTGTCTGACTCCTGAAACTGAATATGTCCCACGTTCTTTATCAGGGTCGGCGTATCTGCAAAGGGAGCGATCGCTGCCATAGTCATAGTCTGATCCGAAAAATCCTTCATGGAAATCTCAAGACCATGGTATGCCGATAAGGATCTTCCCGAAAGTCTGATGCCCTCCGCTTCCTCATATAGGGAACAGCCCATCTGCTGCAGGGCTTCCAGAAATTTAATATCTCCCTGCAGAGAGTTCTTATGTACGCCAAATACCGTCACCTCTGTTTTCAAAAGGGGAGCCATGGCATAAAAATAGCAGGCCCCTGATACATCCGGTTCAATCTCATATTCTGAAAGTCCGAAATCCTTCGTGTTCTTAACATAACATGTGCCATTTTTCATTTCCGCATCAATTCCAAACTGCCTCATCATGGATAAGGTCATTTTGATGTAAGCTCCCTCCACGCGGTCTCCAACCATATGAATGAGAAGCCCTTTTTCCAGCAGCACACCAGACATCATAAGCGCACTGGCAAACTGACTGCTTACCTCGGTATCCACAGAAACCTCATGAAGGAAAAGCCCTGGCAGATCTCCTTCCTTTTCCATGACGCCGCCAGAACGCATGGTAAACGGAAAATGTCCTTCTTCCCCATGATATTCAAAAATAACACCTGCTTTTTGTAGTATTTCCAGCAAAGGCTGCATAGGACGCTTGCACATCTGTTCAGAAGCCTGAAGCTCATACTCGCCTCCCGCCAGTGCCAGAAATACCGTCAAAAATCTGGCTGCCGTTCCTGCGCTCCTTACATTTATCGTTGCTCTGGGATTGGGAATTCTTCCCCCTGTCCCCTGTAAAACAACACTTTTTTCCTCTTCCTTTATTTCCACAAAAAAACCAAGCTTCATAAGGCTGTCCAGAAAGGCCCTGGAGTCATCGCTGAAAAGAACTCCGGATAAATAACACCTTTTATTTGACAAAGCTGCCAGCAGAAGCGCTCTGTTCGTTATACTTTTTGATCCCGGAACACTGACCTTAATCGTTCTTCCCTCCCTCAGCCTGGGAACATGGTAACTTGTCATTTCATTGATGTTCATAATCGTCCTCATATCTTTCTTAAAAGCCGAATTTTCATTTGTTTAATCTTGATTTAATTTACAAATCTCAATATTTCTTCCGGATCATTTATCATAACAGTTGCTCCCGCTGCAAGAAGCTCCTCCTTCGTACGAAATCCCCAGGTAACAGAAAGGCAGTCCATTCCCGAGTTAGCGGCAGTTTTCAAATCCACATCCGAATCCCCTACATAAACAGCCTGTTCCTTTGTGATCTCCAGTTCCCTTAAGGCTTCTATTACCGTATCAGGAGCCGGTTTCTTCCGTACTCCTTCTTTTTCGCCAATCGCAACGGAAAGGTATTCCTTAAAATACATTTCTTTCAGTTCCTGCACTGCTTCGTGATACTTATTGGATACAATAGCCATTTTTACGCCCCGGGCTTTTAACCTTTGCAGCAGCAGGGCAATGCCGGGATATAACTGTGTCTTATCGTTGCAGTGCTCTGTATAATGAGTCTGAAAAGTCTGAAAAACCTCTTCAAATTCAGGATTTTGCAGTCCTTCCGGTACAGAAAGCTCCATCAACCTTCTTACTCCATTTCCCACCGAGCACCTGATCTGCTCTAAAGATCTTTCCGACATCTGAAACTGCCTCAAGGCAAAATTCACACTGTCCATCAGATCCTCCAGAGTATTTAAAAGCGTTCCATCCAGATCAAAAATGATAGCCTGATATTTTTTCATACTTCTCCTCATTTCCAACTTCTATTTTATTTACCTCTTGTATGAAGCTTCTTCTTTTAAGCCTCAGCTTTTCCTCTTTCCAGCTTTCTTCTGACGATCACAAAGCAGACTACATGCGCAAGGGCAGTAAGTGTCCAGGAAACAGGATAGGAAAGATAAAGGGTTTCCAGTGTTCTGTCCCACTGAAAAACAGTACAGATCCAGATCACCCGGAACACACAGGCGCCGAGCAGGGAAACGATCATTGGCATAACAGCATACCCCAGCCCCCTGATGCTTCCTACCATAACATCCATAATACCACACAGAAAATACGGTGCGCAGATATACAGCATTCGATGCACTCCGTAATTAATGACTGTCTGATCCGTTGTATAAAGACTCACGATCTGGTTTCCGAACAAAACAGCTCCATTCCCCATTACAAGTCCGATCACTGATACAAAAAGAAGACACTCTATCAGGATCTTATTGATCCTGTCATATCGTCTTCCCCCAAGATTTTGACTGGTAAAGCTTACAGCCGTCTGATGCACAGAGTTCATAGCCGTGTAAACAAAGCCCTCCACATTTGCTCCTGCCGTATTTCCGGCCATGGCTACAGATCCAAAGGAGTTTACCGAAGACTGGATCAGCACATTGGAAATGGAAAACAGCGATCCCTGAATTCCTGCAGGCAGGCCAATGGCTGCAATCTTTTTCAGCTTGTCCTTACTCAAATGCAGCTTTTCCCTGCATAACCTAAAGCAGCCTTCGCTTTTCACCAGACAGCTGATAATGAAGGATGCCGATACGCATTGTGAGATAACAGTCGCTATCGCAACCCCTGCCACGCCCAGCTTAAAGCAGATCACAAACACCAGATTAAGGATCACGTTGATCACTCCCGCTATACTCAAATAAAATAACGGCCGTCTTGTGTCCCCGATAGCCCGCAGAATGGCACTTCCGAAATTAAAGAGAAGCATCACCGGCATCCCCATAAAGTAAATCTGCATATACCTTACGGAAAGATCGATCACATCCTCCGGCGTATCCATCAGCTTCAGCAGCGGCCTTGCCAGGATCACACCGGCCACGGCAAGCAGAACTCCTCCGATCAGGCTGATCAGGATCGAGGTATGTACCGTCTGACTGACTTCCTCCTCCTGCCTGGCGCCATAATATCTTGCAACCAGCACATTGGCTCCCACAGAAAGTCCAATAAAAAGATTGACCAGCAGATTGGTGAGCGCTCCTGTAGATCCCACTGCCGCAAGAGACTCATTTCCTGCAAACCTTCCCACTACCACCACGTCCGCAGCATTAAATAACAGTTGTAATATTCCAGAAAGCATAAGCGGCAATGTGAAGATCAGTATTTTCCCAAACAAGGGGCCATTACACATATCAATCTCATAACTCTTTTTTGTCTTTTCCATTTTATCTTTCCCTTATTCTTTCTTCTATGTTCTTTCCCTTATTCTTTTTTTCTATATTCTTTCCTTTTTGTTTCTGTTTCTGGCTTTCATGGGTCTGCTTTTGCCGTACCTTTTTTTCTGATGCAGCATAGGATACAAGAAGGAACTCCGGAGGTTATTATTATGGCAACCATCATACTTGACGCAGGACACGGCGGTTCAGATTTTGGTGCCACCTATCTTGGGCGCCGCGAAAAAGATGACAATCTGCGCCTTACCTTAGCTGTTGGCAGAATTCTGGAAAATGCCGGTGTCAATGTCCTTTATACCAGAACAGATGATATTTATGAATCCCCTTCCAGAAAAGCACAAAAAGGAAATGAATCCGGTGCAGATTACTTTGTATCCATCCATCGCAATTCCAGTCCCTATGACAACCAGTATACCGGCATCGAAAGCCTTGTGTACAATAAAGGCGGCGCCGCCGAGCAAATGGCACGCAACATTAACCGCCAGCTTGAAATGGTAGGCTATGTTAACCAGGGGATACAGGAACGTACTAACCTGGCCGTTTTACGCCAGACCAATATGCCCGCTGTTCTTGTGGAAACCGGTTTCATCAACACAGAACGGGACAATATGCTGTTTGACAGCCGCTTTCAGCAGACGGCCCAGGCTATTGCCGACGGCATACTAATGTCACTGTCCTAACTCATAAAAAACCTGTTGTATAAAGAAAGAATATACAACAGGTTTTTGCCTTTCTAAAGCGCTTGCTCCAATTCCTCCAAGGATGCATACCCGTATAGCTGAGCTGTGTTTGTCATAATCATTTCCGGCAGATTTCTATTTTCTCTGCACAGTCCCGCAATAAATTTTCCATACAGATCCAGTGTGTTTTCTGAATAGGTTGATAATTCTCCCCGCTGACAGGTCTCATAGGAAATCCGGAAGGGCTGATCCTCCTTTGTATGGATACCTCCTGCCTTTCCTGCTGCTTTGGGGTATCTTTGCGCCAGCTCCTCCATCCACTTAACCTGAATTCCAACAATCTCTTCTATGATCTCTTCCTTTACCTGGGAAAGTACCGGCAGCGTTTCCGCTATTTTCTGATACCTGACCGGAAATGTTGTTTTCAGCATTCTGCCGTATTTCTCGGAAATCAGATTAAAGTCTCTGTCATCTGCCCGGTGGAAATCACTGATATAACTCCGCAGCATTTCCTCATTCCAGGTCTGATATTTTCCCTCCTGCGTCATAGCATAGGTCTGAAAATCGTCCTGTCCTTCGGTTCCTTCTATTTGAGCTTTTATGAGGTCATTCCATTCCAGCCTGATCAGCTCCCCGATCAATGCCTCCTTTACGGTCTCCCTGCTTTCCTTCTTCTGAGAAATGCTATGCAGGATCTTGTCCGTGTGATGATCCAGGTAATGATCCTCGCCGCTTGTCAGTCCCTGTTTTTTCATTTCCGCAATGATCATCGCCACTATCATTTCAATGGTCTGCGGAATTCGTTCATCTCCATTGGGGTAGTCGGCCAGAACATTTAAAATTTCCCCGATCTCCGGCAGAATCCTTAGTCTTTCCATGCCCTTATGGAGCCACTTATAAAAAGGAGCATAAGTCCGGTTGAGCAGATACACCATTGCCATGGTATGCTTCATAAATTCTGACAAGGCGATCTTTGCCGTTACCTTATCGCCTCTTCCAAACATCCTCTGATAATTATACTGACCGGACTGTGCCATAAGAGCAGCCTGTCTTGCTATTTTCCTGACCCTGACCTCCTCCGGATAATACCTTGCTATTTCGCTGCGGATACGGGAAAACTCTCCCAGATCATCTCGAAATACCTTACCGTTCACTGCCGTAGCCAAACGATAATCCTCCAAAAAGAGCCACTGGCTTTGGGTAGAGGGTGCCTCTCTAAGGCCAATCAGATTTTCATAAAAATCTCCAATCCGGAACACGCCCACTCTCCGGTTTGTATTTGCCGTCACATATCTGGTAATTCCCATATAGGTGGCAGGAAGCTGTTCATATGCCCTTTGAAGCGCTTCTCCGATCTCGTCATAAACAGAATCTGTCAGCCAAAGGCAAAAGCCCGGGCCAAAATCGCGATCCCTTGACACTGCATCATCAAAACCAAAGCATTCTGATCCCTCTCCTACCAGACCGGCTGCGATCACACCTTCATATTCGGGGAATTTTTCCCGGATCATGGGAACTCCAAATTCCAGATAAAAAGCTTCACATAGGGCCAAGCCGCTTTCAAACTCTCCTATGATAGCCGGATGTTCACTCAGCTTTGCTTTCACTGCATTCAGATTTTGAAGTGTGATCTCATAGGCTTTGTTTCTGCCCATGTTCCGTTCAATCTCCTTAAGGGCCAGTCCATAATATCGTGCAGACTCCTCCAGATTTCCTGCAGCATATTGCGCCTCCCCCATGGCGGAAAGCGCCCCGCTGTAGTGATAATCATGTTCCTCATCCATTTCAAAGATGGAAAGCGCCTTCTTTAAATCATCAATAGCTTCCTGCTGCCTGCCAAGCTTCAGCTTGGAGACTGCCAGATTGGTATAAATAACTGCTACTTCAATTCTTGCTTCTTTATAACAGGATGCAATGCCCAGCGCCCGTTCCAGACAGTCACATGCGCTTTCATCATCCCCCATATCCTGAAATAAAAGACTCATATTACGGAACAGCTCTACATAGCGGAAATCATTTGGTGGCAGCTGGTAATCATAGGCCTGCCTTACTTCCTGAAAAACCGCCATGGCCTCGCGCAAAAGCCCTGCCGTCCTCAATGCATTCCCAATATTTAAAAGAGAAGCTTCTTCTCCTTCTCCTCTAAGTCCTGCTTCCTCCATCAAAAGAAGCATTGCCTCTCTATCCCCAAGCCGGGCTGCCTGCCCAAGCTTTTCCAGTAAAAATGCCTCTGCCTCTTCTTCCCTGTGTTGAATCAAAAGTTGCTTCAACTGCTCCAGTATCCTGTTTACATCCATGTCCTTCGCCTCCGATTTACGTTGTTAAGAAGCTGACAAGCTCTTGCTCTCTCCCCTTTGCCTGCTCATAACCATGGTTGTAATAATCCATTAACTTTTTCACATCAGACTCATTATTGCTGATGGCCAGCTCCGTCGGCCTGATCACCATCGCCCTTCCTTCTTTTTCAAGCTGATCGATCTTTTCCAGGCAGGCATTGTATTTCTGGTGCCTGTGCTCCATAGTTCTGATAAAGTTCGGATATTTCCGGTATACAAGCTTAATGCCCCTCATATATAGGTGCCGGTATTTCTTACGGTAGTCTTCCTTTCTGGTCAATATCACCAGGATTTTCTCCCATCCCTCTGCTATGGCCTTTTCAATGGGAAGAGAATCTGCCATTCCTCCATCTAACATAGGAACTCCATCCACCGTATCGATCCTGGAAATAAACGGAAGAGAATTTGCAATCCTGCATATCTTCCAGAATACTTCCTCGGAATCAAAGCGATCATAATAGACACATTCCCCTGTATTGCAATCCGTTGTATTCAGGATAAAACGTTTGGAAGAATTCTGAAAATGTTCAAAGTCAAAAGGCGCCTGCTGTCTGGGAACCACATCAAAAAGGTAATCCATATCAAAAAAGGTGCCTTTCTTCAGAAAGGTTTTAAATCCCATGTATTTTTCCTGTTCCAAAGGTTTGATCACTGCCTCTACAGCCCTTCCCTTCTGCCCGGACACATAATTCATCCCTGCATAGGCTCCTGCTGAAACTGCAATCACATTGGGTACTTCGATTTTCTTTTCCAGGAGAAAATCCAGTATCCCTGCGGCAAATATGCTCCGCATAGCGCCGCCTTCTATCATAATCCCCGTTTCTCTCATCAATTTTTATCCTTATCCCTCATTTTGGCATTTTATCTGCCTGTATCTATTATACTGCATACGGATATTTTTTCAAGCTGTGCAAAAAAACGCCCCGATCCTAAAATCAGGGCGTTTCCAGGTTTTCTCTTGTATCCTTACAGCTCAAATCTATCAATGATCTCTTTCAGTTTGCCAATGCTGTCTCTGCATTCTGTCAGAAGCTCATAACCTTCCGATGTTTTGGATGCGGCGCCGGATGACTTTTCTGCGATCAGGTTAACGCCTTCCGCAGACTGGCCGATCGTTTCATTTACATTCTCAATAGTTTCTGCAATCTCAACGATCTTTTCATCCAACACGGATACCTCACTGTATACCCGGTTCATGGAATCGGCAAAGGTATTGGCATCCATCTCATACTTCTCTCCCACTTCCTTAAGAGAGCTGTAATCTGATACCACTGTATTTTCCAGGAAATCCATCATGGTCATAATGCAGTCCGTCATGTTGGAAACTGCTCCGTTTACTTCAACTACCATGGCATTGATGTCATCAATGGTCTGGAAGGTCTGGTTTGCCAGGTTTCCTATCTCTGTTGCCACAACAGCAAAGCCCTTTCCTGCTTCTCCTGCCCTTGCTGCCTCAATATTGGCATTCAGCGCAAGTAAATTTGTCTGTGAGGAAATCTTTTTAATATTTTCTGTGAGGCCATTAATCTGATCCACTGCCTTTGACTGCTCGATCGCTTCCTCTGTTTTTCCCTTCATATTCTGGAAGATCTCCATTGCCTTGTCGCTGGAGGCTGCGGTAACACTGCGGAGCTGTCTTGCTCTATCCTTTACCTCATCAGAAACCGCCTGTCCCTCTTTGGAGAGTTCCTTAATGCCGTTTGTATTTTGCTTAATGGTATTCACATTTCCAGCGATCATGGTGGCGCTGGCTGTGGTTTCTTCCATTCCCGCTGCCATCTGCTGTGTGGTTGCGGAGTTGTCCTCTGCCATTTCGCTGGTCTGCCTCATAATGCCATCCATCCTGTCCATGTCAACAAGGATCGTTTTTTCAGCTGTCTCAATATCCCCTACAAGTTCCCGGAACACCTTGCGCATTTCACTGACAGCCCCGGCCATCACACCGGTTTCATCCCGGCGCTTTACCAGCTTCTGGCCGGCAGCCGTTTTCTGGAAGTTGAGTTTTGCAGTCTGCCTGATCACTTCTGTAATGCCGGAGATCGGCGCCGCAATACTGGTACTTAAAAAGATCCCTAATACTATACAAATCAGAAGGCAGACAGCTCCTGATGACACAATGGTTTTGGACAGCTTCGTTGCATTTGCCAGGATCTCATTTTGAGGCGCTACTACTGCCAGGTTCATTCCATTTTGAAGAGGATAAAACACAAAGCTTTTCTCCTGCCCATCCACGTTTAACGTCTGCAGCTTTCCGTACTGTTCCTGATCACATAAAACCTCTTTCAGGGAAGAAGCCCCAAGCTGTGATAAATCTGTTCCGCCTTCATAAACAGGGTGATGTGTGATGGTTCCTTCTCCGCTGTAAAGGAAAGCATATCCGCTCTGAAAAACCTTGGTACTGTCTACAAGATCGGTAAGCTCAGAAAAATCAATGTCCATTCCGATAATTCCCACAGACTCTCCGTCCACATACAGGGGAACCACATAGGAAATCATATAAATATTTACATTTTCATTTAAATACGGATCCATCCAGATCGGCGCCTCATTCTGCACGGGTATGTAATACCAGCCTACATGAGCCAGATCCGTAGGTTCATACATGGTAAAATCTGTAGGGGTGGAGCTGGTAAAGGCTTCTTCGGTATTATTTCTGGTAAGAAAGATACCGGAAGTAGGTTCCGTGAAGTCCGGATTATAGCGCACATAAACGCAGATTGCTCCGTCCGTATGCTCCCCAAACTTCACCACATCATCCATAATGGAGTCTGTGTACTGCTTTACATAAGCTGAGTTTGTTTTAAATTTCTGGAAATCCATTCTTTCCATGGCAATGCTGCTCAACGTATCTACCGACTGTTCTATTTTGGAGATCTGGGCATCGATCAGGCTCTGCTTATTTTCGCAGATAAGCGACAATTCTGTTCCTGCACTTTGTTTGGAAACCTGTCCCACATCCCTGATGCCGAGAATGCTGATAGGAATTGCAGCGAGTAATGTACATGCAATGATACTGGCTATGATTTTTGTTTTGATAGACCTCATATTCCCCTCCTGTTGTATCTAATATTTAGCAATATTATAGTACTTTTTGTGCATTCTCACAATATTTTTGCAACTTTTTTCTTGTTTTCCATAAAATATATCAACTAATTTGACAAGGAATGTTCTTTTATGTATTTTTCTATTGTTCTATTCCTTTTTATCTTACTATTTGCAGTGGTCTTAGGCACCTGCCGCAGGCGAAATGCCATTCAAAAGGTCTGCGAGCTTTCCCATACGCAAAAGTGTGAACTTCTTTCCTCTCTGATAGAGCCGTACGGATATTGTTATGATCCTGCCCAGGATCTTATTTCTACCTTAACAGACTCCTGGCAGAGAGCGGTTGGATATACCGCCCTGTTTGACAAAAGCGCAGTCTCTTTCCACATGGTCTTTGACTGTCTGCCCGTTTATTTTCCGTATCAGGGCAAGACCTGGCTCATTGAATTCTGGAAGGGACAATATGGCATAAATACCGGCGCTGAGATCGGCGTGTACTATGCAGACCGCCTTCTTACAAAGGAGGAGTATTCCAAAGCCCATTTTCATGCTGTAACAGATTCCGAAATGCTTCCTCTTTCCTTTCTCCTGGTAAAGGGAACCTCCCGTCTTGCCAATATTCAAAAGAAAACCTGGTGGCTGACAGCCTTTTGCACCGGCCGCTTTTCTTCCCCCGATCAGCTTTCCATGCATATCTCCCTGCTCTTCCCGGATCTGGAAATGCGTCAGAGCTTTTTGAATGCGCTTTATGAGCTTGGCATTCAGGCCTCCTGCCTGCGCTGCTGCTGCAATGAGGTGCAGTTTTGCTTTGGAAAGCTTTCTTCCCGGAAGCCCTCGTTTCCTTCCGCTCTGTGGCGCCATATGATCCAGCTTCAAAACCGCTTTTTCTGTAAGCTATACTGTTACTTCACCAGATATTTCTGTCTGACTCTTGACAGGCTTCTTTATCTGTATTTTCTGCTGCCTTCTGCCTTCCGCAGAGTTTTCCGCTCCCGAAAGTATAAAGGGCATTCCTGTCCAAACCAGAAACACGCCTCCCATTCCTAAAGGAGACGCTGCCATGAGCTATTTTTCCCGTTTATCCAAAGCCTTTGAAGGCGCTCCCATCCTCCCCCTGACCGGTACTTCCCGCTATGCCATCATCAGTGACTGCCATCGTGGTGATGGCAGTTCGGGAGACAATTTCCTGAAAAATCAAAACCTGTATTTCACAGCGCTTTCCTATTATTTCAACCATGGTTTTTCCTATATTGAGCTTGGGGATGGGGATGAACTTTGGGAAAACAGGCGGATGGAACAGATCATTGAGATCCACAGCAACGTATTCTGGCTGATGGCCCGTTTTTATGAACAGGGCAGGCTTTACCTGCTTTATGGAAATCACGACATGGAAAAACATTCCTGTCATTACGGTTCCAAAAAGTGCGCCTCTTTTTTCTGTACGGATTCCCAGTGTATCCGTCCCTTGTTTCCAGACCTTGTTTTTCACGAAGGGATCATTCTCCAAAATCCCTCTACCGGGAATTCTCTCCATTTAACCCACGGGCACCAGGCGGACCTGCTCAATTCCAGCCTGTGGCTTTTGTCCCGTTTTTTAGTACGTTATCTCTGGAGGCCTGTAGAGCATTTTGGCGTTCTGGATCCTACCAGCGCCGCCAAAAACTACAGCCGCAAAGATCATACGGAAAAGCGGCTTTCCCATTATGCTAAGGCCAATCATCTATGCCTCATCACCGGCCACACACACCGTCCCCGCCTGGATCCTGCCTCTCCCTTTTATATCAACAGCGGAAGCTGCGTGCATCCCCGCTGCATTACCTGCCTGGAAATTGAAGATGGCCGGTTGTCCCTGATAAAATGGTCCGTAAATGTCAAAGAAGACAGAACACTCTTTGTGGAACGGAGCATTCTGTCTTCCTGCGATCTTTTTACATTATTTCCTTTATAAGCAGACGTCCACATGGGAGCCATTCTCCGCCTGCTGTCCTTCGGTTTCCTTTTCTGTCCGGGCTGCTTTTGTCTCTTTTTCTGCTTTTGTCTCTTTTCCCTCTTTTGCTTTTTTTATCTCTTTTTCCCCGGCAGGTTTCTTCTCCGTGGCTTTCCCTGTCCGTTCTGCCGCCGCAGCTTCTTCCACAGTCTTATTTGCCTCTGCAAGTGTGTTCATCTGTGAAGCTGCCGCATTTGCTGCTTTCTGCTCCAGATCAGCCAGCGCCTCTTCCTTCGCTTTCGTACTTCCGCTCTGCTTTATTTCCACCTTCAGCACATTGGCTCTTCCCTGCATCTGTGCTGCCACGCCGCCCTGTATCTTCGCCTGCTTCATGGAAGCATCTGCAGAAATCATGGCTGTCATACTCGCCTTTGACAAGCCTGTGCTTCTGCCGTCTGCTTTTTTCCTTGTCCCTCCGAGCATCTCATCCATAGGAGAGCCCTTTGCCCGTTGTCTTTCTCTGCGCTGCTCGATCTGATGCTGCCTGAGCTGCATGTTCAGATTACTGATCTGCTGTTGGATTTCCTGCTTTTTCTTCATCTTTTCCTCTAAGGTCATTTCCTCATCAGAGGAAAGCTCCTGCAGCTGCTTTTGCGCATTGACAATCTGATTCTGAATGTTCCTGCTGTATGCATCCGTTGTCTGGCTCATCCCCATCTGCCCTGCCTGTGTGTTTGTTCCGCTCATTCCATTGATTACCATTATTTGCCCTCCCTGGTCAGTTTGATTTTCTAATTCCTTTATCGAAAATTCCATTCTGCCAATCAAGCGCTATGTTGTGAACCACCCGTATTTCGTTGTAAAGCCTTTATACGATCTGAAGCATGATGCCCAGCATCACCTCATCTCCGTTACCGGGTTCCCCGTCCTGATCTCCGGTGTAAGCTCCTTCCATTCCCCTTTCAGCCTTCCCAGGTACGCAAAAGCCTCGCTGCTGTTTTCCGTCCCCATCAGCTGCTCTATCATCTGGATATGGTTTCCCATGTCATGGCGCATGGCACGGATATCGCCATACAATTTTTCAATTCCCTTCATATGTATTTTTATATTGTTTATCTGGCTTTCCAAAAGTTCCTGACCGGCTTGTTCTTCCTGTAAGCTTTTCCAGTTCTGAAAAACTACAATTATCACAAGGATCGCTACGATAGATATGAAATAATATAAAAAACATTCTTTTTTACCTGTTCCTCATTCACCGTAGTGTCATAATAATCATAGCTGTTCCAGCCCATAGGTGGTGTAATCGCAAACTTATTCTTGTTCATCAAACTTATACTCCTTTATCATTTTATGAAGATCCTCTGTTTTATCCTTTGCGCCGGCATCATTTGCATGACATGCCCAGTCAATCTTTCCACCTTCACACATCATAAAGAATTCGGTGTCATTATCCAATACTTCAATACCCTTTTGTACATAGTCAGATAATGCCCATTCTCCATCTGCACGATCCATATCATAATCCATAGCGTCGGAATCTGCCAGATGCTCATCCATCAGAATAACCCTTCCATCTTCAGCCGTAACCGCTTCTGCATCAGCCTGTGTATAGGTAACCTTGTATCCTGCTTCCGGTCCGTCCAGTACTGCTCCTCCACGGTCTTCATAGCTATTGCTCGGAAGTGCCTTGACATAATCTTCATCTGCTATTGCTCCAAGATAGTCAGATGCTGCCTGAAACTGGGGATAGCTCATACCATCACCAATAAACAGAAAACATATTTCGGTGCTTTTGCTGTTTCTTCTTGCGTCTGCGTTTCTGCAGATACTTCTGTTACGATTGTTTCCTGCTCTGTTGCTGCTGTACTTTCTGTCTGTGCCGGTGACGGTGGCTCAGAAGAAGTCTGGTCTGCTGCAGGTGCTCCGGAGCATGCTGCCATAGACATTGCCATTACAACAGCAAGCATACCCTTCATCATACTCTTAATTCTCATAATCGTTTCTCCTCTCTGAAACATGTTTTGTTTTTCCTCTGCTTCACTATACAATACCGTTGTAAAAACCAATGTCCAAAGTAGGAAAAATTTGAGTAAATTCCGACACTTATTTTATGCAGTTCTATCTTTATGAGATTTCATCAACATCATAATACTTAAAATCCCGGAAGCAGG
>FR894557.1 GCA_000436115.1 Firmicutes bacterium CAG:534 | reverse complement strand
AAGAAGCCCATAACATATTAACTGAAATAAACATTTACAAACCAATTCTGAAACTAAATGATTTTTGTTTCAGAAAATCATTTCCATTATAACATGGAATCGACTTATTACAATGTCATATCCAGTTCTTTCGCCTCGTCCTGTTGGGTGCTCACAAGTTACAATAATACAAAATAAATTATATCACTTTTCAAATCCTCAGTAAATGTGAAATCACTCAAATGATAGCGTAAAGTTGTTGGTGGTTGGAAATAAGTAAGATACTCCTTAAAGAGTTGTCGTTCTCATTTTATCTGTTTTTTCTATCTGCATTTGGGGTGTAAAGTGAAGTGAATTAAATTGCAGAAAAACATTGATTGCGTTTTGCATGGGTGTAGAGCACTGCAAATGACTAAAAAGTCCCAGCCGCTTGGGTGTAAAATGCTGTATATAGCCAAAAAAGCCCAGTACATGAAATCTATATGGGTGTAAGACACTTTATACGTCTGAAAATACCCAACAGCTTGGGTATAAAATGCTACAAACGTTTGAAGGAGCCCAAGGCATGAAGTATACAGGGGTATTGAATGCGAAATGACTCAAACAGCGTCATAGGTGCCTCGGATCAATGTCATGCGGCACAGTGAATGGTCATCAGATCAAACATTAGGGGCTGTCTACCGTGGAACTGTCGAAGAATACACGCAGAAATACAACGCCATGACACCGTATTACTTTGATAATATACAACATGAAATCCAGCACAAAAATAAAAAGCCTAGTAAACACTAGA
>FR894556.1 GCA_000436115.1 Firmicutes bacterium CAG:534 | reverse complement strand
TTAGAATGTTATGCTTTGATTAAATACTAGCACAGGTTCCATTCCCTATGCAAGAATTCCCATGAAAATCTTTATGTAGGCACCAACTGCTGTATGGCAAAATGCACAAAGCCGCCACCCCAGTTTTTATGCGCTTTTACTGCCTTTTCCATGATAAACATAAAGAAATTCCAAGATTTTTTCTACGTCTTTTGCTTTAAGTTTATAGGCTTCATTTCATAGTTTTTAAACAATTTAAATTGTCTGCCCTCTTCATTCGTGATACACTTATATTATTAATTTATTATGAAAATAGTCCTACCAATGAAAGGAATGCCTCATGCCCCCTATCTCTATCTGTGTCATCATGAAAAACGAACAAAAAAATATGGAAAACTTTTTGTCGGCTATCCAAAAGCATTTTAAAGACTATCCTCATGAAATCGTTTTGGTGGACACAGGTTCTACCGATAATACCATTTCCATTGCTCAAAAATACACCGATAAAATCTTTCATTTTGATTGGATCGGTGATTTCAGTGCTGCAAGAAACTTTTCTCTGCAATGTGCTGCCTATGATTGGGTTCTGGTGCTTGATTGTGATGAATATATTATAGATCTGGATGTACGAGGCTTCGATGCACTGATCACATATTATCCTCAATGTGTGGGAATGCTCTCACGAAAAAATCACTACGAAATGAATGGCACTGACAGCGTTTACACCGATGATGTAGAACGCTTTTTTAACAAAAAACTTTTTCATTACGAGGCTATCATCCATGAACAGGTAAGAGCCCTTGACGGAACCGAGTATAAGCGAGTGGCTCTTCCTCTTACTGTCGATCACTGCGGATATAATGGCACGATTGAAGATCTTCGCAAAAAGGCCGAGCGCAACAATGAGCTTCTTCTGAAAATGCTGGCAGAAACGCCAGATGATCCCTATCTCTACTTTCAAATCGGGCAGTCTTACAATATGCTGCGCGATGACGAAAAGGCTTGTTACTATTACGGAAAAGGTCTGGAATATGATGTAGATCCCAATGCAGAATACGTTCAGATGATGGTCATTGGATATGGATATGCACTGCTTCACCTTGGACGCTTTGATGAAGCCTTACAGTTTCAGAATATTTACGATGAGTTTGCCACTACTGCAGATTTTGTCTGCCTTATGGGGCTTATTTACCTTCGCAAGGGTATGCTTTTACAGGCTATGGCTGAATTTTTGAAAGCCACCAGCTTTGAAACTTCCAAAACAGAAGGAGCAAACAGCTTTATTCCCACCTACAACATGGCCTGCATCAATGAAGTACTTGGCGATATTGAAACTGCCAAGGTTTTATACAAAAAATGTGGCGATTTTAAACCCGCAAGGGAAAGATTAAACGAACTTTCTTGCTCCTAGGATTTTCCTATCTGCTTCTCTCCTTTTACCAATATAACTTCATATCCCTTTGTACCTCCGCATCACCCAATGAAAACTTTTCT
>FR894555.1:83424-95060 GCA_000436115.1 Firmicutes bacterium CAG:534 | reverse complement strand
GGAAGAGAAAAGGGAGAATTGACCCCGCTTCAGAAGAGACTGGCAGAACTTGGAAAGCTGCTCAGCATTCTTTCCGTGGGCATCTGCGTTTTTTTGTTTCTGGTGGCAGTCCTTCAGAAAAGAGATGTAGGGGACATGCTCCTTACGGCAATTTCCCTTGCGGTAGCAGCTGTGCCGGAAGGGCTTGCGGCAATCGTAACGATCGTTTTGGCGCTGAGCGTGTCCCGGATGGTAAAGGTGGGAACCATCGTAAGAAGATTGCCCTCGGTGGAGACCCTGGGCGCAGTCGATGTGGTCTGTTCGGACAAGACCGGCACACTGACCAGAAATCAAATGACCGTAAAGGAGTGTTATGTAAACGGGACGACGGTTCCGGCAGAAAACCTTCTCTCTGCAGATCCGGATCTGTTTTTGAAAGGCTGTGTGCTCTGCAATGATGCCCAGATCGGTGAAAGCAGGCTGGGAGATCCTACAGAGCTTGCACTTCTGGATCTGGCAGCGGAGCTTGGATATGACAAGCAGACCCTGAATAGGGAATATAAAAGGATCGGGGAGCTGCCCTTTGACTCTGAGAGGAAGAGAATGACCACCATCCATGCAAGGGAGGGGGAACAGCTCGCCTTTGTGAAGGGAGCGGCAGATGAGATCATAGAGCTGTGCCGTGAAGAAAGGATCAGGGGCAAAGAAATTTCCTTTTCCCAGGGAGCTAAAAAGAAGGCCAGACAGACGGCAGAGAAAATGGCGGGAAAAGCCTTTCGGGTGCTGGCCGTTGCCATGAAGAAAAAAGGAAACCTTAAGGAAGAAAAGGAACTGATCTTTCTGGGACTTGTGGGTATGATTGATCCCCCGAGAAAAGAAGCGGCAGCAGCGGTAGAAAGCTTTAAAAGGGCAGGCGTGGATACGGTAATGATCACGGGAGATCATGTGGATACGGCCTTTTCCATTGCAAAGGAGCTGGGGATCACAGAGGATAAAAATGCCTGCATGACAGGACAGGAGCTTGAAAAAATGCCAAGGGAGGAACTGGCGCAAAGAGCAGCAGGGATCCGGGTCTTTGCAAGAGTGTCGCCGGAGCATAAGGTCAGGATCGTGGAAGCCTTGCAAAGCAGTGGCAGAACCGTGGCCATGACGGGAGATGGGATTAATGACGCCCCTTCCCTGAAGGCGGCGGATGTGGGGATCGCCATGGGAAAGGGGGGGACGGATGTTGCCAGAAATGCGGCGGATCTGGTGCTTACAGACGACAATTTTGCAACCATTGAAAAGGCTATGCGTGAGGGCAGGGGGATCTACGAAAATATCCGCAAGACCATTCTGTTTCTGCTTTCTTCCAATTTTGGAGAGATCATTACCATGCTGGCGGCGATTCTGGCAGGGTTTCCTACTCCGTTAAAGGCCAGCCATATTCTGTGGATCAACCTGATCACAGATTCCCTTCCGGCGCTTGCCCTTGGAGTAGACAAAAATAATGGGGAGGAACTGATGAAGGAGCCTCCCAGAAAAAGCACAGACAGTCTGTTTTCTCATGGAGGACTTTCCTGTATGCTGTGCTTTGGGGTGGTGATCGGAGCTATCAGCCTGTTGGCCTTTCTGGCAGTGCCTTACCAGGTCTTGTGCCAGGAGGGGCTGCCGGTCACTATTGCCAATCTGGAAAAGATCTTACAGCTGGAGGGCGTTTTAAGCCGGGCACAGACCCATGCCTTTACCGTGCTTGGCATGAGCCAGCTTGTGCATGCGGTAGGAATGAGAGATGTGAACTGTTCTGTTTTCCGGATGAAGCATTTAGATAATCCTTATATGCTTCTTGCTCTTTCTCTGGGGATGGCCCTTCAGCTTCTGGTAACAGAGATCCCTTATTTTGTGGAGCTGTTTGGTACCAGAAGACTGTCCCTTGCGGAATGGGGAAGGCTGGGGCTTTTGTGTCTGATGCCGCTTGCGCTTCATGAGCTTTTGGTGCTGTCCAGATTTCTTGGGGAAAGGCAGGAAGCGCAGGGAGAGGCGCTAAAACAGGCGGAGAAAGGCCAGGATAAGGAGAATGAGGCCGCCCAGAAAAGAGAAGCGGCGGGGGAGCCTTGAAGCCAGAAGCCGCCCAAGGGAAAGACCCGCCAAAATAGCGGCAAGGTGGATCAGGCCGGTCAAGACAAAAAGGAGAAGAGGAGAAAAGCCATTTGCTCCCGTACAGATTCCGGCTGAAATGTTGTCAATGGAAAGAGCAAGCCCTAAAAGAAGGGCTTCTCTGGCAGAGAGAACCTCCCGCCTGGTCTGATTGACCCTGTGGGCAATGCTGCTTGGAGCGCAGACGGCTTTTCCGGCATCATAAAATTTGTAAAGGGCAAGAAGGAGCAGCACTGCAAAAGAGATGAGCTTTGTTCCGGCAGGGGGGAAGAGACCAAGGAAATGATCTCCGGCAGCAAGGGAAAGGGTCAGAACGCCGGCAGAGACCAGGGCAAGGAGAAGAAGGGAAAAAGGGGAGACCCTGACCTTTTCTGTTCCATAGGAAAGTCCCGCCGCAAAGGCATCTAAGGACAGGATCGTAAGCAGCAGGAGAAAAAGAGGAAGGGACATGACAGCAATTACCTATCTTATCATTTGCTATATCCTATTCAATTATGGTATAATTTGACTGCAATCTTTTTATTTTTTTGTCATTTTTTGTAGAAAAGAACAGGGGGGGACTACATGAAGCTGATCTTTGTGGGAGCGGATCATGAGGTGACAGGAAGCTGTCACTATTTAAGTGCCTGCGGGAAAAACATTCTGGTGGATTACGGAATGGAGCAGGGAGTGAATGTGTATGAAAATATTGAATTACCGGTACAGGAATCCTGTATTGATTATGTGCTTTTGACCCATGCTCATGTGGATCATTCAGGTATGATCCCAAGGCTGATGGCAAGAGGCTTTCATGGGCAGATCCTGAACACGGAGGCTACTGCTGATCTGTGCAGCATTATGCTCAGAGACTGTGCCCACATCCAGATGCAGGAGGCGGAGTGGAAGAGCCGGAAGGCCAAGAGAAGCAAAAACGTGGAGCTTCATGAGCCTGTATATACCATGGAGGATGCAGATGCCGCCATTAAACGGCTGGTGCCCTGCAGCTACGGGAAAGAAATAGAACTGTGTGAGGGGTTAAAGATCCGGTTTACGGATGTGGGGCATCTTCTGGGATCTGCCAGCATTGAAGTCTGGGCAACGGAAGAAGGAACCACCCGGAAGATCGTTTTTTCAGGGGACATCGGAAACAAAAACCAGCCCCTGATCAAGGATCCCCAAAAGACGGCATCCGCAGACTATGTAGTCATGGAATCTACCTATGGAGACAGACTTCATGGGGAGAAAAGGCCGGATTATATCGGAGAGCTTACCAGGATCCTGCAGGAGACCTTTGACCGCGGCGGGAATGTGGTCATCCCCTCCTTTGCAGTGGGAAGAACCCAGGAGATCCTTTATTTCCTTCGGACGATTAAGGAGAAGCAGCTTGTAAAGAGACATGAGGATTTCCCGGTATATGTGGACAGTCCCATGGCTGTGGAGGCCACAGGGGTTTTCCACAAGAACGAAAGCAGCTGCTTTGACGAAGAGGCGCTGACCCTGGTCAATCAGGGGATCAATCCCATTTCCTTCAGGGGACTGCGACTTTCCATCACCAGCGATGAATCCAAGGCGATCAACTTTGAAAATACACCCAAGGTGATCATTTCCGCCTCAGGCATGTGCGAGGCAGGAAGGATCCGCCATCATTTAAAGCATAATCTGTGGAGGCCGGAGTGTACCATTTTGTTTGTGGGCTACCAGGCAGTAGGAACCCTGGGGCGTTACCTGGTGGAGGGAGCAAAGGAAGTAAAGCTCTTTGGAGAGAGCATTGATGTACGGGCAAGTATTATGACCCTGGAAGGGCTCTCCGGGCATGCAGATAAAAACGGACTTATTGAGTGGATCGAAGGATTTGAACAAAAGCCCAGAAAGGTCTTTGTGGTTCATGGAGAGGATCAGGTCTGTACTTCTTTTGCAGAGTGTCTGCAGGTAGAACATGGGATCAAGGCTTATGCTCCTTACAGCGGCACAGTCTTTAATCTTCTTTCCGGAAAACTGGAATATGAAGCGCTGCCTATCCCTGTAAAGAAAAAGACCAAGGCAGCCTCCGATGTATTTGGCAGACTGGTGGCAGCGGGACAGAGGCTTGTTGCGCTGATCCAGAAGAAAGAAGGCGAGGCAAATAAGGATCTGGCAAAATTTGCAGATCAGATCAATTCCCTGTGTGATAAATGGCAGTAAACCTAGAATAATTTACAAAAAGCGCCGCAGAGCATAGCAGGGAGAAAGGACGCAGGCGCGGCCTTGCGGGCTGTTATGGGCGCTTTGGAATGGAGAGAAAATGAGCCTGGCAGATGAGATCTTTATCAAAATGTGCAGGGATATTTTGGAGAATGGAACCAGTACAGAGGGAGAAAAGGTCCGTCCCCACTGGGAGGATGGAACTCCTGCTTATACCATTAAGAAATTCGGAGTGGTCAACCGGTATGACCTTTCAAAGGAATTTCCCATTATGACCCTGCGAAGGACGGCGCTTAAAAGCGCCACAGACGAAATGCTGTGGATCTGGCAGCAGAAGTCCAATAATATTCATGATCTTCACAGTCATATCTGGGATGAATGGGCAGATGAGGACGGTTCCATAGGAAAGGCATATGGTTATCAGCTTGGAGTGAAGCATCAGTATAAGGAAGGGATGATGGATCAGGTAGACAGAGTGATCTATGACCTGAAAAACAATCCTTTCAGCAGACGGATCATGACCAATATTTATGTGCATCAGGATCTTCATGAAATGAATTTATACCCCTGCGCTTACAGCATGACCTTTAATGTGACACAGAAGAAGGGGGAGGAAAAGCTGACCTTAAATGCGATTTTAAATCAGCGCTCCCAGGATGTGCTGGCGGCAAATAACTGGAATGTGGTACAATATGCTGTGTTGGTGCATATGCTGGCGCAGGTCTGCGGCATGCAGCCAGGGGAGCTTGTGCATGTGATCGCAGACGCCCATATTTATGACAGGCATATTCCGATCATCAAGGAACTGATCGAAAGAACACCCTATCCGGCGCCTAAGTTTACCTTAAATCCGGAGGTGAAGGACTTCTATCAGTTTACAAGGAATGACGTCAGTCTGGAACATTATGAAACAGGGGAGCAGATTCAGAATATTCCCATTGCGATCTGAAAATGCTTCCGGCGGAGGAAACCATGAATTTAATTGTTGCAGTAGATGAAAACTGGGCCATCGGCTATCAAAATGAGCTTTTGGTCAGCATTCCGGCGGATCATAAATTTTTCCGTCAGGAAACAACCGGAAAGGTAGTGGTGCTTGGAAGAAAAACATTAGAGACCTTTCCCCAGGGGCTGCCCTTAAAAAACAGAACAAACATTATTATGTCAACCAATCCTGGGTATCGGGTGAAGGATGCCACTGTAGTGCACAGCACGCAGGAGCTGCTTACAGAGCTGAAAAAATATAAGGATGACGAGATTTATGTGGTAGGAGGCGCCAGCGTTTATCGGGAGCTTCTGCCATATTGTAATGTGGCACATGTGACCAAAATAGATCATGCTTATCATGCAGACGCTTATTTCCCGGATCTGGACAAGCTGCCGGAATGGAGAGTAACAGCGGAAAGCGAAGAACAGACCTATTTTGACATAACCTATCATTTTCTAAAGTACGAAAGGGCGGATCAGACATGATGAAAAAGCAGATCGGAATTTTTCTCCTGACCGCAGGAATGCTTGCAGGACTTGTGGGCTGTGGGGGGAATGCCACAGACGCGCAGGAGGTATCACAGGAGAAAACAGAACAGGCAGAAAACGTCTCCAAACAGGAGGAAGCAGAAGAAACTGAGCAGGCAGCCGAAACAGAGGAAACGGCAGAGGAAGAAAAGACAGAGGACGGTAAGATGGCAACCGGTGCAGATGTGACCATTCCGGAGCTTTCACCGGAAGCAAAGGAAATACCGAATAATGAAGCCCTTGCCTTTATAAAGGATATGAAGGTGGGATGGAACCTTGGCAACACGCTGGATGCTTACAGCGATGGCGCAAATTTTAAGGATGAATTAAAGACGGAGGAATGCTGGGGCAATCCGGTGACCACCAAGGATATGATCGATTCTGTGAAGGAAGCCGGTTTTGATACCATCAGGATCCCGGTGACCTGGCATGGACATGTATCCCGGGAAGGGGATCAGATCGTGGTAAGCCAGGTCTGGCTCGACCGTGTAAAGGAAGTAGTGGATTATGCCTATGACAACGGAATGTATGTGATCGTCAATACCCACCATGATCTGGGAGAGGAAGGGTATTATCCGGACAGTGATCATTATGATCAGTCCGAAGCTTTTTTGAAAGCGGTATGGACCCGCATGGCAGAGACCTTCCGGGATTATGATGAACATCTGATCCTGGAGTCCTTAAATGAGCCCAGGCTTTCTGCAAATCCTACCTATGAATGGAATTTCCAGGCAGGCGTTAAGGAGTGTCAGGATGCAGCAGACTGCATCAACAGGCTGAACCAGGCGTTTGTGGACACGGTAAGGGCTACAGGCGGAAACAATGCAGACAGATATTTACTGCTGCCCGGCTATGATGCAGCCCTTGCAGGGGTGGCAACGGATCTTTACAAGCTGCCACAGGACAGTGCGGACAATAAGCTGATCGTTTCCGTACATGCCTACACCCCTTATAATTTTGCACTGCAGGCAATGGGGGAGAGCGGAGCTGTGGACAGCTTTGACATTGGAAGCACATCCAGCACAAAGGATATTGACGATTTGATGGACACCCTTTATACCAAGTATGTTTCCCAGGGGATACCGGTTCTCATCGGGGAATTTGGCGCAAGAAATAAGGATAATAATATTCAGGACCGTGTAAATTACTATGCATATTATGTGTCGGAGGCAAGAGCCCACGGGATCAGCTGCTGTATCTGGGATAACGGTTCCTTCAGCGGAAACGGGGAGCAGTTTGGAATGCTGCGCAGATATGTAGGAAAATGGTTCTATTCTGAAATCCTGGATACCGTTATGAAATACGCTTAAGCGGACAGCGCATATTGACTTTTGCGTCAAATAGGATAATAATAAAAAGGATTTCTGGTAAAATAATTCACATAAGAGGGAGTGCGATCTATGGAAAAGAAAAATATTGACTGGAAAAATCTTGGATTTGGCTATATTCAGACAGATTACAGATTTGTTGCCAACTACAAGAACGGCGCATGGGATGAAGGAACACTGACAGAGGATCCCAATGTTGTGATCAACGAGTGTGCGGGCGTATTACAGTATGCACAGACTGTATTTGAGGGAATGAAGGCTTATACAACAAAGGACGGCCGTATCGTAACCTTCCGCCCTGACTTAAACGGCGAGAGAATGGAGCAGAGTGCAGCTCGTCTGGAAATGCCCATTTATCCCAAGGATAAATTTGTGGAAGCCATCATAAAGACTATTAAGGCAAATGAAGCTTATGTGCCTCCTTATGGAAGCGGAGCAACGCTTTATGTGCGTCCTTATATGTTTGGCAGCAACCCTGTGATCGGAGTAAAGCCGGCAGATGAATATCAGTTCCGTGTTCTGACCACACCGGTTGGCCCTTACTTTAAGGGCGGCGCAAAGCCCATTACCATCCGTGTCTGTGATTTTGACCGTGCAGCGCCAAGAGGAACCGGACACATTAAGGCAGGACTTAACTATGCCATGAGTCTGCATGCGATCGTAGATGCGCATAAGCAGGGCTATGATGAGAATATGTATCTGGATGCAGCTACCAGAACAAAGGTAGAAGAGACCGGCGGTGCAAACTTCCTGTTTGTCACAAAGGACGGCAAGGTAGTAACCCCTAAGTCAAACAGTATCCTTCCTTCCATTACCAGACGTTCCCTGATCCAGGTAGCAAGGGAATATCTGGGACTTGAAGCAGAGGAGAGAGAAATCTATCTGGATGAGCTGAAGGATTTTGCAGAGTGCGGACTTTGCGGAACAGCAGCAGTGATTTCCCCTGTAGGCAAGATCGTAGATCACGGCAAGGAGATCTGTTTCCCCAGCGGCATGGAGGAAATGGGCCCTGTTACAAAGAAGCTTTACGAGACCTTGACCGGAATTCAGATGGGAACCATTAAAGCGCCTGAAGGCTGGGTAGTAGAGATCCAGTAAAGAGTCTGAAAAGATAACTCTGACTTATATCACTTATAATAAATATTGATTTTACTTATGATACGGATTTGTGTATAATCATAAAGTAAGAACTGAGAGAAAGCAGGTTTTTACACCTGCTTTTTTCATTGGCATCTGGGTCTGCGTCAGCACTGCATCCGCAGGCCGGTGGGAGAGAGAAAGCAGTGCAGAAATGAGGAAGAAAATGGTTAAAGCAGTGGTAGGAGCCAACTGGGGCGACGAAGGAAAAGGGAAGATTACGGACATGATGGCACAGGAAGCCGATATCATCGTCCGGTTTCAGGGTGGTGCAAATGCAGGGCATACCATCGTAAATAATTACGGAAAATTTGCCCTTCATACATTGCCGTCAGGCGTGTTTTACGGACATACCACCAGCATTATCGGAAATGGCGTTGCGCTGAACATTCCGGTTTTGATGAAGGAGATCAAATCCATTACGGACAGAGACGTACCCATGCCGAAGATCTTGGTATCTGACAGGGCGCAGATGGTAATGCCCTACCACATTCTTTTTGATCAATATGAGGAAGAAAGGCTGGGCAAGAAATCCTTTGGTTCCACCAAGTCCGGAATTGCTCCCTTTTATTCTGATAAATATGCGAAGATCGGCTTCCAGGTAAGCGAGCTTTTTGATGAGGAGACCTTAAAGGAAAAGGTGGGCAGAGTCTGTGAACAGAAGAACATCCTTCTGGAGCATATGTACCATAAGCCTCTGATCGATCCCGCAGAGCTTTTAAAGACACTTCATGAATATAAGGAAATGATCGCACCCTTTGTCTGCGATGTATCTTCCTTCCTTGATAAGGCGCTTAAGGAGGGAAAGACCATTCTCTTAGAGGGACAGCTTGGAACCCTGAAGGATCCCGATCATGGAATTTATCCTATGGTGACCTCTTCCTCCACGCTGGCAGCATACGGCGCCATCGGTGCTGGAATTCCCCCTTATGAGATCAAGCAGATCGTTACAGTCTGCAAGGCATATTCTTCTGCTGTAGGAGCAGGTGCTTTTGTTTCGGAAATCTTTGGAGATGAGGCAGATGAGCTTCGCCGCAGAGGAGGAGACGGAGGAGAGTTTGGCGCTACCACAGGACGTCCCAGACGTATGGGATGGTTTGACTGCGTAGCATCCAAGTATGGATGCCGTCTGCAGGGAGCAACAGATGTTGCCTTTACGGTTCTGGATGTACTTGGCTATCTGGATGAGATCCCGGTATGCGTAGGGTATGACATTGACGGCGAGGTGACCACAGACTTCCCGGTCACCTGGAAGTTAGAGAAGGCAAAGCCGGTACTGAAAACGCTTCCCGGCTGGAAATGTGACATCAGAGGCATTAAGAGCTTTGAAGAGCTTCCGGAAAACTGCCGCAAGTATGTAGAATTTATTGAACAGCAGATCGGATACCCGATCACCATGGTTTCAAACGGCCCCGGAAGAGAGGACATTATCTACAGAAAAAGTCCTTTGAAGTAATCGGGTAAGAGGCTGGCAGGAGCCGCAAGATAATAGAGCAGTAGGATCAGGGGGCATACATGGATTTAAATTCCGTTGGTGTGACCCCTTTTATTATTTTAAACATGCGGATAAAAGAGGAAAGGCTGTCAAAGCCGGATCTGAGAGAAACCTCGGTTACCGTCAGGGAGGGATCGATCAGAAGGCTTTCGGCATAAGCAATCCGCTTCTGGTTTACATATTTATAATAGGAAACATTGGTAAAGCACTTGAACAGACGGCTGAAATGGTACTTGCTGAAGCCTGCGATCTGGGCGGCCTCGTCAAGGGAAATGTTTTCCGTACAGTGTTCATTGATATATTCACAGATGGATACAAATTTTTCTGTATATTCTTTTTTCTTGGAGCTTCCACCCGGGAAGTTTCGTCTGGTGGGGGAATATTCCCTGCCGATCCACACAAAAATTTCAATCAGCTTGGCGTAAACGGAGGCCTCAGACATGGGAGCATCCGAGTAATACTCATCCTTAATGCTTAGCATGAGGTTCTGGATATGCTCATGGGCAGGGCGGGATTCCTCAGGCGTGATCAAAAGCGCCGGAGCAATGGTGGACAGAGTGGTTTCCAATTCCTTGATGCGGCGCAGGATCGAATAGTCCGCCTGAAAGATCAGACGCTCGCCGTAGGGAGGGGCCTCCAGAGAGTGGACCACCCCCGGATTGATTACAAGGATGTCCCCTTCCCGCAAATGGTAGGGCATGTCGCTGCAGACGGCATGATAGGAATTTACGGTGGGCATGATGATCTCTAAGGGAGAGTGCCAGTGCTTGGGATAGTTTTCCGCTTCGTCATTGTTGTAAAGCCGAAGGTTCGTATCTTCTTTAAATTGAACCGTTTCCTGGATACCATTTAAAATCTCGATCATGTACGTTCATTTCCCCTCATAAGTTGTGCGTAAAAAATGCTATTTTAAATAAAAATAAAATACTTCCTAATGTAACTATATTAGCACTGAAATATCAAAATGTACATAAGAAAACGCTGATATTACATTTTTGTATACAAATTTGCTATTACTAATTAAACGAAAAAGAAAAAACTGAGAAAAATTGACACAAAAAAAGAAAACATGATAGCAAGAATTAATAATCAATGAGCAACTTTTATAAAGAAAGAAAAAAGACACCTTGGTATAGTAGAAGTATATCAAGGGGTTATGCTTCGTATAGAAGCAAAACGAGATAAAGGAGGACTTCTTATTATGAGAATGAAGAAGGTAGTAGCAGCGCTCCTTGCATCTGCAATGGTTGTAACCAGCCTGGCAGGTTGCGGAGCAAAAGAAGCATCAGGTGGAGATGTAGTAGAGATCAAGTGGATGTTCTGGGATGACCTGGAAGCTACAGATGATCTGATTTCTAAGGGTTATGCACAGGTAATCGAAAGATTTAACCAGCAGTATGAAGGAAAATACCATGTAACCCCGATCACCACCAATCTGGAAGAGTATGATACCAAGCTGAACGCACTGATCGCAGCAGGTGACTGCCCGGATGTATATATTTGTAATCCCGGTCCGAACCTGACTACATATGTAGAGGGCGGCGCAGCAGCAGACCTCACAGATATTCTTACAAACCAGGAGAAAGACTGGTACGGAAACTTTACAAAAGGTATCTTTGAAAGAATGACCTATGACGGCAAGATTTATGCAGTACCTACCAACTTTGCTGCAGCTCTTGTTTTCTACAACACAGAGATCTTTGAAGCGGCAGGTGCAGAGGTTCCCACTACTTATGATGAGTGGCTTGCAACATGCCAGAAGATCCAGGATGCAGGCTATACACCGATTTCCTGTTCCGCAGGTACTGCTTGGTGCTTATCCATGATCGCAGGTTACCTTTGTGACAGAGCCGGCGGCCCTGACAACCTGAAGAATGCAAATGAAGGAA
>FR894555.1:74813-83329 GCA_000436115.1 Firmicutes bacterium CAG:534 | reverse complement strand
GTCCACAGCAGCAGGTGATTCCAATGACCAGGCTACAGCAGCTTTCTATAACGGCGAAGCAGCAATGCTGGTTCAGGGTTCCTGGGCAATCGGACAGATCAACGGTGCAAACCCTGATTTTGAAAGCAAGTGTGGTGTATTCTCCTTCCCTGCAATCGAAGGCGGAGCAGATCCTAACCGTATGATCGTTAAGACAGATAACCTTGTTATGAGCTCTACAACAAAGAACCAGGATGCTTGTATCGCACTTATGAAGTGCTTTACCGATGAAACCGCTCAGAAGTATACTGCAGAGGTTGGCGGTAAGATCCCGGTTATCGATGTTAAGTATGACGAGTCCAAGGCTCCTGCACAGCTTGGCTATGTAATGGATATTCTTTCCAAGTCTACAGGTACTTTCGGATTTTATAATGAGTCTCTTGCTTCCGTAGAGGCTGGTGACTGCTTCGACAACGCAATGGTTGATCTGTTCCTTGGCAGCGTAACACCTGAGGAAGCGTTTGCAACCGTACAGAAATTCTACGAAGAGAACGTATATAACAAATAAAAAAGCAGAAATGCTGGGGGATTAAGAAAATCAAAAGTGGATACGGGGTTGGTAAAGCTGCCAATCCCGTTTCCAATAGGAAAAGCGCAGGAGGGGCATATGGACAAAATTTTTAGGGACAAAAAAGCCATAGCAATTTTTATTGCACCTGGCATTTTGCTTTTTACCTTGATACTGCTCGTGCCGATCTGTCAGGCTGTTTATTACTCCCTGTGTGATTGGAACGCACTGACTAAGCCGAATTTTATCGGACTTGGCAACTACATAAAGCTTTTTACCAATGATGATACGATGCTGACAGCACTGAAAAACTCTCTGTTCTTCATGGTGTTTTCAGCGGTGACACAGCAGATTTTAGGACTTTTGCTTGCAGCCCTTTTGACCAATATCAAAAAGGGCAGAAATTTCTTTAAGAACGTTTATTATTTACCTAACGTACTTTCATCAGCAGCGCTCGGACTTTTGTGGTCCTTCCTGTTTAACCCCAGAATGGGAATTAATCAGGTGCTGGCTCTTTTTAATGTAGAAGGTCCCCTGTGGTTAATGGATACCAAGGGATTTATCATTCTGCCTATGTGGGTCATTGCATTTGTGGCCATGTGGCAGTATACCGGTTCGACTATGATGCTTTATATGGCGCAGATCACGGGGATTTCCAATTCGCTTTATGAAGCTTCCTATATAGATGGTGCAAGTAAATGGCAGTCTTTCCTGCACATTACGCTGCCGCTTATCAAGCCCATGGTGGCAACCACACTTTCCCTGAACTGCATCGGTTCCCTGAAGTTCTTTGATCTTGTGTACAACATGACGCAGGGCGGACCGAACCACAGGTCAGATGTGCTTGCAACACACCTTTACAATGAAGGCTTCCAGTATTTCAAATACGGCTACGCCAGTGCCATCGGTATCGTGCTTTTGATCCTTTGCCTGATCGTTACCTTCCTGGTAAACCGGTTTGTCAAAGTGGAAGACTATGAGATGTAGGAGGGAAAGCAGATGAAGAAAATGAAGATACGTCCTTTGACGGTTTTAATTTATATCATGCTTTCACTGATCGTGGTGGTTTATCTGGCGCCGCTTCTGTGGATGCTCTCTGTTTCCTTTAAGACGAACGCAGAGGTATTTGCCTCACCCTTTGGGCTGCCCGAGGTTTTCCAATGGGATAACTACTATGTGGCGTGGACGGCAGGAAAGCTGGGGATTGCCACACTGAATTCTGTTTTGGTCTGTGGGATCACCCTGATCGCCAGCATGCTGATCGGTTCCATGGCTGCTTTTGCCATTGGACGCATGCGCTGGAAGCTGGCAAATCCTACACTGACATACTTTATGATCGGAATGATGATCCCGGTTCACTGCGTATTAATCCCTCTGTTTGTAAGATTTTCAAAGCTGGGGATGACCAATAACCTTTTGACGCTGATACTGCCCTATGTGACCTTTTCCCTGCCTATGACCATTTATATCATGGTGGGATTTTTCAAGGGCATGCCGGGAGAGCTGTTTGAAGCTGCCTGTATCGATGGATGTTCCATTTACAGATGCTTTTTCAACATTGCGCTGCCCCTTGCAAAGACAGGACTTTTTGTAACCGGTCTGATGACCTTTGTCAATAACTGGAACGAACTTTTGCTTGCCATGGTATTTATCTCTGATGTAAGCAAAAAGACCCTTCCGGTTACGCTGACTTATTTCGTTGGGCCTTATTCTACCAACTATGTACAGATGTTTGCAGCTATTGTCATTGCAGTTGCGCCTACCATTCTTGTTTACTGCTGCTTCAGTAACCAGATCGTAGAGGGACTTACAGCAGGTGCGGTAAAAGGCTAAAGACAGATTGAAAAGGAATATTTTCGGTGGTAAGATGATAATCAAAAGTACAAACAGCTCATGACCGGGAGCCTGATATGGCAAAAGGGTTATGGAGCAGCGTTTGCAAAACGGAGATCATCATGAACAGAAATTATTCCAAGGAACTGGAACAGATATTAGCATTAAATGAAAATAAAGGGAAGAAGCTGTTTCTCCATAGCTGCTGCGCACCCTGCAGCAGTTATGTGCTGGAATATCTTCGTCCCTTTTTTCGCATTACGGTCTTTTACTACAATCCCAATATCAGTGAGGAAGAAGAGTACCAAAAAAGAGTACAGGAGCAGAAGCGCCTGATCCGGGAATATAATAAGAAAACGGAGGAAGGATATCCCATCGAGGTCATAGAGGGAGATTATGACAAAGCCCTTTTTTTTCAGAGCGTGAAAGGCTTAGAGCGCTGCAAAGAAGGGGGAGAAAGATGCTTTGCCTGTTATGAGCTGCGCCTTCGGGAAACGGCAAGAAGGGCAAGGGAGCTTCATATGGATTTCTTTACCACTACGCTTACCATCAGTCCTCTTAAAAATGCCGCAAAATTAAATGAGATCGGAGAGAGGCTTGAAGCAGAATATGATATTCCGTTCCTTCCTTCTGATTTTAAGAAAAAAGACGGCTATAAAAGATCCATTGAGCTTTCCAGGGAGTATGGCCTTTACCGGCAGGATTACTGCGGCTGTGTCTTTTCCAAACAGGAAAGGCTGGCGCAGCAGTCGAAGGAACAAAATCCCGGAGGATGAAAAGTACAGGGAAATTCTTGCGTAAAACTATGGAAAATGTTAGGATGTTGGTAGCTGCCAGCAGGCGGCTACCTGTTTTATGTGATAAGAAATTGCTCATAAAAGCATACTTTTTATATGGAGGAAACAGAACATGAAAAAGTTTCTGGATTTGATTTCAGAAGAAATGAAGCAGGCCTTTGAAGCGGCAGGCTATGAAAGGGAGCTTGGAAAGGTGAGCCTGTCTAACCGGCCTGATCTTTGTGAATATCAGTGTAACGGGGCAATGGCAGGAGCCAAGCTTTACAAGAAGGCGCCCATTATGATCGCACAGGAGGTGGCGCAAAAATGTGGCGGCAGTCCTGTCTTTGCGGCAGTGGAGGCAGTAGCCCCCGGTTTTCTGAATTTGAAATTAAAGGAGAGCTTTATAAAGGAATATCTGAATAAAATGGAGACAGAGCCCAAATTTGGACTGGAAATGCCGGAGCATCCTGCGAAGATCATTATCGATTACGGCGGTCCTAACGTAGCCAAGCCTCTTCATGTAGGACATCTCCGCTCTGCCGTTATCGGGGAAAGCATTAAGCGGATCGCAAGGTATGCAGGTCATGAAGTGATCGGGGATATCCATTTGGGAGACTGGGGACTTCAGATGGGACTGATCATTACAGAGCTGCAGGAAAGACAGCCGCAGCTTGTGTACTTTGATGAGTCATATGAGGGTGATTATCCCGAGGAAGCTCCGTTTACCATTAGTGAGCTTGAGGAGATCTATCCTACTGCAAGCGGTAAATCCAAGGAAGATCCGGCCTATAAGGAAAAGGCCATGGAGGCAACCTTTAAGCTGCAAAGCGGCGTAAGGGGTTATCGTGCCCTGTGGGATCAGATCATCAAGGTATCTGTTGCTGACTTAAAGCGTAATTATGAAAATCTGAATGTGGAATTTGATCTTTGGAAGGGAGAGTCTGACGTCCATGATGTGATCCCGGGTATGGTGCAGCAGTTAAAGGATCAGGGCTATGCTTACTACAGCGACGGAGCGCTGGTGGTAGATGTAAGGGAGGAGACCGATACCAAGGAGATCCCGCCCTGTATGATCCTGAAATCAGACGGAGCCTCTCTTTACAACACGACAGATCTTGCAACGATCATGGAACGTGTCAGGGAATATCATCCGGACCGTATGATCTATCTGACGGATAAGCGTCAGGATCTGTACTTTGAGCAGGTGTTCCGCTGTGCAAGAAAGACCGGACTGGTGCCCAAGGAGACAGAGCTTTTGCATATTGGCTTCGGAACCATGAACGGCAAGGATGGAAAACCCTTTAAAACCAGAGAGGGCGGCGTTATGCGGCTTGAGCTCCTTATTAAGGAAATTAATGAGGAGATGTACCGGAAGATCACGGATAACCGCCAGGTAGATGAGCAGGAGGCAAGAAAGACTGCTCAGGTAGTTGCACTTTCAGCCATTAAGTACGGGGATCTTTCCAATCAGGCATCTAAGGACTATATTTTCGATATGGACAAATTTACTTCCTTTGAAGGAGATACAGGCCCCTACATTTTATATACCATTGTCAGGATCAAGTCTATTTTAAGTAAGATCAGAGAACAGGATGGGGAGTTTAAGGAAGGAACGATCCGGGAAGCAGCCAGCGAAGCGGAAAAGGCGCTGATGATGTCCCTTGCCGGGTTCCCGGCAATGATGGCGGGTGCATACGAAGAGACAGCGCCGCATAAGGTCTGCGCCTATATTTATGAACTGGCCAATGCCTTCAACCGGTTTTACCATGAGACCAGGATCGTAGCAGAGCAGGATCAGGAGAAAAAGGCAGGCTGGGTTGCACTGCTGATCCTGACCCGTGATATCCTGGAAGCCTGTATTGATGTGCTGGGATTTTCTGCACCGGAAAGGATGTAGAAATGCGGACGGCATCAGAACTGCGGGAGCAATTAAAACGTATTGACCATCGCAGCTATCCGGCTTATAAGGAACTGCGCGGACAATATGATTTTGGAGATTATATTCTTTCCATCGACCATGTGCAGGGTGATCCCTTTGCAGCGCCTTCCAGACTTTCCGTTCTGGTATCCGGCAGCAGAGCAGGGTTTCCAGCAGAACTGTTTGATACAATGCCAAAAAGGATCACGCTGCAGGATCAGCTGGCAAGGGCCTTTGGAAGAGCTATTCAGAAGGGAAGCTTTCAGGCAAAGGGTTCCGGAAAGAGCGGACTGCTCTCTGTTTCCAGATGCGGGCAGCAGGTGCTTGAGCGCACGGCCCTTCGTATTGCCGGGGGCGGTGCAATAACACTTCGGTTCGAGGCAGGGTTTCCGGCAAGCGGGCGAACCATTCAGGCAGGGGAGCTGGGCAAAATGCTTTTTACAATCCTGCCGGAAGGGGTACGGAGCAGTCTTTTCTATGAAAGAGCAGATCGGGAAAAGCTGAAAAGAGCCGTCAGGCTGTGTGAAAATCAGCAATTCATCCGGGAAAAGCTTGAGGAGCTTTCTCTGTGCGCATTTGTGGCGGATGGATCGATCCTTCCAAGGGAAAGCGGCGTTTCGGAAAGGCCTATGAAGGGGGCAGTTCCCTTTCAATCTCCGGAAACACTGCGGATAACCTTAGCGCTTCCGGATGGAAGCAAAATAAGCGGTATGGGAATTCCCAAGGGGATCACACTTTTTGTAGGTGGTGGTTACCATGGAAAATCTACCATTTTGCAGGCCCTTCAAAATGGAGTTTACAATCATATCGAGGGGGATGGCAGGGAATATGTGATCACGGATGATACTGCCTTTAAGCTGCGTGCAGAGGATGGAAGAAGCATTTCCGGCGTGGATATTTCCCCTTTTATTAAAAATCTTCCAAATGGAAAGGACACCGTTCATTTTTCTACGGAGGATGCAAGCGGCAGCACTTCCCAGGCGGCGAACCTGATGGAGGCTGCAGAAAGCGGAAGCAGGCTTCTTCTGATAGATGAGGATACCTCGGCGACCAACTTTATGATAAGAGATCAGCTGATGAGCCAGGTGATCACTCCTTTTGAGGAACCGATCACACCCTTTATCAGCAGGGTAAGAAGTCTCTACACGGATCTGGGGATTTCTACGGTAATCGTAGCGGGAAGCTCCGGCTCCTATTTCCATGTGGCGGATCGGGTGATCCAGATGAAGGAATATGTGCCCTATGATATTACCCGGAAGGCAAAACAGGCAGCGGAGGCTTTTCCCTCTATGACGGGCGAAAAGGAGCCTTTTCCTTCTTTTACAAAAAGAAGAGTTCCAAAGCCTGACCCTGCCATACAAAAAGAGGACCGCGTGAAATTAAAAGCCATGGGAACCTCGGAACTGATGCTTTGCCGGGAATGTGTAGAGCTTCGATATTTAGAACAACTTAAGGATCAGGAACAGACCCTTGCGCTTGCCTATCTTTTAAGGTATGTGGAGAAAAAGCTTTTTGATGGGAAAAAGAGTCTGGAAGAAATTGGTATGCTGCTTGAAAAACAGCTTCGGGAGCAGGGAATGGAAAGCCTGTTTGAGCGCGGAGAGACGATCGCCTCTCTGGCCAGACCCAGAAAACAGGAAATCATGGCCTGCATCAACAGATACCGCAGGCTTGGTCTGTAGAAATTTGTATGCGTTCCAGAGCGGATATTTGTGCACTTTTTGAAGGCAGAGGCAAGCCTTACAGAAAAGACAGAATCATTACTTGAAAATTGCGGGAAACCGTGCCTGGAGGCAGAGCCCTCCGATCAAATCTCAAAATCGATCTACCGAAAGAAGAAGCGCCGGAATGGAGCACGAAAAGCAAGGTTATTCTTCTGGACAGCGCAGGGGCAATATGGTATCTTATTAGAAAGGGATTTAGGTGTGTAAAAGTAATTTTAAGGAAGGGGAAATTTTATGAATTGGAAAAAAGTAGCGTATGCAGTGGCGCCGGTGCTTCTGGCGGGAGGACTGTACCTGAGCGGAAGTGATGTGCTGGCAAAGACAGTAACGAAGGTGATTAAGACTGTTACCCAAGGCACCGTAGTGGAGAAAGATACCAATAGCATAGATAACCGCTACAAGACTAAAGGGTACACTATTGAAGCGGGTATTGATGAGAGCGGTTACACTCATTATTGTGTATATGGAATAACAGAAACGGAAACAGCAACCATCACCGAAGTTCCGGATGATCCCATAATCACAGAAAAGACTGTACCGGTAGCAGAGCCGGTGCCAGAACCGGTAGTAGAAGCAGTGCCAGCCTGTGAACACAGCTTTTCCTGGGTAGAGGAGCAGGAGGCAACAGCAACAGAGGATGCGATTTATGTAAACCGCTGTGGTAACTGCGGTATCGTGATAGGATCCCGCAGAGAGCCGGGAACTGCAGCAGGAAAGTTCCAGCAGGAGATCCAGGAGAAGATAAGCAGTGCAGTCAGTGCCATTGAGGCAGGGGGCAACGGCAGTGCGGGAACCAAAACGGTTGTGATCGATACAGGGATCTGGACCTGTTTTAACCAGAAGGTTTTGGATGAACTTGCAAAGCATCCGAATGTAAGTCTGGAAATTCATTACAGTTACAAAAATGTAAGGTATGTGCTTGTGATTCCGGCAGGGGCAGACTTAGAAGCCATAAGGAGAGAAGATGGCTTTTATGGGTTCCGTTACTTGGACAGTATCTTTGGCGGATATCAGGAGTAAAAACTATGGATACCTGGTTGATTATTTTAATCACGCTTGTAGTAGTTGGCAGCGGCATATATTATATGTCGCTGCTTTCTGATAAGTGGGGCAGGAGACTGTGGAAAAAGAAGATGGTTCTTACCTGCCTTTTGCTGTTTCTGGCAGGAGCCGGATTGTTTGCCTGTTTCAGCGGACTTCTGGATCAGAAGGAGTTTCGGGACACGGTCTGGTATCTTGCGCTTTTTATGATGGGAGCCGGGGGGCTTTTGCTGCTGCGGCTAGTTTTGATGCGAAAGAAAACGGATGAGGAAGAAGAGGCTCCTAAAGAGCGGGAGGAACGGGAACTGATCCTGCCCAAAAGGCCGGCCACCAGAAAGGATCTGCTGCTTCTTCTGCTGCTGACTATAGTATATGGGATCCTTGTTTTTTGGAGGCTGGGAAGCAGCAAGGTGCCTATAACCTTTCAGGAACTGGAAGCAAAGGGACAGGAAGATGAACTGGTGCTGGATCTGGGGGAAGAAATGGAAGTGGCGCAGATCAGTATTTATCTGGGGCATATGACGGACCGGGTAGTGTCTGTTTCCTGGTATGATGAGGAGCAGGGGAAATGGATCCCCCTTGAGGAAGAGATCACCATGGAAAGCATTTATAACTGGAACGTGGTTCCGGTTCATCAGAAGCTGCGGTATCTGGGAGTGGTTTCCAGAAACGGA
>FR894555.1:63464-74749 GCA_000436115.1 Firmicutes bacterium CAG:534 | reverse complement strand
AAGAGGCTTCTGCCTCAAAACAGGGATGTCTATCCTAATTTGTTTGATGAGCAGGAGCTGTACCCGGAGGAGCTGACTTATTATTACTGTACCATGTTTGATGAGGTTCATTATGCGGGCAGCGCCTACGAGTTTTTGAAGGGAATGCCTATGCATGAGCAGACGCATCCGCCTATGGGAAAATATCTGATCGCACTTGGGGAGATCCTGTTTGGAGTAACGCCCCTTGGGTGGCGTTTTGTGTGCGCTTTGCTTGGCGTTTTACTGGTGCCGGTTTTTTACTGGTTTTTGCAGCTGCTTACAGAAAACGCCCAGGTTTCCCTGGTGGGATCGGCACTCTTTTGTATGGACTTTATGCATCTGACCCTGTCGAGGATCGCAACCCTGGACAGTCTGGTTGCCTTTTTTATCCTGCTTATGGCAGCGCTTTTTTTGAAACTGCTGAAGATGGCGGCCGAGGAGATCTCCTGTGGCCGGAAAGGCCCGTCTGCAAAGGTGTTATGCCTGATGCTGTTAGATGGAGCGGCAGTCGGAATGGCAGTGTCCACAAAGTGGACAGGGTTTTATGCTATGCTGGGCATGGCGCTTTGCTTTTTGGGGGCGGTGGGAGTATGGTGCTGCAGGGCCAAAAGAAAAGGAACCTCCTGCCGATACAGCATCCTGCTTTTAGCAGAGGGGATTGGAGTATACAGTGTGATCCCATTTGTGATCTACCTGCTTTCCTTTGTGCCTGTTATGAAAGCGCTGGGTGAGAAGAACCTGTTTCAGGTTATGTGGAAAGTTTCTGTATTTATGCTGGACTTTCACAGCGGCATTACCTTTGAGCATCCATATGCCTGCGCCTGGTACACCTGGGTACTTGACAGGATACCTCTTGTAGATGCGGCCGCCATTTGTGCGGATGGCAAAGTAAGCCTTGTGGCAACCTTTGGAAATCCGATTATCTGGTGGGGAGGGCTTGGAGCCTTTTTTTACCTACTGGTCAGAACCATAAGAAAGCGTGACAGGGTGGGAGGAGCATTATGCTTTTGTTATCTGACCATGCTGGCACCCTGGCTTTTTGTGACCAGAACCGTGTTCATTTATCAGTATTATGTGAGCAGTATTTTCCTGTGCGGAATAGCGGCCTATGTGCTGTGTCTGTTATCCGTAAAATGGAAGCGGCTGCTGCCCCTTTCCCTGGATATTACTTTTTTTGTATTCATCATTTTCTTCCCCATTTTGTCAGGATGGCCGGTCAGTGTGTACCATGTCGGTGTTTACCTGCAATGGCTTAGAACATGGAAGTTTGTATAAGGGGGGATTGGAAAGTGAACGGAAAGAAATTATATCTTGTAATGATACCTGTCCTCCTTGCAGCTGTATGCGGAAGCTATCTGCTTTATGAAGGGCTGGGATTAAAGGTTTACATAACTCAAATCCGATGGGGAGCTGCTGCGGCGCTTTTTCTCTGCACAGCCGGGACTTTGCTTTTCTGCCACCGGGGAAAGCTCTCCGTAGAAAAGGGGATTGCCCTGCTGGTGCTGGCAGGCTGTCTTTTAAGGATCCTTTATATGCTTGAGACGCCTGTTACCCAAAGAGGACATGATCTGTTTGAACTGGACAGCAGTGCGCCCGGAAAGGCAGGGTACCTGCTTCGGATCCTGCAGGAGCACAGACTGCCGGAATCTTATGTGCTTCAGCTTTACCAGCAACCCTTCTTTTTCCTTCTGGGAGCAGGAATGTCAGGAATATTGAACGGAATACTGCAGAGAACAGATCCCTTCAGCCTGGTGGACGGTGCAAAGGTAGTGTCCTGCCTTGCCTCCTGCTTTAGCCTTTTGGCCGCAGAACGTCTATTAGAGCGGCTGGCAGACGGAAAAGACAGGATCTACGGAATGCTGCTTCTTGCCTTTACGCCGGTATTTCTCTACACCGGAGGACGACTGGGGGAAAATGCGCTGTGCCTTCTTTTCGTGGTGCTGGCGCTGCTTTATACTCTGAGGTTTGAAGAAGACCCTTCCTTTTTCCATATTTTTATTCTGGCCGTTGTCTATGGCTGCGGCATGATGACGAAAATTTCCTGTGCGGTTCCGGCTCTTTATACGGCTTATGTTTTTGGAAAGAAATGGAAGGTGGAAAAGCAAAGCAGAAAAAGCCTTACAGGGAAATATGTTGTTTTTGGGATCATTGCCATCCCTCTTGGAATGTGGTATTCGGTGAGAAATCTTGTGCTGTTTGGGCAGAGTCCCTGGTATGTTCTGAGGCAAAGCGAGGAGGGAGGGCTGTATCACGGAACGGAGTCCCTGGCGGCGAGATTTGTGATCCCGGATATAAAAAATATATTTGTAACGCCTTATGCCGATCCTTATACCGACTTTAATTTACCTGCTTATCTGATGAAATCAGAGCTGTTTGGCGAATTCCGCTATCAGGCGCCCCTGTGGCTGCCCACAATCCTTTTGATGCTGAATGTGGCGCTTTCCTTCGGGGCAGCGGCTTATGGGATCTTTTTGCTGATAAATCAGAAAAGGGAAAATGCGGGAAAGAACCGGATACTGATCTGGGGGCTTTTGTTTGGGCTTTTTGCGGCCTGGTCCTATTTCAGATATCCTTTTGGCTGTACCATGGACTGCAGGTACTATATGATGCTTCCGATCTGCAAGGCAATGCTTCTGACGCTGTTTCTTGGCCGAAGCGCAGAAGGAAAATACCGGGAGGAGCTTGGGATAATGCAGGCCGGGATCAGAGGCTGCATGGTTTTATTTGCATTGACAGCGATCCTGTGGTTTGGAATGATCTAGAGCCAAGGCTCTTGCGGCAGCGCTTGGACATGATGAAAGCCTCGCACAAGGCGGGGCTTTTCAGGTTATAGTTGTAAGGACATAAAAAAAGCAGATGACGGGAATCGAACCCGCCTCCTCAGCTTGGGAAGCTGATGTTCTACCAATGAACTACATCTGCATGGCTTTTGAAAGCTTTCTTATTATAGCACACAAAATATTTGGTTGTAAATAGATATTGGAGATTAGTTAGGAGATCTGTATGCACGAAGTAGAGGTGAAAGGAATCCTTTCTGCCCAGAACGGCATGAATCTTTACAGGGGCTGTACCCATGGGTGCATTTATTGTGATGCCAGAAGCACCTGCTATCAGATGCAGCATGCCTTTGAGGATGTTGAGGTGAAAAAGAATGGGCCGGAGCTTTTGGAACAGGCGCTGCGGCGCAAAAGAAAGCGCTGCATGATCGGCACGGGAGCCATGAGCGATCCCTACCAGCCGCTGGAAAAAGAACTGCGGCTCACCAGAAGATGCCTGGAGCTGATCGATGAATATGGCTTTGGGCTGGCCATTCAGACCAAGTCAGACCTGATCCTCAGGGATCTGGATCTTTTAAAGAGCATCAGCCGTAAGACAAAATGCGTGGTACAGATCACCCTTACGACCAGTGATGAAGATCTGTGCAGGATCTTGGAACCGGGGGTGTGTACAACCAAAAGACGCATAGAGGTGCTGCGGATCCTGAAGGAGGAGGGGATCAGCACGTTGGTCTGGATGACGCCGATCCTTCCCTTTCTCAATGATACGAAGGAGAATATCGAAGGGATCCTGGATGCCTGCGCAAGGGAAAAGGTGTACGGCATTATGAATTTTGGGATCGGGCTGACCTTAAGGGACGGCGACCGGCAGTATTTTTACCGGAAACTGGATCATCACTTTCCGGGACTGAAGCAGAGATATGTGGAAACCTACGGAAATGCCTATGAGCTTCCGGTACCGGAAGAAAAAAAGCTGATGGCCTTTTTAATAGATTTTTGCAGGAAAAATAAAATGGAATGGCGGTCAGAGGAGCTGTTTGCATATCTGCACCGGTTTGAGGACAGACAGGAAGGAAAACAATTATCCCTATTTGACTAAAAAAGAGAGAAAAATTTTGCCTGTGCTATGATCAGAGGACGAAGAAAGGGAGGAGGCAGAGCTTCTTCTGGGGGAGAGGCGGCGCTGTCTTTCTGAGCAGCAGAGAGTGGAATTCGGAGAGGGGATTTTGAAAAAGCTTCTGTTTGAGTTCTGCGACTCGCCTTACCTGGAACAGGAGCAGCTGGCAGAGACTCTGGCAGCTTTGCAGGAGATCTTTTACCTGTATAAAAATGAATCGCTGGAGGAGCTTACGGATGAGGAGCTTCTTTCCTATATGAAAGAGAAGTTTGACGGGGAGTGCAGAGGAGATCTGGAATATCTATCAGGAACGGTACTGGAAGAATTTGCAAGAACAGTGCGAAAGGGCACCCGCAAATATATTGGAAGATACAGGGAGAACGGGGATGGAATATAAAATGGAGGAGCTGCTCCCCATAGTGGAGGAGCTGGCGCAAAAATATACCTCAGGAGAAAGCAGCTCTATTACCTATGAGCGGGCGGCTTACCTGGCAGGAAACGAAAAAGTAAGGGAAAAGCTTCAGATGGCCAAAAAGGAGTATGAAAGGCTGCTTCAAAGCAGGAGCTTTTACAAAGACTGGAAGAGCTTTTGGGACTTTTAGTCAGGGAAGGCTTTCAGGGAGATCAGATGCTCTTTTCATATTTAAAGCTGGATCTGAAGGATTTTGTAACCGCCCTTGTGCTGGAAAGAGAAACTATTGTCCAAATGGAATAAAAATGTCTAAAAGGGACTGACATACCTTTCCGGGTATGTTATCCTTTTGTTTGGCAGTTAGCTTAAACTAACACAAAAGACAGAGACATCTGGAGGAAGGAAGAAGTGGAAGAAGGAATGTTTGGAAAGCACAGGCCGTTTTTGCTTGCTGTATCGATCAGACAAAAGGCTGAAGGCTGGACCATCCAGTAAAAGCCGACATGAGAAAACATAACCTATACTTGTAAATTGCACCCTGGATGGTATATGATGTTGGAGAGGAAGACGAAAGGAAACACTCCTTCATGGCAGTAAAATTTTATGCAGTAAAAAAAGGAATACAAACAGGGATCTTTACAAGCTGGGAGCAGTGCCGGGCAAGCGTGCACGGCTATTCCGGGGCGGTATATAAGAGCTTCTCAAGCAGGCAGGAGGCCGAAAGCTACTTAAGCGGCGAAGAGGCGGAAAAAGAGCCGGAGACCTTGAAGGGCCGGGAAGAAAAGCCGGAAGAAACGGCTCTGGGCACGGCGATCTATGTGGATGGCAGCTTTTGCAGTGAAAGCGGTGAATTCTCTTATGGAATGGTAGTGCTTACGGAGAACGGAGAAGAAACCTTCTGCCGGAAATTTCAGGACAGCGGACTTGCAGCCATGAGAAATGTGGCCGGAGAGATCAAGGGGGCCCAGGCAGCCATGCAGTATGCCATGGATCATCAGCTTCCCGAGATCACCATTTATCACGATTATGAAGGGATCGCAAGGTGGTGCCTGGGGGACTGGAAGGCCAACAAGGAAGGAACCAAAGCCTACCGGGATTTTTATGAAAAGGCCAAGGAGCAGGTAAGGATCCATTTTAAAAAGGTAACCGGGCATTCAGGAGACCATTATAATGATATGGCCGACCAGCTTGCAAAGCAGGCGCTGGGAATTAAATAGCAGGAGGAATAGAAAAGGATGAAAGCATTACTGATAAACGGAAGTCCCAATGAAAAGGGATGTACCTATACGGCATTGTCTGAGGTGGCAGCCACACTGGAGGAAAACGGCGTGGAAGCTAAGATTGTTTCCATTGGAAAGCAGCCCATCAGAGGCTGCATCGGCTGTGGCGGCTGCGCAGGGAAAAACAGATGTGTTTTTAACGAGGATCCGGTAAATGCACTGATTGAAGAAATGGAAACGGCAGATGCGCTGGTCATTGGCTCACCGGTTTATTTTGCATCTCCCAATGGAAATCTTACCAGCCTTCTGGATCGGTTCTTTTATGCCGGCGGGTGTTTTGCACATAAACCGGCAGCAGCGGTGGCCTCTGCCAGAAGAGCAGGGACTACGGTGACCTTGGATGACCTGAATAAGTATTTTCAGATCCGTCAGATGCCGGTGGTTTCTTCTACCTACTGGAATATGGTACACGGAAACCGGCCGGAAGAGGTACAAAAGGATGAAGAGGGACTTCAGACCATGCGAAATCTCGGGAGAAATATGGCATGGCTGCTGAAATGCATTGAAAATGGCAGGAAGGACGGTTTGGAACCGCCCGTAAATGAGCATACTTATAAGACAAATTTTATCAGATAAAGAGCGGGAGGAAATAGCAGTGATAGACTACCTGATGAAACAGACCATACCGGAGCTTACCATGATCGGCCTTTTGCTTGCCTTTGGGCTGACCTGTTTTTTGACGGCGAAGCTGGGAGACAAGCTGCCAAGGGATGAGGGCAGGGATTTTGCCCATGACGGAAAGCTTTCTGCCGGAAAGCCAAGAGGAGCGGGAATTATCTTTGTACTGGTGTTTGTAGGCTGTGCGCTTGTTTTTGCACCGATCAGCACAGAGTATGTGATCTATCTGCTTCTGGTAACAGTGGAAATGCTCACCGGTTTTCTGGATGATGCGGCGGAGCACCCCTGGGGAGAACTGAAAAAGGGTCTGCTTGATCTGACGGTTTCCATTGTTGTAGCCGCAGCTTATCTTTGGTTTAACGGCAATGTGATACGGATAGCTACGCTGGGAGTAAATCTTGAGATCCCGGTGCTTTTGTTTGGAGTTTTGATCGTGGCCCTTGTGTGGGGCGCCATCAATGTAACAAACTGTGCGGACGGAGTGGACGGTCTTTCGGGGATCTTGACCATAATTACGTTATTATCCTTTTATATCATCAATCTGATTGAAAAACAGGAAAGTGAATTTTCTGTCCTTATTCTGCTCTTTTGCATCTGCATCCTGGGGTATCTATGGTTTAATGCCACGCCCAGCAGGCTGATGATGGGAGATGCAGGAAGCAGAGCCATGGGAGCGTTTATCAGTATTGCGGCGCTGAAAAGTAAAAGCCCGCTGCTGTTTCTTGCCTTTGCCCTGATCCTGATCTTAGATGGAGGACTGGGACTTTTGAAGGTTTCCCTGATCCGGGTTTTTAAGATCCACATTTTAAAGAATATCAGAACGCCGCTTCACGATCATGTGCGCAAAAATATGGGCTGGTCCAATACACAGACCGTGTTCCGTTTTGCGATCATTCAGATCGTGGTATCGGTTGCAGTGATCTATACAGTGATGTTGTAGAAACGGAGGGTGGAATGGAAAGGCGCGACAAAGTAAACTATTATCTGGATCTGGCAGAAACGGTTTCAAGAAGAAGTACCTGCCTTCGCAAAAGCTATGGGGCGGTAATCGTAAAAAATGATGAGGTGATCTCCACCGGATATGTGGGAGCGCCAAGGGGCAGAAAAAACTGTACAGATATGGGGATCTGCATCCGGCAGCAGCTTAACATTCCAAGGGGAGAGCGGTATGAGCTGTGCAGAAGCGTACATGCAGAGGCCAATGCCATTATCAGCGCATCCAGAGACAAAATGATCGGAAGCAATCTGTACCTTGCCGGAAGGGATGTGGAAACAGGAGCTTATGTGGTGAATTCCAGCTGCTGCTCCATGTGTAAAAGAATGGTCATCAATGCCGGGATCGCCAGGGTTTATATCCGGGACGGTCAGGATGAGTACCGTGTGATCGAGGTACAGGACTGGATCGACCAGGATGAATCCCTGAGCGGAACCAGAGGCTATTGATGCGAAAGTAGATTGAATTTGAGAAGAGGAAACAAGGATGAAGGAGCTTACATTAAATTTTAAGGATTATTGCGGCTGCGCAAGAAGACTGGTGGCAGAGGGACAGGTTCTTCTGGAAAACAAAGATCAGGTTCTGCCCCTTCCGAAGGGAGCAAAGGTGGCCGTGTTCGGAAGGATCCAGTCACATTATTACAAAAGCGGCACCGGCTCGGGAGGCATGGTGAACGTGGATAAGGTCACAGGCATTCTGGATGCGCTTTTGGAGGATCAGGATGTTGCGGTAGACCAGGAGCTGATCCAGGTCTATGAGGAGTGGGAGAAGGAGCATCCCTTTGACGAAGGAGTAGGCTGGGGAAACGAACCCTGGTGTCAGGAGGAAATGCCTCTTTCCGAAGAGCTTCTGGGAGGTGTTTCGGCAAGGGACGAGTATGCCCTCGTCATCATCGGAAGGACAGCGGGAGAGGATCAGGATAGCAAGAAGCTGCCCGGTTCCTGGTTTTTGACAGAGCTTGAAGAGGAAATGCTGGAAAAGGTAAGAAAAGCATTTTCCAAAATGATCGTGATCTTAAATGTAGGCAATATTATGGATATGGGGTTTGTGGATACCTATCGGCCGGATGCGGTGCTTTATGCATGGCAGGGGGGAATGATAGGCGGCTATGGAACCGTGGATGTGCTGACAGGAAAGGAAAACCCTTCCGGTAAGCTTTCCGACACCATTGCCTATCAGGTGGAGGACTATCCTTCTGATGCAAACTTTGGAAATACAGATGCTGATTTTTATCAGGAAGATATTTATGTGGGATACCGCTATTTTGAAACAGCAGCCAGAGAAAAGGTACGCTATCCCTTTGGGTACGGACTTTCCTATACCTCTTTTTCCGTAAAGGGAAATCAGGTTTCTGCAAAGGATCAGAAGCTGTCTTTGAAGGTACAGGTAAAAAACGAAGGGGCTGTAGCGGGAAAGGAAGTGGCACAGGTTTACATAATGTGCCCTCAGGGAAAGCTGGGGAAACCGGCGCTTATACTGGCGGCTTTCCAGAAAACAGAAAAGCTGGAGGCAGGAAAGACACAGGAGCTTACCCTTACGATTCCCTTTGACCGCTTTGCTTCTTATGATGAGACCGGGCTTACAGGGTATGCGGCTTCCTTCGTGCTGGAGGAAGGAACCTATCAGGTTTTTGCCGGGAACAGTGTACGAAACCTTCAAAAGGCAGGAGAGTTTACCCTTTCAGATACGATGCTGCTTCAAAGACTTTCCAGTGCATTAGGGCCGGTAAAAAGCTTTACCCGGATGAAAGCGGTTAAAAGCGGAGAAGGATATGAGATGGAGTATGAGGCTGTACCCCTTCGGAAGGAAAGTCCAGCAGAGAGACGGGCGGAAAATCTGCCTGAGGATCTTCCTCTTTCAGGAGATCGGGGGTATCGTCTTTCGGATGTAAAAAACGGCAAAGTGTCCATGGAAGCCTTTATTGCGCAGCTTTCCAAGGAGGATCTTTCCTGCATAATCAGGGGAGAAGGAATGGGAAGTCCCAAGGTAACCCCTGGAACGGCGGCTGCCTTTGGAGGAATTTCAGAAAGCCTGAAGAGCTTTGGCATTCCCTGCGGATGCTGCTCAGATGGCCCTTCCGGAATGAGGCTGGACAGCGGGATGAAGGCATTCAGCCTTCCAAACGGAACGCTAATGGCATGCTCCTTTAATGAAAAGCTGGTGGAGGAGCTTTATACCTTTACCGGTGTTGAAATGGTAAAAAATCGTATAGACGCTCTTTTGGGGCCGGGGATCAATCTCCACAGGCATCCCTTAAACGGCAGGAACTTTGAATATTTTTCCGAGGATCCGCTTTTAACAGGAACCCTGGCGGCAGCACAGATCAGGGCGCTTCATCAATCCGGCGTTACAGGAACCCTGAAGCATTTCTGTGCCAATAATCAGGAAACGGGCCGCCATACCGTGGACAGTATCGTGTCGGAAAGAGCGCTGCGGGAGCTGTACTTAAAGCCCTTTGAGATGGCGGTTAAGGAAAGCGGCGCAGAAAGCGTTATGACCACCTATGGGTCTGTCAATGGACTTTGGACTTCCGGAAGCTATGATTTAAATACCACGATCCTGAGGAAACAGTGGGGCTTTGAGGGGATTGTCATGACAGACTGGTGGGCCTTTATCAGCGAGGAAGGGAAAGAACCTGATAAGACCAATTTCGCAGCAATGGCCAGAGCGCAAAATGACATTTACATGGTATGCTCCCAGGCAGACCGCAATGAGACCGGCGATAATACCCTCGACAGTCTGGAAGCAGGAACCCTTACCCTGGGAGAGCTTCAGAGGAATGCGGCAAATATCTGCGGCTTTTTGATGAATACCCATGCCTTTGAACGGATGAATGGAGAGGAAACCGTAGTCAGAGTGGAGGGGGCAGAGGAAACTTCCATGGCAGAAGGCCAGAATATTGTTTATTATAAGATCGATGAGGAACTGACCATAGATCTTTCGGAAATCAGCGCAGCTAAGGGAACGGATTTTGCGTTTGCGCTGGATATGGAAAAGGTGGGAGGCTACAGAGTAGCCCTTACGGCAAGCTCCCAGCTGTCTGAGCTTGCACAGATCCCGGTAAGCCTGTTCTATCTAGGCACGCCAAATGGAGTCTTTACCTTTAACGGAACAGGAGGAAAGGACAGGACCATAGAAAAGAAGGTCGTGTTAAAGACCAAATATTCTGTTCTGCGTCTGTACTTTGGACAAAATGGATTGAGGCCGGAAAGACTGCACGTTATTTTTGACAAACCGCTTGATGAAATCGCGGATGATGATGCTTATGTCAGCGGCATTTCACAATAAAAGGAACTCCTGCATATCCTAGAGATATGGGGATCAAAAGCCCCTGTCAATGGGGGAGCGAGTATGAAAACCGTTTTGATCGCAGGAGAGAATGGAAAAACTGAAAATTATGAAAAAGCGTTAAGGAGCCTTGGAATTCTGCCGGTATGCAGTTTAAAGGCTCCTTATGTTTATCGTTACGACGGGCTTCTTCTTCCGGGAGGGGGAGATATTGATCCAAGGCTCTTTGGCCAGCTTTCCATGGGAACCAGGGAGTTTGATCCCGAACTGGACAGAGTGCAGCTTGCCATTTTAAATGGCTTTGTGCAGGAGAGAAAACCGGTGCTTGGGATCTGTAAGGGCATGCAGCTCATTAACATTTATTTTGGAGGGGATCTTTTTCAGGATCTGGAAACGGCAGAAGGGCATGAGTACATTGGCAGGGATCAGGTGCATGATACGCAGGCAGTAAAGGGAAGCTGGTTAGAAAAGCTGTATGGCGAGCGTTTCCGGGTAAACAGCGCCCATCATCAGGGAGTTGACAGTCCCGGAAGAAGGATTTCTTATGTTCAGACAGCGCCGGATGGGGTGATAGAAGGACTGAAGCATGATTTCCTGCCGGTCTTTGGAGTGCAGTGGCATCCCGAAAGGCTTCTGGATAAACGGCCGGATGGAGCCGTGGATGGCAGAGCGGTACTACGGTATTTTGCAGAGCAGCTTTCAGGCATATAAAAAAGCCAAAAACGTAATGGGATTAACGCTTTTGACTTATCATTTAAAGTAGCGAGAGGGGGACTTG
>FR894555.1:50463-63314 GCA_000436115.1 Firmicutes bacterium CAG:534 | reverse complement strand
AGATGCTCTCCCAGCTGAGCTAAGATTCCATGTGCAGGTTTGAAGTCTTGTTCGAACCTGCTTTGCTAGTATACTATTCTTCGACCTGGGTTGTCAAGAACTTTTTTTATTTTTCCAAAAACCTTCTTTTGGTCCTTTTGATAGAGGTGAAATTCAAAAAAATCAAAAGCCGTAAAAACAGGACGGCGCTTTGGCAGAACCAACTTTTTAACGCAGGCACGCTCTCGCTGCATATCGCTGGCAGCGGTACATAAGGCGCCAAAACACAGCGCCTAAGTACCGGCCGCTCTATAGCACCCGCTTATAAAAAGGTTGGTCCGCATAAGCGCTATCCAGTTTTTTGAGATTAAATAAAAACCGGAATTAAAGAATATCGTAGCCCTTGGAACGCAGACATTCCGCTACTTCATAGCTGTCATTTACATGAAGCAGGATGATAGGAGTTCCAAGCTCACGGTCAAAGGAAAGATACAGGTAATTGACATTGATATTGCTCTCCTGAACAGAACGCAGGAGCTTATTGAGACTTCCCACCTCATCATTCATCTGCACGCCGATAATATCGGTGACCTTGCACTGGTATCCCTTTGCGGTAAGCTTCTCATAGGCAAGCTGGGGATCAGATACCACCATGCGGACGATACCGTATTCCGCACTGTCGTTGGTGACAGATCCCAGAATGTTGATCTGGTCTTCCAGCAAAAGCTCCGTGATATTCAGCATGGCTCCCTTTTTATTTTCCGTAAAAATACAAATCTGTTTCAGCATAATTATCCCTTCCGTACTGTGTGGTTAGTCTGTTGTTACTTCCTATGTTATCTTAAGCTTGCTGAAGTGGGAAGTCAATGAAAAAAATGAATGATCTTCTTGCAAGTATTTCTTCTTCGAGATATGATAAACATACTGAAAAAAAGCAGGAAGCGCAAAACAAGAGGAAGGGTGTGTGAAAGTGGAAAAGCGAAAAGTAAAAATCTTTGCGGACAGTACCTGTGATCTTGCGCCGGAGCAGATCAAAGAGTATGAAATACAGATCATTCCGTTATGTATCCTTTTGGATGAAAAGAGCTATTATGATGGAGAAGAGCTTTTGCCGGATGAAATCTACAGATGGGCAGATGCCAACAAAAAAACACCAAAGACGGCGGCAATCACGCCGGAATATACGCAAAAAGCCATTGCTCCTTTTATGAATGCAGACGAGGATATTATTTTCTTTGGAATTTCAGAGGAAATGAGTACTACCTGCAATGTGATGCGGCTTGCCGCAGAAGAATTTGAAAAGGGAAGAGTGTTTGTGATCGATTCTGAAAATCTTTCCACAGGGATTGGATTACAGGTTCTGCGGGCTGCCGAGTATGCCCAAAACGGCATGGAGGCAGAGGAGATCGTGAAGAGGATCGAAGAGGACAGAGGTAAGGTGCGTGCCAGCTTTGTGGTAGATACCCTGGTGTATCTGGCAAGGGGAGGCAGATGCTCGGGAGCAACGGCGCTTTTAGCCAGCGCTTTGAAGCTTCATCCCTGCATCAATGTTATAAACGGAAAGATGGAAGTAGGGAATAAATACAGAGGAAGCCTTTTAAAGGCGGTCATGAAATATGCTGCGGACAAAGAAAAGGAGCTGTTGTCTGCAAGGGAGGAGATCGTTTTCATCACCCATTCCGGGATAGAGGAGGAGATCCTTGAAAAGGTCAGGGAATATCTAAGCTCTCTGCAGCACTTTGACAGGATCGTGGTCACCAGGGCGGGCGGTGTGATTTCAAGCCACTGCGGCCCGGGGACGCTGGGGATCCTTTACTATTTGAAATAGAGAAGTCTGGAATAAAAGCATGAATATATTATCGGCAGAAAATATCTCCATGGCATTTGGAGAACGAAAACTTTTTGATGAAACCTCCTTTTATCTGCAGGATGGGGAAAAGGTGGGGATCATTGGGATTAACGGAACCGGAAAATCCACGCTTCTTAAAATCCTTTCAGGGCAGGAAGCGCCGGATCAGGGAAAGGTTACCAGGGCTTTGCATGTGCGGATCAGTTTCCTGCCCCAGCATCCCTCCTTTGACCCGGAGGCAACGGTGCTGGAAGCGGTGCTTTCCCATGTGGACAGACAGGAAAAGAAGGTAACAGAGCAGACAGAGCTTGTGACCAGGGCCAAGACCATGCTTACAAAGCTCGGGGTTTCAGCGTATGAAGAGAAATGCGGAAATCTTTCCGGCGGACAGCGAAAGCGTCTTGCTCTTGTGGCGGCGCTGCTGGTTCCTTCTGATATTCTGCTTTTGGACGAGCCTACCAATCATTTGGACAATGAAATGTCCGACTGGCTGGAGGAACAACTGAAGATGCGCCAGGGCGCTCTTATCATGGTAACCCATGACAGATATTTCCTGGACCGGGTGGTAAACCGGATCGTGGAGATCCACAGAGGGAAAATTTATTCTTATCAGACGAACTATACCGGATATCTGGAACTGAAGGCCGGCAGGGAAGAAGCGGAGCTTGCAGGAGAAAGAAAGCGCAGATCTGTTTTGCGCAAGGAGCTTGCCTGGGTACAGAGAGGAGCACAGGCAAGATCTACAAAGCAAAAGGCCAGGCTCCAGCGTTTTGAGGAACTGAGCAGCCAGAAGGCAGAGGCAGGAAAGGAACAGGTAACACTGTCTTCCTTATCATCAAGACTTGGCAGGACAACCGTAGAACTTTCCCATTTGTCAAAGAGGTACGGAGATAAGATTCTGTTTGAGGATTTTTCCTATGTGTTTTTAAAAAATGACAGAGTGGGCTTCATCGGCCCCAATGGCTGTGGCAAAACCACTCTGATGAAAATGATCACCGGAATGGTACAGCCGGATCAGGGACAGATCGTCATCGGGCAGACCGTGAAGATCGGCTACTATGTGCAGGAGATCGATGAAAAGCAGATGCCGCCGGAGAAAAGAGTCATTGATTATATCCGGGATGTGGCAGAATATGTGCAGACAGAGGAAGGAAGCGTATCGGCTTCCCAGATGCTGGAGCGGTTCTTGTTTGAGGGAAAGGATCAGTATGGGCTTTTGTCAAAGCTCTCCGGCGGTGAAAAGCGCAGGCTCAATCTTTTACGAGTGCTTATGGGAGCGCCCAATGTGCTGATTTTGGACGAACCTACCAATGACCTTGATATTGCAACGCTGACCGTGCTTGAGGATTATCTGGATGATTTTCAGGGGATCGTGATCACGGTTTCCCATGACAGATATTTTCTGGACAGAGTTGTCAGCAGGATTTTTGCAGGTGACGGGCAGGGGAACTGGAGACAGCATGAGGGCGGATATACAGATTACTACATGCGCACCCTGGCAGAAGGGGAAGCGGAGGCCTGCAGCGGAGCAGGGAGCATGGCAGGCAGAGCAAGAGAAGCAGGGGCGCAGAACGCTGCGGAGGGAAAGGACAACTGGAAGCAGCATTCTGTTAAGCTGAGGTTTACCTACAAGGAGCAGCGGGATTATGAAGGGATTGAAGAGCAGATCGGCGCCTTGGAGGAAAAGATAAAGAAGCTGGAGAAAGAGATGGAGCTTGCCGCCACAGATTTTGTAAAGCTTGGAAAGCTTACGGAGGAAAAGCAGCAGGCGGAAAAGGAACTGGAACAGAAAATGGACCGCTGGATGTATCTGGAGGAACTAAAGGCATACATGGAAAGCGGTGATGAGGGGCAGGTACAGAGATTGCGGGAGGAAAATTAATCATGGAACTGCTTGCAAAATGTTTAAGCTGGTTTCAGATCCATAATCTTTTTGAACTGCTGAGTATGATCGGTCTGATCTATTTTCTGGTCAACCGTTTTTTGCTCCATCGGGTGCCGGTACCGGGCAGTGCTTTTAAGAAAGTATCTCCAGAACTTTTGGAAAAGTGCGTGCGGCAGCTTGAGAAGGGAGAAAAGAAACAGTTTGAACCTTACCAGATGCCACGGGAGCTGTATGAGGCGCTTTCCAAGGATCTTTGGGAAGAAAAAAAGCTGAAGGAGCTTTTGTGCAGCATCTGTGACCATCTGGGGATAAACGGAAGCTTTATTAAGCTGGTGCTTCAGGAAACAGAGGCAGCGGACAAGGCAGGAGAGATCTCTACGGATCTGGCGTTTACTACGATCAGACTGATAAAAAAGCCTTATTATGACCTGAATACGGTAACTGCCATTCTGGCCCATGAAGCATGTCATCTTCATCTGTATTATCAGGGGATCAAGCTTCGGGATACCTGGGAAAATGAAGTCCTGACGGACACGGCCGTTGTTTATTGCGGTTTTGGGGAATATTTGTATCAGGGATACGCAGTCAGATCCGGAGAGTTTGCTTTTTCCTATCATAAGGTGGGATATATCCGGAAAGAGGATGTTGCTGTGATCCGAAGGCTGATGGAAGAGTAAGCCTATGGACTAAAGTCTGCAGGTTTTGGAAAGGAAAAAAGAATGTGCAAAAAGCGTGCGCAGAAATGAGGATAAATATGAGAATTGGAATGGGCTATGATGTTCATAAACTGACAGAAAACAGAAAGCTGATCATTGGGGGCGTGGAGATCCCTTATGAAAAGGGACTGCTGGGGCATTCAGACGCAGATGTGCTTCTGCATGCCATTATGGATGCGCTTTTGGGGGCAGGGGCCCTTGGGGATATTGGAAAGCATTTTCCGGATACCGACCCCGCGTATAAAGGAATTTCCTCTATGGAGCTGCTCAAAAGAGTAGGCAGTCTTTTGGAGGAGCACTTTTATCTGATCGAAAACATCGATGCAACCATCATTGCACAGGCACCTAAAATGCGGCCCTATATTGATACCATGAGGGAAAATATCGCACAGGCCCTTGGAATTTCCGTGGAACAGGTAAATGTAAAGGCTACCACCGAAGAGGGTCTTGGGTTTACCGGAAGCGGTGAAGGAATCTCTTCCCAGGCTGTCTGCCTGCTCACCACCCCTATGGGACTTTCCGCTGATAATGTAATGGAAAGAGGATGCAGTGGCTGCAGCGGCTGTCCCCAGGCAAAAGAGCTGTGATGAGGGAGGCTTAAGCGGTAAATAAATCCACTTGGTAGATTTTTATGCTCATGGACTACGAGACTGCTAAACTAAGGAGTGGTTGCAAACAAAAGAGGCGGCAGTTTAGCAGGTGGTGAGAAAATGTCCTACAAAGAGATAGGCGCAAGGATCAGGACTTTGCGGGAAAGTGATGGATTAAGCAGGGATAAGCTGGCAGAAAGAGTAGAGATCTCCAGCAAGTTTCTTTACGAGATTGAAATGGGGAAAAAAGGCTTTTCGGCCGAGACCCTCCGCAGACTTTCCCTGGCGCTGAATATTAGCAGTGATTACCTGCTAAGCGGTGTGGGAGAACAGAAACTCCAAATCAGGAAAGATCAAATGTGACTTTAGAAGCACCCATGCGGGGTGCTTCTTTTTTAGCTGAGCATTCCGCCCAGCATGCCGCTGCCGGCGCAGAGAAAGAGAACAGTAAAAAGCCTGCCGGATATGGCGGAAAGGCCGTGATTGACGATCATGGAAAGGAGAAAGAGGATCAGAAAGTAAAGGATGCCTGCAAGCAGTCCCCACAGGAATTTGCGGTTGCCCTCCCGTTTTCCAAAAAGAAATCCGGCCAGAAAGGTCACAAGGATATAGATACAGGTGATGCAGATCGTAACGATCTGTTCGGAAAGCTGGAAACGGTACAGCATCAAAGACAGCAAAAGGAGCAGCCCTGTGGTCAGCAGATAGGATAAGAGCAGGCACTTTAAAATAAAGGTGAAACGTGAGGGGACAGGGGTGATTTTTTCCTTCATAGAATTCTCCCGAAAAACTTCTCTATGCTTTATCATATGCCTGTGCTTGACAGAGAATGCCCTCCTATTGTAATATTTGCATAAGCTGTCTGAAAAAGACAGTAATCTTAAATATAAGGAGTGATTTACATTTTGGATACCGATGGTGTCATACAGTTGTTTGCGTTACTGATTTTGGTGTGTTTGTCCGCCTTTTTCTCGTCGGCGGAGACCTCCCTGTCCACAGTAAACAGGGTAAGGCTGAAGACCCTTGCAGAAGAGGGAAATAAGAGGGCGCAGACGGCTCTTCATGTACTGGATAAGTACGGAAAAATGCTCAGTGCAATTTTGATCGGGAACAACGTAGTCAATCTGTCTGCGTCTGCTCTGGCAACAACCCTTGCCATTAAGATTAATCTTGCAGTGGGGATCGCCACAGGAGTTTTAACAGTGGTAATTCTTTTGTTTGGAGAAATCCTTCCCAAAAACATGGCAATGGTGTATTCTGAGAAGCTGGCGCTTGCCTATGCGGGGATCGTTGCTCTTGTCATGAAGGTACTTACCCCGGTGATCTTTCTGGTTGATAAGCTGTCGCAGGGGCTGATGAAGCTGCTACATATCGATGCAGGCAAAAAGCAGGCCATGACGGAAAATGAGCTGAGAACTTATGTGGAGGTCAGCCATGAGGACGGCGTGATCGAGTCGGAAGAACGGGAAATGATCTACAACGTGTTTGATTTCAGTGATGCCGTAGCCAAGGATATCATGATCCCCAGGATCGATATGGCGGTAGTCAGCGAGGAAGCAGACTATGATGAGGTCATGAAGCTGTTCCAGGATTGCATGTATACCAGAATTCCCGTGTATCATGAAGATAAGGATAATATTATCGGACTGATCAACATTAAGGATTTTATCCTGGTGAAGGATAAAGCTCATTTCAGAATACAGGATATCCGCAGACAGGCATATTACACTTACGAATATAAAAAGACCGCTGATCTTCTGATGGAAATGCGGGAGAAGCGTGCCAATGTGGCGTTTGTGCTAAACGAATATGGCGCTACGGTGGGAATGATCACCATGGAAGACCTTTTGGAGGAGATTGTGGGAGAGATCCGTGATGAATATGATGAGGATGAGGAAGAACTGATCCAGGCAGCAGGAGAAAGGGCTTATCTGGTAGAGGGAAGCATGAAGCTAAGCGACATCAATGATGCGTTGGGGACAGATCTGGAATCTGAGGATTATGATTCCATTGGAGGCCTGATCATCGAAAACCTTGACAGACTGCCGGAGGATGGGGAAACCATTGAAACAGCATCCGGGATCACCCTGCAGGTAAAGGGCGTGAACCAGAACCGTATTGTAAAGGTGCTTATGACGCTGCCTGAAAAGAAAGAGGAGGAAAGCGGCGAAGACACCTCCAAAGAACAGGAAAGCGCAGCAGAAACGAAGGAAGAGGACGCCTAGGCATAATTTTTTTACAAAATGCTTTTCCAAAATTGACATCTATGCTATACTAAATAGAAATTGAGAAGAAATACCTGTCTTTGACAGGGTAAGAGATAAGATGAAGGAGATAATCATTATGAAGCGTATTAAGACATTAGCTACCAGAGATCTTAAAGAGAGCATGAAGAAGGGTGGATGCGGCGAGTGTCAGACTTCCTGCCAGTCAGCATGCAAGACCTCCTGTACAGTAGGCAACCAGAGCTGTGAGAAGGTAAAATAAGTTTAGAAACAGGATTGGGAAGGTAAGCAGCGGCCTGCGCCGCTGCTTATTGTGTGTTATCCCTCCCTGCAGAAAGGTATGGATACAAAAAGTGATACATCAGTACAAGAATAACGGCTATAACATCGTTTTGGATGTGAACAGCGGTTCCGTTCATGTAGTGGACGATGTGGTTTATGATCTGATCCCCGTTGCAGAGGAACTGCTGCAGGATAAGACTGAGGAACAGGTAAAAGCCGCATGCCTTGAAAAGCTTCAAGGAAAATATGAAACAGCAGATATTGAGGATGCTTATGAGCAGGTGATGGAGCTGAAGGAAATGGGACAGCTTTATGCACCTGATATTTATGAAAATTATATTTTTGATTTCAAAAAGAGACAGACCGTGGTAAAGGCGCTGTGCCTTCATATTGCCCATGACTGCAATCTTGCCTGCAAATACTGCTTTGCAGAGGAGGGAGAGTATCATGGAAGAAGAGCGCTTATGAGCTATGAGGTAGGGAAAAAGGCCCTGGATTTCCTGGTGAAAAATTCCGGAAGCCGTATCAACCTGGAGGTGGATTTCTTCGGCGGGGAACCGCTTATGAACTGGCAGGTGGTAAAGGATCTGGTAGCCTATGGGCGCAGCCTTGAGGAGCCCTTTCACAAGAAGTTCCGTTTTACCCTTACCACCAATGGCGTGCTATTAAACGACGAGATCATGGAATTTTTAAACAGGGAAATGTCAAATGTAGTCCTTTCCATTGACGGAAGAAAAGAAATCCATGATCTGATGCGGCCGTTCCGCAAGGGGCAGGGCAGCTATGATCTGATCGTTCCCAAATTCCAGAAGCTGGCAGAAAGCAGAGAGCAGATGAATTATTATGTGAGAGGAACCTTTACCAGAAATAATCTGGATTTCTCCAGGGATGTACTGCATCTGGCTGATCTGGGCTTTCAGCAGATTTCCGTGGAGCCTGTGGTAGCGCAGCCTACAGATGACTACGCCCTGAGGGAGGAGGATCTTCCGGTACTGCTTGAGGAATATGATAAGCTTGCAAAAGCGCTGCTTGAAAGGAAAAAAGAAGGAAAAGGTGTCAATTTCTTTCATTTTATGATAGACTTGGAGGGTGGCCCGTGCGTAGCCAAAAGACTTTCCGGCTGCGGATCGGGAACAGAGTATCTGGCAGTCACCCCCTGGGGAGACCTTTACCCCTGTCATCAGTTTGTGGGAAATGAAGATTTCCTCATGGGAAATGTGGATGACGGGATCACAAGGACGGACATCCGGGATGAATTTAAGACCTGTAATGTCTACGCAAAGGAAAAATGCAGGAACTGTTTTGCAAAGTTTTACTGCAGCGGCGGCTGTGCTGCCAATTCCTTTAACTTCCATGGGCATATCAATGATGCCTATGACCTTGGCTGTGAGCTTCAAAAGAAGCGTATTGAATGCGCAATTATGATAAAAGCGGCATTGGCCGATTTAGAAGGAGAAGAAAGTGATGAAGAAGAGTAAAGCAATCATTACGCTGGTTGTGTTTGTTTTGCTGCTTGGCTGTTTTGGCTATACAGCAGCAGTTGGAATCGGTTCAGATGGTTCCGGTTCTGCAGCCAGCATCAATCTTGGCCTTGATCTTGAGGGCGGCGTAAGCATTACCTATCAGGCTGTTGGAGAGGAAAAGCCCAGCAGTGAGGATATGGCGGATACCATTTACAAGCTGCAAAGGCGTGTGGAAGGCTACAGCACTGAGGCGGTTGTGTATCAGGAGGGAGAGGATCGGATCAACATTGAGATCCCCGGCGTATCGGATGCCACAACAATCTTAGAGGAGCTTGGAAAGCCCGGTTCCCTGTATTTCATTTCCGAAACGGATGCAGACGGAAATGCAAACTATGACAGATACTATTACACCTTAAATAAGACCATTGATGAGCTTCAGGCAGACGGAAGCGTGGTTCTGGTAGGTACCGATATCAAGGACGCACAGGCAAGGGCCTATACAGACAATATGCAGAACAGCGGCTTTGCAGTGGATCTGACCTTAACAGACGATGGAACCCAAAAGTTCGCAGAGGCAACACAAAGCGCTTACCAGAAGGGAGAGACCATTGCGATCTACTATGATGGCGGTATTATCAGCGCTCCCAGCGTAAACGCGGTTATTTCCAACGGACAGGCACAGATCACAGGAAACTTCACCCATGAAGAGGCGGAGCAGCTTGCTTCTACCATCCGTATCGGCGGCCTTAAGCTGGAACTTGAAGAACTTCATTCCAAGATCGTGGGAGCCCAGCTTGGTGAGGAAGCCATTGCGACCAGTATCAAAGCGGCAGTGGTTGGATTTGCCATTATCGTTGTTTTCATGATCGCAATTTATTATATTGCCGGTCTGGCTTCCAGCCTTGCACTGGCAATGTATGTGGAACTGATCATCATCCTGCTGGATGCGTTTGATATTACCCTGACGCTTCCCGGTATTGCAGGTATCATCCTGTCCATCGGTATGGCAGTAGACGCCAATGTAATCATTTTTGCCCGTATCCGCGAGGAGCTGGCAAAGGGAAAGACCGTCAAATCAGCTATTGAGATCGGATTTAAAAAGGCAACCTCAGCGATCGTAGACGGAAATGTAACGACCCTGATCGCAGCAGCGGTTCTGGGAGTTCTGGGAAGCGGAACCATTAAAGGCTTTGCCGCTACCCTGGCGCTTGGTATTATCCTTTCCATGTTTACAGCCATGGTAGTGACCAGAATTTTGTTAAAGGCATTCTATGCTATCGGATTACAAAGCCCCAAGCTGTATGGCGTTGCAAGAGAAAGAAAAGCCATCAACTTTGTGGGAAAGAAAGCAATCTTCTTTACGGTTTCCATTGTTGCCATCCTTTCCGGCTTTGTATTTATGGGAATTAACAAGGCAAACACAGGAAATTCTTTAAATTACAGTCTGGAGTTTGTAGGCGGTACTTCCACAGATGTAACATTTAACGAAGATATGTCGCTGGCAGACTTAGACGAAAAAGTGGTTCCTCTGATCGAGCAGATCACCGGAGACGGCAATGTCCAGACCCAGAAGGTAGAGGGAACCAATGAAGTGATCTTTAAGACAAGATCCCTGGATATTGCGGAAAGAGATGCATTTAAAGAGGCAATGGTAAGCAATTTTGCCGTAGATGGAGACAAGATCACCACAGAGACCATCAGCTCCACCGTCAGCAGTGAAATGAAGTCCGATGCAATCCTGGCAGTGGCAGTAGCGGCTGTGTTCATGCTGATCTATATCTGGTTCCGGTTTAAGGACATCCGTTTCGGCGCAAGCTCCGTAGCAGCGCTGTTACATGATGTGCTTGTGGTTCTGGCATTTTATGCGATCGTAAGGATTTCCGTAGGAACCACCTTTATCGCATGTATGCTGACCATTGTAGGTTATTCCATCAATGCGACCATTGTTATCTTTGACCGTATCCGTGAGAATATGCAGACCATTAGTAAGAAGGATTCTCTGGAAGAAATGGTAAATCATAGTATTACCCAGACCCTGTCCAGAAGTATTTTTACTTCCCTGACAACATTTATCATGGTTGCGACCCTTTACATTTACGGAGTATCCTCCGTAAGAGAATTTGCCCTTCCTTTGATGGCAGGTATTCTCTGCGGTACCTATTCATCCGTATGTATTACAGGCGCCCTGTGGTTAGTGCTTCGTAAGGTATTTCCACAGAAGAAAGCAGCGTAAGGTAAAAAGAGGAAAAAAGGCATTCTGATCAAGGTCAGAATGTCTTTTCTTTTCTGTAAATTTAGTAGAAATTGAAGACAGGAAAAGAAGAAAACATGGCAAAATGGATGGTAGCCGCTAAAAAGGCGGATTTTGAACAGATCGCACAGGAATTTGGTATTTCTCCCGTACTTGCCAGGCTGATCAGAAACCGTGACATGACCACAGAAGAGGAGATCAGGCAGTATCTGCATGGAACCCTGAAGGATCTGCATGCTCCGGAACTGATGAAGGATATGGAGAAAGCGGCAGAAATTTTACGCAAAAAAATAAGGTCAGGAAAGCATATCCGTATTATAGGGGATTATGATGTAGACGGGATCTGTGCCTCTTATATTCTGCAAAGGGGCTTATCTCTGCTTGGGGCAGATGCAGACGTGGTGATCCCCCACAGGATTAAGGACGGATACGGATTAAATGACAGTCTGATCGAGGATGCACAAAAAGACGGCGCAGATACGATCCTGACCTGCGACAATGGGATTGCAGCAGCATCGCAGATAAGGCTTGCCAAGGAGAAGGGCATGACCGTGATCGTGACAGACCACCATGAGGTGCCCTTTGAAGAAGACCAGGGGGAAAGGCATTATCTTCTGCCTCCCGCAGATGCGGTGGTAGATCCGAAGCAGATGGAGTGTACCTATCCCTTTCCCCAGATCTGCGGAGCTGTGGTGGCAGGAAAGCTGATCCATTGTCTTCTGGAAAAGGAGGAGCAGACAGACGGACAGGAAAAGCAGGCGCTTTACCGGGAAATCCTGGGATTTGAAGCGCTGGCTACGGTGTGCGACGTAATGGAGCTTAAGGATGAAAACCGTATCATTGTGCGGGAAGGCTTAAAGGAGCTGGAGCGTACGCAAAATGTGGGAATGCAGGCGCTTCTTCGGGTAAATGGCATTGATAACAGACCCCTGACCCCTTATCATGCCGGGTTTATCCTTGGCCCCTGTATGAATGCCACGGGACGCCTTGACACGGCAAAGAGGGCCCTTTCCCTTTTTTCCAGCCGGGAATATGCCCGGGCCGTTACCATTGCAGGGGATTTAAAGAGCCTGAACGACAGCCGGAAGACTATGACGGAAAAAGGGGTAGAACAGGCGGCGGAGCAGATAGAAACAACCTCCGTGGGAAAGGATCTTGTTCTGGTGATTTTTTTGCCGGAATGCCATGAAAGCCTTGCCGGGATCATTGCCGGGAGGATCAAGGAAAAGTACGGAAAGCCTACCTTTGTCTTTACCAGAGGAGAGGAAGGCATTAAAGGAAGCGGAAGGTCTGTGGAGGCCTACCACATGTATGAGGAGATTACGGCCTGCAAGGAGCTGTTTACCAGATATGGCGGTCATGCCATGGCGGCAGGGATCTCCATGCAGGGGGAAAAGGAGATGGAGGCATTCCGGCGCAGGATCAATCAGAACTGTACCCTGACGGAAAAGGATCTGGAACCGGTTCTACATATTGATGCAGCTATGCCGCTTTCCTATGCAAGCAGAGACTTTATCAGGCAGCTTTCCCTGTTAGAGCCCTTTGGAACCGGAAATCCAAGGCCGCTTTTTGCCAGAAAGAACATCAGCCTGCTTTCCGGCAGAAAGCTTG
>FR894555.1:37296-50425 GCA_000436115.1 Firmicutes bacterium CAG:534 | reverse complement strand
AGGGAAATACCGGATTGCCGATGAGGAAGGCGCAGAGTACGAAATGATCTATTTTGGGGATCTTGCGGTATTTGATGCTTTTCTGGAAAAACGTTATGGGGAAGAGGGGGAGCGGCAGCTTTATGAGGGCAGACTGCCCCTTGGCAGGGTAACGATCAGTATGGCATACTATCCGGATCTGAATTTTTTTGCAGGAAGGGAAAGCGTTCAGATCGTGATGAAGGATTATTGCTGAGAAGCAGAAATGAGGGGAAACATGGAGCAGAAAAAACATATGATAACTGTAACATTAAATCCGGCGGTGGATAAGACCTATACTGCCGAAAGCCTGATCCTTGGGCAGGTCAACCGGATGGAAAGCGTTAATAATATTGCGGGAGGCAAGGGCATTAATGTGACCAAGGTGCTCAGACAATATGGGTATCCGGTAACGGCCCTTGGATTTTTCGGCGGCTACAGCGGCAAAATGATTGAGGACGCCATGGAGGGCATTGGCGTAAGGTGCCGCTTTACCCATGTAAAGGGCGAGACCAGAAGCAGCATCAATATTCTGGCAAGAGATGGGTATGTGACGGAAATACTGGAGCCAGGGCCTTCCATAAAGGAAAAGGAGCTTGCCGGGTTTCTGGACGTCTATGAAAAGGAACTGGAAACGTGCAGCCTGGTGATCCTGTCAGGAAGCGTGCCGGCGAAGGTACCTGTGGACATTTATGCCACCCTGATAAAAATGGCGGAGGAAAGAAAGGTCAGAGTTCTCTTGGACAGCAGCGGGATCCCTTTAAAGGAGGGAGTTAGGGCCTGCCCTTATATGGTGAAGCCCAATCGCAAAGAACTGGAATTTCTGCTGGGCAGAAGCCTGAAAAGTCTGGAAGAAATCCGGGCAGGAGCAGAACTTTTGCAGAAAGGCGGCATTCCCCATGTGCTGGTTTCCATGGGGGCAAAGGGGATGCTTTATTTGCAGGAAGGGCGCTGTTTGTACGCAAAGGCGCCTAAGATTACCGCAGTCAATACCGTAGGGTGCGGGGACAGCGCTGTGGCGGCCTTTGCCATGGGGCTGCTTATGGAAAAGGAAGGAAGGGAAATGCTGCGAAGCTGTGTGGGGATTTCTGCAGCCAACGCCTGCAGCCTGGAAAGCGCGGTGATCCCACAGGAAAAAGTGGAGGAGATCATGGAAAAGGTTGAGATCACAGAATGGTGATCCCGGCAGAATAACATAGCAAAGCCCCCGGGGGATGCCGGGGGCTTTGCAATTCTTATGAGGGGGAGATAGTGAGTTGTTCAACTATCTTGGTTATTATCATAAAGGGGAAATGTGTACAAAGTGTGTCTGATTTATGATAAAAATCTAAAATCCTCTTAACAAAAAATTAAGCAGTTAAAAAAATTTGAAAAACATATTTTTTCATGCTATCTTTATAGAAGGTTCCTATGGCAGTCTGCGCTGGAACGTCGCAGATTGGCCGGGTTTTCAAGCGTTCCGGAATGGAGAAAAGACATGTTTTTGTGTAAAGAGCTTTTACAGGGCCTTGCTTATGAGTGCGTACAGGGAGATACAGATAGAGAGATCACACAGGTGGTTTATGATTCCAGGAAGATCACAGAGGGCTGCATGTTTCTGTGTATCTGCGGTTACAATGTGGATGGACACAGCTTTGCCATGGAGGCGGCACAGAAAGGGGCGGCAGCTATTGTAGTACAAAAGGAAGTGGAGCTTCCGAAAGACTGCAGCATGACTGTGATCCGGGTAGAGGACACCAGATATGCCATGGCCTTTATTGCGGCGGCTTATTTCGGGCATCCCGCAGACCGGCTGAAGGTGATCGGAATTACCGGAACCAAGGGAAAGACCACCACCACTTATCTTGTGAAATCTATTTTGGAGAAGGCCGGCTACAAGGTGGGGTTGATCGGAACGATCGAGGCCATTATCGGAGAGAAGCATATTCCTGCAAACAATACAACGCCGGAATCCTTTGTGCTTCAGCAGTATTTTAAAGAAATGGAAGAGGCCGGCTGCCAGGTGGTGGTGATGGAGGTGGCATCCCAGGGACTGAAGCTGCACAGAACCCAGGGCTTTACCTTTGAACTGGGTATTTTCACAAATTTGGAGCCGGATCATATCGGCCCTAACGAGCATGCGGATTTCGAGGAATATCAGTATTGCAAGGGGCTTTTATTTAAACAGTGCAAAGTGGGGATTGTGAATAAGGATGATGCCCATATGGAGGCGGTTTTAAAGGGGCATACCTGCCAGATAGAAACCTATGGCTTTGACCGGACGGCAGATCTGTATGCGGAGGATTTAAAGCTGGTCAATAAGCCGGGAGAGCTGGGGATTGACTTTAAGGTCAGAGGAAAAATGGAATTTGAGGTGGAGGTGCCCACACCGGGAAGGTTCAGCGTGTACAATGCCCTTACTGCCATTGCGGTGTGCAGACACTTTAAGGTGGAAATTCCGCAGATCCAGAAGGCCCTTCTTTCTGCCCATGTAAAAGGCAGGATCGAAATGGTGCCGGTATCGGATCAGTTTACCCTGCTGATCGATTACGCCCATAATGCCATGGCCCTTGAGAGTCTGTTATCGACCCTGCGGGAATATGACCCCGGCCGGCTGGTGTGTGTGTTTGGATGCGGCGGAAACCGATCAAAGCTGCGCAGGTATGAAATGGGGGAGGTCAGCGGAAGGCTGGCAGACTTTACGATCATTACCTCAGATAATCCCAGATTTGAAGAACCTCAGGCGATCATAGATGACATTAAGGTGGGAATGACAAAGACCCAGGGAAAATACATTGAGATCTGCGACCGCAAGGAAGCCATTGCCTATGCCATTGACCATGGACAGCCGGGGGATATTATTGTTCTTGCAGGAAAAGGACATGAGGATTATCAGGAGATCAAGGGAGTAAAATATCCCATGGATGAAAGAGTCCTGATCGCAGAGATCTTGAAGGAAAGAGGCAGATGATAACAGGCAGATATGCAAATGTCATTGTAGATATCTCCCATGAGAAGGTAGACCGGCCTTTCCAGTACAAAATACCGGAAAGACTCATGGGGAAACTGTCTCCCGGCATGTGTGTGGAAATCCCCTTTGGAAACGGCAGCCGTTTCCGGCAGGGCTATGTGATCGAGGTCACGGATAAGCCGGAGTATGCACCGGAAAAACAGAAGGAGATTGCCGGGATCGTACAGGGAGGAGTTTCCATGCAGGCAGATCAGATCCGGCTTGCTGCCTGGATCAGGGAAACCTATGGATCTACCATGATCGCCGCCCTGAAAACAGTGCTGCCTGTGCGGCAGGAGCGGAAGCAGAAGGAAAAGAAAAAGATCGTAAGGTGCCTTGGGGCGGAAGAGACCATGGCGCTGCTGGGACAGGCACAAAGAAAGCATCAGACAGCAAAGGTAAGAGTGCTGGAACAGCTTTGCAGGGAAGAGATCCTGCCTTATGAGCTGGTCAGCGGCAAGCTCAACGTTTCTCCTGCTACGTTGCGGAGCCTTGAGAGCCAGGGCGTGATCCGGGTGGAAGCGGAAAGCTATTACCGTAATCCGGTAAAGCTGAACGCAGAAGCAGAAGAAGGAAAGCAGCTTTCAGGGGAGCAAAGCGCCGTCAGGGATCAGGTGCTTTCAGATTACGATCAGGGAAAAAACAAGACCTATCTGATCCACGGGATCACGGGAAGCGGTAAAACAGAGGTCTATCTTGCCATAATTGAGGGCATGATAAAAAGAGGGAAGCAGTGCATCGTACTGATCCCGGAAATTGCGCTGACCTATCAGACGCTCCTGCGTTTTTATAAACGATTTGGAGACCGGGTTTCTGTAATGAATTCCAGCCTTTCGGCAGGTGAGAAATATGATCAGTGCGAGCGGGCAAGAAAGGGTGAGATCGATGTGATCATCGGCCCCCGCTCTGCACTGTTTGTTCCTTTTGAAAATCTGGGACTGGTGGTCATCGATGAGGAGCATGAGGGCAGCTACAAAAGCGAAAGCATGCCAAGGTATCATGCCAGGGAAACGGCCAGATATCTGGCAGATTTAAAGGGAGCCAGTCTGGTGCTGGGCTCGGCAACGCCCTCCCTTGAGGCGTATTACCTTGCGCAGAAGGGAGAATATGAGCTTTTCAGGCTGGGAAGCAGACTGACCGGAGGAAGCCTTGCCAGAGTTTATATTGCTGATCTGAGACAGGAGCTCCGGGAGGGAAACAGATCCATCTTCAGCAGGAAGCTAAAGGAACTGATGGAGGAGCGGCTTGCAAAAAAGGAGCAGATGATCCTGTTTTTAAACCGCAGAGGCTATGCAGGGTTTGTGTCCTGCAGGAGCTGCGGACTTGTGATGAAGTGCCCTCACTGCGATGTTTCCCTTTCCAAGCATATGGGAGGAAAGCTGGTATGCCACTATTGCGGCTATGAAACCAGAGAGCCGGAAAAGTGTCCTGAATGCGGTTCCCCTTATATTATGGGATTTAAGGCGGGAACCCAGCAGATCGAACAAAATCTTTGCAAAACCTTCCCTGGGATCAGGGTACTTCGGATGGATGGAGATACTACCAGACAAAAAGGGAGCTATGAAAGGATCTTAAGTGCCTTTGCAGAGGGAGAGGCGGATGTCCTTTTGGGAACGCAGATGATCGTAAAGGGACATGATTTTCCAAATGTGACCCTGGTAGGGGTGCTGGCAGCGGATCTTTCCCTGAATGAAAATGACTACCGGGCAGGGGAGCGGACCTTCCAGCTTCTGACCCAGGCGGTGGGAAGAGCAGGCAGGGGAAGCAAGCCGGGAGAAGCGGTGATCCAGACCTACCGGCCGGATCATTACAGCATACAGTGGGCGGCAAAGCAGGATTATAATGCTTTTTATGAGGAGGAGATCCTGTATCGGGAGATGGCGCAGTATCCTCCGGTATCCCATATGCTGGCTGTGCTTGTGACCACGGAAAACAGGGAGGAAGGCTGGAAGCTGATACAGCAGCTTTCAGAGCTTGCGGGAAAGGCGCAGGGAGTCAGCGTCATTGGCCCTTCTGAGGCCTCTATTGGAAAAATTAACGATTGTTACCGATTTGTGGTATACTGTAAAGCATCAGAGTATGCAAATCTGATCCGGGTAAAGGATGAGATGGAGAAACATCTGGATGCTCCGGGCAGAAGAACGGAAAATGTGCAGTTTGATTTTGATCCCATGGATCGTTATTAAAGCAGAATGCAGGAATGGAGAAGAGTATGGCAATCAGAAACATAAGAGAGATCGGAGATCCGATCCTGAACAAGGTAAGTAAGGAAGTAAAGGAAGTATCAGAGAGAACCAAGGAACTGATCGACGATATGTTTGACACCATGTATGAGGCAGACGGAGTAGGTCTTGCAGCGCCTCAGGTAGGGATTTTAAAGCGGATCGTCGTGATCGACGTAACGGGGGAGGATCCACTTTTGCTGATCAATCCCGTGATACTAGAGACCTCTGGGGAACAGAGAGGAAATGAAGGCTGTCTGTCCGTTCCGGGTAAGACCGGCATTGTGACCAGACCCAATTATGTGAAGGTAAGGGCCTGTAACGAAAAGATGGAAGCCTTTGAGGTGGAGGGAACGGAACTTCTGGCCAGGGCGCTGTGCCATGAAATTGAGCATCTGGACGGACACTTGTATGTTGAAAAGGTAGAGGGAGAGCTGATGAACCTTTCCGATCTTTCGGAGGAAGAGGAATGATCAGAATTGTGTATATGGGAACCCCGGATTTTGCGGTAGAGCCCTTAGAAGCAATCATAAAGGCAGGGTACGAGGTTGCAGCTGTGGTTACCCAGCCGGATAAGCAGAAAGGCCGGGGAAAAGAAGTGAAGATGACGCCTGTCAAGGAGTGTGCCCTGCGGCATGGGATCCCTGTTTTTCAGCCGGTTAAGATCAAGGAGCCGGAGGCGGTAGCAGAGCTTGAAAAATATCAGGCAGATCTTTTTGTGGTTGCGGCCTTTGGGCAACTGCTTTCAGAGGAGATCCTGAACATGCCCGAATATGGATGCATCAATATCCATGCCTCTCTTCTTCCGGCATACCGAGGGGCAGCGCCGATTCAGTGGGCCGTATTAAACGGAGAAAAGGAGAGCGGCGTTACCATCATGCAGATGGATAAGGGACTTGATACCGGCGATATGCTGCTGAAGCGTTCCGTGGAGCTTTCTCCTAAGGAAACCGGGGACAGCCTCCATGATAAGCTGATGCATCTGGGGGCAGAACTGATCGTGGAAGCGCTTCCCAAGCTGGAAAAAGGAGAGCTGGTTCCTGAAAAACAAAAGGACGAGCTTTCCAGCTATGCCAAAAAGCTGACAAAGGCAATGGGGCAGATCGACTGGTCCAAGGATGCCGTCAGTCTGGAAAGATGGATCCGGGGATTAAATTCCTGGCCAAGCGCCTATACCTTTTTTGGCGGAAAGACCTTAAAGATCTGGGAGGCCCGGGTAGCGGAGGAAAATGGCGCGCAAAAGGCAGAGCCCGGACAGGTGGTCAGTGTTTCCAGGGAAGGCTTTACGGTGGCCTGCGGCCAGGGAGCGCTGCAGATCCTTTCCCTGCAGTTAGAAGGGAAAAAACGGGTTTTGACCAGGGAATTTCTTCTGGGATATCAGGTTGAGCCGGGGATGATCCTGGGCTAGATTGGAGGCAATATGTACGGATATTATTTTGATCCTACTTATATTCTGGTAATTATCGGGGCGCTGCTCTGTATGGCAGCCAGCTCCCGTGTGAATTCCACCTATCATAAATATGCAAGAGTCAGGGCAAGAAGCGGAATGACAGGAGCAGAGGCGGCACAGAGGATCCTGCAGATGTCAGGGATCCATGATGTACAGATCCAGCACATTTCCGGAGAACTGACAGATCACTATGATCCCAGAAGCAAGGTGCTGAGATTATCCGATGCTGTTTACGGCTCCAGGTCTGTGGCGGCGATCGGTGTGGCAGCCCATGAATGCGGACATGCGTTACAGCATAAGGAGGGATATCTTCCCCTAAAGCTGCGTTCAGCGCTGGTACCGGCAGCAAATTTAGGCTCAAAACTGGGGCTTCCCATTGTGATCCTGGGGCTGATCCTGGGCATTGGGCTTGAACTTCCGGGAGGAGGCTATTTTTCGCTGGCGGAAATCGGAGTGTGGATCTTTGCTCTGGCAGTTTTGTTCCAGATCATTACGCTTCCGGTAGAATTCAATGCTTCCGGCAGGGCGTTAAAGCTTCTTTCAAGCTGCGGGATCATGAATGAGGATGAAACAGATGACTGCAGGCGCGTTCTGGGGGCCGCGGCCCTGACCTATGTTGCCGCTGCGGCATCTGCCATTTTGCAGCTTCTTCGTCTTTTGATCCTGACAGGCGGACGAAGGAGAAGGGACGACTAGAGAGGAAAAAGGATTGGATAATACAAGGGATCTCGCCCTTTCCATGCTGATGGAAATTTTGGAAAAGGGCACATACAGCCATCTGGTCATAAGGGATGTGCTGGATAAATATGATTACAGTGACAGCAGAGACAAGGCGTTTGTGAAAAGACTGGTGGAGGGTACGCTGGAAAGGCTGATTCAGATCGATTATGTTCTGAATACCTTTTCCAGCGTACCTGTTTCCAAAATGAAGCCGCTTATCCGAAACCTATTGAGAATGAGCGTATACCAGCTGCTGTTTATGGACAGCATTCCGGACAGCGCCGTGTGTAACGAGGCAGTAAAGCTTGCAGGGAAAAGAGGCTTCCGTGGCTTATCCGGCTATGTAAACGGAGTGCTCAGGAGCATTGCAAGGAAAAAGCAGCAGATCATCTGGCCGGAGAAAGAGCCGGAGAGCCTTTCTGTGCGGTACTCCATGCCGGAATGGATCGTAGAGTTTTTCCTCTCCTGTTATGGAAAGGAGACCACAGAGCAGATCCTTGCAGGATCGCTCAGGGAGCATCCCGTGACCATCAGGCTGTCTCCGGAAGCGGATGAAACGCAAAAAGGCCAGTTCCTTTCCGCTCTGGAGCAAAGGGAGGTCAGGGTAAGCAGACACCCTTACCTGCCTTATGCATTTGTGATTTCAGGGATCGATAAGATCAGAAGCCTTCCAGGGTATGAGGAAGGCCTTTTTGCGGTACAGGATGTGAGCAGCATGCTGGCAGTAGAAGCGGCGGGGATCGCCCCCGGGGATTTTGTGGTGGACGTCTGTGCAGCTCCCGGAGGAAAAAGTATGCTGGCAGCGCAGAAGACGGGAAAAGAGGGCAGGGTTTTAGCAAGGGATCTGACAGAGACCAAAACCGCCCTTATCCGGGAAAATGCAGAAAGACTAAAGCTTTCCCAGGTGGAAATACAGAGGTATGATGCCCTTTCCTTTGATCCGTCCCTTAAGGAAAAGGCAGATGTGGTGCTTGCGGATCTTCCCTGTTCAGGGTTGGGGATCATGGGCAGGAAACGGGACATTAAGTATAAAGTCACAAAGGATGGAATGAAGGAGATCGCAAAGCTCCAAAGGGACATTTTGGAGGCGATCTGGCAGTATGTCAGGCCGGGAGGCGTTCTGCTTTACAGTACCTGTACCATCGACCCAGAGGAAAATGAAGAACAGGTAAAGCTTTTTTTGGAAGATCACCCTTTCAGGCTGGAGGAGCTTTCGCCCTTTTTGCCAGGGCAGCTTCAAAAAGAGGGAAAAACGGGAATGCTTCAGCTTCTTCCGGGAAAACATGAAACTGATGGCTTTTTTATAGCCAGGATGGTGAGAAAGTAAGAGAAACAATGAAAAAAGAAATCAAGTCCATGACGCTGGAAGAACTGAAGAAGGAAATGACAGAGGTACTTTCAGAAAAGCCCTTTCGGGCAGTACAGCTTTATCAGTGGATGCATAAAAGCCTTGCACGGAGCTATGAGGAAATGACCAATCTGCCAAAGACGCTGCGGGAGCGTCTTATGGAGGAATACAGTTATACCGCGGTGAAGCTGGTAAGACAGCAGGAATCACAGTTTGACGGTACGAAAAAGTTTTTGTTTGAGATGCAGGACGGCAGCCTGGTAGAAAGTGTTTTCATGAAATACAAGCATGGAAACAGCGTATGTATCTCTTCCCAGGTGGGCTGCAGAATGGGGTGCGCCTTCTGCGCTTCCACACTGGATGGGCTGGAGCGTTCTCTTTGGCCTTCGGAGATGCTGGATCAGATCTACGCCATTACCAGGCTTACCGGGGAAAGGATCTCCAATGTGGTAGTCATGGGTACCGGAGAACCCTTGGATAATTACGAGAACCTTCTGCGCTTTATAGAGCTTTTAACGGATGAAAACGGACTTCACATCAGCCAGAGAAATGTGACCGTATCTACCTGCGGACTGGTGCCGAGGATTTATGAGCTTTCCGAGCAGAAGCTTCAGATCACTCTGGCGCTTTCCCTTCACGCTGTTACAGACGAAAAAAGAAGAAAGCTGATGCCCATTGCCAACAGATACTCTATTGAGGAGCTGATGGATGCCTGCAGCAATTATTTTGAAAAGACCGGAAGAAGGATCACCTTTGAGTATGCGCTGGTGGCAGGAGTGAACGACACCAGGGAGGATGCGCAGCAGCTTTCACAGCTTGCAAGGAGGGTGGCGGCGCATGTCAACCTGATCCCGGTAAACCCTGTAACAGAGAGGGATTTTGTGCAGCCAAGCCAGTCTGCGGTGACCGCTTTTAAAAATAAACTTGAAAAAAACGGAATAAATGTTACTATAAGAAGGGAAATGGGCCGGGATATTGACGGCGCCTGCGGGCAGCTCAGGAGAAGACAGAAGGAAGAAAAGGAGGAGGTATAGGCGTGATACGTTCCTTTTCCGTGACAGATATCGGAAAGAAAAGAAAACTGAATCAGGATTATGTTTATGTATCGGATCAGCCTATTGGAAATCTTCCCAATGTATTTGTGGTAGCAGATGGAATGGGAGGACATAATGCAGGTGATTATGCCTCTAAATGTACGGTAGAAACAATGGTCAGGGAGATACGGGGGTGCTTTGAAAAGAATCCGGTACGCATCTTGGGAAAGGCCATCCGGGTAGCCAACGACCAGATCAGAAGAAGAGCCGGGGAGGATCCCGCCCTTTATGGAATGGGAACCACTGTTGTGGTAGCAACCTGCCTGGGGCATTACCTTCAGGTAGCCAATGTAGGAGACAGCCGGCTTTATATTATAAACAGCGAGATCAGACAGGTGACCAGGGATCATTCCCTGGTGGAAGAGATGGTCAGGATGGGAGGAATTGACCGGGCGGAGGCCAGGAACCACCCTGACAAGAATATCATTACCAGAGCGGTAGGAGCCATGGATACGGTGGAGATCGACTTTTTCCATGAGGAACTATTTCCAGGAGACATTGTACTGATGTGTTCGGATGGGCTGACCAATATGCTGGAGGATGAAGAGATCGGAAAGATCCTAAGGCAGCAGGCGACCATTGAAGAAAGAGCACAGATGTTGGTGGAAGCAGCCAACAATAACGGAGGCAAGGACAACATTGCAGTGATCATCATCGATGCCTTTGCAAGGGATGACTGACAGCAGAAGCCTTAAAACTTGCAAATAGTATGGAGATTTTATAGAAATATGATAAAAATAGGAATGATAATCGGAGACAGATACGAAATACTGGAAAAGATCGGAACGGGCGGCATGTCTGATGTTTATAAGGCAAAGGATCATAAGCTGAACCGTTTCGTTGCGGTAAAGGTTTTAAAACAGGAATTTTCAGAGAATGCCAATTTCGTATCCAAATTCAGAATTGAGGCGCAGGCGGCAGCAGGGCTGATGCATCCCAACATTGTAAATGTGTATGATGTAGGGGAAGAAAACGGAATTTACTATATTGTAATGGAATTAGTAGAGGGGATCACCCTCAAAAAATACATTGAGAAGAAGGCAAGGCTTTCTGTGAAGGAGGCCATCAGTATTGCCATCCAGGTGAGCATGGGAATTGAAGCTGCTCACAACAACCATATTATCCACAGAGATATTAAACCACAGAATATTATGATCTCCAAGGAGGGAAAGGTTAAGGTTACTGATTTTGGCATTGCCAAGGCGGCAACCAGCAACACCATTACCTCAAATGTTATGGGATCTGTACATTATACATCACCGGAACAGGCAAGAGGCGGTTATTCCGACGAGAAAAGCGATATTTATTCTCTGGGAATCACCATGTTTGAAATGCTGACCGGAAGAGTGCCCTTTAACGGCGAGACAACGGTAGCCATTGCCATCAAGCATATTCAGGAGGAGATGCCTTCTCCCAGGGAGTATGTAGCGGAAATCCCGGTAAGCGTGGAGCAGATCGTCTTTAAGTGCTGTCAGAAGAGCCCTGACAGACGGTATCAGTCTATGGGCGAGCTGATCACAGACCTGAAAAGATCATTGATGACGCCGGATGAGGACTTTGTGAAGGTAGTCAGCCCTGATGAGGAAGGCTCCACTAAGATGATCGGGGAGGAAGATCGAACAAGGATCAAGAAACAGATCAGAAATACAGATTCTCTGGAGGAGGCCATGCACCTTCGTACAGAGAAGGATGTGCGAAAGAGCGTGAAGCGCAAATATATAGAAGAGGAACCGGAGGAGGAATATGAGCCGGAGGATGACGACAAGGATGATTATGATCCAAAGATGGAACGGATCACAACCATCCTTGCGGTGATCGCCGCCATTTTAGTGGGCTGTATCGTCCTGTTTTTGGTGGGCAAGGCCTTTGGTGTTTTTGGGGAAAGCGCTCAGGATGAGACCATCCAGGAAGAGCAGCAGGAAGAAAAAGCACAGGTGCAGATGATCGGTGTGGTTGGCAAGAACATTGATGATGTGAAGGTTTCCCTTTTAAACCTGGGGCTGACTCCGGAGATCGAATATGAGGAAAGCACCCAGTATGAGCAGGGGATCGTGATCCGTGCGGATAAAACGGAAGGGGAAATGCTTCCGGAGGGATCGAATGTAGTCCTGACGGTTAGCGCAGGCTCAGAGGGCATAGAGGTGCCGGACGTTGTGGGAATGACGGAAGCAGAAGCAGTGGCAGAGCTTGGGAAAAAGGGCTTTGGAGTTTCCAAAACGGAAAGCGCTGATGAATATATTAAAAAGGGAAGCATTGTGGAGCAGTCTCCCAAGGGCGGAAGCAAGGCTCCCAGTGGAAGCACGGTTACCATTACCATCAGTCTTGGCAAGGACTCCAGTAAAGTCCGGGTTCCTAATGTGATCGGAAGGGATGAGTCAGAAGCCATGGCAATCCTGGTAGAGGCAGGACTTCAGATGGGAGTGGTGTCCGAGGTAAACAATGAAAACGCAGATCTGACAGGACTTGTCTGCTACCAGAGCTATTCTGTAGGATCTTATGTAGATGTAGGTACTGCTGTGGATGTAAGCATCAGCTTAGGGCCGATCCAATCTACCTATAAATTTGCAGATGCCATTCAGGGACCTACCCAGGAGGAGGATCCGAATTATCGGTCCGGAACCACAGTAACCGTAACACTGATGGCAGATGACGGAACGCAGCTTATGAGCACCCAGACTGCATCCTTCCCCATCCAGCAGCAGAACATTACCGGGATCAAGACCCAGACAGGGTATCTCTTATTTCAGTATGTGAATGTGACAGAGGCAACCAGTGTAACCAATGAGGATGGAAGCGTAACCACCATAGAGGGAACCAGCGAAAGTAAAGAGGTCAGAAGACCGGTAACCTTTACGGCAGAGTAAAGCGATAAAGAGAGGCGTTTCGTGGGGCAGCAGATACAGGGAAAGATCATTAAAGGAATTGCAGGATTTTACTATGTATATACAAAGATCGGGCTGGTAGAATGCAAGGCAAAGGGGATCTTTCGGAAGGATGGCATGAAGCCTCTTGTGGGGGATGACGTCTGCCTTGAGGTGCTTAAGGAAGGCACCCTTACGGGAAGCATTACCGCTATCCTTGAAAGAAGGAATATGCTGATCCGGCCAGCCTGTGCCAATATCGATCAGGCGCTTGTGATCTTTGCCATTACAAAGCCGGATCCCAACTATAATCTTTTAGACCGTTTCCTGATCATGATGGAAAAGCAGGAGCTTCCTTCCGTGATCTGCTTTAACAAAAGCGATCTGGCAGGGCCAGGGGAGCAGGAGGAACTTCGCAGGGCCTATG
>FR894555.1:11877-37280 GCA_000436115.1 Firmicutes bacterium CAG:534 | reverse complement strand
TGGCGGCTGCGGCAGCAAAGTGCTTTTTGTCAGCGCCGACAGGCAGGAAGGGATCGAGGAGATCAAAAGCTGCCTTGCGGGCAGAACAACAGCAGTAGCAGGCCCAAGCGGCGTGGGCAAATCAACGATCATCAATACCATTTATCCAGAGGCACATATGGAGACCGGCGAGATCAGCAGGAAGATCGACAGAGGCCGTCATACCACCAGGCATTCGGAATTGTTTGCCTTAGGAGAGGACACTTTCCTGATGGATACCCCCGGCTTCACCTCCCTGAACGTGGAGGGCATTGAAAAGGAGGAACTTTCCGGCTACTATCCGGAATTTGCCCCTTACGAGGCAGCCTGCCGCTTTGGAGGCTGTGCTCATATAAGCGAGCCGGACTGCGGCGTTAAGCAGGCCCTTGCAGAGGGAAAGATCAGCCAGATCCGGTATGAGAATTATAAGCTGCTTTATGAGGAGCTGAAAAGCAGGAGGAAGTATTAGGGAGTTTCTTTATTTTATGAAATTCAAGCGTATGGAATAATTGTACTTTGTATATAATTCGGGTATAATAATGTACAAGGTTATTTTTCAAAACGTAAGGAGTTTGCGGAATGGAGGTTAGTATGCCACAAATAAGACCCATTACAGATCTTAGAAATACTACAGAAATTTCTGAACTTTGCCACGCAAAACGTGAACCACTTTTCATTACTAAAAATGGTTATGGTGATTTGGTGGTTATGAGTATTGAAACATATGAGGAAATGATAGAAACCGCAAAGGAAGATGCTGCGATCAGTGAAGCCGAAAGAGAATATGCGGATGAAGGTGTTTTGCTGGATGCAAGAGAAGCGCTTTCTTCTTTACGGAGGAAACACTTTGGGTAAATATACGGTAAAACTTTATGATCGCGCTTACCGGGATTTAGATGGTATCTACACTTATATTGCTGAAAAACTGATGGAGCCTGACACAGCGCTGAATATGGTAGAGAGGTTAGAAAACGCAATTCTAAGTCTGGAGGAGTTACCGGAACGGGGAGCGCTTCGACGTGTAGGGGCTTATGCAAACGGGGATTACCGTCAGTTATTTGTAAAAAATTATGTTGTTATTTATCGTGTCTTAAAACAAAAGAATGAGGTACATATTGTCACGGTGCGTTATACGCCAAGCAGTTTCTGAGAACAGTCCATTAAAGGGCTGTTTTTTATTTGAGAAATCGGAAATGAGAACTATAGTTCCTTTTCAAAGAAAGACGGAAAAGGTACTATGGTGATAAGAAATTTGTCTTTATGAGACAGAATTTGGAAAATGAAGGATAATTCTAAATTATCCTTCATTTATTAATTAGCAAATAAATAAAGTCAGAGTATGTGGCTTTGCGGTACATGATACCCTCAAAATAGAAGTTAAAATATAAGGGAAGAGTGTCAGGATCAGTAACATAAACCGCCGGTGAACCAGAGGATAAAAGACTGAGGAATTTTATTTGGAGAAACTACGGTTATGAAAGGTTTAGGGAAACTTCATCGTTTATTTGCATTAGATTTCTTGGATGTTTGTGCATCAGAATATCTCTTTGCTTTGCGCTTGTTACATGGGTATAAATTTCAGTTGTACTAATGGAACTGTGACCAAGCATTTTTTGAATATAACGGATGTCTACATCCTGTTCCAACAAAAGCGTTGCAAAGGAATGCCTGAACATATGCGGTGTGATGTGCTGTGCAATACCGGCAAGATTAGCAATGCGGGTAATCATAAAGCGGACAGATTGATCAGATAATCGATGTTTCTGCTGATTAACAAAGAAAAAGCCGCAGGATGTAATATCTTTTTCAAATGTATTTCTATATAGGGTCAGGGCGGAGATTACCTGAGGATTTTCAATCTGCAAAATTCTCTCTTTGGCACCTTTTCCATAGATCAAAACGTTATTGCTTTCGAGATCAATGTCGGAAATCTTTAAAGAGCACAGTTCCGATATACGCATACCAGTTGCGAACAGTAATTCAATAACGGCAACATCTCGAATGCAGCAGGCACGTTTATAATGGGAGGTAGCCAGTGCTTTTTGGCGGTAAAGTGTAGATAAAAAGGTCTGTATAGTATGGAAAGGAATTGTTTTGGGTAAAAGCTTTGCTTCACGAAAGCGAATGTCCAATTTTTGAAATGGATTTTCTGTAATTAGATCCCGGTATTCCATATAATGAAAAAATGCTTTTAAACTGGCGATTTTTCGTTTTACAGTTTTGGGCTTGTATTGTTTGTGTAGTTCAGTAATAAAAAGGTCAAGTGCTTTTCTGGACAGGAAATCAGATTGACAGGATGAAAATTCTGTATACTGCTTTAAATCAATTTTATAGGCTTTTATGGTTTTGGAATCAAGGTGCTTTCTGTATTGGCAGTACTCCATATATTCAGTAATATAAATATTTATAGTATTCATCTTTTTCTCCTTTTTTTCTTCATTATGGAGACAGAAAAGAAAATTGTCTATTCTAATATTATAGTAATTGAAGGGCTCTATCACCTATGCAAAATGAAGTGTTTGCTATTGACATATCCTTTTCAATAAGTATAATGGACAATATACATTAAACAATATATATTGAATGGCTTTTAAACGTGAAAGATGAAATTGCGCATATTGTCAGGGAAAAACAGTAATGATAAAGGAGACTGCGTAATGAAAAAAATGAGTTCAGAAGCTGAAAAAATAATGATCGAACGTTTCGGGAAGGACACGGTCATTTCACTAGCAACCGTAGAAAATGAGGTGCCATATGTGAGGTATGTCAACGCCTATTATGAAAACGGATCATTTTATGTTATTACATATGCGCTCTCAAATAAAATGAAACATATGGAAAAAAATCCTGCTGTTGCAATATGCGGTGAGTGGTTTACTGCACATGGAAAAGGCACTAATTTAGGTTATTTTGGGAAAGAAAAAAATGCTTTGATTGCCGAAAAACTGAAAAATGCCTTTGCAGAATGGATCGATAACGGACATACTGATCTTACCGATGAAAACATGGTGATTTTGCGTATTGAATTAACAGACGGACTCCTGCTTTCCCATGGCACAAGGTATGAGTTTTAAAAATTCCCTTTTCACATTATGATTAAGCTTAAACTGCCAGCCTGCAATTTAAGAAATCAGAAATGATTTTAAGCCCCTTGTGCTGTTTCATGAGCAGGCCGTGGACGGCACAAAACAAAATTATTTGAATAGACTTTCACCCCCTTCCCATGCTATAATTGAGAATAAGGGCAACAGAGAACAAACAGGAAGTGTGAGCTGTATGGCTTGCGCTTCCTGTTATTTATAGGAAAATGCGGAAGAAAACAGGCATACAATACAAAAGGAAGAACAGCAAGGAGGGGAAACGTGAAGATTAAATGTGAATGGTGTGACAACTGGATCAACGATTATGATAAGGTATGTCCAAACTGTGGTGGCGTTAATGATAAATATGTGCGTCAGGCCAATGGAATACCTAAGACCATTGAAGAACTGAAGGAATGGGCAAAGCAGATGAAGCTGCCCCTTGACCAGATGAACACGCATATTGGGGAGGACTATAAGGGGCCTAAGGCGTTTGGTATTTACAAGGATCCCAAGGACGGCACCTTTGTGGTTTACAAGAATAAAGCGGACGGAAGCCGTGCAATCCGCTACCAGGGCGAGGATGAAGCCTATGCGGTGAACGAGCTTTATGTAAAGATGAAGGAGCGCATTGCGCAGCAAAAAGCAAACCAGACGCCAAAGACCAGCGTCAGATCGGCTCAGGGGGCAGTTCAGAAGTCCGGCGGGAAAAATAAAATTTCCGGTATTGTCAGCATTATTTTGTTTATCGTAGTGGTTGCGATCGCCTTTGGGGCAATCGGAGGCGGGCCAAAAAACGGCTATTATACATATGGAAATGATACCTATTATTACTACGATAACAACTGGTACGAGTGGAATAATAACGGCTGGGATCGTGCCCCCCGTTCCGACTGGATGGAGGATAGTTATTCCGATTACTATGACAGTTCTGATTATGATGACAGTTCTGATTATGATGATTTTACAGACTCTGAGTATTATGACGAAAGCGATTCTTATAATTCGGATGACAGCAGCTGGGACTCGGACAGCAGTTGGGACTCGGACAGCAGCTGGGATTCAGACAGCAGTTGGGATTCCGGCTATGACGATTGGGGTTCAGACTGGTAAAAGATAAGTTGGAGTAGATTTTCGCATGAAAGCAGACTATCAAAAGACCATCTATGCCTGTTTTACAGGTTATGTGGTGCAGGCGATCGTAAATAACTTTGTACCGCTTTTGTTTTTGACATTTGAAAGCAGCTATGGAATTCCTTTAAGCAGGATTACGCTTCTCATTACTATTAATTTTGGAATACAGCTTTTAGTGGATCTGCTTTCTGCAGGCTTTGTGGACAGGATCGGATACCGGGCCTGTATTGTAGCAGCGCATTTGTTTTCGGCGGCAGGCCTTTTGGGGCTGGTGATCCTGCCGGAGCTTATGCCGGATGCTTTTATCGGGATTTTGATCGCTGTGATCATCTATGCGCTGGGAGGCGGACTGATCGAGGTTCTGATCAGCCCCATCATGGAAAGCTGTCCCACAGACAATAAGGAAAAGGCAATGAGCCTGCTGCACTCCTTTTACTGCTGGGGGCATGTGGGAGTTGTTCTTGTTTCTACCTGCTTTTTCAAAATATTTGGGATTGAAAACTGGAAGATCCTTACCTGTATATGGGTTCTGATCCCTGTTTGCAACAGTTTGATATTTTTAAAGACACCCATAGCGCCTTTGGGAGAAGAGGGAGAGAAGGGGCTGACCCTGCCCCAGCTTTTTAGAAATAAAATATTCTGGATTTTAATGCTGATGATGCTCTGTGCAGGGGCCAGTGAACAGTCGGTCAGCCAGTGGGCGTCTACATTTGCAGAAAAGGGGCTTGGGGTAAGCAAGACCATAGGAGATCTTGCAGGGCCGATGACTTTTGCAATCCTGATGGGCAGTGCCAGGGCCTTTTATGGAAAGTTTGGAGAAAAGATAGATCTGGATAAGTTTATGCTGGGAAGCAGCGTGCTCTGTGCAGCTTCCTACCTGTGCATTTCCTTATCGCCGTCTCGCGTTTTATCGCTGATCGGCTGCGGAATCTGCGGACTTTCCGTAGGGATCATGTGGCCGGGAACTTTCAGCAAGGCGTCTTCGTCTATCCGAAACGGAGGAACGGCCTTGTTTGCACTGCTTGCGCTTGCAGGTGATCTGGGATGCTCCGGAGGGCCTACCGTAGTGGGGGCAGTGTCCAGTCTTGCGGCAGACGATCTGAAAAAGGGCATTTTGGCTGCTATTATCTTTCCTCTGTTGTTATTCATTGGAATTTTGCTTATCAGACCAGGGGGAAAAGCAGGCGGGGGAGACACTGCAAAAGGAAGAAAATGCTCCTTTGCAGGGAAAAGGGCGGAAAACTAATAGGAGCAGCTGTGGTCTACCAGAACACAGCGCTCCTTCTTTGCGGTGTGCCACCGGGAAAGAACTTTTAGAATTCTTTCAGGAAAGAGCTTTTAGTCCTTATCCGGGGTATGATATAATGATAAAAATATGCGAATGAAATGCCGAAATAGTCAGATGGAAGCGTCTAAAGGACGGGAGGATGAGGGTTGTGGATGATCTGCAGGAACAATACAGACAGGAACTGCATAATCAGGAAGTAAAATCAAATATGCGTACCTTAAAGGGATTTTGCTGGATCTTTGCGGGCTTTACTCTGATCTGGCTGCTTGCGGGCGTAGGCTTTTTTGACGTCAATCTGAAAAGCATTACCATGGCATATGGGATCTCGGTATGCATGATGCTGCCGGTGACGCTGATCTACATAAAAGGCAATCTTTCTGCAGGCTGGATCAAATACTATTTTCTGGCGTCCGTCAGTGTGATCTGCGGAATTGTAATGGGCTTTTTATCTTTTCATGCGACATTAGTCTGCGTGGTGCCGCTTCTGTTTGCAATCCAGTACCGGGAAAGCGGGGTATTATGGTTTTCCTTCTGGGCAAATACCATTACAATGTTTCTTTCTTCCTTTGTGAGCTTTTACATAGGACTGTGCGATCTGAACCTGCTTTATAAAAGCAATTACACCAGGGACTGGTATCTGGAACACATGACGGGCAATGTGATCTCCCTTCCCTTCAATGAAAATGTTCCCTTTATTATCATTGTATATGAAGTGTTCCCAAGGGTCATAATTCTGATGGTTTTTGCGATCATGCTGCGGTATACCATTATCAGCAGCAGGGAAGACGCCCTTCGGATTGCAGATCTGACTTACCGTAAGGAGACCGATATTACCACAAGACTGTTTAATAAGAATAAATATGAGGAAATGGCGGAGAATTATTATCCCGGATTGTCAAGGGTTGCCGTGATTTTCTGGGATATCAACAACCTGAAGCAGACCAATGACAAGTTCGGACATGCCACTGGCGACGCCCTGATAGAAACCATGTCTTCCAAGCTGTATGAAAAGACAAATGACCGGATCCGGGCATACCGGGTAGGCGGCGATGAGTTTTTGCTGCTGATCGAAAACCCGGTTCAGGGAGAGTCAAATAAAGTGATCGCAGAGGTAAAGGAGAGCCTTCGGAGCTGTTACGAAGAGGGAGGCCTTCAGGTTTCCAGCGCCGTGGGCTTTGCAGAGGGAAGCGGGGCGCAGATACGCGAGTTAGTGAAGCTGGCGGATGAAAGGATGTACCAGGATAAGTTTGAAAGCAGGGAGGGGCGGCTATGAAAATAGAAGTCATCATCCTTGCGGCGCTTTTGCTTCTTGCAGGGATCGCAGCTTACTGCATTTATCAAAGCGTTTTTTGCATGCCCAAAGGAAAAAGAACGGATTACAGGGATATTGCGGGAAACCGGCTGTATATCCCTTATGTGGAGCAGATGCATAAGACAATGGGCGAGATGGAGGCCGTGCCGTGGGAGGAAGTGCAGATTACGGCAAAGGACGGATGCAGGTTATACGGGAAGCTATACAGCGGCTTTCAGGATGCGCCGGTAGTCTTGTTTTTCCATGGATATCACGGCTCTCCCATGTGGGATGGATACGGGTGTTTCAAATTTTGTCAGATGCATCATTACAACCTGCTGCTTGCTGATGTAAGAGCCCATGGAAAAAGCCGGGGAGCTGCCATTACCTTTGGTATCAGGGAACGGTTTGACTGTCAGAGCTGGGCAGATGAGATGGCAGAGCGCTTCGGGGAGGATACGGAGCTGATCCTGTCAGGGGTTTCCATGGGGGCGGCAACGGTCCTGATGGCGCAGGAGCTGAAGCTGCCGGAAACAGTAAAGGCGGTGGTTGCTGACTGCGGATATACGGCGCCCAAGGAAATCATAAAAACTGTCATAAAAGGGCCGGCTTTTTTAAAGGAGCTCCTTTATCAGTTTACCAGGCTGTCTGCCCTGGCGTTTGGACAGTTTGACCTGGAAGAGACGTCTGCTCTGGAGGCCTTAAAGCATGCAAGGATCCCTGCCTTGTTTATCCACGGAAGCGGGGATACGGTCATTCCCTGTGAGATGTGCAGGAAAATGTATGATGCCTGCACGGCAGAGAAGGAAATGGTGATCATTGAGGGGGCAGATCATGCAGTAAGCGCCATGAAGGATTTTGCCCTCTATGAAAGCGCTGTTTGGGCTTTTTTAAATAAGATACAGGAAAAGAGACAGAAGGCAGGATGAAGAAAGAGAAAACATTACAGGAAGTCTTAGCACAAAGGAATGTGATCACAGACGGCGCATTCGGAACCTATTATGCGGAAAAGTATCACACCAGGGAAATGCCGGAGCTGGCAAACATAGAGCATCCGGAGCGTGTAAAGGAAATTTACAGAGAATATATAGAAGCAGGCGCAGGGCTGATCAGAACCAATACGTTTGCGGCAAATACCGTCACCATGCAAAAGAGCTTTGCACAGGTGGAGCGGACCATTGCAGAAGGCATCCGTCTGGCAAAGGAGACTGTAAGGGAAGCAGCAGGGGAAAAGGAGCCTGTCTTTATTGCAGGTGATATTGGGCCTATTCCCGTCACAGGGGAATTGTCAGCGGAGGAGATAGAAAAGGAGTATGAGAGGATCCTGCAGTGCTTTATAGAAAACGGGATCCGTATTTTTGATTTTGAGACCTTTTCCGATCTGGAACCGCTTCTGCCTGCAATAGAAAAGGCCAAGAACAAACAGGAGCTGTTTGTAATGGCGTCCTTCTGCGTGAACCAGTTTGGATACAGTGCTTCCGGACTGAGCGCCAAAAGGCTTTTGCATGACAGCGCAAAGAGCGGACTTATAGATGCGGCGGGATTAAACTGCGGAGTGGGAGCCGGACATATGTGTAAGATCCTGGAAGAAATGGAACTTCCGGGAAAACTGTTTTTAATGGCACTGCCCAATGCCGGTTATCCGGTTTTATCCAGAAACCAGCTCACCTATGGGAATGCTGCGGAGTATTTCGCACGCAAAATGAAGGATATGGCGGCTCTGGGCGTGGATTTTCTGGGTGGCTGCTGCGGAACGGATCCGGGATTCATACGGAGCGTGAAGGAGCAGGAGCATATTTTGGAAAAGGGCCCAAAGAAGCTGTGCGTTAGGACTGGAGAAGAGAAACCTGCGGTCAGGCGAAAGGGCTTTCTTTATGATGAGAAGGGGGCTGTCAAAAAAAAGAAGCTGATCGCGGTTGAGCTTGCGCCTCCCTTTAACGCCAATGATGAAAAGCTTTTGGAGTCTGCGCATATTCTGATGAAATCTGATGTGGATGTGCTGACCTTTCCGGACTCTCCTTCAGGGCGTACCAGGGTAGACTCTGTACTGATGGCGGAAAAGGTGCGGAGGGAAACAGGAATGGAAGTGATGCCTCATATCTGCTGCAGGGATAAGAACGCCTTGGCCCTCAGGTCGCTCTTTATGGGGGAACAGATCAATGAGATCCATAACATGCTGCTGATCACCGGGGATCCTATCCCGGCAATGGAGCGCGGCGCTGTGAAGCCGGTCTTTCACTTTGATTCTGTGGGTCTGATGAAGATCGCAAAGGAAATGAACGAAGAGATTTTCGGAGACTGCCCTCTAAGCTATGGAGGAGCCATTAATCAGGGTCGCAAAAACTTTGAGGTAGAGCTTCAAAGAGTGAAGAAAAAGCTTGAGGAGGGAGCAGAGTTTTTCCTGACGCAGCCGGTGTTCACCGGGGAAGATGCAGACAGATTAAGGAAGATCAAAAAGCAGACAGGCGCAAGGATCCTATGCGGGATCATGCCTCTTGTGAGCCGTAAAAATGCAGTTTTTATGAAAAATGAAATTGCCGGCGTGAATGTGACGGAGGAGATCGTGGAACGGTATCCGGAAAAGGCCACAAAGGAAGAAGGAGAAATGATCGGCGTAGGACTTGCCAGAGAGGTGATGGCTATGGTGGAGGATTTTGCAGACGGCTATTATTTTACCTTTCCTTTTAACCGGGTTCATCTGCTGAGTAAGATTATGGAGGAGACAACATGAATTATCTGATCGTGGTTGATATGCAGAATGATTTTATTGACGGAGCGCTTGGAACAAAGGAAGCCAAGGCAATCGTCCCCAAGGTAGTGGAAAAGATCAAAGATTTTGAGGAAAAAGGGGGAAAGGTATTATTTACCAGAGATACCCATGATGAAAACTATCTGAACACCCAGGAAGGAAAAAATCTGCCGGTGGTCCACTGCATAAAAGGAAGCCATGGCTTTGAGCTTGCAGAGGAGATAAAACCCTACTGCAAGGGCAAAATATTTGATAAGCCAACCTTTGGCAGCACAGAACTGGGACAGTACCTGGCAGAGCAGGGAGATGCAAAGGAGATCACGCTGGTGGGACTTTGTACCGATATTTGCGTCATCAGCAACGCCTTACTGCTCAAAGCTTTTTTGCCTGAGGCAGTGATCCGGGTGGATCAGGAATGCTGCGCAGGGGTTACGCCGGAAAGCCATGCAAATGCCCTGGAGGCCATGAAAATGTGCCAGATTGGCATTTAGCAGTTGACAAAAAGGGCTGTTTTGCATATTCTGATAATGTAATAAGATTTTCAACGATCAAAAATGCATGGAACGGAAAGAGTATGCTGTAGGAGTTTTACAGAGAAGGAATGCCATCGGCTGAAAGCATTCCCAAAACCAAAATGGCAGAAGTGCATCCGGGAGCAGGCTTGGCGAGGCAGGAAATTTCCTGAGTTAACAAAGCACGTTATTCCCACGTTACGGGTCAAAGCAGGATGGAAGCATCCTGGAATTAGAGTGGAACCGCGGATACCTTCGCCTCTAGGCAGCGAAGATATCCGTTTTTTTCTTTCCTTTGCTTTTTGGATGGTTGGAATAAGGGGTTTGATAAATGGGATTAATAAGAGGAATTAAAGAAGAGATCGCCATCATAAGACAGAGGGATCCGGCGATCCATTCTTCCATGGAAGTGTTTTTATATCCAAGCTTTAAGGTGATGCTGCATTATCGTATTTCCCATAAGCTCTATTTGAGGAAGCATTACTTCCTGGCAAGGTGGGTGTCCCAAAGGGGCGTGCGCAAGACGGGAATTGAGATCCATCCCGGGGCACAGATCGGAAAAGGCTTTTTTATTGATCATGGAAACGGAGTGATCATTGGGGAAACAACGATCATCGGCAACAATGTGACCCTGTATCAGGGAGTGACCCTTGGAGGAACCGGAAAAGAACAGGGAAAGCGCCACCCCACTCTTGGCAATAATATTATGGTGGGAGCGGGAGCCAAGATCCTGGGTTCCTGTGTGATCGGGGACAACTGCAAGATCGGGGCTGGCAGCGTGGTGCTGAAGGATGTGCCTCCGGATTCAACGGTGGTAGGTGTTCCGGGAAGAGTGGTAAGAAGAAAGAACATGAATTTCCCTCAGGAGGAAATGGATCAGGTTCATCTGCCGGATCCTGTAGAGGAAGATCTGTGCGTCCTGCATAAGGCTAACGTGGAACTGACCAACCGGATGATCGATCTGGAAAGGGAACTGAAGGATTTCAGGCGGCACAGCAGGGAAGAATAAAGCGTTCCAATGCGAAAACAGCTGCGGAACAGAAATGAGGATAAAAATGAAGATTTATAACACACTTTCAAAAAGAAAAGAAGAATTTGTTCCCCTTGAGAAGGGAAAGGTCAAGATGTATGTATGCGGGCCAACCGTGTACAACCTGATCCATATCGGAAATGCAAGACCCATGATCGTTTTTGATACGGTCAGAAGATATATGGAGCATAAAGGATACGAGGTCAATTATGTATCCAACTTTACAGATGTAGATGACAAGATCATCAAAAAGGCCATTGAGGAAGGCGTGGACGCCTCTGTGATCTCGGAGCGGTATATCGGCGAGTGCAAGAAGGATATGGCTGCCATGAATGTAAAACCGGCCACCACACATCCCAAGGCAACAGAGGAAATCTGCGGGATGCTGGATATGATAAAGATCCTGATCGATAAGGGGTACGCTTATGTGGCTGAAGACGGAACCGTTTATTACCGTACCAGAAGCTTTAAGGAATATGGAAAGCTTTCCCACAAAAATCTGGATGACCTTCAGGGAGGAAACAGATCCTTACTGGTAAGCGGCGAGGATCAGAAGGAAGATCCCCTGGACTTTGTTTTGTGGAAGCCCAAAAAGGAAGGAGAGCCTTACTGGGAGTCACCCTGGTGCAATGGCCGTCCGGGCTGGCATATTGAATGCTCCGTGATGAGCAAAAAGTATCTGGGAGAAGAGATTGACATTCATGCAGGAGGCGAGGATCTGATCTTCCCACATCATGAAAATGAGATCGCTCAGTCAGAGGCAGCAAATGGAAAGCCCTTTGCAAAATACTGGATGCACAATGCATTTCTGAATATAGACAATAAAAAGATGTCCAAATCCGCCGGAAATTTCTTTACCGTCAGGGATATTTCCGAAAAGTATGATCTGCAGGTGCTGCGCTTTTTCATGCTTTCCGCTCATTACAGAAGTCCCCTTAATTTCAGCGCAGAGCTGATGGAGGCTGCAAAAAACGGATACGAAAGGATCGTGACAAGCGTCAGCAATTTAAATTACCTGCTGGAAAATGCATCTGCCGGGGAAATGACGGAGAAGGAAAAAGAACTGCTGGCAGAGGCGGAGGGATATGCTGCCAAATTTGATGAAGCCATGGATGATGACTTTAATACAGCAGACGCTCTGGCGGCTATTTTTGAGCTGGTAAAGTTTACCAACACAAATGCGGGAGCTTCCAGCAGCAGGGAATTCCTTCAGGCGCTCAAAAAAGAGATCCTGCTTCTTTCCGATATCTGCGGGCTGATTGTGGAAAAGAAGGAAGAAATGCTGGCAGAGGACATTGAAGCACTGATCGCGGAACGCCAGGCTGCAAGAAAGGAAAAGAACTTTGCAAGGGCAGATGAGATCAGAAAGGAACTTTTGGATAAGGGAATTATCCTGGAAGATACCCGCGAGGGAGTAAAATGGAAAAGAGCGTAGGAATGCTGCAACTGATCCGAGACAGCTTTCAGCAAAAAGAGGTGGATATAAGGACATATTCACCTCTTACGCTTGCTTATATCGGAGATGCGGTTTATGACCTGATTTTCAGGACGGTGGTAGTGGAACAGGGCAATGCACCGGCGAACAAGCTTCACAATAAGACCGTGAAATATGTGAAAGCGCCTGCACAGGCCAGGCTGGCAGATGCTGTTTTGGAACGGCTGACACCCCAGGAAGAAGCTGTGTATAAGAGGGGAAGAAATGCAAAACCTTATACTATGGCTAAAAATGCAACCATGGGGGAATATAAAAAGGCGACGGGACTGGAAGCCCTTGTGGGGTATCTGTACCTGACAGATCAGATGGAAAGGGCGCTGGAACTGATCAGGCTCGGATTAGCTGATTTAGAGGCGGAAGAGAAAGGATAAAGGATACATGGAAGAAAAGCTCCAGGGATATCAGGAATTTACAATAGAAGGAAGAAATGCCGTGATCGAGGCGTACCGGGCGGGCAGGGCGATTGACAGGATTTACATTCAGGATGGATGTCAGGACGGCCCTGTCATGACCATCAAACGGGAGGCCAGAAAGCACGATACCGTGATCAAATATGTTGCCAGGGAACGGCTGGATCAGCTTTCTGAAACAGGGAAGCACCAGGGTGTGATCGCCTACGCTGCGGCCTATGAATATGTGCAGGTGGAGGATATACTGGAAAAAGCCAGGGAAAAGGGAGAGCCGCCCTTTTTGATCCTGCTGGATAACATAGAGGATCCCCATAACCTGGGAGCGATCATCAGAACAGCAAATCTGGCCGGAGCGCACGGAGTGATCATTCCCAGAAACCGGGCAGTAGGGCTGACCGCAACAGTGGCAAGAACCTCAGCGGGAGCATTGAATTATACGCCGGTAGCCAGGGTGACCAATCTGGCCAGAACCATAGAGGAGCTCAAAAAGGAAGGTCTGTGGTTTGTCTGTGCGGATATGGATGGAACCATGATGTACGATCTTGACCTGAAAGGGCCCATAGGGCTTGTGATCGGAAACGAGGGAGAAGGCGTGGGAAAGCTTGTCCGTGAAAAATGTGATATGGTAGCGTCGATCCCCATGAAGGGACAGATTGATTCTTTGAATGCCTCCGTGGCAGCCGGAGTGCTGGCCTATGAAATTCTCAGGCAGCGCATGGGCTAGTGAGACAGTAATTGGGATGAAAGTGAAGAAAAATGGGTAAAGTCAACAGATTTTTGCTGATGGTCATTGCCATGGTTGTGATCATGATCGCAGCAGTGGGAATTGATAAGGGCATGAAGTATTACGAGGATAGAAAATGGGAGAAGGAACGGATCTACCATTATGAGCAGGCCAGAGCCGATATTGCCAGTATCCAGACCAGGATCAGTGAACTTTCATCAGACCGGGAAGCCATTGAAGCATTTATTGAAGAAAACAAGGCTTATTTTGATGATATGGAAGTGCCGGGACAGGATGATACAGATCAGGTGCGCCATGAGGGAGACCTTGCAGCAGAGGAAGACCTGTCCGGCAATACCCTTTCCGGAAATGATCTTTCCGGGAATACCGTTTCGGGAAATGATGTTTCCGGCAACGATCTGTCCGGCAATAGCCTTTCGGAGCGCGACCTTTCCGGCAACGATCTTTCAGGGAATACCCTTTCCGGTAATGATCTTTCCGGAAATGACATTATTGGAGAGGAACCTGCAGAAGGGGAAGAGGTGCCGGGCGAGGACGCTTTAAAGGAGCTGACGCTTGCCCAAAGGCGCAGGATCAGAGGCTCCTATGAGGAAACAATCCTGCAAAGCAGGCAGGACAGAAAGACCATAGCACAGGCAACAGTAGATCTTTCCGGTCTGAAGATCGCCTGTCTTGGTGACAGCATTACCGAGGCCGCAAATTTAAGCAGCATGGAGGATTATAAGCAGTATTCCTATCCTACAAAACTGGGAGAGATCCTGGGTACTCAAAATGTGACAAATCTGGGGATAGGAGGCTCTTCTATAGGAAGGTACTGGGATCATGCCTTTGTAGACCGTTATCAGGAGATCCCTGCAGATACGGATCTGATCATTGTCATGGGCGGAACCAATGACGGCTTCTGCCTTACAAACGAAGACCTGGGAACCTTTGAGGAGCGCAGGGAAAGAACCTTTATCGGGGACCTGGATGAGTTAATGAGAGGATTAAAGGAAAACTATCCGGAGGCAAAGATTATTTTTGCAACGCCGCTTCCCAACGTTCTCCATGACATGCTGCGAAAGGAAAGAGATTACCTGCTTCCCCAGGCGGTGCTTGCAGAGGATATCAAAGTCCTTGCAGCGGAATATGACTATCCGGTGATCGATCTTTATAATTCCAATATCCTGGACAGTCATGATGCGGCAGTCATTTACAATTATATGCCGGACGGAGTGCACTGCAACGAGCAGGGCTATGAGCTTTTGGCAGAGCATTTTGCGGCGGAACTGCTTAGAATGTATGAAGCGGAAGAAGAGGAAAGTAATTCTTAAATGGAAAAGGAATATGGAAACTGCAGCGACGAGGAGTTGATCCTCAGGCTGCGCGACGGGGAAGAGGCAATTACAGATTATATCATGGACAAATACAAAAACATGGTGCGCAGCAAAGCAAAATCCATGTATATTCTGGGGGCCGACAGAGAAGATCTGATACAGGAAGGAATGATCGGACTGTTTAAGGCAGTCCGTGATTATGATACAGGAAGAGATGCCAGCTTTTTTACCTTTGCAGACCTGTGCGTATCCAGGCAGATGTATACGGCGATACAGGCAGCCGGCAGGCAGAAGCACATGCCCCTGAATACCTATGTCTCTCTTTATGCAGATGGAGCAGACGGAGAGGACGGCCTCAGGGAGGCAGAGAGGGGACTTCTGGAAAGCGCGGCTTCCAGGCTGGAACAAAATCCGGAGGAACTCCTGATCGACAGGGAAAACGTGAAGCGGCTGGAGGAGGTCATGGAAAAGGAGCTTAGCAGCTTTGAAAAGCAGGTTTTGGATCTGTATCTGACCGGCATGAAATACAGCCAGATCGCAAGGGTTCTTGGAAAGGATGATAAATCCACGGACAATGCCCTTCAGCGCATTAAGGCAAAGCTGAAAAGAGCCATTTCCAGTAAGGAGCAGCTATGAAAAAGGGATCTGGAAAATGTTATATCATTGGAGCCGGTGAGGAGACAAAGCTTTCCTTTACACCGGGGAAGGAGGATTTTGTCATTGCCTGTGACGGAGGTTATGACTACTGCAAAAGGCAGGGGATCCAGGCTGATCTGGTGGTTGGAGATTTTGATTCTCTTTTGGAGGAGCCGGAGCACCGGAATGTGATCCGGTTAAAGCCGGAAAAGGATGACACGGATACCGGATTTGCAGTGAAGGAAGGACAGAAAAGAGGTTATCAGGAGTTTCTGATCTATGGCGGAACCGGAGGAAGGATCTCCCATACCATTGCCAATATCCAGCTTTTGTCCTCTCTTGCACAAAAAGGCTGCAGAGGAACCCTGGTCGGTCCGGAATCCTTTTATCAGGTGATACAGGACAGGGAGGTTTGTTTTCCCAAAGAGCAGACAGGTTACCTGTCTGTATTCTGCTTGGGAGACCGGGCAGAGGGAGTCTGTGAAACGGGGCTGAAATATTCCCTTTCGGATGCAGTGCTTACCAAGGAATTTCCGATTGGCGTCAGCAATGAGTTTACCGGAAAGGAAAGCCGCATATCCGTCAGGAAAGGGCAGCTTCTTTTGATCGGCGAGGGCTTTTAGCCGAAAGATTTTGGATCTGCTGCGTAAAAATGTACAAAATGGAGATGACTAAGGAAGACAGAATTTGTGCGGTAAAGGAGAGCAGAGATGGAAGAAAAAAAGATCAATCACAGAAAAGTAGGGATCGTGGGCTGCGGCTTTGTAGGAGCAGCTTCCGCCTTTTGCCTGATGCAGAGCGGCCTGTTTTCAGAGATGGTGCTGCTTGATGCAGACAGAAATAAAGCAGAGGGAGAAGCCCTTGATATTTCCCATGGACTTCCCTTTGCAAGACCCATGCAGATCTATGCAGGGGATTATGACGATATTGTGGATGCGGCGATCATTGTAGTGACGGCAGGGGCCAATCAGAAGCCGGAAGAAACAAGGTTGGATCTGGTACACAAGAATGTGGAAATCTTTAAGAACATTATCCCACAGATCGCACAGCGGGACTACCAGGGAATTTTGCTCATCGTTTCCAATCCCGTTGACATTCTGACCTATGCGGCGCTGAAGCTTTCCGGCATCCCGGAAAACCGTGTGATCGGTTCCGGCACAGTGCTGGATACGGCAAGGCTGAAATATGAGCTGGGAGAACATCTGGAGGTAGACAGCAGAGGGATCCATGCGTTTATAATCGGAGAGCATGGTGACAGCGAAATTGCCGCCTGGAGCAGTGCAAATGTTTCCGGGATCCCCATCAATACCTTCTGCGAGATGCGGGGACATCATAATCACAGCGCGGCTATGGAAGAAATTGCGGAGAAAGTTAAGAACAGTGCCTATGAGATCATTGCCAAGAAAAAGGCTACTTATTATGGGATCGCCATGTCGGTCAAGCGGATCTGCGAGGCCATTGTCCGGGATGAACGGTCCATCCTGCCGGTTTCCGGCATGATGCACGGAGCTTACGGTATAAATGGCATTGCGCTGAGCATGCCTGCCATAGTAGGGGCAAACGGAATTGAAACCCATGTCCCCATTGAACTTTCCGAAAAAGAGCAGGAAAAGCTCCGGCTTTCGGCACAGACCTTAAAGCAGGTGGCAGAGGAAATGAAATTATAATATGCAGGATAAAAGAAGCCTTTCCGGTCAAAGAAGCCGGGAAGGCTTCTTTTTTGGCAGCTTGTGATCCGGAAAGGGCATCTTATGCAGGAAGCATTGTCCGGCGGTACCTGCTGTGTTAAGGTTTCAGTGTAAGGAAGCCTTAGGAAGAGCATGAAAATGTTTTGTTACGGGTCAGTCCTTGGAAAGGGAGGGAGAAAGTTGAAGATTGAAATTAAGATCACAGAGGATGCCGCAGAAACCGGTATTACAGTGACCTGCAAACAGCTGACACCTGAGATAGAACGAATGATCGCAATGCTGCGGATGCTGGATCGCAAGCTGACAGGATCGAAGGACGGGGAGCTTTTTCTTCTGGATATTGCAAAGATCATATATGCAGAGAGCATCGATCGAAAAACCTTTTTATATACAGAAAAGGAAGTGTATGAATGCAGCCTGAGACTGTATGAGCTTGAAAATGAACTGGAGGAATGCGGCTTTTGCAGAGCCAGTAAATCCTGTCTGGTACAGCTTAAGGCGATCCGTTCCATGCGCATGGACTTAAACAGGAGGATCAGGGTGACCATGGAAAACGGAGAACAGCTTATGGTGTCAAGGCAGTATGCAGAAGGATTAAAGGAAAGGCTTGGGGTGAAATAAATGGAAGAAAAGAAAACGATCTTTGATTATCTGGGACAGATCTTTATGATGTTTGGCTTTATGATGGGAATCATGATGATTTTTTGTTTTTTGTTTGGAGAGGACGCCAGGGAAAGCTCCGCTATGTTTGCTTTGGGGGGAGAAGGGCTTGATCTTAAGGTGATGGGAGAGTATTTTCTTTTGGCAGTCTGTATTACAGCGGCAAGGTTCTTGTTTTTTACAGATGCCGTTATCAAAAATATGCGATTGTGGCTGCGCACCGCATGCATGGTAGCAGTGATCCTTGGCGTTGTAACCCTGTTTATTCTGATCTTTCAATGGTTTCCCGCAGACAACCTGGGAAACTGGGCGGCCTTTGCAGGCTGTTTCCTGGCAAGCTTCGGGATCAGTGTAGCAGTGTCTGTGTTAAAGGAGCGGGCAGAAAACAGTAAAATGGAGCAGGCGCTTCAAAAATGGAAAGGGAAGGGAGAACAGACAGGTGGCAGAACAAAATAATAAAGCAGTGGTTTTAAATAAAGTCAGTAAGTCCTTTGGGGAAAAAGAAGTGTTAAAGGAAATTCAGCTTCAGGTGCAGACCGGAGAAATTTTCGGACTTTTAGGACCGTCAGGAGCCGGGAAGACGACCATGATCAAACTGATCACCGGTCAGCTTATGCCGTCGCAGGGAGAAATCTGCCTGTTTGAAAAAAAGATAAAGGAGCTGTCAGGCCGCAGAAGTCAGGGGATGGGAATGATGCTGGATAATCTGGGGCTGTATGAAAGACTTTCCTGCTACGATAATTTGAAGCTTTTTGCGGGGATCTACGGAGTGGAGCAGAAGCGGATCAGACAGGTACTGGAAACGGTAGGGCTGTGGGAGGCAAGAAGACAGGCGGTCTGCAGACTTTCAAAGGGAATGAGGGGGCGGCTGGCCTTTGCAAGGGCAATCCTGGGGGAGGCGCAGCTTCTTTTCCTGGATGAGCCCACAAGCGGTCTTGACCCGGCAACGGCGGCAAAGATCCATAGTCTGATCCTTTCCCAGAAAGAGAAAGGAACCACGGTTTTCCTCACAACCCACAATATGACGGAAGCACAAAAGCTTTGTGATCATGTGGCGCTGTTAGACCGTGGGAAAATCGTTGAATACGGAAATCCGGGAGAACTATGCAGAAAATATGATCATCAAAGAAAGCTTGTGATCCGGCTTCAAAGCGGAGAGGAAGCAGAGCTGCCAAACAGAGCGGCTTCTGCCAAGCAGCTTTTGGGATATATGCAGCAGGGAATTGCATCCATCCATTCCACAGAACCGGATATGGAATCGGTGTTTATGGAGCTGACGGGAGGAGGTTTAAAACAATGAAAAATATCAGGGTGATTTTAGAAAAGCAGCTGAAAGATACGATAAAAAACAAAGAGATATTACTGCAATTTCTGCTGTTTCCCATAATTGCAGCAGTGATGGAAAATACGGTCTCCATTGAGGGAATGCCGGAGCGCTTTTTTGTCAATCTGTTTTCGGTGATGTATGTGGGAATGGCGCCGCTTGTGAGCATGTCCTCCATTCTTTCTGAGGAAAAGGAAAAGAATACTCTGCGCATGTTAATGCTGTCAGGTGTAAAGTCATGGGAATATCTGCTTGGCACAGGTCTTACGGTTTTTCTGTGCTGCATGCTTGGGGCGTTGTCCCTGGGACTTACAGGCCATTACAGCGGAAGAAATTTGATGCTTTTTCTGCTTGTGATGGCAGCAGGAATGGTCACCTCCCTGGTTCTTGGAGCGGCCATTGGAACCTTCTGCAAAACCCAGATGATGGCCACCTCGATCACGATTCCTGCCATGATGGTGTTTGCATTTCTCCCCATGCTTGCCATGTTTAACGATCCGATCAGGAGGATCGCCGGGTTCTCTTATACCCAGCAGATGTCCCTTTGGCTTACAGGGCTTGGGGGAATGGGAAAATACGATCCTCATTTGGAGATCCTTCTGGTCGATCTGGCGGCGGCAGGCGCTTTGTTTGCGGCAGGATATAAAAGAAGCGGACTATCCTAGGGAAGGTAAAACTTTTCTAAGGAAAATGGATATGTTATAATGACAGCAAGGAAAAATCAGGGGAAAGGGATGGTGATTTCTATGAGAAAAATAACCAGAGTGATCGGAAGTATTTTGATCCTGCTTTCTTTGCTGTCAGTGACCGCATGTGGAAAAGAGGATAAAAATGCAGTCGCAGTGGGGGAACTGAAGGTCAGCCTTCAAAAGGTGGAGGCCAATGAAAAAATAGGCCTTATGAGAAGAACCTTTACGGTAACGGGCGATGCGAAACAGGCACAAGAGCTGTTTGCCCCTACCCTTGCAGAGAGCAGCCAGGAGGGCGAAAAGACGGTGATAACAGAGATAGCCTTCTATAATGCCCCTGAGGAGCTGTGGAAGCTGTCCTGTAATCTGGCGGGAGAAGGTGCGGAATATACGCTGCCGGAAATCCAGGTAGACGCCATTGCGGATAAGGAATTTGAGGTAAACACGGCAAAGGGAGAGACTGCAAAGGTGATCTTAACGCCTTATGCCGCATGGATCCAAAGTAACGGAGCATGGATGCAGAAAGAGGACGCTTATCAGTTTGCAGCAGTCTTTGCGGATGGAGAAGAAGAGGAAATTGCAGTCCTGCCTGTTTCCAGGAGCAAAAAGGCCAGGGAAAAGGAGCTGCAGGAGCTTCCGTTTTTTGGAGAGGGATACCGGATCGGACAGGAACTTCTGGATGAAAATGGAGAAGCGGCAGGCGGAAAATTTATTTTCTGGGAAGAGGAAGCTCTGGATGCAGTGGACAGCGTGTGTATTTATGAATAGGCAGGTCTAGTGCAGACCTATTGCCGGCCATAGGAATCCGGTTTTGCCAGAAAAGACTTACTTGTGGTAGAATAACTTCGCCGCCTTCAGGCGGCGGAGGAGCTGACAGGATGAAGACAGAAAAAGGAAAAACATTTTTAACGGCATTTCAAAATACCCTGCCTATTATGGCGGGGTATCTGGTGCTTGGGGCAGGTTTTGGGATTTTGCTTAAGACAAAAGGCTACGGCGTAGTCTGGGCCTTTCTGATGAGCGTATTTATCTATGCGGGCTCCATGCAGTATGTGGCAATCGATCTTTTGTCAGGAGGAGCAACCCTGATCTCTGCGGCGCTCATGACTTTAATGGTAAACGCCAGACATCTTTTTTACGGGATTTCCATGCTGGATAAATATCAGGATATGGGGGCTGCAAAGCCTTATCTGGTTATTTTCCCTTACGGATGAAACGTATTCCCTTTTCTGGTGTTCCGGGGCGGCAGAAAGACGCCGGATGTGATCCTGTATCTTTCCCGTGTGCTGCCAAGCGCCATTATGGGAATGCTGATCGTTTACTGCTTAAGGAAGGTGACTTTGTTTTCCGGGAACCATGGTCTGCAGGAGCTTTTGGCCTGCGCATGTGTGGTGGCCCTTCATTTATGGAAAAGGAATACCCTTCTTTCCATTGCGGCAGGCACTGTAATTTATATGCTGCTTGTGCAGGTGGTGTTTGTATAGACGAAATGATAAGAGGCAGCAGGCAAAAGGCCGTGCAGCAGGGCGATAGGAAGGAGAGGCAAAGTGAGTGTAAAGGAGCAGGTTCTGTTATTACTTGAGGAAAGCAGGGACAAGGCGCTTTCCGGTCAGGAAATTGCGGACAGATTAAAGGTTACAAGGGCGGCCGTCTGGAAGGCGGTAAAGGGACTGCAGGCAGAAGGATATGCCATAGAGGGAGTGAACAATAAAGGATATCTGCTGGAAAAGGCGCCGGATATCCTTTCTGCTGCCTACATAGAGCAGGCGCTGCGGAAGGCGAAGATCACGCTGGCTGTCCAGACGGAAAAGGAAGTGGTCAGCACCAATACTTTGCTGGGACAGTATGCGGCAGCAGGGGAAACGAGAGATATGGTTCTTTTGGCGGAGGAGCAGTCGGCGGGGAAAGGCAGAAGAGGAAGAAGCTTTTTTTCTCCGGAAGGAACAGGGTTATACATGAGCCTTCTCCTTCATCCTGATGCAACGCCGGCAGAGGCCACCATGCTCACCACCCTTGCGGCGGCAGCGGAGGCGGCGGCTCTTGAGGCGGTTACCGGACAGCCGGTGCAGATTAAATGGGTCAATGATGTGTGGCTTCGGGGAAGGAAGATCTCAGGGATCCTTACAGAAGGCTCTGCTTCCTTGGAGGAGGGAAAGCTGCAATATGTCATTGTGGGGATCGGGATCAATATCTACGAACCAAAGGGCGGTTTCCCGGAGGAAATAAAGGAGGTGGCGGGAGCGCTTCTGCCCCATGATATTTCCAGAGAAAATATGCGAAACAGGATTGCTTCTGAGCTGTTGATCCGTTTTATGCAGTTTTACCGGGAATTTCCCAGAAAGGTTTATCTGGAGGAATATCGGAAGCGCTGCTTTGTGATCGGGAAACAGGTCAGGATCATTACGCCGGACGGCGCTCCGGTGCCCCTAAGGGATGGAAAAAACAGATCGGATGCGCTGGTGCTGGGAGTGGATGAAGACTGCCATTTACAGGTACGCTATGAGGACGGAACAGAAGAGTTCCTGTCAAATGGAGAGATCAGCATCAGAATGTAGGAGTGCAGATGGTGGAAAACAGATTTTATTTTGCCCCTTTGGAGGGGATCACCGGTTACCTTTTCCGCAATGCTTTTCATGAATTTTTCGGACAGGGAATTGAAAAATATTTTACCCCTTTTATTGCCACCGGACAGACGGTCTTTACAAAGTCAAGGGTAAGAGAGGATATTCTGCCCTCCCATAATGAAGGGATAAGGGTGGTGCCTCAGATTTTGGGAAATAAGGGGAAGGATGCCGCAGAACTGATCGGTCAGCTTTATGAGTATGGATACCGGGAGATCAATCTGAATATAGGATGCCCCTATCAGACGGTAGTGTCCAAGAAAAGAGGAGCCGGACTTTTAGGAGAGCCGGAGCTTTTGGAGGAATATCTGGACACCATTTTTCAGAAAAAGCCGGAGCAGGTACAGATTTCCATAAAGACAAGACTGGGCATAAGCTCAGCCGGGGAATTTCCGCAGATTTTAAGGATTTATGAGAAATATCCCCTTGCGGAGCTGATCATCCATCCCAGGGTACGGGAGGATTTTTATGGGAACCATCCCGATCTGGAAGCCTTTGAAGAGGCTTTCATGCAGTGCTCCTTTCCGGTCTGCTATAACGGAGATCTTTTTTCGGCAGGGGATCTGGAGCAGTTTATAAAGACACATGAAAAGGTAAAACGGATCATGCTGGGAAGAGGGCTTCTTGCAAATCCGGGCTTTTTGGTAAATGCACTTACCGGGCAGAAAACAGAAAAAGCCACGGTAAAAGCGTTTCATGACAGACTGTACCGGGATTATCTCAGGGTTATGAGCGGAGAAAAGAACACGCTGTTTAAGATGAAAGAGCTGTGGGCATACTGGCAGTTTTTGTTTGCAGGCGGGGAAAAACAGCTAAAGCGGATCCGAAAGGCCACAAGCGCTTCAGAATATGAGAGCGCAGTGGAAATGATCTTTGGGCAGTGCCTCTTTTTGCCGGAGGGAGCCTTTCGGATGGAATAGGATCACTTTTTCTGTGTCAGGAAAATGACGGCAAAAAGCGAAAGGATCCCCTGAACCGCCGGAATGGTGTACCACACGCCATTTAAGCCAAAGAAAACGGGCAGGAGAAAGAGAAACAGCAGGGTAAGCAGGATCTCTCCATAAACAAGAAGGTTGGATCGCCGGATCTTGTGGGTGGCATACAAATAGGATACGGCCGGCTTTGTCAGTCCGTAAAAGGCCATGATCAGAGCAAAGGCAGGGGCAGCATAGGAAATGTAACCGGCTGCCTCTTTACTTGTCCCATATAAGACAGGGATCAGGTTCCGGCACAAATAAAACAGAACGGCTCCTGCAATTCCCAGGGTGATGGAAAGGGAAAAGGTAAGGAGGGCATAAAGCCGCAGGGATTTTTGATCCTTTTTTCCCTCACTTACAGAAAGAAGGGGCTGGCTTCCGTCCCCGATCCCCTGTACCAGCAGTTCCATAAAGGAAATGATATAGGCAAGCACCGCATAGGCGCTGACGGCTTCTTCACCGCCGTAGCGCAGAGTCTGAAGGTTCATCAGGATAATGGTGACCGAGGGAAGATAGGTAAGCCCAAAGGGTGAAAGGGCAACTCTCAGGATAGATTTTATGAGCTGTCTGTCCGGGCGGAAAAGAGAAAGAGGGATCCTGTTTTCTTTTTTCAGGAAAAAGGCAAGACAAAACAGCAGCGTAACAAACTGGCCGATCACGGTAGCAAGGGCGGCGCCCTTTAAACCAAGGGGATAGTGGAGTACCAGCAGATAGTCCAGAAAAATGTTGGCAACACAGCCAGAGGCCATGGAAAACATGGAGTATACAGCGGCTCCGTGATTTCTCATCAAAGGGATCATACCGGTAGCAAAGATCTGGATCAGCGCGCCATAAAGAACGTAGCGCAGATAGGTCCAGGCAAGGGGAAGCAGCTCCCCTTTGGCGCCCAAAAGGAAAAGCAGGGAAGGGCCGAGAAGCGCCAGCAGCAGTACAAGCACAATACCGCCGATCAGTAAGAGCAGAAAGGCACTTGCCTCTGCTTTTTTTGCTTTTTGCATCTGACCTGCACCCACATTCAGGGACATGATAACGGCGGCCCCCATACCGATCCCGGTACCCAGTGAAATGGTGAGAGCCACAAGGGGCCAGGCAATATTAATAGCGGCAAGGCCTGGATCTCCCATGGCCCGGCCTACAAAAATTCCGTCTATGATGGAGTAGATTCCTGTTAACAGGAAGGAAAGCATGGAAGGGAAAATATATCCCATAAATTTTCTTTTCATAAAGTACCTTCATTCTGTAGTAGATTTAAGTAATAGCTGGATAGCTTTCTAGTATTATACTGGCCTTTTGGGAAAGTTGCAAGACAGGTGCCGCTTAAGGAGGAACAGGGCGGCAAGATTGGGAAGAACCATCAGCGCATTGATCAGATCCGTGCATTCCCATACCAGATTAAGGGGCATAACGGCTCCCAGGTAGATCATGACGATATAAGCAACCTTATAACAGAATAAGAAACGGTTGCCCGTAACATAGCGGTAGGCCTGTTCTCCAAGGTAGGACCAGCCGATCAGGGTGGTGATGGCAAAAGCACAAAGGCACAGGGAAAGAAAGAGATTTCCATAAGGCAGTGCAGAAAAGGCGGCGTCAGTCAGGCCTGCGGTCCCCACTCCGGAAAGGGAAGCAGGACGGAGGATCATATTGGTTACGATCACAAGGCCGCTTAACAGGCACATAACTACGGTATCCCAGAAAACGGCAGTCATGGAAACATAAGCCTGATAGGAGGGCTCCGTGGCT
>FR894555.1:1637-11853 GCA_000436115.1 Firmicutes bacterium CAG:534 | reverse complement strand
GGCAGCCGTGATGGCAGCCGTGCCGATGCCGGCTTCATTGGTAAAAAGTCCCCGGGCAATTCCATATCTGGCAGTCTGGATCAGGGAAGAGCCAACGGCTCCCCCAAGAACGGAGCGGGGAAGCAGCGCATCTGCCAGAATGAGTCTGATTGCAGGGAAAAAAGCTTCCCGGTTTAAAAACAGAAGCACCAGGCAGACGCCAATGTACAAAATGGCCAGAACGGGAACCAGACGCTGGCAGACGCTTCCGATGGAGCGGATGCCTCCAACGATCACCATGCCGGAGAGAACCGCAGCAAGAATTCCCACCACATGAGGGTGGAAGCCAAAGGTCAAGGTGGTGGTCTGGACAATGGAGTTGGACTGGGTGGTACAGCCTACCAGAAAAGCAGCAAGGAGCGTTAAAAAGCCATAGAATTTTCCGGTAAGAGGCTTGTGCAGTCCGTTCTGCCACAGATACATGGGGCCGCCCTGATAGGAACCATCCGGGCCCATGCTCCGAAAGCGCACGCTGAGAAAGCATTCCGCATAGGAGGTGGCCATGCCCAGAATACCGGTGATCCAGCACCAGAATATGGCGCCCGGGCCGCCCAGGGCAATGGCGGTGGAAACGCCTACAATATTTCCGGTGCCAAGAGTGGCTGCCAGAGTGGCAGACAGAGTGGCAAAGGCAGACAGATTTTGCTGTTTGCCGTTTCCGGAGGGAAGAAGGGAAAGTCTTATGGCCTTCCAGATATTTTTCTGCGGAAAATGCAGTTTCATGGTAAAATAAAGGTGAGAACCCATCAGCAGGAATAAAAGAGGCCCGCTCCACAGAAACTGATTGATAGATTTAATCCAGGAAAAAACAGACACGCTTATGCCTCCCATATCCGGCAAAGGGTTTGTGTTTCATTATAAGCAGGAAGGAAGCTGGATATGAATTTTTTCCCCAAAAAGAGGAAACCAATTTGGAAATATGTTCCGGCAGCGCTTGTTGCCGTTTCCCTGCTTTTGAATCTGGGGGCAAGAGAGGTACCGGGCTTTGCAGACTGGTATGTGCAAAGGATCTTCCCCGTTTTTGTAGAAAGCTATGGCAGGCTCACAGGAGCAGTTCCCTTTTCCGTAGGAGAATGGATGCTTTATCTTGGCGCGTTTCTGACTCTGGTTTTGGTAATGGGAGGCATAGCCTTTCTCCTTTTCCGAAAGGGTGCACCCGGGTTTCGCAGAGCATATCTGCGTTTTGCAAAGGGATATTATTGGATTTTCGGCATCGTATGCCTTGTGATGACCTTAAACTGCTTTTTACTTTATCAGGTTACCACCATGGGAGAACTTTCAGGCCCCTTCCACATCATGAAAAAGGAACAGCGGACCTATGAATTTGAGGAGCTTGCAGCGCTCAGGGATTATGTGGTGGAAAGAGCCAATGCCCTATCAGAAGAGTTTGAAAGGGATGAGAAGGGATACCTCTGCTATGATGGCGAGGCGGCCGCCCAGGCGGTAGAGGAGATGAAAAGGCTGGGACGGGAGGCCCCGCAGTTATCAGGCTTTTATCCCAGACCCAAAGGACTTTTCCATTCGGCCTTTTTCAGCCAGCAGTATATTATGGGATATTATTTCCCGTTTTCCATGGAGGCAAACTATAACAGACAGATGTATGTAGCAAATGTTCCTGCTACCCTGTGCCATGAACTTTCCCACTTAAAGGGTGTGATCCTGGAGGATGAAGCAAATTTCCTGGGATATCTGGCCTGTGTTTCCTCAGAGGATGCTTTTTTTCAGTACAGCGGATACTTAAGTGTGATGGGATATCTTGACCGGGATTTTAAAAGGGCCTGCGGCCAGGATGAGGCGCTTTATAGCAGCCATGTTACGATCGGAGAGCTGGCAGCCTCAGATAAGCGGTTCCTGACGCCGGAAGCCTGGCAGCAGGTGGAGGAAAGCTCTTTTTTGGAGACAAATACGGTAAGAAAGGCTACGGATCAGTTCCTGAATACAACGCTTACCTTAAATGGAGTGGAGGATGGTACAGTAAGCTACAGCAGGGTGGTCGCCTTGCTTTTGCAGTATTATGATGGTATCCTGTATGGATAGGCCGGAAAGGAGTAGAAGATGGGAAATATCATTGATTATGTTGAAGAATATGGAAAATACAGTCTGCTGGAGCGCCCCTTTAATGAAGTGGATTCGCTTGTGCTCTGCCAGCTTACTTATTTAAGCTATGGGGAATTTGTTCCCGGGATCAAAGAGGAGGGACACCCCGTCAGCATCCAGCTGATCTACCGGCATCCGGACAGAGATAAGATCCTTGACGATTACTGGTACCGGCAGAATAATAAGACTCTTTTTGAGGCGGTGGCAAGATCAAGGCGTTTTGGAACACTGAAGATGAATTACTACGTTAATATCATCAACGAGGGGGAGCAGACCCAGTTCTGCGCCATGACCTATGTGCTGGAGGATAAGAATATTTATCTGGCTTACCGGGGCACCGATGCCACCATTGTAGGCTGGAAGGAAGACCTGAACCTGGCATTTTCCAAGCCCTTAAACAGTCAGAAGCTTGCCACGGAATATATGAATCAGGTAGCCGGTTACATTGCGGGAGAATTTTATGCAGGGGGCCATTCCAAGGGTGGAAATCTTGCAGTATATGCGGCAATGAACTGTAAGGAAGAGACCAGAGAGAAGCTGTTACGGGTCTTTAATCATGATGGGCCGGGCTTTCGGCCGGAGATCCGGCAGCAGGGCCATTATGAGGAGATTAAGGACCGGATAGTGAAATTTATTCCAAGATCCTCCCTTGTGGGAACAATCCTGGAGGATCAGAGGGATTTTGAAATTCTGGAAAGCTATGGGGTGGGCATGCTTCAGCATAATGCCTATAGCTGGAAGGTGGAGGGCAATGCCTTTGTGAGGGCCCAGAACATGTCACAGGGAAAGCTCCGCAGGGACGCAGCGCTGAACGAGTGGATCCTGTCCCTTACAGAGGAGGAGACCCATGCGTTTGTGGATACGCTTTATGAGGTGGTAGCGGCTTCGGAGGCTTCCAATGTATTTCAGTTTGGGGCAGATTGGAAAAAGTGCCTCCAGAATGTTTTAGAAGCAGCCAGAGAAGTAGACGACGATACGAAAAAGGCCATTATGGGGATCATACGCTCGCTCTTTGAAATATCGGGAGAAAAGGCCGCAGAGGAGTTCCAGGAAAAGAAGGAGGAGCTGCGCAGGGGGCTTCATGTGATCCGAAAAGAGCTCAGTAAAAAGAAATAAAAACGGAAAAGACAGAAAAAACAGAAAAATTACACAAACCTGTTGACAATGATAAAAAAAGAAGGTAAAATATCATTTGTTCGCAGGAATGGCGGAATTGGCAGACGCGCACGGTTCAGGTCCGTGTGGTAGCAATACCATGAGAGTTCAAGTCTCTTTTCCTGCATGAAAAGCTCTGGCAGATGCTAGAGCTTTTTTAGTGCCCGGAAGGGCTGCCTTACCGGAAAACTTTCCGTAAAACTGCATTGACTTTACAACTGTTGTAGAGTTTATAATATGCAACAAAACAGGCGCAGGAAATACAGCGCCGGAACGGGGAACAAATGGAAAACAATCTGACCTCAGGAAATATATTTAAAAATATTGTGTCATTTTCACTGCCTTATCTGCTTTCTTACTTTTTGCAGACTCTTTATGGGATGGCAGATCTTTTTATCATAGGACAATTTGAAGGGCCGGCGGGGACTACCGCAGTTTCGATCGGAAGCCAGATCATGCATATGCTGACAGTGATGATCGTGGGACTTGCCATGGGAACTACCGTGAATGTGGGACAGGCCATAGGAGCAGGAGATCAGAGGCGTGCGTCAAAGACGGTGGGAAATACGGTTCTTCTTTTTCTGGGAGCCTCTGTGATAGTAACGGCTGTGCTGCTTTTGGGGGTGAAACAGATCGTTGCACTGATGTCTACACCTATGGAGGCAGTAAACGGAACCGTTTCTTACCTGGTCATATGCTTTCTGGGAATTCCGTTCGTGACAGCTTATAATGTGATCAGCTCTATTTTCAGGGGACTGGGGGATTCCAAAAGTCCCATGTATTTTGTGGCGGTCGCCTGCGTGTGCAATATTGCATTGGATTTTCTTTTTATGGGAGCGTTGAAAATGGGCCCCTCCGGCGCGGCGCTTGGAACCACCTTATCTCAGGGGATCAGCGTGCTTGCTGCTGTTTTTATGATGCTGAAAAACAAACTGGGGATCCGTCTGCACAGTCAGGATTTCAGGCCGGAAAGATCAGTAATGGGGCAGATCTTAAGGATCGGGGCGCCTATTGCGCTGCAGGACGGTTTGATCCAGGTTGCGTTTGTCATTATCACCATTATTGCAAATAAGAGAGGACTCAGCGATGCTGCAGCAGTAGGAATTGTAGAAAAGGTGATCAGCTTCTTGTTTCTGGTACCTTCCTCCATGCTTTCCACAGTATCGGCACTTGGGGCGCAGAATATCGGAGCAGGAAAATACGACCGTGCAAGGAAGGTTCTGCGTTATGGAATTATGATCGCAGCCGGCTTTGGAGTGATCGTGTCTGTTCTGATCCAGTTTGCGGCAGTACCTGTGGTGGGACTGTTTACTACAGATGCGGCAGTGAGAACGGCAGGGGGGCAATATCTAAGAGGATATATCTGGGACTGCATTTTTGCAGGGATCCATTTCAGCTTCAGCGGTTATTTCTGTGCCTGTGGAAGGTCAGAACTTTCCTTTTTGCACAATATCATCGCCATCGTGTGCGTGCGGATCCCGGGAGTTTATTTGACATCCATGCTCTTTCCAGATACACTGTTGCCCATGGGACTTGCAACGGCCTGCGGCTCGCTTTTATCTGTAGTGATCTGTTTGGCTGCTTACTATGCCTTTGGAGCAGATCGCAGAGTTTTTGCAAAAGCAGATCCGGGCAGTGGAACGAAAGATCGATCACAGGCTCATGCAGATTGAGGACGCCAGGAATTTTATCTGGATCTGGAATATTCCATACGGCAGCTTGAAGCAGGACAGGCAGAGCCCATGGTATTTTGGGGAAAGGCAGAGGAACTGGAGGAAGGAAAATGCCTTTCTATCCGGTTTTGCGGGAAACCCAAAAGAAAAGCTTAAGATTACAGGTTTTTCCAGGGAAATTACGCTGATTGATTACGGAATTACCGGGGATACGGATAAATTTGTAACAGAGATCCAAATTCCTGTTAAATGAGAAAAATTATCAATATGAGGAATGGCAGTTCTTTCAGACGGGTGATAAAATAAGAGATACTCAAAAGAACATATGAATACAGGAGGAGAAAAAAATGTTTGATCACATTAAGAAAATTGACTGGGGAAAATCAGGATTGTTCGCAGCGGGTGTTTTATTTGGCACAGCAGGAATTAAGATTTTATCCAGCAAGGATGCCAAGAAGGTCTATACCGGCTGCACAGCAGCAGTTCTCCGGGCAAAGAAATGCGTCATGAAGACGGTGACCACGATTCAGGAAAATGCAAGCGATATTTATGCAGATGCAAAGGAAATAAATGAAAACCGTGAGGCCGCAGAGGAAGCTTACGAAGATGTAAGCCCTGTAGAAGCAGAAGGTGAAGAGGCGTGAAATTTTTCATAAAGCATGAAGGAAAGGGCAGGATCCGTATCCATCTGGGGCAGAGCAGAATGAGCTATGAACAGGCGGATACTTTCCTGTTTTTTTTGCAGAATTTAGAGGAAGTCACAGAGGCAAAGGTTTATGACAGAACCGCAGATGCTGTGATCTATTATAAGGGCAGCCGGGAACGCGTGATAGATGCTATCCGGCAGTTTCATTATCAGCAGATACAGCTTCCGGATGGATATCTGGAGCATTCCGGACGAAAACTGAACGCCACTTATCAGGAGAAGCTGGTGGACAGGGTACTTCTTCATTATGCCATCAGATTTTGTCTGCCGGCGCCTGTCCGTGCGGTTTACACTACCTTTAAATCAGTGAAATACATTGCAGAGGGAATAAAAACCCTGTGGAACAAAAAGATCGAAGTGGCTGTGCTGGATGGCGCGGCGGTGGGAGTTTCCATTATCCGTGGTGATTTCAACACGGCAGGTTCCGTCATGTTTCTGCTTGGAATCGGGGAACTGCTGGAGGAATGGACCCACAAGAAATCCGTGGGAGACCTGGCAAGGACAATGTCGTTAAATGTGGGCAGAGTCTGGATGAAAAAGGACGATCAGGAGATCCTTGTCTCCGGTGATACCGTGAAAGAAGGAGATCTTGTGGTAGTACATACCGGAAGCATGATCCCTTTTGACGGAACTGTCAGCGAAGGGGAGGGCATGGTAAATCAGGCGTCCCTTACAGGAGAGTCTGCACCGGTACGCCGTATCCCTGGAAATTCCGTATATGCGGGAACGGTGGTAGAAGAAGGAGAGATTATCATCCAGGTAGGAGCGGCAGGAGGAGCCAGCCGCTATGAGCGGATCGCAGCTATGATAGAGGAAACCGAAAAGCTCAAATCAGGTCTGGAAAGCAAGGCGGAGCATCTGGCAGACAGACTGGTGCCCTATACGCTGGCCGGAACCGGCCTTGTATATTTGTTTACCAGAAATGTCACAAAGGCGCTGGCGGTTTTGATGGTAGACTTTTCCTGTGCCCTGAAGCTGGCAATGCCGATTTCCGTTTTGTCTGCTATCAGGGAGGCAAGCGAAGAGAAGATCACGGTAAAGGGAGGCAGGTTCCTGGAAGCGGTAGCAGAGGCAGATACCATTGTCTTTGATAAGACGGGAACCTTAACGAAGGCAACGCCTACTGTGGCAAGCGTGGTTTCCTTTGACGGAAGGGAGCCGGACGAGCTGCTTCGGATCGCAGCCTGTCTGGAGGAGCATTTCCCCCATTCCATAGCCAAGGCCGTGGTAGATGCAGCCAGAGAAAAAGGGCTGGATCATGAAGAAATGCATTCCAAGGTAGAGTATCTGGTGGCCCATGGCATTTCCACCACCATAGGTGGAAAAGGGGCAATTATCGGAAGCTATCACTTTGTGTTTGAGGATGAGAAATGCAGGATCCCGGAGGGGAAGGAAGAAATATTTGAGGCTCTGCCGGAGGAGTATTCCCATCTTTATCTGGCCATAGAAGGAAAACTGGCAGCAGTGATCTGTATAGAAGATCCCTTGAGGGAAGAGGCTCCTGCGGTCATAAAAAGGCTCCGTGAGAACGGCTTTAAGAAGATCGTCATGATGACCGGGGACAGCGAGCGTACTGCCTGTGCCATTGCAAGGCGGGTAGGAGTAGATGAATACTATTCCGAGGTGCTTCCAGAGGACAAGGCCCGGTTTGTAGAAGAACAAAAAAGAAGCGGACACAAGGTCGTTATGATCGGCGACGGCATTAATGATTCACCGGCGCTTTCCGCAGCAGATGTGGGAATTGCGATCAATGAAGGGGCAGAGATCGCCAGAGAGATTTCCGATATTACCATCGGGGCAGAGGATCTGCAGCAGATCGTTGTGCTGAGACAGCTCAGCCATGAGCTGATGAAGAGGATCCACCACAACTACAGATTTATTGTGAGCTTTAATTCCGGTCTGATCGTGCTTGGAGTTACAGGCATACTGGCGCCCACCACATCGGCGCTGCTGCATAATGCTTCCACACTTATGATCGGCTTAAAGAGTATGAAAAACCTGCTATAAGGGAAGCAAAGATCAGGATAATCACAAAGTCCAGGATCGTCCCGGCAGTAGGGTGGAAAAATTTCCGGTAAGACCGTCTTCTATGGATCCTGCCGGGAATGAAGCTGGTTTATAAGTATAGTCACATCAAACCAAAAAGTAAAGAAAAAGTCTTTTCGTGCGGGGGTTAGATCCCGCGTGCAGAAAGGAAAGGATGAGGATCCATGAAGCTTTATCTGATCAGGCACGGCGAAACAGATTACAACCGGAACAGAAGAATACAGGGGCAGTGTGATATTCCCCTGAATGATTACGGAAGAAAGCTGGCATATCAAACTGCAGAGGGGCTAAGGGATGTTCCCTTTGATGCTGTGTTTACCTCGCCCCTTGTAAGGGCAAAGGAGACCGCCCGGATTGTAATGGGAGAAAGAAAACTGCCATTTTATGAAGATGACAGAATTGCAGAGATCAGCTTTGGAGAATATGAGGGATTATGCTGCAGCAGGGAGCACTATAATATCCCTGACAAGGACTTTATGAATTTCTTTTATGATACGGAGCACTATAAAGTGCCCGCCGGAGGAGAAAGCTTTGAACAGGTGATCAGGAGGACCGGAAATTTTCTGGACGAACTGATCCGGCAGAAGGAATATGAGGAAAAGACGGTTCTGATCTCTACCCATGGCTGCGCCCTTAAGGCGCTTTTGGCCGGAATCCGGCAAACTCCCATTTCCCGTTTCTGGGGAGAAGGAGTCCATCAAAACTGTGCGGTGACGATCCTGCAGGAAAAAGACGGAAAAATAGAGATTTTGGAGGAAGGAAAGCTTTTTTATTCGTAAAAACGGTATTTCCTTTTTCAGTAAAATCTGCTATAATATGGTTAATAAAGAAGGCCTTGCGGCCGATAGTAACTTAGGAGGCAGATGGATCTGCCTGCCATCATACAAGGATGTATAAGGGAGTGATCATATGGGAATCAGTATTAACATGGGAGCCAGTGGGATGAAGCAGAATTATTCTTATCTGTTTCAAAGTATTTCAGGAAATTCCAATTTAAATTTCCTTTCAGATTATGCCAGCATTAAAAACGGAAGCTACGGCAAGCTGATGAAGGCATATTATTCCAAATCAGGTGCCAGCAAGAAAGTTGCTTCCATAGCACAGAATAAGTCCAGTGCATCAGCGTCCAAGGATTCGGCAAAGACCTTGTCTGATATTGAGAAGGCTGCAGATGGAATGAAGAGTGCAGCAGATAAGCTGATCACCAAGGGTAAAGACTCTGTATTTAACCAGATTGATGTGGAAAGTACCGATGAGTATGGTTTGAAAACGACTACAAAGGAGTATGACAAGGATAAGATTTATAAGTCAGTATCTTCTTTTGTGGACAGCTACAATAATCTTTTGAAGGAAGCAAGCACTTCTGCAACAACCTCGATCCAGAAGCAGGCAAGATCTCTTTCCTTTGTAACGGAGACAAACAAGAATTTGCTGTCAAAGGTTGGAATTACCATTGGAGAGGACGGAAAGCTTTCTGTAGATGAGAAGAAGTTTAAGGAAGCAGATATGACAACAGTCAAGTCTTTGTTCAATGAGAATGGTTCTTATGGATACCGCGTATCCGCTCAGGCTTCTCTGATTGATTATGCGGCTGAAAAAGAGAGCACCAAGGCAAATACCTACACCGGAAGAGGAAGCTACGGAAATACCTATAATACCGGAAGCATTTTCGATTACGGTTTCTAATTCAAAAATAGAGCAAAGCAGGGCGCAGCGTATGCTGCGCCTTTTTTAGCAAAATCCGACTATTCAAGGGCTACCTATGGGTAGACAGAACCGGGAAGATTTTCTAATATGAAATCATCATAAGCTGAAAGGAGAAGGAGTGGAGATATGAACCCAATTATAGAACAGATCAGTAGGATCGGCATTGTGCCTGTGATCGCACTGGAGGACGCAAAGGATGCAGCGCCTCTTGCAAAAGCGCTTCAAAGAGGGGGAATAGGATGTGCAGAAGTGACCTTCCGTACTAAGGCAGCCCAGGAGGCAATCAGGGTCATGACAAAGGAATGTCCTGAAATGCTAGTGGGAGCCGGAACGGTGTTAAACGCACAGCAGGTGGATCAGGCTGTTGAAGCCGGGGCAAAGTTTATCGTAAGTCCTGGACTGAATCCTGCAACCGTATCCTATTGTGTAGAAAAGAAAATCCCTGTCTTACCCGGAACAGCTAATCCAAGTGATATTGAAGCAGCACTTTCCCTGGGGCTTGACACGGTTAAATTTTTCCCCGCAGAGGCAGCTGGCGGCATCAAAATGATAAAAGCCATGAGCGCCCCTTACGGAAATGTAAAATTTATGCCCACCGGGGGGATCAATGCAGATAATCTGAAGGAATACCTTGACTTTGAAAAGGTGATCGCCTGTGGCGGAAGCTGGATGGTGAAAAAGGATCTGATCAAGGCAGGAAAATTTGAGGAGATCGAAGCCCTTGCAAGAGAAGCAGTCAATAAAATGCTTGGCTATGAGCTGATGCATATTGGAATAAACAGTGCAGACGAGA
>FR894555.1:0-1581 GCA_000436115.1 Firmicutes bacterium CAG:534 | reverse complement strand
AAGAGCTTTCGGCTTTGGAGGAAGGGATGGAGCAAGCTCCATTTTTGCCGGTGATCAGATCGAAATCATGAAAGCTATGGGAAGAGGAAGCAAGGGCCACATTGGGATTGGCACGAACTACATAGACAGAGCCGTCTACCATCTGGAAAAGCAGGGCATTGCCCTGGATCACAGCTCTGAAAAGAGAGATGAAAAAGGAAAGCTGAAGCTGATTTATCTCAAAGAAGAGATCGGCGGGTTTGGCGTTCATTTAATTCAGAAATAAGGGGGAAAAGAAAGATGAAGCAAAAAAGAGTAGTGACCTTTGGGGAGATCATGCTGCGCCTGGCACCGGAGGGGTATACCCGCTTTGTACAGGCGGAAAGCTATGGTGCAACCTACGGAGGCGGGGAAGCCAACGTGGCGGTTTCCCTGGCAAATTTTGGACTGGATTCCAGTTTTGTAACAAAGCTTCCGGCTCATGAGATCGGGCAGGCGGGAGTCAATGCCCTGAGAAGATATGGAGTAGATACCTCCCATATTACAAGGGGCGGCAAACGGGTAGGGATCTATTTCCTGGAAAAGGGCGCTTCCCAGAGACCCTCCAAGGTCATATATGACAGGGAAGGCTCTGCCATTGCAAAAGCCCAGAAGGAAGACTTTGACTGGGACCAGATCTTTGAGGGAGCGGACTGGTTCCACTTTACAGGGATCACACCGGCCCTTGGAGATGGGGTAGCGGAGATCTGCCTGGAGGCCTGTAAAAAGGCGAAGGAAAAAGGGATCACGGTAAGCTGTGACTTAAACTACCGGAACAAGCTCTGGAGCAAGGAAAAGGCCGGAAAGGTCATGGGTGAGCTTTGCAGCTATGTGGATGTGTGTATTGCAAACGAGGAGGATGCAGGAGATGTGTTCGGCATCAAGGCTTCGGATACAGACGTGACAACAGGCAAGGTGAACCGGGAAGGCTACAAGGAGGTAGCAAAGGAGCTGGCGGAGCGCTTTGGCTTTCAGAAGGTAGCGATCACCCTTCGGGAATCTATTTCTGCCAATGACAATAACTGGGCGGCCATGCTGTATACAGGAGGAGAGTATTATTTCAGCAAGAAATATACCATGCATATCGTAGACCGGGTAGGAGGAGGAGATTCCTTTGGAGCAGGACTGATCTACGGATGTCTGAATGAGATGAGCGCACAGGAGACCATAGAGTTTGCGGTAGCGGCAAGCTGCTTAAAGCACAGTATTGAAGGGGACTTTAACCAGGTTTCCGTAGAGGAAGTGAAAAAGCTGGCAGGCGGGGACGGCTCCGGAAGAGTGCAGAGATAAGGTGTTCAGACATGCACAGCTCCTTTTAAAACTGCGTACAGTAAAAATAGAAAAAGCACCGCAGGTGCAGCGCAGAAAAAGGAGCACCGAAATGAAAGAGACCTTGCTCTTTGCAGCTATGGGAACCGGCTTTACATTTTTGATGACTACCCTTGGGGCAAGTATTGTATTTTTTATTAAAAGAGAAATTGAACAAAAGTTGCAGAGAGCGTTCCTGGGATTTGCTGCTGGTGTTATGCTAGCGGCTTCCCTGTGGTCTTTACTGATCCCTGC
>FR894554.1:1502-4381 GCA_000436115.1 Firmicutes bacterium CAG:534 | reverse complement strand
GATATCCTGATTGCATGCGTTGATGGTTTAAATGGATTTCCACAGGCAATCGAGGCTGTTTATCCAAAAACAGAGATTCAAGCCATCGAGGTAATCGCGAATCGGGTGAAAATGCCGATCGTCCGCAATCTTTGTAAAAGCAACATCGTGGTTCCTGCTTGAGAACGGAAGGTAACGAATATCTATGATTGATTTAAGCTGTGCTGTATCAGCATCTCGCCAGAACTGATTTCCCTCCGGGCGCTCCCAAGGAAGCGAACCTGTAACCTAGATACGGTTAGCCATAGGCCGAGCCTTTTAAGATATCATCATTATCAAAGGTGTACCTCGTTCCGTACTTGGTGGTAATCGTACCCGTCCAGTAGAACTGCCTTGTATTATCTTTTATCTTCTGCAAAAATGCATTACTTACCGGGTACAAATCATCACCTCCTCATGGCATGAAAAAAGGAACCGATTTTACTCGATTCCTTAAAATGTTTGTAACATTATCTTCTGGGATAACTTGCTAAGGGCATTAGACCAAAATCAAATATATCCTTCATCTCCGCTATATTACTGTAAGATCCTTATAGCATTATATATAGTTTCAAAATCATCTTGAGGAGTTATTCCGATTTCTTTACTCAGTTTTACTCCCAGATTATACATCATTCTGCAAGCCTCCTTTTTAGGAAGCCTCTGACCGTCAAAAATCATCATCAGGGCCAAACCATGTGTATATATGACTGTATCCCTCACCATTTCTGAAATCTTTGAGTCGGGAATGTCATATTGCGATGCGAAGATTTTTGCAGCTTCTTCATCAAATTGAAACGAAAAAACACTGGCGTCACCATAAAGCCTTTCACCGATAGTACCCATCGTATCATCTACATTAAGAAAGCGAAATACATTAGGGTGATCACATGCTATAGATAAATATCATATACCGGAAAGAAAAAATGCCTCTATCGCTTCCTTACCATGCATTTCTTCCTCCAATCCGCCAAAGCCCCTGTTCGCTGCATATGAATACAGCTCTTTTTTCAGTTCAGTCATGCTGCCAAACTGCCATGACACCGGTTGTGTTGAGCATCCGAGCCTTTTCGCAATCAGTTTGATTGCTACAGAACCGATCTCTGCTTCATCCAGCAATTCATATGCCGCATTCAATATCATTTCCCGTGTGATCTGTGTTTTTCTTCCCATTTTGAATCCTTTTACTCTATGAATAAGGTCTGTAATCGATTGCTTTGGTACATCCCCAGTTTTCGGCTATCTTTTTAAACATCTTTTTTGCAAGAGTCTTTTGCAATAGTCCGACTATGAAGCGGATATGTGCAGGCAAAACTTCAGGACCCGTGAATTTCCTACAAGCTCCAGACCTGAAATCTCCATTTTTTGAATACTCACGTCCCATTTCAGTGTAAGGCTCCGTTACTTTATTTCTTTGTTTTCCTTCGAAAAACCTGATGGAGAAATTATCTCCCTTGACAAGTGTGCCCAAATATTCACATCCAAGCTTTGCTGCCAGAATCTCAAGATAAGTCTCTCCGCAACGAAGCTGGATACCTTCCGCAAACCCGCTTTGTAAAATGAAAGCCATTCCGGTATCATCATTTTTGGGCTCAAGTGTTTCCAGAAATTCAAGGAGAAGTCCCGGTATGCACTCGACATAAAGAGGCAGGGCAATAATGATTTTACTGTTATTATAATAAGCTTCCCTGATTTTTTTCCATTGTTTGACATCCGATACTTCGTATTGCTCAAAAGTTGTGCCGTTTTCACACAATCCTTTTGTAAACATCTCTAATATCTTATCCGTATTGCTGTATTCTTTAACACGCGGACTTCCGTTTATTATCAAAACATGCATGATACCGCCTCCTTAACTTCATCCCTGCCAAAAACTCCCAATGAATTGCTTTCAAAATTCAGGGCTGCTCTCCCGGTCCATCTTTCCAAATAGTCTTTTTCGACATCTCCCAAATATATGATTCCGATATCCGTTCTTTGATCATAACGGGGCACATGTCTCATCTGATCTCCTACGAACTTAAGATACATTGTCGCAATGGGAAGAATCCGGTCAAATATATTCTTCCCTTTATGATCAAGAAAGCCGAGTGCCGTGTCTGATATAACCCACAGTTGATCCGCATGGATCACCTTCTTCAGAATAATCTCATAATCATCCTTGATCGCACATTCTCCGGGTGTCTTCAGCCAGCAATAATTGCATCCGATACAGTGGCTTATTCTTAAGGGTGCGGCTTCGACAATCTCGGCCTCAATGTGTTTTTCTTCAAAATTGCGTTTCAATTCTTCGGTTATGGAAGTATCCGAACTAGTATTCACTATAAGAATCATGATATTTAACCTCTCTTTTTAATGTAAACACGTTTATATTTTTGCATGTTGAATCATTTGTCAATATGGTAAAAAAAGATCGGAGTATCACAAACAAAAACCCGCCCAAACTAATGCGCAGGTTTTCCTCATCGTCTATAAAACTGAAATATAATTTCGTACCACATATCCAATATCGGCACATGGCACATTTCTCATTATAGCTGATGACTGATTTATTATCTACTTAAAAGTTGCTCCACTCCTTAGACTTCTTCTGTTCTGTGCCGAAAGCACAACCTCATCAATTTGTGTTCCTCCAAGATATACCGGGATAACAATATCCCCTTCTTTCATTTGAAGGTTGCCAATGTTATTTACCAGTGACTGTATTCCAGAGAGGATTCCTCCCAGGGCATTGGCCTGCTGGCTCTGTGTCATCTGCATATTTGCGGTTGCATCCACTGTAGGATTTACAACCATATCTTTTCTGCGGTGAGTGCGGTGAGTTTTACCGGCGCGTCCACTGGAACAACCGAGGCTGCAAG
>FR894554.1:0-1455 GCA_000436115.1 Firmicutes bacterium CAG:534 | reverse complement strand
TTGAAGCTACCGGCCACGCCTGCCATAACCGGACGGTCAATGAAACCCTTCTGGAACAGGTGGTAATCGATGCCATCAACCGGGTGCTCTGCCAGAAGGACGATTTCCTGCAAACGCTACGGGCGAACATCGCCACGGTAGTCCTGCAGGGTGATGCCCTCTCACCGGAGGTCATAGACGAGCGGCTGAACAAGCTGCAAAAGGAGCTCCTGAAGAAGGTCAACCAGAAAGACGACTACGACGCCATCGCGGATGAGATTCTCCGGCTCCGGGATCAGCGCAGGCAGGCCGAGGTGGACAGCGTAATCAAGGATGAACAGATGAAGCAGATCCGGGACCTACAGGATTTCGTCAAGGGCCAGCCCGCCACCATCACAGAGTTTGATGAGACGCTGGTCAGCCGCCTGATTGAAAAGATCACCGTTTTCGAGCACCACTTCACCGTGGATTTCAAGTCCGGGATCACAATAGACATCGAAGCATAAAACAAGGCTCCCTTACTACCGGTGATGGCAGTGTGGGAGCCTTGGTGCGTCTGTCTTTATTTATTACTTTTCAACCATTCTTCTCTTGTAATACAGGTAATATGCTCTGTTCGCAACAATCCCTCTATGGCACAAGGAACGTTTTCCTTCGTGTGATGATACCGGAAGCCGCATTTTTCCTGAACACGTTTTGATTTTTCATTTCCATCAAAATAACCGCACCACATTTTTTCGAGTTTCAACTCTTCAAAGCCATATCTCATAAGCTCCCGGACCGCTTCCGGTATCAGCCCTTGGCCCCAATACGGGACTCCAATCCAGTAGCCGATTTCCCCTTCAGAATCAGGAAGACCTATATTGCTTGCTTTGCCGAGCATCAGGCCGATACTGCCAACCGGAAGACCTGTTGTTTTAAGTACCACAGCATATGTTTCCGGCGCAGACAAGACTGTTTTTATGATCTCTCTACTATTTTCAACACTGGTATGCGCTGCCCAGCCCGCTATTGGTCCAACCTGTGGATCTTGTGCGTATCTATAACATTCCTCAGCATCCGTTTCTTCCCACGGACGCAGAATGAGTCTCTCTGTTTCGAACGTCATATCCTATTCTCTCTTTCTTGGCTCCCCGCCGCCACTGATGGCAGTGTGGGAGCCTTTTTCCTGACATCTAAATCACAGCTTCAACCATACCGCAAAAACATCTAAACCACTAACTCAACCCTCTGACATCTAAATGGCCTACTCAACCCTCCGCAAATTTCCTTTGATATATTTCCACGGAACGATTTTTGAGGCCATTTTCGCTTTTCTCATCTGACGGCCCACTGCCCGAAAAGCCCGGAAATACGGCACTTTTGACGTCCTTATGTGTCTTTCCTTGACATCAATACTACTGTCTCAAGTGTAGATAACTTTTCCAAGGAAACCATATGCTCATCCGATTTCTCCTTGTCCAAAGAAATTCCCTT
>FR894553.1 GCA_000436115.1 Firmicutes bacterium CAG:534 | reverse complement strand
ATTTTTAATTTCCTGCATATAGTTTTTGGACATATAAATAAACCTCCTTTGCAACGAATATTATATATTATTCGTTGCATTTTTGAAATTACGTATGGTTCACTATTTATATATTTACAAGAAATAAAAGCATTATTCATTTGAAGGAGTCTATTCAGAATATACTTTTTGTCTATTGTTTGGGAAACGATTTTTACTCCGTGTTTATCTACAATAATTCCTGTAAAGAAGAGTAAACGAAAGCGATTTATGAGAAACAGGAGGAGATTATAGATGGCAGAAAAGAATCTGATCAAAATATATGTGAATGCAATATCAGCAAAAAGAGTGGATATTATTATCAGACACTATACAGACTTTATGGGAATTGTGGATGGGTATACGGAAGGCCTTCGGTACATGATCGAGTGTGAAAAGGAAAGCAACAGCCGCTAGGATATCGGAGATCTTGGTGTCAGGGTGCAGACAGGAGGCATGACAAGTGATCCGACAGCTAAAAAGGCAATCAGAAATGTGCTGACCAGAGAGGCACTGATCAACTGTGATTTTTCTGGTGACGTGATGGATGGTGTGGACCGGGCAGATGAATATATGCGTGATGCGTATTTACTAAGAGATATGAGAAAAGACTATGAACTTTTCAGACGTCAGTTATGTATTCTTGGTACAGAGAAAGATACTTTTGAAAAATATCTCTGTGGTGAGAAGAACCTGGTTGATATTGCAGAGGAGCAGGGAATCACTTATGAATCCGCACAGCAGAAGATCCATAAGATCCGTTCCAGAGTGAAGAAACAGATTATTGGATTTATGGATGGAAGAATGGGAGGTATCGCATAATGGAAAGTATCGTATCTACCCAGGAAAAGCGCTGTTATACCGTAAAGGAATTGCAGGAGATTTTAGGTATCAACAGGCCAACAGTATATGAATTATTGAAGAAGAATGAATTCCGTTGGATCCAGATTGGAACAAAGTACCGTATTTCTAAGAAGAGCTTTGATGAATGGCTGGATCAGAAAACTGAAAAAATGTAATTTACCTTCTAAATGATAAGAAGACTTGCGTGTTATATTGTGAGCGGAAGGAGGTATGCGGATGAATGCTATGAATGATATACAGAAAATCAGGACGCAGATTGAACAGCATCAGGCTGAGCAGGAACAGATCCTTTGTCGCACCATGTCAGTGCCGGAAATGCGAAAACTGCTTGGATTAAAGAAAACAGAGAGTTACTGGCTGGTTCACAGAAAATTTTTCAGGACAGAGACAATCGGAGGAATGATGAGGATTAATCTTGAAAGTTTTGAAAAATGGTATGCCAATCAGGTGAAGTATAAAAAAGTAGTTGGTGAGGCGCCGGGAAAAGAACTAAGGGAAAAATCTTATTCATTTAAGGAAGCTGCAAATATTCTGGGAATACATGACTGTGATCTGTATGATATCTGGAAAAATGAAAAGTTGGAGTATATTACAGTGGATTTTGTGAGACGCATTCCGGTTGATATATTTGAAAAATGGTATGCAGATCAGGATATATACCGCAAGGTCACACATATTCCAACAGCAGAGGAACTGGAGAAAGATTACATCTGTTTACAGGATGCGGCGGAGTTGCTTGGGATTTCACGGGAAAAACTGGCAAAAATCGTAAGAAGTGAAGAGATCGGAAGACTTCTGGATTCTACTATCTGCAATAATAAAAGGTGGATTACCAGGAAGAGTTTTCAGCTATTCCTTAATGCTCAGAATGTGTATCACATCCTGGATAATGGGGATAAACAGAAAGAAACCCCGATGTCACAGGAAAAAGATACAGTATCCTTGGAGATAAAAGAATATATATCCAGGCAGGATGCAGCGAAACTGGCCGGAGTGAGTGTATCGACAGTTACAAAATGGATGCAGTCCGGAGAATTCCAGTGTATCGGAGCCGGGAAGGTTCTGAGAGTTCACAGGCAGCAGTTCCTGAAATGGCTGGAGAAAAACAGGGAAGGGGTGATGTGACATGGCTTTTATCAGACACCGGGGAAAGACGTATTCTGTGGTATATAAAATTCTGGATGATAATGGGGAAGAACATACAACGTCTGAAACCTTTGCACGCAGAAAGAGGCGGAAAAGCGAAAAAAGGAAATCGAATATAAGCAGTCTATCGGAAAATTTGAAGTCCCACAGTGTACTACCGTAAAAGAATTGATTGAAGAGTATGTGCAGATATATGGACATGATAAGTGGGGTGTTGCTACTTACTCTGGCAATGTTGCCCTTATAAATAATTACATTCTTCCTACAATCGGAGATACTAAACTGACAGGCATCAACACGCATTTTATGGAGAAGTATTATAAGGATCTCCTAAAAATGCCGGCGGTAAAGAGTACAAAGAATCCGGATGGTACAGGAACAATCACGGAAAGTACAGTAAATGAGATACATAAGGTATTAAGGAGCTGTTTCCGTCAGGCGGTAAAGTGGGATATGATGGAAAAGAACCCGGCTGTGGATGCAACTGTTCCAAAAGCAAAGAAGCAGGAGCGTGAGATCTGGACAGCAGAGATGCTTATGCAGGCATTGGAAGCCTGTGATAACAAAATGCTCAAAATAGCATTTCATCTTGCATTTACGGCAACTCTCAGAATTGGGGAAGTGCTGGGGCTGACCTGGGATGCAATGGATATTTCAGAAGAGGCGATTGCTGCCAACCGGGCATATGTTTACATCAATAAGGAAGTAGAGCGTGTATCGAAACAGGCAGTGGAAGAATTGAACTCCAAGGATATCATACTGATATTTCCAAGTCAGAAGAAAAATAATAAAACGGTCAGGGTGTTAAAATTACCAAAGACTGATAGCAGCAAGCGAAAGGTGTTCATTCCGAAATCTGTGGCACAATGTCTGATCGAACTGAAAAAGGATCAGGAAGAAATCATTGAAGCACTGGGGAACGAGTACCAGAATTATAATCTGGTCATGGCTACAACTTTCGGACTTCCTATAGGGGACAGCTATCTGAGGACGAAGATGCAGGACATCATAGATGACCTGGGACTGCCTGATGTAGTGTTT
>FR894552.1:8025-16802 GCA_000436115.1 Firmicutes bacterium CAG:534 | reverse complement strand
TCATTTTCTTCCCGGATAATCTGTTACAAATTCTTATAAAATAATTCTACTAGGCAACACGGGAATTTATAAGGAATTATCAGCAAGCAAAACAGGATCAGCACATCCTTCTAAAAACACATATATAAAATTTTGTCACTGTACCTTCCACAGGTAGCTATCCGCGTTCTGATCTGTCTCTACATTTATTTTGCCTGCAAGGTCCTGTAAATCTGTCTCAAAGAAATACAGAAGGGTATCCTCGTTTGCTGCCACTTCCAGAATTTCCCGGTCTACAAGAATCGAAAGATCACGGAGCTCCTCCTTCACTTTACAGACATCACCATTTACGCAGAGTATTCCTTCTTCACGCTGATAGGAAATCTTCTGTCCATAAATGGTTACGGAAAGGACAGAAGCATCCTGTATGTTCAGCTGCAATTCCAGTGCAGCATCCCGGACAGACTCTTCCTCCCACTGTTTTCGCTTCTTCTCTTCACGAACGGAAACCCGCTGTTCCTTCCATTCCCGGATCACCGACTGACGAAGGATGAATCCTTCCTCTCCTTTTATAAGTGTCAGTTCCCGTGGAATCCCCATCATTCCTGTATAATATTTCTCCGGATTTTCTGTACGCATCCAGTGCATCAGAACGACACGCTCTGGCAGAGAGGAATATGTCTGTCCGGCATACGGCAGTTCATTCTGGTAAGCCATATGTCCCCCGGACAGATTTGTGAACCGGAAGCCATCGAAGTCTCCTGTAAAATATTCGCCCGATGCCGTAAACAATATCCACTTTTCTTTTCCCTCTTCCGTGGGGATCGGACGCAGATCAGGGCATTCTCTGGCTGTAACAAAGGGAAGCTTCTGTGTCAGTTCCCAATGCTCAAGATCCTCGGAACGCAGAATGGCATATACATGATGTCTTAAGTAAAGAGACATGATATACCCTTTACTTTCTTCATGCCAGTATACCTTTGGATCCCGGTTTCCTTCAGTCAGATTCGGCACAATCACCTGATTTTTCTTATGAAGAGTCGCACCGTTATCGATACTGTAGGCAATTCTCTGGGTAAACTGTCCTCCTTCACTCCACGGACTATCCGCACTGCCTCCTGCTGAAGTGTAAAAAAAGACAAGCGCTTTCTCCGGTAGTTCAAGAAGTCCCTGTTCATTACAGAGACCACTTCCTGAAAAGATTGTTCCATCCTCATCTGGAAGAATCGCCATCGGCCGGTGTTCCCAATGCAGTAAATCCTTACTGACTGCATGCCCCCAGCTCATATTATCCCATGCTGTGCCAAAGGCATTGTGCTGATAAAACAGATGATAAATTCCATCCTGGCAGACAAGACCATTGGGATCATTCATCCAGCCGGTGACCGGTGTAAAATGCATAAGAGGATGCAGCTGACCGGATTCCGGGAGATAGTCAGCCTGCTTTATCTTTGCATAAAATGCCTCCGGATAATCTCCCTCCAGACGGATGGATTTTCCTATCCATGATGTGACCGGAATCGGAGCATAATAATCCGCCGTTTCCTCCTCTTCCACAGGAAAAATACGATACTCTAAAACCTTCTGTTCTTCCAGATAAAAGGATAAGCGTTCTGCTTCCTTCTTAGTTTTTACCGGAATCAGTAAAAAGGAATGCTCGATTTTTATTTTATAGTCGGTAGTATTCTTCTGCACGGTTTTCTCCTCATATTCCGCTATCGTTTCGTTGATTCTGCTTTGCCTACTTCATAATCATCTCTTCATCTGACGGCAGTCCGGCCGACAGTCTGGATGGCTTTTCCATATACCAGTACGCAACGGATGTATAATCATCGTATCTTGCTCCTGTCCAGCCAAGATTGTCCATAGTCATGCGAAATGATGTCTGAAAATAAACCGGATCCTTTACATGAAAACGGTAAAGTAAAAAGCGCTGCTGCCCATTATACATTTCCTGGCTGTCATTGCCCAAAATTGCATACATTCCTGCGTATAGTCCGCTGAATGTCTGATACTTATGTAATAAAATGTCATTTCCGAATGCATAAGAACCACAGAAATAATCTTCCGTTCCCGTGTAGTTAATTGTTGGATACTGATCTCCATCCAGATACATCTTAGGTTCACCCTCTACCCAGCAGGTATTATTGCCGTTCATACCTGCTGCAAAGCTGAGCCCTGCAAATATACCCTTTCCTTCAATTCCATCAATGACCGTATAAGCATGTCCTTTCTGCACCGGATGCTCCTGTCTGTATGCTGCATGAAAGTATGCATCCGTATCTGCAATCTCACCATTCCATCCTTCAATCATGTAATAGAGTGTTTCTTCCTTACTGCCACGATTTTCCATTGTCACCCTACAATGCCTACGGAATGGCATTTCCCAGTAACAATTGTATCCTCTGCCAGGTGCCACCAGAATCCGGCTTGAATTTAGCACCGGATAATCTCCATCCCGGTCTGCAAAGTTCTCATCATATGCACACATCCGAAAAATGCGGAAACCGGAGCCTCAACAGACGGATAATCCATACCGTCCCAATAGATTCTGAGAATAAAGGAGTGACCTACATAACCAGTAAACCATAAATGCGTCAGCATTCCAGGGCCGTCCGTGTCACACAACACCACTTCTTCCTGCGGCTGAATCTGGATACAAGGCTTAACTTTTCGCAGTCCTTGCCCCTGCTTCCTCCATTTCTTTTTCCCATCGGTTTCTCCGCTGAAAAGCCAAAGCTCATTCTGTTTAATAAAGCTGATGATAACATTGGTTTTTTCCTCCTTCTTTTCAATCACACATAATCTCTTCCATTTTATTTCAATGTATACATCCAATGCAGGAAAGTATATAAAAAAACAGTTTCATAATTGTCAAATTCTATTTCCAATATAGCAAAAAAAGGATCCACGGTCCACCATTTCCCGCAAATCCTTTCTTCCGGTCAATCCTTATCTCAATGCACTCGGATTGTCGATTGTATCTGTCCTTTACTGCATTCCGTTTGCCATCTTGTATTTATAAAGCATCTCCGCATGGTTCTGTTCTTCAATCTGAATATCGGCAAGAAGCTTGCGGACACTACTTTCCCCAAACACAAAGACATCCGTATTGTATTCTCCCGAAACCAGCTTTTCCGTACCGATACAGTCTGTTGCAAGGTACGCATCATTCTGCTTATCTTCCGTATTCGTCATGTCATTATAGGCAGCCTTCGGCTTGTAGTTATGTCCTGCGCTGTCGTTACAGTTACATTCCGGAACCGTTCCTGCAAGCACCTGTCCCAGAGAATCGTAGTGCTTCTGTTCCTCCTTCTGGAGTGTCTTGAAAAGAGACTTCAGCTCCGGATCCTTCGCCTGATCTGCATACCTTTCATACTTCTCCACACAACTCTTTTCCTGTGTCCGTAAATCCTCAAGTGCTGCTCGTTCTTTTTCCTTTAAAATCATAATTCTACTTCCTTTCCTATACATATTAACATATTTTAGTATGGGAAAGAGTGCATAATTTTATACACACTTACTTTTCCACCTGAGGACTGAGCCAGCTGACTTTTTATCGGAAATACGCTTTTTTGTATCTACTTTTCCATCTCCGTCCTTTGCGGCAGACTTTATCATTAACGCAGGATTTCCCCTATTCTCAATTAGACAAATTCACAACCCATCTTTCCTTCTTCAGTTCATGATTGGCAACCATAATCTTTCCTACATCCAACACTTTTACCGCAAAATACATTGTGATCGGACTGGCACTTGTGAAGAATGCCATAATCAAAAGCAGCGGGACCATTGCAGCGGTAGCACCGCCGTCCACCAGAAAGCCAACTCTGGTATCTCCACCGGCACGACACACGGCAAGCTGCGTATTCACATATGTCCATAAAGGCATGAAAAATGCCATCATGAGCAGCATCGCCCTGCAAATATTCTGTGCATCCATACTCAGGTTGCCGAAAACCACCGGCACCAGGAGAACCGTTATCACCCCTATAAGACACATTGCACATCCAAACATGACTGCTGCCGAAAGCATCCATGTCTTTTCCATTTTGGCATAATCCAGTTTATTATTTCCAAGTGATTTTCCAATGAGAACTCCTGTGGCAGTCGTAATTCCATCAAAAGAAATAAAGAACAAATTTGCAATAGAAAAACTTGCTGCCATACCGGATACCACGGCTGCATTTCCTCTTCCGTTATAAATTGCCGCAGTAAAACTTTCGGACAAAACCCACATCATTTGGGAAATAATCAATAATGAACCCTTCTTCAGAATTCTTCCAAATAAAGCCCAATCAATCCTCTTATAAACAGAACAACTGATGAATTCCGGTTTATCCTTGATCGTATAGCCTATCAGAAACAGCATTTCCATGGTCTTTGCAATGATTGTCGCATAGGCAGCTCCCTCCACTTCCAGCCTGGGCATTCCAAGATTCCCGTAAATCAATACCCAATTCAGAAATGCATTAATTCCAGCCGCCATAAGTGTAATAACAAGTATCACTTTCACTCTTCCAATTTCACGGTAAGAAGAAGACAAAATAGATGAAATCATCATTTGGATTCCTAAGAACCCCATCAGATACATGTACTTTTGTCCCTCATCAAGGATTGCATCTGCCTGTAAATTACCGATTACCATAAGGCTCAGCACCTGCCTTGTAAATACCATGGTTGCCAGAAAGTAAAAGACACACATGGAAAAGGATAAAATCACTTTAAACGCAACACTCTGCCGCATCCCTTCCTTTTGCTTTGCTCCATAGTACTGTGTCAGGAAAATACCGCCGGATGCGCAAATCATGTTTTGCATCACCATAAAGATAAAGCAGATCTGACCGGATATATTGACTCCTGACATCTTTACATCTCCAAGGCCAGCCACCATAAAACTGTCAATGAGCGACACCAGGCTTTGGATTAAAGCCTGAATCATAACCGGTATTCCAATCGCCAAAGCTTCCTTGTAAAACCCCCAGCTGCCAAATCGTTCCTTTATCATTGTTTTCATCACATCTCACCTCTCGCCATATCGATACTATTATTGCATTTGTAAACATTTCTCTTGTTGTTCATCGAACAATGCAATATAATAATATTGTGCATCATCCTCTATTTCTATATAAATCCTGTTAATTTATATCAAAATATAACGTATAGGTGAGATATAATGATAAAAGTGAACGATTTCTTTACAAAACGGAATGACCAGTCTCAAATTTTGGAATATAACAATCCACAATTTGAATGTTATTCAGTCAGTTCCTATTTTTCACCCAATCAGCGTTATTTTGTCCCGGATCACTGGCACGAAGATCTGGAGTATTTCTATGTTATCGAAGGAGAACTGAAGTTCCATGTAAATGGACAGACCATTATTCTTCACGCAAAAGAAGGGATTCTGGTAAATTCCAAGCGCATCCATTCCAATCAGTCTCTGCCTGGAAAAAGCTGTGTCTATTATTGCGCCATAGTTCATCCATGCCTGTTATGTTCCACAAAGTATATTGAACAAACCTATGTACAGCCGGTGATTTCCCCCAGTTCCTTTGATTATCTTCTCTTATCTCATGATGATTGGACAAGTCAGATTATTAAAGAGCTTGTCCGGATATTTGAAACACCTGGTTTTGATAATATTGAGCTGGAATGTTTAGAAGCTCTCATTAGAATATTAAATATCCTTTATTCTCATTTAGAAAAGACCACACTACCATCCCCCGCTTCTCCATCCCAGACCAATACTTTTAAATCAATGCTCCTTTACATTCAGGAACATTATTCCGAAAAAATCTCTCTTGAAGAAATTGCCAATGCTGGAAATGTTGGAAAGACGCTTTGTGCAAGACTGTTTAAAAAATATACGTCCAGAACTCCCGGTGAATACCTCATCCGCTATCGTATCCAAAAGAGTATTGAACTATTGACTTCTTCTGAAGCCAGTATTACTGATATTGCATATGCTGTCGGTTTTTCAAGTGCAAGCCACTATACCCAGACATTTCGGGAAATCACCGGGTATACTCCGCTCAAATACCGGAGCAATCATACTGCGAATACTGTAAATTATCATCTGATAAACGGTTCCTAACAAAATATGCATGTCTTTAAAATGTTTGAAAAATATTATAGATATATAGGATTTGTGAACGCCCTTCGTCCCTGCTCATTAACACACTCGATGCGAACATACTTTTCTGTACCATCCAGCTTATGGAACGCCTTTTTCAAGGTGACTCCATATCGGTTGACGGTCTCCGAGCAGCCAACATATCCACCACAGATAAAGTGAATGCAGGCCACATTAGAACACTCAACAAACACTTCATCCCCATCAATTCCAAACTGATAAATCTCCGGCCCAGCAGAAGAATAGTAATCTCCTGCAAGGAGATGCGATACGATTGCTTCATGGGATAATTCCTCAGAACGGACAACTACATAACCTCCGAAGCTGTCAAAGAAACGATTGGGATTATGGTTATCATCGGAAGCAAAACAATTAATTCTTTTTCCTGCTGCCAGCATGCGATCCCAGAATACGGTATTATACCCCTCTCCGCACTCTACTTCTGTTCCATAGTTAAAAACTTCGATAGCCCAGATATCTTCCAGACCACAAATCTCTTCTGCATCTACTCTGGACCAGCTCGGATGATTATACGTTGTAAAGCACCCCATTTTTCTTAACGAATCTGATAACTTCTGCGCTGTCTGCAGCCCTTCCCATTTTCCCACATAAGCAGGCGGCATAAGACGTTTTCCATGCTGAATCAGCTGGTCGCCTGCTGCCTGTTGCATTTCCTGTGTTCCTAAGATTCCATGAATATGATGTGTTTTCAGCATTCTGCTTTTATCTTCGTTTAACAGCAATGCAGATGCTTCTACCCCAGGAAGGATCAGAAAATCTCCACGATCAAATTCTTTACGAAGATCGGTATAATAATCATGTTCACTAAAACAAATAAAAGAATATCCATGCTGGCGGTAAGCATTTATTGCCTGTGCCGGAGTAAAATGTCCATCAGAATTAACTGTGTGAGAGTGGAGGTTTCCTTTATACCAGTTTCCGGTTTCGCTAAAATATTTTTTCTGCATGATGGGTTCCTCTCTATTTATCTTTAATGTTATTTTTTATATTGATCTGCTCCAAACTTTTCAAATCATTCCAATGTAATCCAACATTTGTTGACCGATCAGCTGCTGCATTCTCTGCGGCCTTCACTGCTTTTCTGGTTCGTTTCTTCGTGGATATTTTTAAAGAACTCAAGGCTCACTGCCTTTTCCCTCCTACCTCCACTCAAACGTCACCATTCCCACAATGTAAATCACCAGAATGCACCCGGGAACCACATAGGCAAAAATCGGTCTCATCCAGTTTTTGACCTTCAGGCCCTCGCCTTTATTCGCCTCTGCCATAAACTTTTCCCAGCCCCAGCCAAACCGCCTGCTGGTGCAGAACAGGGCAATGATCATTGCGCCGAGAGGCAGGATATTTGTGCTCACAAGGAAATCCCAGAAATCAAGCCATGTGGAAGACGGCGTAAACGGATGGAAGGAAAGGACGCTAAAGCCCAGCGCCGTTGTAAGGGAAAGCAGAAAGACTATCGTTCCGCATAAAAGACAGCCCTTTTTCCGGCTGAAGCCAGTCATTTCCCTGACACACGCCAAAATATTCTCGCACACCGTCAGCTCCGTGGAAAAGGCGGCAAATACCATAAACAGGAAAAACAGGCTTCCCCAGACTCTTCCCCCTGCTATGTTGGTAAATACCGTCGCCATGGTATCAAACAAAAGAGCCGGTCCCGCCGTCACCTTCAGATCAAAAGCATAGCAGGAAGGAAAAATGATCAGTCCTGCTACGATGGCCACCAGGGTATCCAGAGCGATTACATGTATACTTTCTCCCAAAAGGCTTCTGTCATCCCCAAGGTAGCTGCCAAAGATCGCCATACCGCCCATTCCTACCGAAAGAGTAAAGAACGCCTGGTTCATGGCAGCCGCCACCACCTTTAAATTAATTTTGGAAAAATCAGGGATCAGGTAAAACCCATACCCCTGCGCTGCTCCTTCATAGGTGCCGCTCTTTACAGCAAGAGCCAGCATCAAAATGATAAGCAGGCACATCATATACTTCGTGATCCTCTCAAGTCCTCCCTGCAGCTGGAAGGTCAGTATCACAAAGCCCAGCACTACGGCAATGGCCAGATACGTCACATTGATCGCAGGATTTGAGATCATCCTTTCAAAGCCAAGCTCCTGTGCTTTTCCTGTGACGAAGCTTACAAAATAATAGATCAGCCATCCCGTCACCACCGTATAAAACGCCATCAGGCACACATTTCCAAAAAGCGCCACATACCCATGAAAATGCCACTTCTGCCCCTTCTTTTCCAGCTTCTGATACATCCTTACAGGACTTGCCTGTGACGCCCTGCCCAATGCAAATTCCATTGTCATTGCAGGAAGTCCTAAAATAAGCAGGCACAGGATATAAAGCAGCACAAACGCCCCGCCTCCGCTTTCTCCTGCAACCCACGGAAACTTCCACACATTTCCACAGCCGATTGCGCATCCCGCGCTCAGCAAAATAAATCCAAGTCTACTCCCCAGTCTTTCTCTCTCCATCCCTTTTTACCCTTCTCTTCTTTCCTTTCGTTCTTTAGGCACATATTGCCATTTTATCTTATTTTGCCGCAGTCTGCAAACCTCTTCTGTCAAAATGGATCTGAAAAAAAACGTGCACGAGTAGTTTTCTCGTGCACGTTTTTTTTTCAGGCTCGCGGCAAAAG
>FR894552.1:1275-8014 GCA_000436115.1 Firmicutes bacterium CAG:534 | reverse complement strand
GGCAAAAGCATAACTTCCGTATCCAATCTCTTATTTGCCGCCCTGCATTTTCTGGTTTACATAATCTCTGATATCCAGATAATCCTCCGGCATACGGCAGCCTAAAATAAATTCTCCGTCATTGTTGCTCACACGGATTATATGACCGGTCAGCGTCTGCTCCTTCAGGAGGTCAAAGCCTTCGATCTTGATTTCTATTTCCCTTCCCTTTGCAGCTCCGATCTGTTCTGCCCTGGTTGCTATCGCAAATCCGTTTGCAGAAAGATTTACCATTCTGCCGTTATAGCTTCCCTTTTCAGACTGCAGCTTGATCTCACAGGGGTTGTCCATAGGAAGACGGGGATATTTTCTACGGTTGTAAACCGCAGGATTGGCCATGACATTGATCTTATAAGTGGTATCCTTCTGCAAAGCGATCTTAACATTTTCCCACTTGTAAAGCATGTTGTCCACTACGATCAAAAGCTGATAGGTTTCATCCTTTTCCAGCACCAGCTCTCTTTTTCCCAACAAAAGCTTTCTGGTAAATACGCCGTCCTCAAAAGAGCCGATGATCTCTGCTTTATATTCTTTATTAGGCGTCTTTGAAGGTGTGACAGAAACCCACATGCCCGGCTTAATGTCATGAATACTCATAAAGCCACCTGCACCAAGCTCCTCCACCAGCTTTCCGACCACTTCCTCGATCTTGCCTACACTGCGCATGGTCTCATCATACTTGCTTCTCATGACTCTGGTATTCTGGTCAGCGCCCTCTACGTTTTCTGTCATCACTTCCATGACGTCGCAGATCTGCTTCATGTTGTCTACCATGCTCTTATTGGAGTTTTCTACCTCATCCATGGAATCCCGGATCACCAGAACACTGTTGCCGATCTGGGTGGAGTCACCGGATATGCTGGATACGCTTGCGCTTACCTGTTTGATCTTATCCAGGGTTACATGGATCAGCTTCAAGGTCTGGGTAATGGAATCCGTCATATTGTCAGAAGTGTTTTCCAGATGTCCCAGGGCTGTCAAAATACGGCTGGAGGAATTCTGGGTTCCCATGCTCAGATCTCTGATCTCATTTGCTACAACCGCAAATCCCTTTCCTGCTTCTCCGGCTCTCGCCGCCTCTATGGAGGCGTTCAGGGCAAGCAGATTGGTCTGTCTGTTGATCCCTTCAATGGTGCCAACCTCGCTTTTCACCATATCGAACTGTTCCTTGAAATCCTTCAAAATCCCTTCCAGCTCGTTTGCCAGTTCTGCCATGGAATTGGTGGAAGCCACTACATCTGTCAGCTCCTCGGAGCTGCTTTTTGCATGTACCATGGACTCGTTGGTAAGCTGTACCATCTTTTCAACCAGTTCCGCCACATTGGCGCCCTGCTTGCTGATCTTGCGGGTCATTTCCATGGAGGAATCAGCCTTATCCCTTAAGACTGTATTATTCTGAGCCAGCGTTTCCATGCTGCCCACCACGGCATCCGCACTTGCCTTATTTTCATCTGCAAGTTCTCTGACCACTGTCACTCCGTCTACCACAGAAGTGCTTGCAGTCTTTACCGTTGCAATGGTCTCCACCACCTTCTTGAGGTTATCCTCAACCTGATGGAGCATGGCCCCGTCTGTAAAATTTAAATGATTAATAGAAAGCACATACCCTACATAACACATGAAAACACTTGCAACCTGGATCTCATATGCAGTAATATCTGCCGCTCCGCTCATACCCGAAAGGAAATTTTTGATAATAGACGCAACAATGCCGATCATGGTTGCCACGCCGCAGCGGAGCATGAAATTTCGGTTTTTAAATAAGATCAGCATACTGGTAAGCGGTAATATGTAGACGAATGCCAAGGTAGAATGTGTGGTAAAGAGAACAAAAACATACAGGATGCCATATCCTATCACTACAACATCCTTATAGTACTGTGCCGCCCTGCCCTTGATCTTTAAAAGGATCAGCCCCACGGCAAACGGGATCCAGCAGACCAGCATAAAGATGATATAATAGCCTACTGTTCTAAGTCCCTTTACGATCTCAATAGCATAGGATACCGACAAAATAATATTCAGCAGCATCCAGATTACTAATGCTTTTTGATTTGCACTTTTTTGGAATTTTTGTGCATTACTTTCCATGTAATTATCCCCCTTCAGTTACACTATTACCAATATACCACGAATAGTAAAATTACACAATTCTTACATGAAATCTAATGCATTTTCTATGTTTTTTTTCAAAACTGCATAAGTCAAAAGCAGTTCTTCACACTTTTCCGACAGCTGCGTTGTCCGCCCTTCCTTCAGTGCGTCCTCTATTTCCTTTGCCTGCTGGCTGAATGCGGTGAGCCCTATGGTTTTGGAGGTGCTTTTCAGTCCATGGATCTCCACCCGGTAATTTTCAAGCTCTCCGGCTTTCCACAACGCCCGCAGCTTTTCTGTTTTATCGTTTTTGCAATAGTCCTTTAAAATTTCCAAATAAAAATCCTGATCTCCTGCACAGTACAGCAGCCCCTGCTGTGTATAAAGCTCCGGAACCTTTTCCTGAAGGGACAAAAGGGGATCCTTTTTTTCCTCCTTCTCCCTGGCACCGGCCTTTATCACTTTTTCCCCGGGCAGAAAACGCAGTACCATTTCCTCCAGATTTTTCCCCCGCACCGGCTTGGAAAGATAAGCGGAAAAGCCCTCCTTCAAATACATCTCCTCCACACCGGAAAGGGCGTTTGCGGTAAGCATGACCACCGGTGTCTGCATATTCAGGTTATCCGGCCGCTCCCGCAGGGCCTTCAGGGTATCGATCCCGTTAAGCTGCGGCATCATATGATCCATAAAAATAATGTCATACTGTCTCTTTGTGGCAAGCGCAATACATTCTGCACCACTCTGCGCAGTATCAATTTCAATTTGCGTTTCCTTCAGCAGGTTTACAAATACCTTCAAATTCATTGCCACATCATCCACAACCAGAATCCTCGCTGCCGGCGCCGTAAACCGGCTCTCATAATGCTGTCCTTCTCTGCTGTGAATTCTCTTTTTGATGTCAAATGAACCGATGGGCTGGTCAGAGAGAACCTTCTGTGGAATGCGTACGGTAAACACAGAGCCTACCCCATACTCGCTTTCCGCCTCGATCGTTCCGTGCATCAGTTCTACCAGTTCCTTGGTTATACTAAGCCCAAGCCCCGTTCCCTCGATACTTTGATTTCTCACCAGGTCAAACCGCTCAAACTTGCCAAAAAGCCTTTCTCTGTTTTCCTCGCTGATCCCGATACCGGTATCCTCCACCCGGGCTGTCAGATAAAAGATCCCGTCCTCATATTCCCCTGTGACGCATAGTCTGATCTTTCCGTGATCTGTATATTTTACTGCATTGGTCAGAAGATTTGCCAGGATCTGCCTGATCCTGACCATGTCCCCTAAAAGAAAGGCCGGAATGCTTTCCTCACAGCAGACCTCGAACTCAAGGCCGCGGCTCTCTGCCCTGTCAATGATCATTGTATAGCTGTCCGTCAAAAGGGAGGACAGCTCGTACCTAGCCTCAGAAATCTCAATTTTCCCCGCTTCAATCTTGGAAATGTCCAGCACATCATTGATGATGGAAAGCAGCGCCAAAGCGGAATTCTGTACTGCCGTGGCATATTCTAAAAGCTGTTCCTCCTTTGCCTCCCGCAGGATCATTTCATTCATGCCGATAACAGCATTGATGGGCGTTCTGATCTCATGGGACATATTGGAAAGAAAATCGCTTTTGGCCTGATTGGCCTTGTCTGCCTTTTCCTCTGAACGCTTCAGTTCTTCATTCTGCTTTTCGATCTGGTGCAGTGCCTTACGGTATACCTTTGTCTGGAAACGGTAAATAACCCCCACTACAAGTCCCAGAATGATCAGGCTTTGCAGAATGTCGATAAAAATATTTGCCTCAGAACCAATGGGAACCACAAGCTGCGGATAAAGATAAGCCACCCAGTAACAGCAGAGAATCACAATGATCTGCAGCACCAGGATCACCGAAAATGCAGCGCCCTCCACCATCAGGAAATTAAAAACGATCCCCAGCGTAAACCAGTAGCCCATTCCTCCATAAGCGCCACCGTCTGTAAAAAACATGGCGGGAAACAGGAGCATGGTAATGATCACCACAATTCCTGTAGAGGCCTGCTTTAGCTTTCCCTTCCAGTTTGCAATATAAAAGCAGGCGATCAGAACGAGAAGCGCCGCTGCAATGGAAGCAAGCTGCACAAGAGGCAGTTTGCATGCCACGGAAACGATCAGTCCTAAAATCCCGCCGCCGATCCCTGCCAGTGTGATAATATTAAACAAAACAAGGTGAATAGACTTGTCTACATCAAAAAAACGCTTTTGGATTTTTTCCAGTTTCATACAAACGCCTTTCCTAGCAGCCTGCCGATCAGGCCCTTCAGCTCTTCCGGTAAAAAGGGCTTGGTCAGATAACCATCCGCCTTTAAAAGCTCCTCCTCTTCCTCATCCGCCTTTTCCCCTGCGGTAACAAAGGCCACTGGTATTTCATAGCATTCTCTTATCTTGGAAAGGACTTCCTTTCCATTCATATCCGGCATTTCAATATCTAAAAGCACCAGATCCACTTTCTGTTCCCTTAAAATCTCAAGGGCCTGTCTTCCTCCATCGGCTCCCAGGATCTCATATTCTGCTTCTGCCTTCATCAGAAACTGTACGATCTTATGATTGATCGGCTCATCATCAACCAGTAGGATTTTCTTCTTATTCTCTTCCTGTTCCATCTATGTCTTCTCCCATCCATTCTACCTGCTGCTCTCTCTGGAACATACAAACCCCAAAACAATAGTCCTTCCCGAAATTCCCCTGCACAAAATAAGCTGCCGCCTTTCCCTGATCTATAACAAGCTGCTCCCCAAAGGAAACGGTAAGCTGCCTCAAATCTTTTTTTAATCCTTCCCCTGTAAGCTTTATGTAGCCTTCCTTCACGCACCATATGGGAAAGAAGATCGCATCTGTTTCTTTGCCCTGCCAGAGCTTTTTTTCCTCCTCGGAAAACACTCTGTCGCAAAGCCCCCTTCTCATACTGCTTTTCTGCTGAATATCAATCCCTACGGGCTGATCAGAAACAGCACATAGGATCCAGTCGCCTGAATGGGACAGATTATAATGCACCTCTTTATAATCCAGCAAAAAAGGCTTTCCATTTTCCCCGTAGCCTATCTGAAATGCAGGTGTTTCCTGCTCCTCCAGCTCCAGATAATGGCATAATGCATGATGCAGCAACCGTCCTGTAGTAAAACTGCGCACCCAAACCTTTTTGTTTTCGGTGCGCAGCAAGTTATTTTGCCTTCTTTGCTCTATTTTGTCTGAAAAAAGCTGCGTTTCTTTCTCAGACCATACGATTTTCTTCCGGTAAATTTTGATCATAGCTTACTTTAAAGGGTTTTTATAAAACTCTTTGAATTCTGTATAGCCTTCCTTGGATAGCTGTTCCTTCTGGAACTTTTTATTTTTGTTCATACGGACAACCAGTATCTGCTTTCCTGCCTTCCGCTCCTCCTGGGCCTCCTCGATCACTTTGCAGAGCATGTCGCTGGGCAGTCCCTTTTCCAGCAGATAAGCTGTTTTCTGAGGCTGTGTCGGCACCTGAAAGTCGTTTTCCAGAAGCAGAAGGATAATCCGCTCAAAGCCAATGGAAAATCCGCAGGCCGGAACATCATTTCCGGTAAAGCGGCCGATCATCTTATCATATCTTCCTCCGCCTCCACAGCTTCCGCCGAACTGAGGCATTGCAATTTCAAAAATCGTACCCGTATAGTAAGACATTCCTCTTACAAGAGTGGGGTCAAAGACCATTTCAAAATCAGCGTCCTTTGTTGCACTGACGCTTTCTATGATCTCCTGAAGGCTTGTTCTTACCTCCGGCTCCAGAAATGCCCCAAGCTCCTCTGCCAGATAGGAAAGGCCGTCCTTCTGCTCTTCAAGTCCTTTAAACAGAGAAAGGTATTTTTCTACCTGCTCCCTGGAAAAGCCGTTTGCAAGCAGTTCCTCTTCTACGCCTGCAAGACCGATCTTATCCATCTTATCTAATGTAATGAACACACTGTCATAGCTTTCCTCCGGAAAACCGCTGTATGCCGCCATTGCTTTCAGAATGCGCCTTTCATTGATCCTGATCTGAAAGCCCTTAAATCCTAATTTCCCCAGCGTGGTTGTGGTGGCAAGGATCAGCTCGATCTCTGCCAGATTGGAGGGCTCGCCCAGAATATCAATGTCGCACTGCATAAACTGACGGTAACGGCCTCTCTGCGGTCTGTCGGCGCGCCATACATTTCCCATCTGAAGCGCTTTAAAGGGAGAAGGAAGTTCACCTGCATGATTGGAATAATAGCGCACAAGAGGCACCGTCAGGTCGTAACGGAGTCCCCCGTCCACAAGGTCTGCTTCCGTCTGTGCCGTTTCCAAATTCAGCTTCTCTCCCCTTTTCAGGATCTTAAAGATCAGCTTTTCATTTTCCCCGCCCTGCTTACTGCTTAAGTTTTCAATGCTTTCCACGCAGGGAGTTTCCATGGAGCAAAACCCGAACTTTGCATAGGTCTCTTTGATCACGCCGATCACATAATCGCGGATCTGCATCTCCTTTGGAAGAATATCTTTCATGCCGGTGACCGGCTTCTTATTCAGTGCCATAGTTTCTCTCCATCTGCCGCAAAGCGGCCTTTGTCATCTCTCTTTGCTTTTATACTTCGTTGCAATTTTACACTCTTTC
>FR894552.1:0-1257 GCA_000436115.1 Firmicutes bacterium CAG:534 | reverse complement strand
CTTTCCGTTTATAATGCAAGACGAATTACAGTTCCTGTTCCCTGTATATCTGGTTTTTCTTGCATAACGATTTTTTCTATATTATAATGGACAGGGTTTTGATTACGCAAGATACATGTAACAGAAAGGAACGGTTATTTTTTATGTCTTTTGAATTTATAAAAAAACTGCCCACGCCTGACGAGATCAGAAACGGCTTTCCTCTTCCCAAGGAATTTGTTGAACTGAAAAAGGAGCGTGACGCAGAGATCAAAGATGTCATTACCGGAAAGAGCAATAAATTTCTGGTTATCATAGGGCCTTGCTCCGCCGACAATGAATCAGCTGTCTGCGACTATGTTTCCCGCCTTGCCAAGGTCAATGAAAAAGTAAAGGACAAGCTGATCCTGATCCCCAGGATCTACACCAACAAACCGAGAACCACCGGCGACGGTTACAAGGGGATCGTTCACCAGCCCGATCCGGAAAAGGGAACAGATTTTCTTGCAGGTCTGATCGCCATGAGGAAAATGCTGATCCATGCCATTGAGGAATCCAACCTCACCGCCGCGGATGAAATGCTTTATCCCGAAAACTGGGGCTATGTATCTGACATTCTCTCCTATGTGGCCATCGGCGCCAGATCCGTTGAAGATCAGCAGCACCGCATTGTGGTCAGCGGCTTTGATGTTCCCGCAGGTATGAAAAATCCTACCAGCGGTGACCTGACCGTTATGCTGAACTCCGTTCATGCTGCCCAACATCCTCATTCCTTTATCTATCGCGGCTGGGAAGTGAATACCGGAGGAAATGAACTTGCCCATACGGTTTTAAGGGGAGCTACCAACAAACACGGCAGAAATCTTCCAAATTACCATTACGAAGACCTGAATCTTCTCTTAAACCTTTATAATGAGAGAGATCTTAAAAATCCTGCGGCCATCATTGATGCAAACCACAGCAACTCCAACAAACAGTTTGCACAGCAGATCCGAATCGTAAAGGAAGTTATGCACAGCAGGAAATTAAGTCCGGACATCCACAAGCTGGTAAAAGGTGTGATGATCGAAAGCTATATCGTTGAAGGAAACCAGAAGGTTGGAGGCGGCGTTTACGGCAAATCCATCACAGATCCCTGCCTCGGCTGGGAAGACTCCGAACGCCTCATCTACGATATCGCAGAGTATGAATAAGCTACAAGCCATGCAAGCTGTAAAAAGCGCCCACCGGGGAATGCTCGCATTCCACCGGAGGCGCTTTTTTTGCAGCGTATAGGGC
>FR894551.1 GCA_000436115.1 Firmicutes bacterium CAG:534 | reverse complement strand
CAAATGAATGCAGTTGAAAAATTTATAATTAAAGATAAGGTAGTGATCATCACAGGAGGCGCAGGTTTGCTGGGAAGAAAGCATGCCGAAGCAGTGATAGAAGGAGAGGGAATTGCAGTACTTATTGATGTATGTGAGTCGGCAATTCAAAATGCCAAAACTGAGTTATTAAACAAATATGGAAAGGCTGGCAAAGTAGAAGGGTATGTAGCTGATATCACATCAAGGAGTGAAGTGGAAAAGGTAATAGAAGAGATCAAGAATAAATATGGTCATATTGATGTCTTGATTAATAATGCTGCAAACAATCCCAAAGTAGAAGGCAAAGCTCAAAACATGAAGGCGATCCAATTTGAAAATTTTCCGCTGGAAATGTGGGAAAATGACATTGCGGTAGGATTGACAGGGGCGCTGATCTGTTCCCAGGTATGTGGGCAGGAGATGGTAAAGCAGAAGAAGGGAGTGATACTGAATATTTCTTCTGATTTAGGGGTTATAGCACCAGA
>FR894550.1:69089-71468 GCA_000436115.1 Firmicutes bacterium CAG:534 | reverse complement strand
ATTTCGGAAATCGTACGTTTAGGGGGCGAAAAGGTTGTGTAGAAGCAAAGTGTTGTTATTCTATGATAAACTGACTCATAGACAGTTCAAGATCCATTGCTTCCGAGTTCAGTTCTTTTACCGTTCCGGCTAATATGCCAATTTCTGCCGTTTTTTCCGTTACCATTTGCGCTACGTTTTTAACGGAGTCTGAAATTTGATCGGACAGCGTATTGATCGTTCCGATGGACTGACTGATAATGGCCTTTCCGTCCTGCATATTGTCGACTTTCTCTTTTATGGATTCCCAAATTTGTACCAGATCCGTGACACCGTTGTTGATTGCATCAAAGGTGGAAACTGTTTCGTGCAGCATAGCCGTTTGTTCATGAAGAAATGTTTCTGTGCGCTCCGCTGATTCGGATGCAATGCTGTTGCTTTGCTGGATGCCTCCGACAATTTCACGGACATGAGTGCCGGCACTCATAGACTGTTCTGCCAGCTTCCTGATTTCTTCTGCAACCACGGAAAAGCCTCTTCCCGCTTCACCGGCTCTGGCAGCTTCAATGGAAGCGTTGAGAGATAACAGGTTTGTCTGGGAAGCAATGCTTTCTATGGTGCTTATGATCTCCACAATTCTGCCGGACTGTGCGTTTGCCTGCCGGATCCCTTCAAGAAGCTGTTCCGCAGTTTTTGCGGTTTCGTTTGATTTTATGCTTAATTTATCAATTCCTGTTTTGCCTGTAAGCACAGAAGAGAGGGCAGTCTGAATCGTCTGGGTCATGCTTTCGGAAGCGCAATATACTGCATTGATTTCGTCTGAAAAATCCTCCATTTTGTTTACGCAGAGCTTGGTCTGAGCAGCCTGGTCGGAGGTGTTTTCTGTTACCGTCTGCATGGAAAGAAGAACAGATTGTATTCAGGGCATTTCCGATCCCCTTTGAAAACCACAGTGCGCTTACGGCTGCAACGGCCNNNNGCTTACGGCTGCAACGGCCGTATTGGAAATGGACTGGCAGATAAGTTCAACGGAAGTACTCATAGAAGAGGCGGCGCTTATAACTGTATTTTCGTATTTCTGCATAATGGCAGCTGCTGCCATTTTATAGGAAAGACAGCCAAGGATGATCATCATCAGAATAAATGCAGAAAACAGGAAAAGCAGGGAGCTTGTGATCCTTTTTTTCTCTTTTTTCCTTTTTGCTGCGAACAGCTGGTTTCCTTTTCAGAAGTTTATAATTCAAAAACAGGTTTCCCTTTTTCATTCCATGTAACCTCCAGCATCATTGCGTGACGATTGGGATTGTAAAGAGGATTTCCCTCAATTTTTGTTTCTGTTCTTGCGTGGAAGACCATAATGGAATTCCCATTTTCGTCAACCGTAAAGCAATTATGACCGGGGCCGTAAATACCAAGAGCCTCGTTAGTAGCAAGAACAGGCATGCGTTCCTTGTGCCAGTTTTCCGGATCCAGAAGATCGTCGTTTTCGTCAACGGAAAGCATACCGAGACAGTAGTGGATACCGGTATCGCTGGCGGAATAGGTCAGGTAGATCTTTCCGTTCTTTTTCAAAATGGCCGGCCCTTCGTTTACCCAATAGCCGTATCGCTCCCAGTCATAATCAGGTGTGGTTAACAGAACCTGCACAGTCTCAAGCCTGGTGGGAGAGGCCATTCCGGAAATATATAGATTGGAGATCTGCTTGCCGACACCTACTTTTTCTGCCCAGATATAATAATATTTTCCTTTGTTTTCCAGTATGGTGGCATCAAGAGAAAAGGCCTGAAAAGAAAAATCATCGCCTTCGGCCGGCTGTATCATGCCTTTTTCGACCCAGGTACCGGTAAGGGGATCCTCATCAGCACATTCCAGAATGTAGGGGCGGATGTGCCAGGGGCTTTCTGCATTTCCGGCTGCAAAATAGATGTACCACTTGTTTTCCAGGTAGTGCAGCTCGGGAGCCCATATGTGGGCGCTCATAGGGCCGCTTGCATGCTTTTTCCAGATGACGGTTTCGGCAGAGGTGGAAAGCCCGTTCAAGCTATGGGATTTTCGCAGCACAATGCTGTCATAGGCGGGCACGCTTGCCGTAAAATAGTAGGTTCCATCGGAATGCCGATATACATAAGGATCTGCTCTCTGCATAATCCATGGATTTTTTGCGTTACAATTTCTGATCATATTTCAAAACTCCTTTTACAATTCTACTTTTGAGGCCTCTTTCCAGAAGTCATCATACCTTTCGTCCATGTGATTCATAAATGCACGATAGAAAAAGAATGACTGGATATAAGAGAGCAAGGCAAATCCAAGAAACAGCATGATGCTGTTTGCAATCAATGATTTCAGATTGATATAGAAAATAAACCCGGTAAAAGCCGCTACAATTGCCGTGTAGGG
>FR894550.1:32030-69061 GCA_000436115.1 Firmicutes bacterium CAG:534 | reverse complement strand
GGTATCCAAGGGCGAAACGTGCTGCATTTCTGACTAGCTCGGGAGTACTTGCTTCAAATTTTGCGAATACGGGAAACAGCCAAAGCATCCATAAATACAGGAAAAAGCATAGGATAAGGCTGATCAGCAGCATAGCCTCCGCAAACGGGGTACCGACTTTCATCCAGAACAAAATATCAAAGGTTAAAAGTCCTACGGCTAAAAGGATGCATATCCATAGGGGAGTGATCTGCCGGAAGTTCTGCTTAAAGCTTTGAAAAAAGCGCTTTGCCACATAGCCGTCTCCACAGCGGATCGAGGTGATGCATACATAGTACATTGCTGCAGTTGCAGCTCCTGCGGTAATGACCGGGAGGGAGCATAAAATCCATAAGAAATTCAGCAGGATGAGATCAGTGGCTTTATTTAAAAAGGCAATTACTGGGGAATCAGACATTTTGCTACCTCGCTTATTTAATTCCGCTGATTGCAACAGACTCAATGATCATACGCTGGAAACAGAAGAACAGGATGATAGTTGGAATCATTGCAATAACGGAGGCTGCCATAATCAGGGCGTAATCGCACTGAATGGAATAATAGGTATTAAAGGAGCGGATTACAACCTGAAGCGTCCAGGTCTTTTCACTCCTTAAGAAAATAGTCGGGGCAAGATAATCATTCCAGATTCCCATAAACCAGAGAGTGAGCTGGGTTCCGACAGCGCCCTTCATAAGGGGAAGAAAGATCTGCCAGAAGGTTCTGAAATACCCACAGCCGTCCAGCTTGGCGGCATCCATCAGGTCATTAGGAATACTGGTTAAATTCTGCCTCAGGAAAAAGATCATGCTGATATTTCCGAAGCATGCAGGAATGATCAGCGGCAGTAAGGAATCTGTCCAGTGCATTTTGGTGAACATGACATACTGCGGGATCATAATAACGGCAAAGGGGATCATGATCGTTGCAAGCAGCAGCATGAAAATTCCATTTTTACCTCGAAAGTTCATTTTTGCAAAGGCAAAGGCTGCCAGGGCGGAGGTAAAGCCGCCGATGGTAAGCACAGGGATTTCCACCTTGATCGTATTTAAGATACCAGAAATGAAATTCCCCTTTTTCAAAACCTCTGCATATTTACCAAAAACCCACGGATCCGGAATGACAGTGAGCTGGCCGGACAGATATTGGTTTTTGGTCATAAAGGACGTCATTATCATATAGAAAAAAGGAAAAACCATGGAAATTGCGCCGATGGACAGCAGAAGGAAGACTATGATATTTATGGCTTTTTCTTTTCTGGAAATAACCTCTGAGGACATAAGATCTTTTTTGCTCATTTTTTTTAGCCTCCTAATCAATGGTTTTAACCCATTTGTTTTGACCGATAAAATTCAGTAACGTAATAAAGAAGATAATAATTGCCAGGATAACTGCGATTGCACTGGCGTAACCAAGCTGGTAGCTTTCAAAGGCTTTCTGATATAGGTAGAAAACAATTGTTGCTGCGCTGTAGCCGATACCGCCATTTCCGGAAGGCGTCATGACCTGAACCTCAACGAAGACCTGGAAGCCGCCGATCAGGGTAGTGATCGGAATGTAAAAGGTAACGGGGGAGAGCAGCGGAATGGTGATTTTGGTAAATTTCTGAAAGCCGTTTGCACCATCCACCATTGCGGCCTCATAATAGGATCTGGGAATGTTCTGCAGACCTGCAAGGTAAAGGATAATGGAGGTTCCAAGACCCTTCCATACCATGAAGATGATCATGGACACCTTAATGAGGGTTTCGTCCCCCAGCCAGTTGGGGCCATGTTTTCCGGTCAAGGCCTTGATGATTACGTTCAACAGGCCGTAATCATAGTTATAAACCCATGCCCACAAGATGGAAACGGCAACAAGCGAGGAAATGACGGGAATGTAATACATGGTGCGAAGAACCTTTACGCCTGGAATCTTGCGGTTCATTCCCATAGCACAGAGCAGGCCCAGGATCATTCCGATAGGAATTCCAATCAGATAGATGGTGGTAGTGCCAAGGGTCTGCCAGAATTTTGGATCCTTGAAAAGCTTTATGTAATTGTCAAATCCGCAGAAACGATCTAACATGCCGGCAATTCCTTTGGCTCCGGTCCAGGTCGTCAGGGAAGTGAGAAACGCAAAAATGATGGGGTACAGCATAAACAGTGCAAAGCCGATAAGCGGTGCGGCAACAAACAGGTATGCCCACCTTTCCTCACGCCTTGCCATTGTAGATAATTTTACCTTTACCCTTTTACCTTCTTGTGGTTGATTCATGGTAACACCTCTCTTATTAAAAAAGGGGGGTCACAGCCCCCCTCTTTAGCAATTAATTACTGTCCATTTGCTTCGGCTTTTAATGCATTTGCATTATCCAATGCTTCCTGCATAGCGGGCTGTACCTCTGCACAATATTCAGCAGCTGTCTTTTCCCCTGTCAGTACATATTCGTAACCGCCACTGAGGAATGCGGTCCACCAGTCAGAATTGTAGGTGTAGTTGGTTTCTACAAAAATTCCTTCATACTTGTCAGTTCCCTCAATGTAATTGAAGATTACTTCAACATTATCACCATAAGGAATAGTGCCGTCAGCAATTCTGTCTTTGAAATCACCCTTGGCATAGCTCATGGTATTGGGGATCTGAAGGGATGCGCCGGTTGTTTCGCCGGAAAGAACTCTCTGGCCTTCAAGATCTGTGGAGAATAAAGTGATCAGTGCGGCAGCGGCTTCCGGATATTCGGTATCTGCGGAAACGGCAAAGCCTACAGAACCGTTACGGGTCATGGAAACGCCGGTCTTACCTACAGGCCATCCACACAGACCCCACTCATAGGGGAAGGTGTTTTTGTCCATAAATGCTCCTACATCCCAGGTACCACAGGCGTAGAAACCGATCTGTCCGTCTAACCATCTCTGATATCCGCCAAGTGCAGTGTCCTGCTCAACAGTAGGGGTAACATTGTACTTGCAGGTTAAGTCTGCAAAATACTGGAAAGCGTCAATGAATTCCTGCTGCCCGTCAATGACAACCAGGGTTTGATCCTCGTTCAGGAAATGACCTCCATTCGTATAAATGAAGGCGTCAAGAGCCCACTGAAGAGCGTTTGCACAGCCCCACTGGTCGATCTCACCATCTCCGTCCTTATCCATGGTCAGCTTCTTGCAAACATCAACAAACTCTTCCCATGTGTAGGGATTTTCAGGATCGGGATATTCCAGCCCGGCTTCATCAAATAAGGTTTTGTTGTATGCAAATGCAAAGGTAGACAAATCCTTGGGCAGACAGTAAAGGGAACCGGCGCCTGCCTCTTTGCCGTCATAACGATAAGCGGTTGTGATGGCAGGCCATAAATCGGAGACTGTTTCCTCAGGAACATATTCATCCAAGGGAAGCAGATAACCGTCATCTACGTTACTTGCAACGGCTTCCGGCCCTACATAGAAGATGTCAGGCATATCGTCTGCAGCCTTATATGCCATAAGCTTCTGGGCATATTCGTCTGATGTGGTTACCTCGAAGGTAACATTGGCATTGGTACTTTCCATGAATTTATCGATCAGGGACTGATAAACAGCCTTCTCATGATCCTGTGCAAAGATGAAAACGGTAAGATCGGCATCGCTGTAATCTCCCTCAACGCCTACGTTCTCGGTAGCACTTTCATCTACCGTGATCTGTGCGCCGATACTTTCGGTTGTTTCTTCGCCACTTTCGGCTGCTTCGGAAGTATCCGTTTCGGCTGTCTCTGCGGTGTCTGCGGAAGCGTCTTCAGAGCTGCCGCAGCCGGCCAGCATGGAAAGGGAAAGTGTGGCTGCAAGTAATAAACTGACAATTTTCTTTTTCATTACATCCTCCTTTATCACAAATTACTGTGTTGAATAGTTTTAATGTTCACAGAAAAATAGACTATTTTAGATTTTGAACACTAACCGGTATTGTGAACAAAAGTTAAAACAATAAATTGTGCAATATGTACACCAAAACTAAATTTCTGTAAATTTTATATACACATAGTACAATAAAAACCATACTCTGTCAATATATATTTTAAATAAAACTAAATTAGTTTTGATATTGAGCAAAAATGTAAAATATGTATGAAAAAACTACATAAATTAATTAAAGGTACATCACGCCCCAGAGAGTTTCGTTGTTACTGCCCACTCCTGCAAAGCATCTGACAGGATTTCCGGCTTCATCGGCCATGTCACATAAAATGCCTTTATAGTCTACTTCGTCCAGTGTGATTGTCATATAATAGGAGCCATCCTCAAAGGAGTAGGATCCGCTGGTTTCATTCTCAAGGCTGAGCATGCCGTTCTCTAATATGCATTCCCGGGGTTCGTGGATCTTGGAGCTGATTTCGGTTCCATGATTCAGCAGATACCACCTTCCCTCCAGATCCCCACTGTGGTAGCTGCCGGTTTTGATTTCTTCACCGGCTGTGGCAAAGGGGAGGGCAACGGGCCAGCCATCCTGGTTATAAGCCATCTGATGGACCCGGGGTTCATGGTATTCTGTACCGCCGTCAAAGCGTGTATGATAAACCAGATAGAGCTTTTGATCCTCTGACTGAAGGACAGAGCAGTGTCCGGGAGCCATATAAGCTGTTTTAAGGCTGGGCAGGATATAATTTCCCATCATTTTGACACCGCGTTTCTGGTGGAGATCGGAGCTTTTTAGTGTATTGCCGGCTGCGTCCAGAAATTCACCATCCGGTGTTTTGGAACGGAAGCACCGGATCTGGTAGCCGCCCTCCCGGGTCAGTTCGCCATAGGAAACCAGCAGGTAATACATATCCTGGTCTTTGTCATAATACATATAGGGCCCTTCGCAGGACATGTGATTTCCGGAAATCAGATGCTTCCCAAAGTAGGGATCGGTTCCGGCTGCTTCATCAGCCTGCGGATGAACCGGATAACCGGTGCTCTGATCGATCTCAAGCAGCCAGATGCCGCCTGACCAGGAGCCGTAAACCATCAGCATTTTCCCGTCCTTATCATAAAAGACGCAGGGATCGATGCAGTTTGGGTATTTCTTGTTGTTGTATTGTATTCCGGTCAGATATGGGGAGGGATCAGCATCGGCGCCCATAATAGCATAGAAATTTGTTTCGCTGACGGTTGTTTTGGAAAAGCCGGAATAGATCAGCGCATCACAATATTCATAAGGACCTTTCACATCATCTGCTGTTGCAAAATGGATCACAGAAGTGCGGTAATCATGACTGGTGGAAAAATACATGACCCATTTTCCGAGCGCTTCGTTATAAATAACATCCGGCGCCCACACGGCATAGCCTCCATCTGTAAATTTCCCTACATATTTAAATGCAGTCATGTCAGAATCAAATAAGTTGGAGAACAGGGGATTGCTTTTTCCGACTCCGCTGGCAAAGGATTTCCAGTTCCTGAGGTCCGTGCACTGCGCAGCCTCCATATGGGAACCGAAAATATAATAGGAGCCATCTGCTTCCACAACGGAAGGGTCATGTACGGAAACCCCAAGCTGAAAGCTCCCTTTTTTGATCTCAGACTCTGTTTTTCCCTGTATTTTTTCGTGCTCCACCGCTTCTTCCTCCTTGCTTTCCGCTCTGTTTTCCTGTGCCGGGATGGCAGAGGGGGGATCCGCCGTTTGACCTTTGCTACAGCCTGTGACGCCCAGAGCTGCTGTTAGTAAGAAAATTCCCTTCCACACTTTTTTTCTCATACTCTTGCCTCCTTATTACTTTTGCTTAGACTAAAATACTTTAAATGTAACTTAAGTATATAAGATTACAAGGTATTAGACAAGTGCTGAAAAATAATTTGTTTAAAATATAAATAATAGTTATGTATAAATACCTATGGTTTCTTATAAAATACTGGTTTCTTTTCTATACTAATAGTAAAGTTACATGCTGTCAGGAAGGTGACATATGGATTTTTCTAGTGTAGGAAAACAGATCAAGGCAAGAAGGCTCCAGAAGTCCTGGAACCAGGAGCAGCTTGCAGAAAAGGCAGGGATCACAGCGGTTTATGTGGGAATGATCGAGCGTGGGGAAAAGGTTCCCAAGCTGGAAACCTTTATCAAGCTGATCAACGTGCTTGAGATCTCGGCGGATGTGGTGCTGGCAGATGTGACCAAGGTAGGCTATCAGGTGAGGATGAGCCAGTATATGCAAAGAATAGAGAGCTTATCAGACGAAAGAAAGCGGGAGATCTATTCGGTTCTCGATGTGATGCTTGCCTCAGGGAAGTGAGCCTGTCCTTATAACAGGCTTTTCCGGAACTGGGAAGGAGTCATGTGCATATAGCGCTGAAAGGTCCGGTTATAGTAGCTGATGTTGTTAAAGCCGGTCATACCGGCGATCTGGCTGATATCTGCATCAGAGTTGTGCAGCAGATAGGCGCTTTGGTTGATCCGGTAATAATTTAAATATTCAAAGGGAGTCATGTGAGTCATGGCTTTAAACAGACGGCAGGTGTGTCCTTTGCTGAGGCCAAAATGTTTGGCAAGCGTAGCAAGGCAGATACTGCCGTCATAATTTTTGCGCAGATATTCCATCATGGATCTGACAAGAGCAGCCTGATAACCGGAGCCCTTGTCTTCAGTTTCCCTTTGAGAAGCGGTAAAAAAGGAGAACTGGTAAAAGATCTCCAGGAGCCTGATGCGGATGAAAAGCTCATAGCCGAAGGTCTGCTCCCGGAAAGCGGAATAAATCTGCCCAAGGCAGGCGGCAATCTGCTTTTCCGGCTCAGAGGCAGGAGATAAAACCATAGGAAGAGCTTCGGCGTCAGATAAAAAGAAGCGGAGATACTTTTGCTGGATCAGGTCATTTCCAAGGCTCCGCAAAAAATCGGGATGGAAAACAATGGCATAAAAGGACAGAGCCTCCCCCATCCGGCAGGTCAGAAAGTGGATGCTGTTTGAGGGAATAAAACAGATACTTCCCTTGGTTACAGGGAAAAGCCCGCCGTCGCAGTGAAGGGTTGCATTTCCTTCTGTAATGACCAGAAATTCGATTTCTTCATGCCAGTGACAGCCGATCCGTTCCTCAAAGGTGGAATCGGAATGGATGTCATAGAGCATAAAAGGAAACAGGGAGTTTCCGTGAGGCGTGGTCTCACGAAGCTGGGCGGGATTGTTTTTGGAAGCATGGTTTTTCATGGGGCTTCTCCTTTCAGGCCGCAGAAAGCAGTGCAAAGGTCTGTTCTATATGAAAATGTTAATATAGTGCAAATATGTGTTAAAAATATTAAAGATAAAAAGGAAAAATGTTATTACAATGTCATTATAAAGAATGCGGGACAAAACCACAAGGGCTTTGTCAGGAGAAGGAAAAGGGAGGAAATCACATGAAATTCTGGAAGGAAGAAAATGCACTGGTTTTTAAGCATCAATACGAAACCGTTAAGATCACACCCTGGGGAAAGAATGCGCTGCGTGTGCAGGCTACCAAGTACCCTGGTTTTACAGATAAGAACTGGGCTCTTGAGGAGGAGGTTCCTTTTTACGGGGAATGCTCCATTGAAATAGAGGAAGGGGAAAAGGCGTCCATTACAAACGGAAGACTGACCATCAGCGCAGACAAGGCCGGGATCCTGACCTTTTACCGGGATGGAGAGAAGTTTTTAAAGGAATATCACAGGGATTATGATCAGCCCTCCTGCGCAGAAAGCAGATGCCTGAAGATCAGGGGAAGACAGTGGAAGTCCATCATAGGGGGAGATTATTCCCTGGCTGTCCGCTTTGAGAGCAACGATCGGGAAAAAATATACGGAATGGGGCAGTATCAGCAGGCGTATCTGGATCTGAAGGGCTGCAGCCTGGAGCTGGCACAGAGAAACTCCCAGGCGTCCGTTCCCTTTGCAGTGTCCAGCCTTGGATATGGCTTCTTGTGGAACCATCCGGGAGTGGGAAGAGCCACATTCGGAAAGAATTATACCCAGTGGGAGGCAGAGGCCTTAAAGCAGATGGATTACTGGATCACGGTAGAGGACACCCCTGCAAAGCTGGTGGAAAATTATACGGAGGTGACCGGCAGAACCCCTATGATCCCGGATGGGGTTTTAGGACTCTGGCAGTGCAAGCTGCGTTACAGAACACAGGAGGAGGTTCTCAGCGTTGCAAGGAAGTACAAGGAGCTGGGGATCCATATTGACGTCATTGTCATTGATTTCTTCCACTGGACCAGACAGGGAGACTGGAAGTTTGACAAGGAATACTGGCCGGATCCCAAGGCCATGTGCGACGAGCTTCATGCCATGGGCACGAAGGTAGTGGTTTCCATATGGCCCAGCGTGGATAAAAAAAGCGAAAACTTTGAGGAAATGCTGGAGAGAGGCCTTCTGATCCAGACGGAAAGAGGCAGCATCCAGACCTATGAGTTCCAGGGAGACTGTCTGGAGGTGGATGTGACCAACCCGGAGGCAAGACAGTATCTGTGGGAGAAATGCAAAAAAAATTATTACGATTACGGAATCGACATGTTCTGGCTGGATAATTCAGAGCCGGACTATGGCGTATATGACTATGATAATTACCGGTATCAGATGGGAACAGCCCTTGAGGTCACCAATTTATATTCCAAGCTTTATGCCAAGACCTTTTATGATGGAATTAAGGAAGAGGGAAGGGAAAAGGAGTGCCTGCAGCTCATCCGCTGCGGCTGGGCAGGAAGCCAGAAGTATGCGGCCCTTCACTGGTCTGGCGACGTTCCAAGCACCTTTGAATCCATGAGAGATCAGCTCAGCGCAGGACTGAATATGGGTCTTGCGGGAATTCCCTGGTGGACCACGGACATCGGCGGATTTATGACAGATGATGTGGAGGATGAGAACTTTAAGGAGCTTTTGCTGCGCTGGTTTGAATTTGCAGTATTTACCCCCATTCTCCGTATGCACGGCGACAGAGGCCCCCATAATATCCCCCCTCTTTCCGATAAGGATTTCGGCGGCGGAAGCCTGTATACGGGACATCCCAATGAGCTTTGGAGCTATGGCCGGGAAGCCTTTGACATTATGAAGCAGCAGCTCGACTTAAGGCTGTCCATTGTGCCTTATGTGGAAAAGCTGATGCAGGAGGCATCAGAGAAAGGCGCACCCCTCCTTCGTACCATGTTTTATGAGTTCCCCGGGGATCCTCACTGCTGGGAGCTGGAGGATCAGTACATGTTTGGCGGAAAGTACCTGGTAGCGCCGGTATTTGCCCTGGGACAGAGGGAGAGAGAGGTTTATCTGCCGGAAGGAAAATGGAAGAGCCTTTCAGACGGAGAAGTCTGTGAAGGAGGAAAGACCATTCTCTGCAAGGCACCGCTTACGTCTATCCCGGTATTTGAGAGACTTTCCCTATTCAATGAATAAGATTACTTTATGAACTAGAATGAGGGAAAAAATAAAATAAAAAAGTTACATGGGAAATCCTTTTGTGCTATAGTATTTTTGGCCTCATTTTAGAGGCAGAAAATCAAACAGTTTTGGGAGAAAGCATGGAACGTGAGATTGATTTAAGCCAGGTATCGGACGGAAAGCTTTATACGGCAAATGATATGGTAAGGGCAGCCTGCAATGATTGTGCAGGCTGCTCTTTGTGCTGTCATGTTGTGGGAAAATCCATTATCCTGGATCCCTATGATCTGTATCAGATGGAAAAGGGACTTTCAAGGAGCTTTGGAGAGCTTTTGCAGGAGGCTCTTGAGCTTAGGGTGGTAGATGGGATTGTCATGCCCAACATCCGAATACAGGGAGAGCAGGGGGGCTGCAGCTTTTTAAATGAGCAGGGAAGATGCAGCATCCATGCATACCGGCCCGGATTTTGCCGGATGTTCCCCTTAGGAAGGATTTATGAAAAGGAGCAGTTCCATTATTTTTTGCAGATCCATGAGTGTCCTTATCCGGATAAGACCAAAATAAAGGTGAAAAAGTGGCTGGGGATCCCGGAGCTTCCAAGGTATGAGAAATACATCTGCGACTGGCATTTCTTCCTGAAAAAGCTGCAGGAAAATCTGAAGGAAGAGGAACAGGCGGCAGGGCAGCTGAGCATGTACCTGTTACAGCTGTTCTTTGAAAGACCCTATAACACGGAAATGGATTTTTATCCCCAGTTTTATGAAAGATTAAAGAAGGCAAGTGTGCTTACAGGAGAAAGTGATGATAACCATTGATCTGATCACGGGGTTTTTAGGCTCCGGAAAGACTACCTTTCTGAAGGAATATGCGCAGTATCTGATGAAAAAGGGACTGCGCATCGGAATACTGGAAAATGATTTTGGAGCCATCAATGTGGATATGCTGCTTTTGCATGAGCTTCTGGGGGATCAGTGCGGACTGGAAATGATTGCAGGAGGCTGCGATAAGGAAAGCCATGCAAGGCGGTTCAAAACAAAGCTGATCGCCATGGGAATGAGCGGTTATGACCGGGTACTTGTAGAGCCCTCCGGTATTTATGATGTAGATGAATTCTTTGACGTGCTGAGGGAGGAGCCCCTAGAGGAATGGTATGAGATCGGAAATGTGATCGCCATTGTGGATGCAAAGCTGGAGCCCAGGCTTTCCAAGGAGGCAGATTATCTTTTGGCATCCGAGGTTTCCCATGCGGGATGCGTCCTGTTAAGCCATATGGACGAGGCAGAAGAAGCGGATGTACAGGAAACCATAGATCATTTAAAGCGTGCGCTGGAAGAGATCCAGTGCAAAAGGGATCATACAGGAGTGATCCTGAAAAAAAGCACCATGCAGCTTAACCGGGAGGATTTTTTGAAGCTTTCCTCCTGCGGCTATGCGCAGGCCAGCTACCAGAAAATGGATCTGCCGGATGATCTGGGCTTTGACACGCTGTTCTTTATGGAGGAAAAGATCACAAAGGAGCAGCTGCAGACAGCGGCGGCGCGGATCCTTCAGGATGAAAGCTGCGGCAGGGTCTTTCGGATCAAAGGCTTTTTAAAGGATGAAAAGGGAGCGTGGACAGAGCTTAACGCCATAAACGGCGAGATTACCATGCGTCCCATAGAAGTGGGGCAGGAGGTGCTGATCGTGATCGGCGAAGGGCTTTGCGAGGCAAAGATCAGATCTTACCTGGAAAGCGCATAAAACATTGGAAAAACCGGGAATTCCGGCAAAAACACTTGAAAATCAAGCGGCCGGAAGGTATGATAAGGGAGCGTGCTTTCGCAGGAAAGCGGCAGTGGAAAAAGGATAAGGGAGAGAAGAACATGAGTAATTTTTTACCGATCAAGGATGCAGTTGCCAAATATATTGACGGATGTGCCGGAAAGGTTTCGGCTCCGTTTTCCAGATTATTTATCAGGGGGATCCTGGCAGGCGTGATGATCGCCCTTGGAGCAAGCGGCAGCAGCGTGGCGGCTCATTCCGTAGACAATGTGGGACTTGCAAGGCTTCTTTCGGGAGTGGTATTCCCGGTAGGACTGATGATGGTGATCGTGCTGGGAGCAGAGCTTTTTACGGGAGACTGCCTGATGGTGATGGGAACGGTGGACAAAAAGCATACCCCCCTTCAGCTGATCAGATGTCTTGTGATCGTATATATTGGCAATCTGGCAGGGGCGCTTCTGCTTGCGGCGGCTGCATATGCCAGCGGACAGTTTGACTATTCCGCAGGAGGACTGGGCGGCTATACCATTAAGGTGGCGCTGGGCAAGGCTACCATTTCCTTTGGAAAGGCAGTTGTTTCCGGTATCCTCTGTAATTTCCTGGTGTGTGCGGCGGTGATGATGGCAACCTGCGCCAAGAATATTATGGGAAAGCTGTTTTGTGCCTTTTTTGCGATCATGCTCTTTGTCGTGGCAGGATTTGAGCACTGCGTGGCAAATATGTATTATATCCCTGCAGGGATTTTTGCAAAGGGAAATCCGGCCTATGTACAGGCGGCAGTGGAGCGGTACGGATGCGCCGCAGACCAGATTTCAAGGCTGTCCTGGCAGAATTTCTTTGTCACGAACCTTATTCCTGTTACAATCGGCAATATCATAGGCGGCATGGTGTTTGTAGGGCTTGCGCTGTACTATGGAAATAAGGAAAAAGCAGCGTAATAAAAGTTTGACAAATCGGGTATTCTACATTATGATTACTGGTGAATGGCTATGACGAAGAAGAGTAGTATGGATTATCGCTTCCAGAGAGCCGGGATGGTGGAAAGCCGGCAGAATGAATTCATATGAATAACAGCTTTACCAGCCTTAAATCAACAGATAAGTGACTGCAAAGGCAGTAAATCAGGTGGCACCGCGGATTTTGTCCAGAACCGTCCAGGGAGACAGGCATGGATCATTCGTCCTGAATTAATTCAGCTATGGATTAATTCAGGTTTTTTTTATGGCGGGCAGAATGGAGATCAGTATGGAATTATCAACAAGGTATCGTGAGAGAAATTTAGGGCAGATCACCGAGGGAGATATCGGAAGTGAAATGAAGGTGGCAGGCTGGGTGGAAAACATCCGTGACCATGGCGGCGTTTCCTTTATCGATCTTCGTGATATGCATGGACAGCTTCAGATCGTTATGAGAGACACCAGTCTCCTTAAGGGAATCAGCAAGGAGGACTGTGTCAGCATCAAGGGAGAGATCGAAAAGAGGGATGAAGAGACCTATAATCCCAAGATCCCCACAGGAACCATTGAATTGGAGGCGCACGGCATTGAAGTGCTGGGGAAGGTTTACAGGCCGCTACCCTTTGAAATTGCAACCTCCAAGGAGATCAGGGAGGATCTGAGATTAAAATACCGTTTCCTGGATCTGCGTAACCGCAAGGTCATTGACAATATGATCTTCCGTTCCAATGTGATCGCATTCCTGAGAAGCAAAATGACAGAAATGGGATTTATGGAGGTACAGACCCCGATCCTGTGCGCATCCTCACCGGAAGGCGCAAGAGATTATATTGTACCGTCCAGACATTATAAAGGAAAATTCTATGCGCTTCCCCAGGCGCCCCAGCAGTATAAGCAGCTTCTGATGGTGTCCGGCGTGGATAAGTATTTCCAGATTGCGCCCTGTTTCCGTGATGAAGACGCAAGGGCTGACCGTTCTCCCGGAGAGTTCTATCAGCTTGACTTTGAGATGAGCTTTGCCACCCAGGAGGATGTGTTCCGCGTGGGAGAAGAGGTTCTCACCGCAACCTTTGAAAAATTTGCACCGGAGGGCTACGAGGTAACGAAGGCTCCTTATCCGGTGATCAGCTATAAGCAGGCAATGCTGGAGTTTGGCTCTGATAAGCCGGATTTAAGAAACCCTTTAAGGATCATCGACCTTTCAGAATTTTTCAACAAGTGTACTTTTAAACCCTTCCAGAACAAGACGGTCCGCGCTATTAAGATCCATGGCCGTCAGTCCAAGGGCTTCCACGAAAAGATGCTGAAATTTGCAACGGAGATCGGCATGGGCGGTCTTGGGTATCTGGAAGTGCTGGAGGATCTTTCCTATAAGGGGCCCATTGATAAGTTTATTCCCGAAGAGCTGAAGGAGGAGCTGAGAAAGCTTGCAGGACTTGAGGTGGATGATACCATCTTCTTTATTGCGGACAAGGAAGCACATGCGGCTGCCTACGCAGGACAGATCCGTAATGAGCTGGGCAGAAGACTGGATCTATACGAGAAAAATGCGTACCGCTTCTGTTTTGTAAATGATTTCCCCATGTATGAGAAGGATGAGGAGACCCACAAGATCGGCTTTACCCACAATCCTTTCTCCATGCCCCAGGGCGGACTGGAAGCACTGACCACCAAGGATCCTCTTGAGATCCTGGCTTATCAGTACGATATTGTCTGCAACGGCGTAGAGCTTTCCTCCGGTGCTGTCCGTAACCACAGTATTGATATTATGGTAAAGGCATTTGAGATTGCAGGCTATGATGAAGAGGTACTGAAGCAGAAATTTGGAGCGCTTTACAACGCATTCCAGTTTGGAGCGCCTCCGCACGCAGGCATGGCGCCCGGCGTAGACCGTATGATCATGCTGCTGCGCAATGAAGAAAACATCAGGGAAATCATTCCTTTCCCTATGAGCGGCACGGCACAGGATCTGATGTGCGGCGCACCCAATGAAGTGACAGAGCAGCAGCTCCGTGAGGTTCACATTAAAGTGAGACAGTAAGGGATGAGTAAGGGATGAAAGCAAGATTGAAAAATAAAATTTTTCAATCGCGTGATTTGTGTCTGCGCACACTTGGCACAAACTCGGTATGTGCAAAAAGCGTGCGCAGAAATGAGGATAAAAATGACACGGCGTAGTAATATGAAAATATTTGTAGTCGGGGGCGGCGAGATTGGAAAAAATCTCGCCGTACAGCTTTCTCATGACGGATATGAGATCACTGTGATCGACCGGGAAGAAAACGTAGTAAATACCATGAGCAATTCCGCAGATGTGATCTGCTTTCAGGGGAATGGGGCCTCCTACGGAACGCTTAAGGATGCTGGCGCCAGTGAAGCGGATATTTTTATCTCTGTAACGGAATCGGACGAATTGAATATCTTAAGCTGCATGACGGCCCACATGATGGGAGCCAAGCATACCATTGCCCGGATCCGGGATGTGGATTATGCCAGGCAGAATAAATTTTATAAAAGCAAGCTTGGCATCAGCATGATCATCAATCCGGAGCTTGCAACGGCAATGGAAATTTCCAGGCTCTTACGTTTCCCCCTGGCAACCAGGGTGGAGGTCTTTGCCGGAGGCAGGGCAGAGCTGGTGGAGATGACCGTAGGAAAAGCAGCTCCCCTGGACGGAAAGAGCCTGATCGAGATCAATCAGAATATGGGGATCAATCTGCTGATCTGTGCCGTAGTGCGCGAGGGGGAAGCCTTTGTGCCTACCGGACATACGGTACTGAAAGGCGGCGATATCCTTTACCTGACAGGGGCGGCAGAGGAATTCCGCAAATCCTTCAAAAAGCTTGGTCTGCCGGTGAAGCCGCTGCAGTCGGTGCTGATCGCAGGAGGAGGCAGGATTTCCTATTATCTGGCGGAAACCCTCAGCAGGCAGGGCGCCAAGGTGACCATGATCGAAAAAAATCCGGAGCTTGCCAAAAAGATGTCTGAGGAGCTTACGGGAGCCGCTGTGATGTGTGATGATGCCCTGGCTTATTTCGATTCCATGTCTGACACGGATATTTCCAACACGGATGCCTTTATTGCCATTACAGATAATGACGAATACAATCTGGTAGCCGCCATGTATGCGGAGTCCCGCAATATCAATAAGGTGGTTTCCAGGATCGGAGCAAAGTCCAGGCTGAAGGTGCTGCAAAGCGGCAGCAGGATCTGCAGTATTTCAAGGGAAGATGTTGCGGCAGACAGAATTTTAGGCTACGGCAGATCCCTCTTAAATGCAGAGGATAATGATGCTGTGGAATCCCTGTACCGGCTGATGGACGGCAAGATCGAATTTATTGAATTCAAAATTGACAGGGACGATCCTAATCTTGAAGTGCCGCTGAAGGATCTGAAGCTGAAGCAGGATATCCTGCTGGGCTGTATCATCCGCGACGGCAGCACCATTATCCCCCATGGCGAGGATATGCTGAAGGCCGGCGACACGGCGTTAGTAGCTACCATCAACAGACAGATCGCACGGTTAGAAGACATCTTTGCGGACTAGGGAAGGCGTGAAGAAAAATGAATAAGCGAAAAATAATCAGTTTTATGGGAAAGATCATCCTTATAGAGGTATTTCTGATGATACCGTCACTGATCGTTGCCCTTTCCTATGGGGATGGGGACGCCATGGCGTTTATAGAGACTATGGTGCCTGCGCTGATCCTGGGCGTTCTTCTCTGCCGGGTCAGACAGTCGGAACAAAGGATCAGCAGCCGGGACGGATATTTTATTGTGGCTGCGGCGTGGATCGTGATCAGTCTGATCGGTGCGCTGCCTCTTTATCTTTCCGGGGGCTTTGAAAGCTATTTCGGCGCACTGTTTGAGATTGTGTCCGGCTTTACCACAACAGGAGCTTCTGTACTTGCAAAGCCTGAGCTTCTGGGACACGGTGTGTTGTTCTGGAGAAGCTTTACCCATTGGATCGGCGGCATGGGCGTGCTGGTCTTTGTGCTCATGGTGATGCCCATGAATAATGATAATTCCATGCACCTGGTAAGAGCGGAGGTGCCCGGGCCTACAGCAGGAAAGCTGGTTCCCAGAATGAGAACCACTTCCATGATCCTGTATGGCATTTATGCGGCAATGACCCTGATCCTGATCCTTCTGCTTCTGGCATTTGGAATGCAGCCCTTTGATACCTTCTGCATTGCCTTTGGCACTGCGGGAACCGGAGGGTTTGCCGTTTCTTCAGCAGGAATTGCCGGCTACAACAGTCTGGCCATTGAGATCATTCTGGGCATTTTCATGCTGCTGTTTGGAATTAACTTTAATGTGTACCATCTTCTGCTGCTCAGGAAGTTCCGGGAAGCCTTTTCCATGGAAGAGATCAAGGTTTATCTGGGGATCGCAGCTTTTGCTGTGGTATCCATTACGGTCAACATTGCAGGCATGGTGGGAAATGTGGGAACGGCGCTGCGGCAGGCCTTTTTCCAGGTGTCAAGCATATTGACTACCACGGGCTTTTCCACAGTGGATTATGAGGCCTGGCCGGAATATGCAAAGCATCTGATCGTCTTTTTGTCCCTGGTGGGAGCCTGTGCCGGTTCTACCGGAGGCGGATTTAAGGTTTCACGGGCGATCATTCTGGTAAAATCCTTTTTCCAGGAGATCCACCAGATCATTAACCCCAAAGAGGTGATCACCGTCAGGCTGGATGGAAAGGCGGTGGGCGGCAGAACACTGGAAAGCACCAGGATCTATGCGGCAACCTATATGGTATTGATCTGCATCTTTACACTGATCCTTTCCCTGGACGGACTGGATTTTACCACCAATGTAACGGCGGTCATTACCTGCTTTAACAATATCGGGCCGGGACTGAACCTGGTAGGGCCCATGTCCAATTTCAGTGTGTATTCTGACTGGGCAAAGGTGCTCTTAAGCTTTGTGATGTTGACCGGGAGACTGGAAATTTTCCCCATGTTTCTTTTGTTTGCAAGATCGGCCCATGACAGGTAGACAGAAAAGATGCTTTGAAAAAATTATTTCTAAATATTTTTTACCCCTCTGCAACCTTTGAAAGGTGGGAGGGGTATTATTAGTGTAAGGTAAAAACAAAGAATGCGGAAATGGAACGCAGAAATGAGGGAGAAGATGAGAAAATTGCAAAAGAAACTGTTGGTGTGCCTGCTGCTTGTCTGCATGGTACTGCCCCTTGGGGCTTGCGGAAGCGCGGTAGAGGCAGCAAAGCAGGCGCTGGAGAAGAAAAAGCAGGAAGAAGGCCAGACCACGGAGGAAGAGGTAACAGAAGACGAGGATGTGGACGAGGAAGCTGGGGACAGCGAGGAATTGTCAGTAAGCCTTGACCATCCGGTACTGGGAGAGGATGACATTGCAGACTATGACGGATTTGAATATCTTTACTGTGAGAATTTAAGAACCCAGTCTGAGAAGAACGAAGAGACCGGCAAGATGGAAAGCTATTCCATGGATGTATTTATTCCCCAGGATGATTATGTTTATGTGAGCATGAACCGTGTCACCGGAGATAAGCTGGGGGTATCCTTCCGGATCGAGCTGAACCCCATTATCCGTTATGCGGCTGAGGATTATCTGGTAAGTGAAAATCTGCAGTATTATGTTGAAAATGAATTTGATCCTTTTTATTCGGACGGTACCAAGGATGTTGTAATCGGTGAGCCGGAAGAAATCGACAGGAACACGGCGCGTCAGACCGTGGAATATCTGCTCTACAATAAATATGAGGCCTCATTAACGCCCGTTTTTTCCACCTATTATCTTAAGGAATTTGAGGATGGCAGAACGGCAATGGCACGTTTTGATGTGAGCGCAGATGAGGTGACCGGAAAGACGCCGGAGCTTTTAGAAGAGCTGGAAGCTTTCTATCAATTTGAGATTGACTGGGATAAGGATGCAGCCCAAAAGAAGCTTGAGGACTATGAAGCAAGCGGCGGCGACAGCACCTTTGCAACTGATTTTGTCATGTTCACGCTGCCGGATGGCTGGGATAAGGACTATGATGTAAGCAGCTATGATAACTTTGTCTATGCACCTGAGGGCGATGCAGTGAATGCACAGTGCTTTATCATGCTGCAGAAGGAATATATGGGCTACGGAGAAATGGAAGGCGTAGATCTGTCTGATGAGGAAAGCCTGAAGGGCCTGTCTGAAATGGTAAAGGAACAGTATGGAGCAAGCGGCGATGTAAAGGCTTCCTATTACGGCGATACCTGTCTGGGAGAAGCGATTTTAGTAGAGATGACCGCACAGGTAGAAGAGGGAATTACCGGCGTTTATAACCTGTACCTGATCTTTGATGACAGCTATATGTATGAGATCATGGCAGCGGCAGGGGACGGAGCAGAAGAAAATCCGTTTGTGATCGTAGAAGATATTTTGCAAAATGGCCAGGTACCGGACTAGGCAAGGAACGAACCATCCTGTATAATAGTAATGTTGGAGTCATGCGCTGTTTTGGCTTCAAATGACGCAGGACAGGGGAAAAGGAAATGTCAGTTGAGGAACCAATGACTGTGGAGGGAGCCATAGACCGGTATGCCGATATGGTGTATCGTGTGGCTCTCTCCCAGATGAAAAACCAGGCGGACGCAGAGGATCTTTTTCAGGAGGTTTTTGTACGTCTGGTGAAGCATATGGATAAGATGAAAAGCTGGGAGCATGTAAAGGCGTGGCTTTTAAAGGTGACCGTAAACTGTGCAAGAAAGCACTTTGACGGCGCCTGGCACAGGAGGGTGACCTTTCTGGAGGAAACGGAGTATCTCGCGGAAACAGGCGAAAGCAGCCTTATGGAGAAGGAGCATCCCGTCAGGGATGCAGTGGAGGAGCTTCCGGAAAAGTACAGGCTGGTCATCCATTTGTTTTACTATGAGGAGCTTTCCGTAACGGAAATCGCAAGGATTACAAACCAAAAAGAAAGCACTGTGAAATCACAGCTTTTCAGAGCCAGGGAGATGCTTCGGGAAAGCTTAAAAGGAGATCCTGACTTATGATACAGGAATATCGCAAGGAAATGGCCAAGGTGCATGCGGGAGAGGATCTGATAAGGCGCACAAAGCTGGCGGCTTTGCAGGAATCCGGAAGCTATGCGCTGCGGAAAAAGAGACAGCAAAGGCTCTTTCCCATTTTAGGGGCGGCCGCTGCCTGTATATTGCTTCTTTTTTTGCCGGGAGCGCTGCAGCAGGCAGGGAGCAGAAACCAGACGCCTCAAAGAATGGGGCACAAAACAGAACAGACCAGGGAAATTTCCCAGATCCCCCAAAAGGACAAACTGGTTCCCATGGATAAAATGCCGGAGAGATTTGAAGCGGCGGAAGTGATAAAGGAAGAAGAAGTAACCTACTATCTGCTTTGGGAGGAAGAGAACAAGGCAGGAGAGGTATATATCAAGAAGCAGGAACAGGGATACCTGTTTACGGCACAGGCAGAAGATGATAAGGAGCTTTTAGCCCTTTCGCAGGAGGCCTACAGAAGGGAAACGAAAGAGCAATGAAATTTGAAAATGACTGGATCAGGATCGTTATCGAGCGGAAACAGCTGACCAGGGAACAAAAGGAAAACAGGAGATGGATCACAAAAGACCGTTTCTTAAAGACGGGGATTTCTTTTGCACTGATCGCCGCCCTTCTGGCCGGAGTGCTGTATGGAAGCACATGCAGCATGAAGGGAGAAGAGGCGGTTTTTGTTTCTGAAAGTGGGGATAAGGAAGAGCCTGCGGGTCCCGGAAATGCAGGGGATGAGGAAAGCGTTGTTTATATTGAGCAGAAACGCCTGGCAGGAGAGGTCAAGGAGAAGTACGAAAACCATACGATCTACGGACACACCTATGGAGAGCCCATTGAAGATCTGGGCAGGGGGGATAATCTGGTCTTTGAGCTTGGCTATGACGCAACTGCCATAGAGGGCGTGGAATACTGGTATGAGATCTACGGGATCTATCAGGATCCGGAGCTCACCGAACCGGTCATTGCAGGGGATTATCTGTGGGATCCGGAGAAAAAGACGCTGACCATGACCCCTTCCCACTATGGAGTCAATAAGGTGGCCTTTGGAGGGCTGAGCACAGAGCAGGTAAAGAGGTACGAGCATTCCGATAATCTGTTTTTTGACCGGGGGAGCGGCGCAGACTGGGGAAATCTCGGAACCCTGTATCTGGCACAGTATTATGATGAGCAGACCGGACAGAAGCTGGAAAAGCCCATTGTGCGGATCATTACGCTGAAGGGAGAGCTGGAAGAGACTCCCCATCTTACCTATTCTGTTCTGGAGGATGGAAGGGCGCAGTTTTCCTGGACGCCGGTAGAAGGTGCAGAGGACTATCTTGTCTGCAGGGTCAAATACCGGGAGGAAAGAGGACTGGATTCCATGATGTTTGCCCTTGCAATGACGAAGGAGACCACCTGGACCACAGAGCAGCCGGAGTATGACGTGACAGAGCTGGTCAACCAGGAATTTAAGACCTATCGTGTGAGTGAGGACGACTGGAACAACGAAGGGGATTTTGAGTATTATAAGGATCAATATGAACCGGGGCAGGTGGTTTATGAGGATACTTCCTATGGAGAAGAAGGGATCTGTGTCATTGCCATCTGTAAGGAGGGCACTTCCATGGCCAGCAACTATTTCCTGAACAGGGAGCTTGCCCCTAAGCTGCCCCACTGTATTGCCTTTGACACGGAGCGGGCCAATGGATTTGCAGAAAGCTACGAGAGAGTAAAGGAGCTGCCTGTATATGATTATGTGACCATGTGTGACGGCATCACAAATCAAAGGCTTATCGACTATCAGACAGAGGATGCCAACGTATCCATGGAAAGATTTCTCCTCCTTGATGAGGAAGGAAACTTTACGGGCGCAGAGGATCTGCTCTGCCTTCACATTCCCTACCGGGTAGAGGGAACGCCTTTTTACTATACCATGCGTGTGGACGACTACCAGGAAGAAAATCTGGAAAGGGATCTGGAATTTCTGGAGGAGAGGGAGGCGGATCTTCGGAAAAAATCAGGAGAGCTTTCCCTGAAAATGGCCCATAAGGAAGTTGGCCGGGAAACAGAGATTGAGGAAGAAGAAAAGCAGGTCAGGAAGGTGGAGGACACCCCTGTATTTGCAAGCAGCGCACTTTCAGAATATCTGGCCCTCTCCATGCTGGGAGGGGCAACCTCCATCGATCTTTCGGATTTCCCGGAGGCAAGAGACCTGTCCCTTGCGGAGGATGCGCTTTTGGAGGCATATTATCAAAACCCGCTGATCCTGGGACTGAAGGAGTATCGGTTTAACAGAAGGGGAACCGTCCTTCATCTCGCTTATGATGAAACGGCCTCTGTTCAGGCAAGAAAGCAGGAAGAGATCAGGGAGGAGGTTTCCCGGGTGATCAAAAGGATCATCAGATCCAACATGACAGAGGAGGAAAAAGAGCTTGCCATCAATGAGTATCTGTGCGATACCGTCACCTATGATGAGGATGCGCTTGCAAACGCAGAGCAAAACGACTTTATGTATGTAGATCAGCAGTATCATGATTCCTTTACCGCCTATGGCGCTTTGATGAACGGAAGATGCGTCTGCGCCGGTTATGCGGCAGCATTTAAGCTGCTGGCACAGGAGGCCGGACTGGAAACCATTGTGGTCACAGGCTTTCTGGACGGCAGCCTGTCCCACGCCTGGAATAAGGTGCTGATTGGAAATGAATGGCAGATTGTGGATGCGACCAACAATGACAACGACCGTATTTCCAATGCTCTTTTCAACCTGCCGGCATTTGCAGGAGACCGGGTGCTTGTGGAGGATCGGGATTATATGCAGGATAAGGCCATCCGGAATTATACCGGCAGCAGCGAGGAATATGAATATTATCATATGACGGACAGCTATTTCCCGGTACAGGAGATCGCCCAAAGGCTCACAGAAGGGCTGAAGGAGAAGGGAGAGATCACCCTGCGCACGGATTATGCTCTGGATGATGATGATTTTTATAATGTTACCGACACCGTATTTGAGGCTTTGGGAGAGGATGCAGAGCTTTATGGCTGCTACTGGATCGGCGTTATTTATTTATCTCTGGAATAAGGCGGATAAAAGCAATATTTGAGAAGCAGACCGTTTGAAATGAACAGCAACAGGGCAGGGAATATCCTATACTGAAAAAAGGTATAGGATATTTTTTTTCGGGAACGGAGGAAATTATGGGAGACTTAAGACTGCCAAGACTGATCAGTGACGGGATGATCCTGCAGCAAAAAAAGCAGATCAAAATGTGGGGCTTTGACAGACCGGGAAGAAAAGTGATGCTTTCCTTTCTGGGAGAAGAATATGTAGCGGTTGCGGACGGGCAGGGGAGATTTGAAGCCGTCCTGCCGCCTATGGAGCCGGGAGGGCCTTATAACCTGTATATTGGAAATGAAAACGGGGAAGAGATCGTTGTGACGGACATTCTGATCGGGGATGTATGGCTCTGTGCCGGACAATCCAATATGGAGCTTCCCATGGAGCGTGTAAAGGACCGTTATCCGGAGGAGATCAGGGAGTGCAGCGAACCCTTTATCAGAACCTTTAAGGTCATAGAACACAGTGATTTTCATGGGCCTTTACGGGAACTGCAGTCGGGAAGCTGGGAGAAAGCAGATACGGGCACGATCCTGAAGTTTTCGGCTACCGCCTACTTTTTTGCAAAGCAGATGTATCAGATGACAGGGGTTCCGGTGGGACTGATCAATACCAGTCTTGGGGGCTCCAGGATCCAGTCATGGATGAGCAGGGAAATGCTGCAGGGAGATGTGGAGGATCTGCTTCTTGCAGAAAAATATGCAGATGATGCTTTCGTAGCCGGGCAGCTTGAAAGGAACCAGGAAAATATGGAGGCCTGGCACAGAAACCTGGACGAGCAGGATCAGGGACTTAAACGGAATTTTAAGGAGCTGAAGGCTCCGGAGCCCTCTTTTAAGGAGGTTTCCATCCCCTTCTTTTTCAGGGATACGCAGCTGCAGGGATTTATCGGAAGCGTGTGGTTTTTGAGAAACTTCCAGGTAACGGGAGGGCTTGCCGGCAAAGCCGCAAAGCTCTGGCTTGGCACCATTGTGGACAGCGATACTGTTTATATTAACGGAGTGATGGTGGGACATACGGATTACCAGTATCCTCCCCGCAAGTATGAAATCCCCGAGGGACTTTTAAGGGAAGGGGAAAATACCATTGTGATCCGGGTGAAATGTGAAAACGGGCATGGACGGTTTACAGACGGCAAAAAATATGCTCTCTGGAATGACGAGGAGGAGATTGATCTTACAGGGAAATGGTACTATGAGATCGGGGCGGCCTGTGAACAGATAGAGCCTACGGATTTTGTGAACTGGAAGCCTACCGGCTTATATAACGGCATGGTGGCGCCCTGCAGGCCATACACGTTAGCGGGAATTTTGTGGTATCAGGGAGAATCCAATACCCATGTACCGGAGGTATACCTGGAGCTTATGAAGCGTATGGTGGCCGGTTACCGGAAGGAATGGGGAGAAGAGCTGCCGTTTTTGTATGTGCAGCTTCCCAATTTTGCCATTGACCGGTATGACAGCGATGCAGATGAGACCGGACAGGGATGGCCCGTGGTGCGGGAGCTGCAAAGAAGGGCGAAAAAGCTTCCCCGGGTGGGAATGGCGGTAACAATGGATCTGGGGGAGGACAACGACCTGCATCCCCTTAATAAAAAGGAGGTAGGCTTCCGGCTTGCCATGCTGGCGGCAAAAATGCTTTATGGGATCGCCTCTGAATGCGAGGGGCCGGAGATATGCGGGATCGATTATGAAATGGAAAAGACCGGAGCCGTTCTGCTTTATTTTAAGAATATTACCGACGGCATGTATGCCTATGGAGGAGAAAAGGGAAAAGAGATCAGGGACTTTGAACTGCGGGACGAGCAGGGGATCTGGCACAGGGCAGCAGCGGTCATAAAGGAAGATACGATCCGCTTAACGCCGGTAGAAAGGATCCGGATCAGACCCTGTGGGGTGCGTTATTTATTCTCCAACATAAGCCACGGGGCAATGATCTATAACAGGGCAGGTTTTCCCCTGTCCCCCTTTGTTAATGAAAAGCAGGAGGATACCAATGAAAACACTGTGGAATGACGGATGGGTGTTTTTAAAGACGCAGCCGGAGGAAAATTTTACGGACGTGCAGCAAAAAGCAGAGGAATTTCAGCCGGTGGATGTGCCTCATGACTGGCTGATCTATGATGCCACAAAGCTGTATGAGGACAGCAGAGGCTGGTACCGTAAGCAGTTTTACTGGGACGGAGATAGGGAAAAGCGGGTGTTTCTCACCTTTGAAGGGGTCTATATGGACTGCTGCATTTATATTAATCAGGCGCCGGCATTTGAATGGAAATACGGTTATTCCGGCTTTACCTTTGAACTTGGTCCCTTTCTGCAAAAGGGGGAAAATGAGATCTGTGTCTGCGCTACCTTCCGAAATCCAAACAGCAGGTGGTATTCCGGCGCAGGGATCTACCGGAATGTATGGCTTAAGATAACGGAAAAGACTTATATTGCCGAGGATGGAATTTATATCAGTACCAGAAAAAGGGGAGAGGATTTCGTCCTCCGGGTGGAAACCGAGCTGCGCGGCGGGAAGGACAGGGAGGCAGTAATCTCCCACAGACTTTCCCTGCAGGGAAAGGAAATCCCGCTGCAGAAGGTGGACAGCTCCTTTTTTCCGGGACTTTCAAAGGAAAAGGCAGAGAGCCGGGAAGAAAACGGCAGTTTTTTTGAAACACAGTATTACCTGGTACAGGCTCCTCGTCTGTGGGATACCGAAGAGCCTGTGCTTTATTCCCTTACGACCATGCTGCAGAAGGAAAATGAGATCCTTCAGCAGGAGGAAAATGGGGTGGGCTTTCGGGAAACGGCCTTTGACCCCGACAGGGGATTTTTCCTGAACGGAAAGCACTGCAAGCTGAAGGGCGTCTGTGAGCATCATGATCTGGGGGCCCTTGGGGCGGCGGTAAATGTCAGCGCCATCAGGAGAAAATTCAGGATCCTGAAGGAAATGGGGGTAAACGCCATCCGGGGCTCCCATAATATGATGGCACCGGATTTTATGCGTCTTGCAGACGAAATGGGATTTTTGATGATCTCCGAGGCCTTTGATATGTGGGAAAGGTCAAAAACGGAATACGATTATGCCAGATTTTTTAAGGACTGGCATGAAAGGGATGTGGAAAGCTGGGTGAAGAGGGACAGGAACCATCCCAGTGTGATCCTGCTTAGTATTGGAAATGAGATCTATGATACCCATGCAGGGGAAAGGGGACTGGAGCTGACCAGGGAGCTTAAGGAGCTGGTAGAAAAATATGATCCCTGCCAGAATGCCCGCCCTACCATAGGCTCCAATTATATGCCCTGGGAAAATGCCCAGAAATGCGCAGATATTTTGAAGATCGCCGGATATAATTATTCGGAAAAATACTATGAGAAGCATCACAGGGAACACCCGGACTGGGTGATCTACGGAAGTGAGACCTCTTCTATCGTGCAGAGCAGAGGAGTATACCATTTTCCCCTGCATGCAGGGATCCTGGCAGAGGATGATGAACAGTGTTCTGCACTGGGAAACAGTATTACCAGCTGGGGAGCCAGATCGGTGGAGAACTGTATTACCATAGACAGGGATACGCCTTTTTCCATGGGGCAGTTTCTTTGGACAGGCTTTGATTACATTGGGGAGCCTACCCCTTATCATACGAAGAATTCCTACTTTGGCCAGGTGGATACGGCTGGATTTCCCAAGGATACCTATTATATGTGGAAGAGCGCTTTTGTGGATGTGGAAAAGGAGCCTTTTGTGCATGTGCTTCCTTACTGGGATTTTAATCCGGGACAGCAGATCGATATCCGGGTCTGCTCCAATGCGCCGGTGGTAGAGCTCTTTTTGAACGGAAGAAGCCTGGGAAAGCAGAAGCTTTCAAAGGCGCCCGGAAGCGGAAAAAAGGTGATCGCAGATTATCAGGCCCTTTACGAGCCGGGAGAGCTGCTTGCGGCTGCCTATGATGAGGAAGGCAGAGAGCTTGCAAGAAGGAAGAAGCATTCCTTTGGGGACTCAAAGCGGATCGTGTTAAAGCCGGAGAGCACAGAGGAGCCTGCAGACGGAGTAAGCCTCTTTTTTGTAGAGATCGGAACCTGCGACCAGCAGGGGTATCCGGTGGAAAATGCCTGTGACAGAGTGACCGTAGAGGTAACGGGAGCGGGAAGGCTGGTGGGCCTTGATAATGGCGACAGCACCGACGAGGACAGTTATAAAGGAATCAGCCGCAGGCTATTTAACGGAAAGCTTCTGGCCATGATCCAGACAGATAATGCCCCCGGGGAGATCGAAGTCCTTGTTACGGCCCCCGGCCTGATCCCTGCCCGGCTGTCCCTGTATAGCGCAGAAGGAAGCAGCATAGGCGGGATGATCACCAAAAGGGAAAAGAACACAAAGCGGCCGGTGGTGACCGGAAGGGAGGAAGAGATCCCGGTCAGAAAGATCACACTGACAGCACCGGAGGGACAAAGCTTTGACAAGGAGCATCAGGTTCTGACTGCAAAGGCCCATATTGAGCCGGAAGAGGCACAGGATCATGAGTTGATCTTCCAGGCGGTGGGAGATGGAGGCGTTCCTTGTAACCTGGTGGAGGTTGTGCAGGAGGAAAGTAAGGCGGTCATGACGGCAAAGGGCGACGGCGCTTTCCGCCTGAGATGTATGTCAAAAAGCGGAACAGGAAAGATCCGTCTGATCTCCCAGCTTGAGTTTACCATCACCGGTATGGGACAGGCCTACCTGGATCCTTATGATTTTATTTGCGGCAGTCTTTATACCTCCTTCCGGGGAGAGGTGGGAAATGGAAATGAAAGAGGGGTAGCAACCGCCAGAGATGGGGAAACGGTTGTTTCCTACGGAAACATTGATTTTGGGCAGACAGGATCTGACGAGATCACGATCCCTATTTTTGCACTGGACAGTCAGCCCTATGACATCCAGATTTATGAGGGGATCCCGGGGAAAGAAGGAAGCAGTCTTTTGTTTCAGGGAATTTATCAGAAGCCTTCCATCTGGAATGTTTACCAGCCGGAGACCTTCCGGCTTTGCCGGAGGCTGAAGGGAATAACCACCATCAGCTTTCTTCTTCATCAAAAGATCCATATCAAGGGATTTTCCTTCCAAAGGCAGAACAAAGCATTTCTGCGGCTGCTGGCGTCGGAGGCGGACGCCGTTTATGGGGACAGCTTCCAGAAAAGAGAAGGCTGTGTGGAGCAGATCGGTAATAATGTATCTCTGGAATTTAGGGAAATGGATTTCGGGGAGGAAGGAACCGGAAAGCTTACGATCTGCGGCAGGGCGCCGAAGGGCGCCTGCTCCATCCATGTCCGTTTCTTTGACGGGGAGGAGGAAAGCAAGCAGATCGTAGAATTTGGGGAAGGCATAGAATATGAAGAGAAGGAATTTGTGCTTTCAAAGGTAAAGGGAAAGCAGACGGTGACCTTTGTATTTATGCCGGGCAGCTGTTTTGATTTTAAAGATTTTCAGTTCAGTATTGAATAATCCGAAAAAGAGTGATAGCATCTTAGATAAAAACGGGAAAGGATGAGATGCAGGATGGAAATTAAGACAGCGGCAGTGATAGGGGCTGGAGCCATAGGAAGCTATTTTATTGCCGGACTTTCCCCAAAACTGAAGGACGGATTATGGACCGTGGCAGAAGGGGAAAGGAAGCAAAGATTATCAGAAAACGGGATCACGGTAAATGACAGGAAGATTCCCCTGCATGTGAAAACACCTAAGGAAGCAAAAGGAGCCGATCTGGTTCTGGTTACGGTAAAATACGGAGCCCTTGAGGCAGCGCTGCCCATGATCGAAAAGATCATAGATTCCCATACGATCGTATTAAGCCCCATGAACGGAGTGGACAGTGAAAAGGTGATCGGAGAGCGGATCGGCATGGAGCATATGGTATATTCCATGATCAAGATCGCCTCAGAGAGAAAGGAAGACAGGATTTCCTATAATCAGGAGACCACCGAGGGGATCTTTTTCGGAGAAAAGGACGGACAGGAAAGTGAAAGGATAAAGGCCCTTTCAGAGCTGTTTTCAGGAACCCAGGTCCACTATCATGTGCGCGACAATATCGAGCGGGATATCTGGTATAAATATGCGCTGAACATCAGCAAAAATCTGCCCCAGGCGATCATAAACTGCGGACTTGGAGCGTATAACGACAGCCAGCATGTGGCCTACATCAGCAAAAGACTGCGGGAGGAAGTGGTGCAGGTAGCGGCGGCCCTTGGAATTGACATCAGTGATGAGAACAATATTTCCGGCGGAAATGCGGCCTTTTCACCAGAGGCAAGGTTTTCCACCCTGCAGGATCTGGACGCAAAGCGTCCTACGGAAATCGATATGTTTTCCGGTACATTAATACGAATGGGAAAGGAGCTTTCCGTAGAAACTCCTTTTAATGAATTTGCTTACCACGCCATCAAGGCGTTGGAGGAGAAAAACATGGGTGTCATCAAATGAATAAGGATCTGACAAAGGGAGAGCCCTCCCGGGTTTTGTGGAGTTTTTGCCTTCCCTTATTTGGAAGCATTATCTTTCAGCAGCTTTATAACATTGCTGACAGTCTGATTGCAGGAAAATTTGTTGGAGAAAATGCCCTTGCAGCAGTAGGCAACAGCTATGAGATTACTTTGATCTTCATAGCTGTTGCTTTTGGCTGTAATATCGGCTGTTCTGTGATCGTCAGCAGATACTTCGGGTCAGGGGAGATCCACAATGTAAAAACTGCAGTTTATACCACCTTTTTAAGCGGCGGCATTTTATGTCTTCTGCTTATGGCGGGCGGCATTCTGGGCTGCGATTTTATGCTGGGACTGATCCATACGCCGGCAGAGATCATGGCGGATTCCAGGCTGTATCTTCTGATCTATATGCTGGGGCTTCCCTTTCTTTTCTTTTACAATATTGCCACAGGGATTTTTTCTGCCATGGGAGATTCAAGAACGCCGTTTGTGTTCCTGGCCTTTTCCTCCATTGCCAATATCCTGGTGGATTATCTTTTTGTACGGTTCCTGGCAATGGGAGTTGCAGGCGTGGCATGGGCTACTTTTCTGTGTCAGGGCGTAAGCTGCATTCTTGCCATTGTTGTTATCTTTAAAAGGCTATCCCAAATGGTCAGCGAAAGGAAACCCAGGATCTTTTCCCTCCACATTTTCGGACAGATTGCAGCGGTGGCAGTGCCCAGCATTTTGCAGCAAAGCTTTGTGTCTGTGGGCAATATCATCATCCAAAGCCTGATCAACGGCTACGGGGCTCCCGTCATTGCGGGATATGCGGCCGCCATTAAGCTGAACAATCTGGTGATCACCTCCCTTACCACCCTGGCAAACGGGATTTCCAATTTTGCCTCCCAGAATTTGGGGGCAGGAAAATATGAACGGATCCACAGCGGATTTAAGGCGGGGCTGAAAATGGTCTTTCTGCTCTGTATTCCCATTGTGATCGTGTACGTTTTGTGGGGAAGATGGTTTGTGTACCTGTTTATGGAAAATCCAAAGGGACTTGCCATGGATACGGGAATTCAGATCCTCAGGATCCTTTCTCCTTTTTATTTTGTGGTATCCGTGAAGCTGGTGGCAGACGGCGCCCTGAGGGGAACAAGCCGTATGGTGCAGTTTATGGTTTCAACCTTTACAGACCTGATCCTTAGGGTGGTTCTGGCAACGGCCTTTTCAGGAGCCTTTGGGGTGATCGGGATCTGGTGCGCATGGCCCGTGGGCTGGAGCGTGGGAACGGCGGTATCCCTTTTCTTTTACAGCCGGGCAAAGAAGCAATGGGAGAAAGATTGAAAAATAAAATTTTTCAATCGCGAGATTTGTGTCTGCGCGCACTTTGACACAAACTCGGCATGCGCAAAAAGCTTGCGCAGAAACGAGGAAAAAATAAAAAAAGGATTGACATATATCGTACTGCGATGTATTATACATATATATCGATGTGCGATATATCGCAGTAGGATGTATAGAAGCAACATGCATTGAGGTGAAATAAAAAGAGCTGAAATGTATATGAGGCACAGAGAGGAAAAAGAAAATGGATGCGCACATCAGGAAAGTATATGTCCCTATGACGGAAACCGGATTTTATATTTTGCTTTGTCTGCAGCAGCCGAACCACGGATACGGCGTGGTACAGAAGGTGAAGGAGATGACCGGAGGGGAAGTGCTTTTAAGCCCCGGAACCATGTACGGAAGCCTGTCCAAAATGGAAAAAGATGGTGTGATCAGCTTCGTGAGGGAAGAGGAGAAAAGAAAAATCTATGTGATCACCCAGCTTGGAAGAGAGATTTTGGAGCTGGAAAGAAAAAGGATCGAGCGGTTGCACCGGAATGCTGAGGAGGAGATGGAGAGATGAAAGAGAAAAAGACTGTATTTAAAATGTTTACCGTAACCCAATATGATCAGGAGGCAGAATATCTGAGGGCACAGCAGCAAAAGGGCTGGAAGCTCACCAGGATTACAGGCGGCATGCTTTATCATTTTGAGGCCTGTGAGCCGGAGGATGTGGTTTACCAGCTTGATTATAATCAGGATGGGATAAGGAACAAGGACGAGTATGTGCAGATGTTTGCGGACTGCGGCTGGGAGTATCTGTTTGATGTAAATGGCTACAGCTATTTCCGCAAGCCCCAGAGTCAGATGGAAGGGGAAGAGAAGATCTTCTGTGACGATCAGTCCAGACTGGAAATGTTAAAGAGAGTGATAAGAGGCAGAATTTGTCCGCTGATCATTATTTTCCTGCTGATCATCATTCCCCAGCTTACCAGAGTGCAGTTCACTGCAGGCGGACGGGCGGATTCCTTTATCAAGGGAATTTTTGCAGCGCTGCTGGTATTATATCTGGTCATTTTTGCGCAAACCGCCATTGGATATCAGAGATTAAAAAAGAAATTGGAAAGATAAATATTTTTTGATATAATAGCTCTGTCAGAGACAGGAACCTTTTTAAGAGGGAGCCATAACAATAACAATATACCACATAGGATGGAAATAAGATGTTTGCGTTAAACTGCAGGTTTCAGATAGCGGCGATATTAATTCTTTTTGTAATAGGTGTGGATTATGTTCAAAATCCACACCTAAAACTACGTTCCAGCAATTTTTTTAAACTGTTGCTGGGCAGCATGGCTTTAAATTTATGTCTTGATATGGGCACAGTCTATACCATTACGCATATGGACAGTGTTTCCTCGTCTGTGAACAGGCTTCTTCATCAGTTCTTTATTTTTAGCGTGATCCTGGTGTTGTTCCTGACCTATTTATATATCAGAATGCTGGCAGATCCGCAAAACAGGATCAGATCAAAGAAGCTTTGGGTTTTGCTGGTTCCGGTTGGGATCGCAGTGCTGGAAATCATAAACGGAAAGCTCTATTATTATAACGACGGAACAGCAGCCTATTCCTATGGCCCCATGGTCATAACGGTTTACGCCTGCGGGTTTATTTATACGGTGCTTGGGATCAGGGCGGCCTTTCACAGGGAAGGGATCCTCAGCAAAAAACAGAAATCCTCGGTAGCCTTCGGAACCATTCTGTGGTTTGTGATCCTGCTGGTACAGATGTGCTTCCCCTATCTGCTGCTTTCGGGCCTTGGCTTTTCCCTGATGCTTCTGGCTATTTATTTTTCCTATGAAAACCAGAGGGAAAATTATGATGCGGAAACAGAAAGCTTTAACAGAAGCGCATTTAATAAGATGCTGGCGGAGAAATATCCCCGCAAAAAGCAGCTTTATGTGGTCAGCCTAAGCTGCGAAAACCTGGATCGCATTAACCGTATTGCCGGCCGGGATAAGGGGCTGGAGGCTATGCGGTATTTAAAATCTGCCTTTGAGAAATATACAGGGGAGGATATTTACCGTACCAGGGCGCAGGTGCTTAGCATTCTGGTGACAAAGGACATCAGGCAGGAGATGGAGAAGCTGCACTGCCTGGAGCTTGAGCTTGGAAAAGAGGAATACCATGACGCCCGTCTGATCTGCCATATCAGCGTCATGGATATTAAGAAATATACCGCTTCCTGGCAGGAGGTAGACGAACTTCTGAACTTCATGGATGCAAAGCTGCAGCATTCCGCCTGCAAGATCTGCTTTTTAAATGAACAGGTAATAGAAGAGAAAAAGAGAAGGGATCAGATCGATAAGCTGCTCGACGAGGCGATCTCGGGAGACGGCTTTGAAATGGTTTATCAGCCCATTTATAATACAAAGGAAAAGGCCATCACCTCCGCAGAAGCCCTGGTGAGACTGAAAAACTGCGGGGACCTTGGTTTTGTTTCCCCTGAGGAATTTATTCCGATCGCAGAGGAAAAGGGCCTTATCCTGGACATTGGAGACAGAACCCTGGAGCTGGTGGCTGCATTTGCCAAGGAAAACAGGCTGGATCAGTCCTCCATTCAATATATTGAAGTCAACCTGTCGGCAATCCAGGCGGTAGTTCCCCATCTGGATCAGAGACTGAAAAAAATCCTGGACTGGTATGGACTTCCTGCAAACTTCATTAATTTGGAGATCACCGAAACTGCCACCATTAATTTCGGAGCCAGCTTCGAGCAGAATATCAGCAGTCTGCGCAGGATGGGCTTCAGCTTTTCCATGGATGACTTTGGAACGGGATATTCCAACCTGGCACAGATCAATCAGATCAGTTATGATCTGGTAAAGCTGGATAAGAGCCTGATCTGGCCGGTATTTGATAAAAAGGTAGAAAATAAAGAGAATGCGGAACGCCTTTTACGGTCTGCCATTGAACTGCTTAAATCCATCGGCAAAAAGGTTGTTGCAGAAGGGGTGGAGACAGAAGAAATGGTGCAGTATCTCATAGACCATAAGGTAGAATATCTGCAGGGGTATTATTTCTCAAAACCTATTAAGGGAAAAGAATTTCTGGAATTTCTGAAAGATTTTGAAGAAAAGACAGAAGCAAAAGCCTAAGAAAGCTCCTCAAAGGAGATGCCCTTTGCATCCAGAAAGCTTTGGATAAACTGATCCCAAAGCCGGTCAGGGGCTTTGTCCGGTAAAAAAGAATGAAAAGCGGTGGCAGTGATGCAGGTAAGCTCACTGCCATCGTATTTTATATTCAGCACAAAGGCCTTGATATCGGAAGGGGAAACGCTGCTTTCTTCCTTTTTGAGGATTTCGGCCACAAGCTCAGGCTTTAAGTGAAGCACAAACTTAAAGCTTACAGGAGTGCGTTTTCCTTTGATCAGATCAAAGCATAAGGGACGCATATCCGCCCAGCAGGAAAAGTCATAGGGCGGCATTTCTCCCCCATCTGCCACATCCCCTGCAAAAAATTCCTTTACCATATGACCGTCAATGACAAAGGTATTATAGGTGACAACGGTGCCCTCTGAAAGAAGAAAGCAATCGAAAGCATCGCTTTTTAAAAGCCTGCTCATAAAATGATTCAGTTCTTTGATGCGGAATGCCTTCATAAATGGAATTCTCCTAAATCTGTTTCCTTACTTTTCAGAGTATTTTTGCGCCTGCTCTGCGATCAGCGCATGGTCATCGAAGTAATTGATCTTCATGGAGCGCTTCACATCCTCTAAGGTTTTTGCAGCAACCTCCCTTGCAGCAAGACTGCCCTTATGCAGGATCTCATAAACGGCGGGAATATCCTTTTCCCATTCCTTTCTTCTCTGACGGATAGGAGACAGCTCTTCCTGAAGCACGTTGTTCAGGAACTTCTTGACCTTAACATCTCCAAGACCGCCTCTTGTATAATGGGCCTTCAGCTCGTCCAGATTTGCATATTCGGGAAGATATTCCGCAAACAGTTCGTCCCTGCAGAAAGCGTCCAGATAAATAAAGACCGGATTTCCCTCTACCTTACCCGGATCAGAAACCTGAAGATGGTTGGGATCGGTAAACATGGACATGACCTTCTTGCGAACATCCTCCTCTGTATCGGAAAGATAAATACAGTTGCCAAGAGATTTGCTCATCTTTGCCTTGCCGTCAATACCGGGAAGACGCAGACAGGCTTTATTGTCGGGAAGCAGGATGTCGGGCTCCACCAAAGTATCCCCATAGACGGAATTAAATTTGCGCACGATCTCCTTGGTCTGCTCCAGCATAGGAAGCTGATCTTCTCCCACAGGAACGGTGGTTGCCTTAAAGGCTGTAATATCTGCCGCCTGGCTGATGGGGTAGGTGAAAAAGCCTACCGGAATGCTGGCTTCAAAATTCCGCATCTGGATCTCAGATTTCACAGTAGGATTGCGCTGCAGTCTGGATACGGTAACCAGGTTCATGTAATAAAAAGAAAGCTCGCAAAGCTCCGGGATCTGAGACTGGATCAGAAGTGTGGATTTTTCAGGATCAAGACCGCAGGAAAGGTAGTCAAGGGCCACCTCGACAATGTTCTGGCGTACCTTTTCCGGCTGCTCTGCATTATCGGTAAGGGCCTGGGCATCTGCGATCATAATAAATATTTCATCAAACTGACCGGAATTTTGCAGCTCAACTCTTCTTTTCAGGGAGCCAACATAGTGTCCTACATGAAGGCGTCCGGTGGGTCTGTCCCCGGTTAAGATTATTTTAGGCATATCTCATAAACTCCTTTTGTGTCGATTCTGGCGGAGAAAGTCCGCTTTTCCTATTATACACTATCGGGAAAGAATTTCCCACCATATCTTTGAAATAAATTGATAGCTGTGGATTTTTAAAGGGGATTGGGATAGAATGAAAGAAAAAGCAAAGGGAGATCAGAAAAATGGGACAGGTGGCAAAACGATTATGGAAGGACATTAAGGGCTTTGTGCCGGTAGCGGCCCTTTATGGAATTTATTATCTGGTTTCCCACAGACTGTATGACGCCTTCTGCCCGCTGCTGATCGTTACGGGAATTCCCTGTGCGGGCTGCGGCCTTACCAGGGCAGGACTTTTTCTGCTGAAAGGACAGGTTCTGCGGGCGGCAAGTCTCAATCCCGCCATTTTTCTGTTTGTATCCTTCTTGTCGTACTGCGCTTATTTCCGTTATCTGAAGGGACAGCGGGTGAAACGGCTTGGGCCTGCGCTGATCCTTCTGGTGGCAGGCACGCTCTTAATTTACGGTTACCGGATGTATCTGTATTTTCCGGGAAGAGTGCCCTATGTTTATCAGGAACATAATCTGTTTGCGGATAAGATACCCGGGTATAGCGCCCTGTTACATAGGATTCTTAACAGGATCAGCCTGTTAAGGTCATGACCTGGTCCAGCGTCCGCTTGCCCCGCAGGGAAGCACAAGACCCTTGGAGGTTACGGGAAGGCCGATCTCGGAGGAAACAGCCTGTCCTCCATGCTTTGCCACAATAGCGGTGTTTAGCATATAGGTCAAAACGGCGGGCTGAAGCCCTGTGGTATAGGAATTGATCAGGAAAAACAGGGCGTCCTTTGACAGAAGCTGCTCGGTCAGCTCCAGGAAAGGGTAAATGCTTTCTTCGATCTTCCAGATCTCTCCCTTAGGGCCTCTTCCATAAGAAGGAGGATCCATAATGATGCCGTCATAGGTATTTCCTCTTCGGATCTCACGTTCTACAAATTTCACACAGTCATCTACCAGATAACGGATGGGGGCGTCAGAAAGACCGGAAGCGGCTGCATTTTCCTTGGCCCAGGTAACCATTCCCTTAGAAGCGTCCACATGGGTGACGCTTGCGCCGGCATGAGCGGCAGCCAGGGTTGCGCCGCCGGTATAGGCGAAAAGGTTTAAGACTTTTACAGGGCGGCCTGCCTGGCGGATCAGATTTCCGAACCAGTCCCAGTTTACAGCCTGCTCCGGGAAAAGACCCGTATGCTTAAAGCTGAAAGGCTTCAGATGGAAGGTCAGCTCTCCGTACCGGATGCTCCACTCATTTGGCAGATCAAAGAATTCCCATTCTCCGCCGCCTTTGTTGCTGCGATGGTAATGACCGTTCAGATGCTTCCATTCCTTCCGTTCCTTTTTGGTGTTCCAGATGACCTGGGGATCGGGACGGAGAAGGATATAGCGTCCCCAGCGCTCCAATTTTTCTCCACAGGAGGTATCGATCACTTCATAATCCTTCCAGTTATCTGCAATCCACATGAATTTGGTTCCTTTCAGACTTATTTTGCAATATCTATAAATGATAATAGGGGACGGAAGGGGAAAATGCAACATGAAATTTGAGGTATCTGCAAGGCTTATTTTATGATACACTGGCAAAAGAAAGGACAGGAAGAAACAGGTGAAAGTAAGGCATTGTGCCGGATGCAGGAAGGAGACCTGCGACGGCTGCGGTTTATGGAAACAGATTGAAAATCCCAAAGGGCAGGAAATGATCTTTCCGGAGGGCTTTCAAAGGGACAAAGGGCAGGGACTTGGGATCACCTTTGATGTTGGAACGACTACCGTTGCGGCGGTTTTATGGGATCTGGCAGAGGGAAAGCAGCTTGGCGCAGTAACGGAGGTAAACGCCCAGCGCTTTGCCGGAAGTGATGTGGTGAGCAGGATCCTTTATTACGAGGAAGGGCCGGAGCATGCGAAAAAGCTTAAGGCTGCGATCACGAAACAGCTTGACAGACTGGCGCAGGAGGTCTCAGGGGGCCGGAAAATCCAAAGGGCTGTGGTGGCAGGAAACACGGCCATGTGCCAGATCCTTCTTGGAATTTCCCTGGAAGGACTGACGAGGGCACCTTTTCACAAGGGGTATGAAGGAAGCAGGATCCAGCAGGGAAAAGAACTGGGATTTGTATTTTTGCAGCACACAAGGCTCATCGTCCTGCCTGCCATCCAGGGCTTTGTGGGGGCGGACGCTCTGGCCGTGTACACCATTATAAAGAAGCTGGACGGACGGAAAGGGATCCTTGCGGTGGATATCGGTACCAATGGAGAAATCCTGCTGTTCGGAAAGGAGCATGTCTATGCCTGTTCGG
>FR894550.1:21706-31983 GCA_000436115.1 Firmicutes bacterium CAG:534 | reverse complement strand
GGCAGCCGCACAGGGCATGGGCGCCTGCGCCGGGGCCATCAGGGCAGTAGGACTTACAGGAGGGTTTCCAAGGCAGGAGCTTGCATGTCAGGTGATCGGAGGACAAAAAGCAAAGGGCATCTGCGGTTCCGGTCTTTTGAGCGCCCTTGCCCTGCTCCTTAAGCTTCAGATAATCGATCAAAGCGGATATTTAAAAAGTGAAAGCGAAGCAAGAAGGGACGGAGCCCCCCAGCGGATCTGCACAAGGATCCGGGAGGAGGAAGAGGGACGCAGCTTCCTGCTCTGGGAAGGGGAAAAAGGGCAGGCCGTGCGGATCACAGCAGCAGACGTGAGACAGCTTCAGCTTGCCATAGCCGCAATCCGCAGCGGCATAGATCTGGTTCTGGAAAAAGCGGAAACAAAGAAATCGGATCTTGCAGGGATCTACCTTGCCGGATCCTTCGGAAGCAGTCTTTCCGCAGAGGATGCAGTAGAGATCGGGCTTTTGCCGGAGGCAGAGGGAAAGCTGGTAAGCAGTATCGGAAGCGCCGCCGGAATGGGCGCCTGTCTGGCGCTTTTTTCCGAAAAGGTGGTTCGGGAGATGGAGGAGGATGCAGGCAGGATCCTCCATGTGGAGCTTGCAGACGAGAAGAATTTCCAGGAAAGATTTCTGGAGGCCATGACGCTCAAAAGAAGGTAGATGCAACTTATAGGCCGTTTTTTGCAGGTCATGTGAAAAGGCAGGACAGGAAGATACAAAAGAGCTATACTGTAATGCGACATATAATCGGATGAGAACATACGGAGGAAACTAGAATGGGTGAAGGAAACAGTAATGTACTGGTGAAAAATGAAAAGCAGGCGAATAAAGCCGTTGCCAAGGTGATGAGGATCACCTTTGTCATGTTTACACTTGTGTATTTCATGAACGTGGCAGGGATCTTTATTGTGGATATGAAGATCATGACCATTGCCTACGGCATGGCGGCGGTGCTTTTATGGCTGCCTACCCTGCTTGTAAATGTGTTAAAGCTGGAGCAGCCCTTTGTAAAATATGTGCTTACCATCATTGCAGTGAGCTTTGTCACAATCTCGGCGGTGACTTTAACCTACCATGTGGTGCTGCTTTATATTTATGCCATAGCCATTGCCAGCCTGTATTTTTCCAAAAGGCTGAACATACTGGTTACGGTGCTTTCTGTGGTGGGAGTTTCGGTTGGACAGTGGGTGTCGTTTGCATTAAACACACTTCCGGATAAGAACTTAACCTCTACCTATAAGCTGGTGGTATTTGGAATTGTTCCAAGAGCGTTGATCTTAGTGGCATTAGCGGCCATCTTTACCATGCTCTGCAAGAGGACTGCGGAAATGCTGTCCAGTCTGTTAGGAGCAGAGGAGCAGGAAAAGCTGATGGAAGATATGAAGCGGATGCAGGAAAAGACGGGCCAGACCTCCGATTATCTGCTGACCATGGTAAAGGATCTCTCTACGATTTCCGGATCGTCAGCTAAGGCAAATGCAAGGATCGTGGAGGAGACCTCCGGGGTGCTGCAGAGCTTCAGCGATAATACGGCTGAAATTGAAGGAATGAATGAAAAGACAAAGGAAATCAACAACAGACTGATCGAACTGAACGACATGAATAACCAGATCTCCTCCCTGGCAGAGCATGTAAACGAGGAGACAAAGGACAATCAAAGCAAGATGGATTTTGCCATGAAGAGCATGGAACAGATCAATGCAAGCACGGACGAGTGCAGAGCCGTTATCTCGCAGCTTGGGGAAGAATCAAAGGAAATTTTAGGGATCATTCAGCTGATCACGGGAATTTCCGGGCAGACCAATATCCTGGCCTTAAATGCCAGCATTGAAGCGGCAAGGGCAGGAGAGGCCGGAAGAGGCTTTTCCGTTGTGGCAGACCAGATCCAGAAGCTGTCTGAGCAGACAAAGGGCGCAGTGGATGATATTGGAAAGATTGTTCATGAGGTAGTAAAGAATACAGAAAAAGCCGTGGTTGCCATGGAACAAAGCGCAAAGCTGACAAAGACCGGTATGGAAAGCATTCAAAAGGTGGGAAGCTCTACAGGTGTCATTACAGCCTCCAACCAGAAAATGTCGGATCAGATGCTGGAAATGGAAAAGACAACGGAAAGCATCCGGTTAAGGAGCCATGAGGTTGCAAAGGCCATGGAACAGATCAGCGGCAATACAAAGGATAATTATAAAGCCATTGAACATGTAACGGCGGCAACGCAGGAAAACAGCGCCGGAATGGAAGAAATTGAGCAAATGGTTACAAAGGTCAGGAAATTGGCCCAGGAGCTTCATGAGATCAGAACAGACAGATAAGGAGAACGACAGGTGGGAATTACCAAAAATAAGCAGGTTGGCCTGCCGGGAGGGTGAAAGAAGCGGATTACATTCTGGTGCATCATACCGGTGGGATCTATGAAAATGCAGCAGAGGAAATGGATAGACTTCTCGGGATCACCCATACGGCGCTTCGCAGCGTGCAGTGCAGAAAGGGAGTATACAAGGAGCTTAATGTGCCCGCTGCAGACTCTCGTCACGCCGTTTAAGACTTTCGATCCACAGATCGATCATGTCCATGACAACCTGCTGGTTGCCGCAGCTGCAGTGATCAGCACCAAGCTCTTTTTCAGTGATTTCCCGTGCGGTAATAGACTTTGCATTTTTCAGCAGGTGCATCTGCCTGCCGATCCGCTCATAATAGGTTTTAAAGAAATCCATGCCTTTTCCCTTTTTTACCCGATGCAGAAGATTGATCAGCCAGCCAAAGCCGTAAAGGATGATGTCGAGGAGAACGACGATCACCCCTTTGGATGCTCCCCTTTAAAAAAGTCTTCAAAATAAAGAAAGAAAAGCTCTCTGGCTTTTTGCCAGCAGGCGTTGTTGTCAGGGGCGTCATAATCCATAAAAAAGGCGGCCATACGGTAAAAGCCCATGGCGCTGCGGATATTGCCCTTTTCATACTCGGTATCTGCCACCGCCTGAAGAACGGATTTCCAGCTTTTCTTATCGGTGATCTGATCGCCGATCCTGCGGACCTCATCCAGATCCCCCAGATCCATATTGACAAGGCGGTTCAGCTGGAAGCTGTAACCCGGATTTTTGTTGAGCTTGTACATTCCAACGGGCAGAAGAAACGGTTTTGTAATATCATATTTTTCCATGGACTTTTCTCTCCTTAATTTGTAGGCTTTCTGCTTTAAAAAGTGACCTGTTCACGCATGAGTTAGCACAAACCAACTTATGCGTCAAGAGAAATGCCTTAACATCTTATCCGTTTTATTTGCAACTTACCCTCTCTTTGATGGATTGCAGAGAAAAGAAATGCTATAGTCAGAATGTCACAGAGCCAGGCTGCTTTTCACTGGCAGATCATCTGGCGTAAGGTTGCAGTTTTTCAGAAAGGTGTGGAAAGTAAAGTGAAAACATTAGATACGATTCAAAAGCTGTCTCATATTGGAAAGATCCTTTGTAAGGTGATCTTTATCTGTTCCATTGTAGGATTTTGTTTTTGCATAGCGGGGATGCTGAGTATGGCGGTAGGGGCAAAAGACCTAAAGCTTGGAAGCGTCACTTTAAAGAGCCTGATCCAGTCGGAAAAGCTCAGCGCAGGCACAGTGTATGTCTCTGCGGTTATGGGAATGATCCTTTGTGCCGGAAGGGCAGTGCTCGCAAAGTTTGGGGAGCATTACTGCAAAAATGAGCTTGCGCAGGGGACGCCCTTTTATATGGAAGGGGCAAAGGAGCTGATGCGGCTGGGCATTCTGACCATCTGCATTCCACTTGGAACTCAGGTAATTACAGAACTGATTTATGAGATTGGGGCGCAGGTGATACAGGGTGCAGCGCCGTTTAAGGTAGATGCAGGGATCAACGTAACGTTAGGGATCATGCTTCTTTTCATGTCGTTACTGTGCCGGCTTGGAGCGGAATACCGGGGAAAGAACCTATAAACGCCATGGGAAAGATCCTGAACCACGCCAGCGAGCAGGAAATCAAAAAGTGGCTGGAGACCCTGTAAAAGGCTTGACAGTGCTTATGACGGCTGTTAAGATAAGCAGAGGATAAAATAAAGAAGAAAGCGAGGTATGCAGTATGATTGAAATGAATAAGACCATTGGAACTGAATATCGTATGCTGACCTCGGTTTTTTGGAATTGATCTCAAAGTAATCTAAAATGGATCAAAAGCCGCGGCCTGTTTGCTGCGGCTTTTTTTTGTGCCTTGCGGCGCATCTTTCTGCCGCATTCCCATGTGTTTCTATGGCGGGGTCTCCATGCGATATTTTTCACAAAACTATAATTTCAAATGAGAATGGAGAAAGAAATGTCGAAAAATATCAGTAATAATAATGAAACCCCAAAAGATATGTACCCTGAAAAGCTTGGAAGGATCTGCCAGATCCAGAAAAACAGCTTTCTGATTTTATTTGAGGGAAAGGAGCTTCCTGCAAAGCTGAAGGGCAGCTTTTATGCGCAGGAAGCGGAGCTGCTTCCCGTGGTGGGAGATTATGTGAATTTCCTGTATAATCCCATGGGAGACTCCGTGATCTTGTCAGTCTGTGAAAGAACCAGCTTTTTAAAACGGCCGGATCAGGCCAAGACCGGCGTGGAGCAGTATATGGTTGCCAATGCAGACTATACCTTTATTGTAACCTCCCTGAACGGGGACTACAGCTATAACCGGATCGCAAGATATGTAAGCGTGGTGCTGCAGGGAAATTCCATACCGGTGGTGATCCTGACAAAAGCAGATCTTTGCAGCTGGAGGGAAAGATATGTGGCAGAGGCAGAGAGTATTTCAGACCGGGTAAGGGTCCATGCGGTTTCTGCCCTGTATGAGCCCATAGGGGAGGAGCTTTCAGAATATATGAAGCCTGGCAGCACGATCTGCCTGATGGGCTCTTCAGGAGCAGGAAAATCCACCCTGTTAAATGCCCTTGTGGGAAAAGAAGTGATGAAGACCGGTGAGATCCGGGAGGAAGACTCCAAGGGCCGCCACACCACAACCTACAGGCAGCTCATACAGCTTCAAAACGGTGTCACGATCATTGATACCCCGGGGATGCGTGAAATCGGCATGTCCAATGTGGAGGAAGGGATTGAAGATACCTTTTCCGATATTGTGGCGCTGGAGGCCTGCTGCAAATTTGGAAACTGCAGGCATGAAACAGAGCCCGGCTGTGCGGTCAAGAGAGCCATTGCAAATGGAGAGCTTTCGGAGGAGAGACTTGCCCTTTACCAAAGCCTTGGCAGCGAAAACCAACGAAATTATGCCAAGAAAAAGCAGATCTCGAAATGGATCAGACAGCAGAACAAGTTTTATTCTAAAAGAAGTTGAGGTTGTGGGGGAAAGCAGGACAGAGTAGGATGTAAATTAGGAAAGAAATGGAAGTTTATTTAAATTTTAGAAGGAGATGGAGGTTTATATGAAAAGAAGATATGTTATTGCTCAGTAGTCTGAGCTTAAATAAAAAGGAATCGTAAGCTCAGATGAATCCTAAAGGAAATAAATTAGGAGGATCAAAATGAGCTATTTACGAGCAGAAGAAATTCTGCCCAGAGAATTAATTGAAACAATTCAGCAGTATGTCAGTGGAAAATCCATCTACATTCCAAGTAAGGAAAAACAGGGCTGGGGAAGTCAGACCGACACCAGAAAAAAACTGGGCATCAGAAACCGGGAGATTTATGAATAATATTTAAACGGTGTGCCCGCAAGCAGTCTTGCAGAAGAATACTTTTTATCCGATAAGAGCGTTCAGAGAATTATTCGCAGCGAAAGGGCTTCTGATCAGAAAGATCAGACGAGATCTGATGAACGATAGCGGTATCAGGGTATTCAGACGCTGCGGAGGCTGTGGGAAAAAACAGGAATTTGTAAACAGCGGCAGGTTCAGGGTCAATGCAAACGGAAACCGCATTGATGTGTGGCTGATCTACCGTTGTGCAAAATGTAAGCATTCCTGGAACCTTACCATTTATGAGAGAAAGAAGCCGGGGAAGATCCCGGCAGAGGAATACGAGCTGTTTTTGGAGAATGACGAAGAGCTTGCTCTCAAATATGGAAATGATATGGGATTTTTAAAGAGAAATAATGCTGAATTCAAGTGACACATCTGCGGATGTTCATGGTTTCCTTTTTAAAAGGAATGTGATAGAATAGCTTTGGTTAGGTTGACCTAACCAAAGCTATTTTTGTTAGGAAACAAATCCATATGAAAGCAAACCTTTAAGGGGGATGAGGAGGAAGGATGAACTCTGGAGAAGTGAAGTTTAATACCATCGGGATTGACTGTGCATGGATCCATATCGGATGTCTGTGGACCTTTTTAGGCTTGCTGTTTATGAGTAAAGGAAGGAGCTCTGGTGAAAATGATGAATAAGAAGAAATGGATAAAGTTTTTGGTGTATGGAATGATCGGTGCAGTTCTGACGATGATCGGCGACTGCCTGCTTCTGGGAGTGGATACCCGGGAGGCTGTGGGGTCTTTAGGGCAGTACATTGTATCCGCACAAAAGGTCTCCTATACTAGGATCGGCCTGGCAGGATCCTTTGGGTATGTGGGAATTCCCTTAACAGCCTTTGGATTTTATGTACTGTACCTGATGCTGGAAAAGAAGGACAGCATGCTTGCAAGACTGTACAGGGCGTCTGTATACGGCTACATAGCCCTTGGGGGAGCCATTCATATTATCTGCTGCTATCTGCTGGCCTGGATGATCTGTATCAAGAGGGTGGGGAAGGATAAGGCATGAGCAGCCTGGCGGAAGAGGAAGCCTGTCTGCCTGCCACACGATCTCAGTGGTGTTATTGCCGCAGCGAATCGACATATATGGAATATCATCCTCTGAGAACATACTGGGAAAAAATACACAGAAAAGCAGGGAAATGTTTCAGCTTAAGCTGATGCCCACTGATAAGGGGAAAACCGGTAGCTTTCCGGACAAATCAGCCAGGTGGCCGATGGCGATTATCATTTGAGTGCAGATGCCTTTGCAACTGAGGCAACATCCAATTTAGAATTTTCTCCCCCAGCAGGCAGGCTGCTATTACAAACCAAAAATGAATCTGAATTAGGAATACGAGCCAGTCGGTTGCCGCTGACCGGGGAATGTAGAACAGATCTGTAAAGAGAACCAAACCCACTGTTTTGATAAACCAGCCCTTTTTCATGGCATCCAGGCAATACAGAAGAAAAACACCCAGTATAAAGCTGTACACTGCAATACCGATATAGCCATAGTCCGCAAACACCTCAAGAAGATAGGACGAGCCCAGCCCGTGACCCTTCAAATATCCCGGATGCGCTACAAAGGAAATGGGGTGTGCCAGCTTGTGGCTCCGGGCAGCAAGCTCGGCGCAATTTCCAACGGGAAGCGGATCCGTGCCAAATAGCCAGAGACCAATTCGGCTGTACAATACCTGGTCAATAAACGGGCCGAAAGTAAAGTTCCGCTTTACACCGGGAAGACTGGGAAGAGCTGCGTGGCCTACGCATAGTGTCCGAAAAGAAACACCCTGCTTATGAAACAGGTCAACCACAATATTCACAACAATCTTGTCCGTGGAGGATGCGCCATCACGCAGATAATTCACGGCAGACAGACCAACACAGGCAATGGGGATTACTGCAATAATGGCGCCAATCTCAAAACGGCCAAGCCAGCGCTTCTCATCTCCGAGATAGTCTCGGATGCAATAATAAAGGAAGATGAACAGGGCATTCAGAACAATAGGGTTTCGCAGTCCAAACATCAGAGCCGGAACGGCAGAGAGCAGATAAAGAGTCAAAGCCGGAAAGGCCAGCTTCTTTTTGGGAAGCGTTGCCAGAAAGGCGCACAGGGCGTAAGGCATACAATACCCTGCTGTGCAAATCCAGAATGGATAGGCGGCATCGTAGGAGACGAAATACTCTGAATAGGTTTTGCCCTGCATAAAAAGAAGCTTGTCCAGTTCTCCGTACAGGAAAAAGCCCATACTGACCACATATAGACAGAGCGCCGTTATCTGCAGAGTCTGCCTGCCGGGGGTTGGCTTAATATTTTGAATATGTGCCTGCAGCCCGGCAGGTCTGTCTTTTGAAGCCTTCCTATGTACTGAAAGCACATATAGCATAGCGCCGAGGTAAATCATAAGCAGACTAAGCGCTACAGACCGAAGGGCAAAGAGAACATCCTCCGGCCTGTATTCCTTCCACCAGAGTGTGCCGATAAAAAAATCGATCAAGGATCTGCAACTCAGGAACACAAAGACAACCAGGCTAAAAAGCAGCATTACAAATCTTCTGCGTAGATCAGCAGCGCAGAAAACCACGATACAGGCGTAAATACAGAGATTTCCAAATACGATCAGATTGTAATTCGACATTTGGGACCCTATCATATGCAGCAAGCCTGCACAGACAAGAAATATTAACTGCACACAAAAAGAGGCAGTGGTCTTTTGAGGAAAATACGGTTTTGCTTTGGATTTGTACATAAGAACTCCTTTTCCTGACTGTCAATTTTCAGGCGTTCACCTCCACACTTCTGCTGTGCAGCAGCAATAAGAGATGATAACATGGGACTCCCAGCTTCAGCGCCAAGGCTGAAATGCGGCGTGTCGGCTGAAAATAAGGGCAAGTAACTATTTCCTTCCAGTGGCTTCGCAGATCAGATACAGTCTGCCAAAACAGCGGATTATTATCAAATTCCGGTGACATCAACATTTTGTCTAACAGAAGAAATTGGGACCAGCGGCAGCGGAAAATAGCGATATCCTCCAGCGCAGGCCAATGCTCACGAACCTGGTCTAAAATATACTGATGCGCCTCGACATGCATCAGGTCATTTACGGAAAAGGGGGAGGAGCAGACACTGCCGAGTCTGTGCCAGTAGTGATACATGGGGCGGTCAATCAGCACAATGCGTTCAACCTGCAGAAGAAGACCGGGGATATACCGAACATCCTCGTAGGTTTTTCCCTTACAGAAACGGTGTCCCTCACATAGACTCCGATGGATCAATTTCGTACATACGGAATAGTTATTCATTTTTCGCAGCATAATATTCTCTAGCATTTCCTGTGGGAAGAGAAGATAGATCCGATTGTCATGTTTTTGGTTTTCCGGTACCTTGAAATGCTCTGTAGTTGTACAGGCGGCAATTCTGGTTTTATATTTTAAAATCAATCCATAAAGGATCTCCAACATATCCTCATCTACATAATCGTCACTGTCAAAAAAGATCAGGTATTCTCCCAGTGCGTGGTCAATGCCGGTATTTCTGGCATCCCCCGCTCCACCGTTTTCTTTGTGAAACACATGGATCCGGCTGTCTGTCAGAGCCAGTGCATCACATAGCTGCCCGCTGGAATCAGTGGAGCCATCATCTATCAGCAGTATTTCAATATCATGGAAGGTCTGTGATGTTACGGAATCCACACATCGGTGCAGAAAGGCTTCAACATTGTAAACCGGGATAATAACTGAAATTATAGGACTTTTCATTCTGCTTCTCCTTGCTGTCAGTGACTATTGAATATGGAAAACACCCTCTCAAGAACCTGCTTTCTCTGTTTTTTTTCCGCTGCAAAGTTGATGCTTCCAAAAAGGAAGAACCCTATAAAACCCACGATGACGGCGCATCCAAATAATTCCGGCCAGTTGCCTGCCTGCTGTGGAACCCATTGTATTCCTACTGCAGACAGTATTACGAAAAGGAAGCCGTTGCGCACAAGACGTTTCACCGTGGTTTTTATGGAGCCATGCAAAATTTTTTTTCTGCTGTACAGAATCATATCCGTTGTCCGATACAGATGAGATGTACACAGACCGATCATGACACCGGAAATTCCAAACGGACGGATCAAGACTGCCGAAATTCCCAGATTAATAATCGCCTCCAGAACCGCTCTGCTCTGGGTCTGCCTGTAGTGCCCAGCAGCAACAATCATTGTATAACCGGGAATTCTAATGCACTGCAGCAGTCCGGCCAATGTAAACAGCATAACCAGCTCCCAGCGCGGGTATGCTGCTCCATCTGCAAAATTTTTGCTATATAGGCATATAAACGGATAGAGCAGGATGAACATGCAGAAATAGGATGCAAAGACCAGCATATAAACCAAAAACTCATAGGTACTGAAGCTTACCTGCAGAGTTTTCTCTTCTTTTTGCGCAATCACCTGTCCGAATCCCGAGCTGATGCCGTTAGAAACGGAATTCATCAGTCCGATCAGAGCCCGGCTTACCAAACTGTATACGCTGTATACACTGATTTCTACCA
>FR894550.1:21093-21639 GCA_000436115.1 Firmicutes bacterium CAG:534 | reverse complement strand
AGCTATTAACCGCACTTCCGATTAGCTGGTGAAACAGAGCAGACCAGTGCTGCCTGAATGCGGAAGGCAGTGGATGTGCACGGAAGCTGACGGAAGGATAGTGACTTTTGGCATATTGACCAACTGCAAGGCTTCGGAGCAGGTAGATTGCTGCGGCAGCTCCTTCTACCAGCAGGACATCTGCGTTTATCAGAATCAATCCAATGGATATGACGGTAGCAGCCACCGTGCCGATCATCTTGATTACAGAGATGACATATCCCTTCTGATCGGCCTGCAAAAGGATTCGGTATTTACCAAGGTAAAAGTAATCAACAATCCCTGTAACGGACAGGATCACGATCAGCATCCGTACAAACACAGTATTTTGTATTTCCTGCAAAACAACAGACGGATAAGCTGCTACAAGTCCTGCGCAAAGCAGAACAAAAAGAATGCCTGAACGCCGGTAGAACCAACGTGCAGTAGATACTATTGTGCTTACATCATCTGTTTTGTTTTGCGCAAGCGGGGCGTACAACGCTACTGTACCGGCTGCATCGACTC
>FR894550.1:17166-21073 GCA_000436115.1 Firmicutes bacterium CAG:534 | reverse complement strand
CTTCAACTAATCCCAAGTAGCCGATAAACCGTGAGCTGGACGACACCAGACCGTTGATGGAGGAGCCATATTGAATGGTAAAATAGCGAGGAACAAGCATGCCGGATATTGCCAGTACAATTTGTAAAAACAAGCTTGCCACTGTGTTTTTTGCTGCCAGCCTGGTTCTCATGATTTCTGTTCCTTCTTCAAAGATTCGTTATTGTGTGCGGTGCATGAACCGCCCTTCATATTACTGATGAGCCTGATTTTAACCGGTTTGCAGAGCCTATATATGCTTCTTTTGCAATACAGCTTCGTACATTCGTTTCCAGAGACCCTGTACAGTGCCAATGCCATAGCTTACATGCATAAGCAGGAAAATACCGGGCAGCAAAAAGCTCCACAGGCCAGTCTCGTTGATTCCCGGCAGAGAAAAAAGCACGCAGAACAGCGCATATGCCGACCAAATAAGGTAGGAAAAATATGGGAAACCGGCAAAGGCCAAAATTGTTGTGCATATAATCCCCAGCACAAACAGGAAGGGTACCAGATGATAAAGACTGACGCACCCCGGGCAAACCAGCAACGTATAACCGATCCAGAAGCCGTTCCCATATTTCTGCCGCAACATTTTCCGGAGCGTATTTCGGACATAGTGGAGGGTAACAATCTCAGGATCAAAAAGGATTCGATAACCGGCCTGACCAATGCGATAATGCATTTCATTGTCCTCTGTGCGGAGCAGGGCTTCGTTAAAACGCCCTACAACATTAAACACTTCACGGCGGTAAGCTCCGTGGGAAACTGTTTTGACATACTGTTTTCGGACTGCACGGCGACTGGTTCTTGCAGAACTGCCAAAAAGAGAGTTTTCTGCCCAAAGCAGGGTTTTCTGCCAGGGACTGTCCGTATCGCAGATGCATCTGCAGAGTCCGCCGACAACATACTCGCCCTGTTTAATAATCCGCATATTTTTCTCTGTAAAGTCAGAGGGGATACGGGTATGGGCATCAAGACGAACGATAACATCTCCTGTGCTGAGGGCGATGGCTTCATTCCAGCCTGCCGCCTGAATAATCCGGGGGTTTGTCCCGATTTGAATATTCAGAAATTTAGTCCGGTATTTCTGGCGGAAGGCCTCCATGAGAGACATAGTCCCATCGCAGGAGCCGCTGTCAATCAATATGATTTCCGTTTTTTCATGGGGATAGGTCTGCATGAGAAAATCATCTAACAGATAGGGAAGATATTCTGCTTCGTTTAGCGCAATCACGCAGAGAGATACGGTATTTGTGGGCATTTTCTTCACCTTACTTAAAAAAAACTGCATACAGCGTCTGAAAAAGGATAACGATATCACGCCGAAGGCTGAACCTCAGAATATCCTCCAGATTATACTTCATTTTCGCAGGGAGTATCCTTTCAAGGTAAACCCGTTCCGGGTTTTCGGCCGCATTCAGCTGTGCGGCTTCATTCCGATAGAGAAGGCAGGCATGACTGGTGATCCCTGCGGGCAGCAGCAGCGTTGCCCACATTTCAGGAGTGTACGCCGCAACGTATTCAGGAACCTCCGGGCGGGTACCTACAAAGCTCATATCACCCCGGAATACATCAATCAGCTGACACAATTCATCCAGATGAAACCTGCGAAGGATTTTTCCCACTCTGGTAATGCGGGAATCCTCAGCAACGGTAATAGAGGGGCCGCGTTCCGGGGCATCCCACACCATTGTTCGAAATTTGAAAATTCGAAAAGGTCTTCCGTAGGCTGTTATCCGTTCCTGACGAAAAAAAACAGGGCCGGGAGAGTCCAGCTTAATCAAAATAGCCAAAAGAAGAAAAACAGGACTCAGAATGAAAAGAAGAAGGGATGACAACACCAGGTCAAACCCCCGCTTCAGAAAAAGACTTGTTTTTTTTCTGTACAACGCATCGTAATATGACCGTACCGCTTCAGAACGCATGGCAATCGGCAGATCATCCCATTTTCTTATTATCATAGATACAATACTTTCTAACAATACTGGAGAATACCGAAATGATGTAATCCACCTCTTCGTCCGTCAGCAGGGTATGCAGCGGAAGCGTGATTTCATTGCTAAAGGACGCATAGGCATTGGGGAAATCCTCAATATGAAATCCCATTGTCCGGTATGCTGTCAGCATAGGCAGCGGGATATAGTGAACGTTGCAGGCAATTCCCTGCCCCGCCATTTCTGCAAAAATGGCATTTCTCTGTTCCTGCGTGATTCCGGGTATTCTACATATATACAGATGTCCAGAAGACTGATGGTCTGGGGCATTGTGCGGCAGGGTGAGGATACCCAGCGGGGAAAAGGCTTTGTCATAGCGACATATAATTTCTCTGCGGCGCACCAGCATTTCAGGATATCGATGAAGCTGAGAAAGACCAATCGCAGCAGCCAGATCAGTTAAGCTATGTTTATACCACGGCTGTACAATATCATATGCCCAGGATCCCAGGCGGGTTTTGTCAAAGGCATTTACTGTTTGACCGTGCAGGCAGAATAATTGGAGCTGCCTGTACACCTGATCGCTGTCCATTCCCGGGATTTTGCGCCAGGTCAGTGCGCCTCCTTCCGCAGTGGTAATGTTTTTTACCGCATGAAAGGAAAAGGAAGAAAAATCAGCCAGACTGCCTGTTGGAATGCCATGCCGGGAAGCACCCAGCGAATGTGCAGTGTCTGCCGAAATGATAATTCGTCCAAAGGCCTCCTGGATAGGATTGGAGGGATGGAAATATTTGCGCTTTTCTTCCACCATTTCATAGATTTTTTGGTAATTGCAAGGAATGCCGGCAAGATCAACGGGAATAATCACCTTCGTATGCTCGTTGATCGCAGCCGACACCTGATCATAATTCATTTCCAAGGAATCTCTGGCACAATCAACCAGTACCAGCTTGGCACCCACATGGCATACCACGGACGCTGTAGCTGAGTAGGTATAGGCGGGCACGATCACCTCATCACCCGGGCCGATCCCCAGAAGACGAAGGGCCATTTCAGCACAGGCTGTCTGGGAATTCATGCAGACTGTGCGTTCGGTTCCGCACAGCCCGGCAATTTCCGATTCCAGCTTCCGCGTGCGGGAACCGGTGGTAATCCAACCAGAGCGCAATACCTCTTCAACAGCTTGTATTTCAGCTTCGCTAATATCCGGTGGCGAAAATTCAATTTTCATATATGACATCAACCTCTTACCTGGAAAAATACTACTATGGGAGAACACAATACAATTACTGTATTGTAGCACAGTGCGGGAAAAAAGACAATGAAGTGAGGCCGAAATTTCTCATTTGTACTGAGACAGCATGCCGGAGAAAAATTGACGAAACCGCTGTTTCACGATATAATTACAAAACGAATGTATGGATGCTTTTTTAGTGCAGACCATATTTCTCCGGCTCTTTCACCAGAAAACAAAACCTTCGGCATGTGGATAATCAGAGAAGGGAAAGCAATCATGAGTAACATTGAAATATCAGAAGCGGAAACCAGAAAACTTCAGAGGATAAGCCTTAAAATGGTGAAGTACTTTGATTCCGTGTGTCGTGAAAATAAGCTGACATATTTCCTGTGTGGAGGCTGCTGCATTGGTGCCGTCAGAAATAAAGGGTTTATTCCATGGGATGATGATGTGGATGTGTTTATGCCGAGAGAGGATTACGAACGTCTGAAGGATGTGTGGAAGGATAGTCCTAAATATTCCATCCAGTATGAAACACAAAATGTTCATACTGCAAATCAATTTCTAACCATTCACGACAACGAGACAACGTTCATTGAAACATACAAAAAAGATCTGAATATCAATCACGGGGTAAAGCTTGATGTATTGCCCATTGATGGCTGTCCGCAGGGATATAAACGCAGACTCCAGAAATTATGGGCGCTGGCCTACG
>FR894550.1:0-17129 GCA_000436115.1 Firmicutes bacterium CAG:534 | reverse complement strand
CGGAAGAGCACCGGAAAACCATGGGAAGGTAGTGTATGCGTTCGGAAAGCTGGCGCTTTTCCTTGTTTCTTCCAATCATCTTCGGGATAAAATCTGGCGCTTCTGTGAAAAGCAGATGAGCAGATATCCTATTTCCACATGTCAAAATGTAACAGAGCTTTGCTCAGGCCCACGATACATGCAGATGGAATACCCGGCAGAACTATTTTCCCGGCAAAAATACGTTCCCTTTGAAGATACCAGTCTCCCGATCCCAATAGGATATGATACTTATCTTACAATGGCGTTTGGAGACTATATGACGCTGCCACCATTATCAGAGAGAGTGTGCCATCACGAATATGAATGTCTGGATACCGAGCATAGCTATCGGATCTATAAAAAGGATCGCTATTGTACGGCTTTGAAATAACTGGCTTAAAATCTTATTGTGGAAAGGTGGTATTGCCCCATGAATATTGCGTTAATCCTCGCAGGAGGTTCCGGCAATCGAATGGGATTAGATATTCCCAAGCAATTTTACAGCATACAGGGCAAGCCCGTTCTGATCTATACGCTGGAGGGCTTCCAGCAGCATCCGCAGATCGATGCCATTGAGGTTGTCTGCCTCGATGGGTGGATTAGTGCCGTGTCTTCCTTTGCAAAGCAATACAAAATCAGCAAACTGAAATGGATTGTGCCCGGAGGAGATACCTGCCAGGAGTCCATCAGAAACGGCGTATATTATCTGGAGGGAAAGGCCGATGCAGGGGATACCATCATTATTCATGACGGGATTCGTCCTCTGGTAGAACCTTCTGTGCTGACAGATGTTATCAGCAAATGCCAGAAATATGGAAACGCAGTGACCTCTCTGCCGTATTATGAGCAGATTTTTCTTGTAAACGAAAATGACAAATCGGTGTCAACCCAATATATCCAGAGAGAAAAGCTGCGCCGCGTTTCAACGCCGCAGGCATATCAGTTCACTCTGTTGAACCAGAAGTATCACGAGGCGTTTGAAAAAGGAATCGGTATTCAGGGCTCATCATACGCCAACACAATGATGGTTGAGCTTGGAGTTGCACTGCATTTTGCCGCCGGTTCTGAAAAGAATATTAAATTGACAACCAAGGAAGATCTGGAACTGTTCAAAGCATATTTGAAGCTTGGGTAAGGAAAATGCATATGACGAATTTAGAAAAAGAAGATATTGTTTCTGTTGCACAGCTTCCATATGACTGGGACAGACTGAGGAATAAAACGGTTCTGCTTTCCGGGGGGACGGGCTTTATAGGTTCCTTTCTGCTGGATGTGTTCCGTTACCGGAATGAAAAATACGAGGATGGAATTCGTGCGGTGTCCTTATCCCGCAGAGGGGGAAACTCCGATGGAACTGTTTTGTATCAAAAAGCGGATGTAACAACCCCCGTTGTATACCAGGGGAAGGTGGACTATGTTCTTCATTTCGCATCCAATACGCATCCACACCAGTATTCTGCGGATCCGGTTGGAACGATTTTAACAAATGTTCTTGGCTGTGAGCAGCTATTGCACCTTGCCGCAGAAAAGAACGCCCGGTTTCTACTGACATCCAGCGTTGAGATCTACGGAGAAGGCACGGAAGCGGCTATGGATGAACAATACTGTGGGTATCTTGACTGTAATCAGGCGAGGATGGGATACAATGAGTCAAAGCGTGTTTGCGAAGCACTCTGTCAATCCTATCGAAAGCAGTATGGGGTTGATTTTGTAACAGTTCGTCTTAGCCGTGTTTTTGGAGCGGACAGGAAAAAGGACACAAAAGCAATGGCTCAGTTTATGGCGAAGGCCTTAGCAGGTGAGGATATAATTTTGAAGAGCAATGGCACCCAGCGGTATTCCTATTGCTATGTAGCTGACTGTGTAAGCGGGATTATCAGGGTGCTGCTGGATGGAGTCTGCGGTCAGGCCTACAATTTATCTGAGGATGATGAGGGCATGACGCTTGCAGGATATGCCGAGCGAATTGCAGATCTGGCAGGGAGAAAGGTTGTGTATCGAATGGAAGAAGACGAGGCTGCCTCAAAAGCAGCCTATGCCCTGCTCAATACGGAAAAACTGAAAGGCATTGGGTGGAAGCCATTATACAGCGTGAGCGAGGGGCTGGAACGGACATATAAAATTTACACAGACCGCATGGCGCATGGGACTTTCGGTCAGGAGCGCTTCTTCTGCTGACCGTTGCTTTGAAGTCTGATTTTTATCCAGGACAGCACTCGCCCTCCGAGCTGGCAGGCGAATATCACCAGCCAGAAATGAATATGGATCAGGAAGGAAAACCATTCCGTTGCTCCCCCACGGGGAATAAAGAACAAATTTCCCAAAAAGAGCAGGATCAGCGTTCTCGTAAACCAGCCCTTTCGGACAGCATCCATGCAATACAAAAGAAAAACTCCCAGGAGAAGGCTGAATATGATAATTCCGGCATAACCATAATCGGAAAATACTTCTAAAATATATGATGATCCCAGTCCGTGTCCTTCCAAATATCCGGTATGACCGGCGAAAGAAATTGCGTGGCTAAGGCTGTGGCTCCTGGTGGCGAGTTCAGCGCTGTTACCGCTGGGCAGAGCGGTCGTTCCAAATAGCATGCGGCCGATACGTCCATATAATATGTAGTCGATCATGGAACCAAAGGTGAAGTTCCGTTTTACACCGGGGAGAATTGGAAGAACGGCATGCCCAACGCATAGCGTCCAGAAGGAGGCTCCCTGTCTGTAGAATAAATCAATTATCAGGCTGAATACATTGCTGCTTTCCGGAGAAATTCCTTCTCTTGTGTAATTCAAAACAGAGAGTCCAATGCAGGCAAATGGAAGCAGAGCAGCAGTGGCGCAAATCTCCCATCTGCCAAGCCAGCGTTTCGTGTCTCCAAGGTAATCACGAATGAAGCAGTACAGGAAAATGAACAGTGCGTTCAGAATGAATGGGTTACGAATTCCGATGATCAACTGAGGCACTGCAGAAAGCAGATAGACAGTGAGGGCCGCGAAAGCCAGCTTCTTTTTAGGAAGAGCAGCCAGAAACGCACAAAGGGCAAAGGGCATACAGTAGCTGATGCTTCCAAATAATGCAGGATAAGAAGGGGTGTATAAAATGAAATAATCCATATAAACCCTGCCGTGCATAAAAGCCAGCTTATCAAATTCACAATATAAGTAAAACGCCATGCAGATGATGTACAGGCACAGCGCTGTAATCTGCAGAGAAGCGGTGCTGCAGGCGTTTTGTGCGTCAGTAGTCTTTGGAGCGGCCAGGCTTTTGTCTGCCGCCCTTTTTGGCTTCACTGTGCAAATATACAGTATCGCCCCGGCATAAAGCATAAGCATACTCAAAGCGACACTGTTTAAGGCGAAGAGAATGTCCTGAGGCTGAAAACCTATCCACCATTGTTCGCCTCGAAAGAAATCGATCAGTGTTCTGCAGCCTAAAAATATAAAGCTTGTACAGAAAAAAGCGAGCAGCAGAATTCTTTTTCGCAAGTCAGAAGCACAGAACACCACTGCACATAGAAAAATGCAGAAATTTCTGAATACATACCAGTTATAGACCTCTGTGATTGAGCCTGAAATATGCAGGGTCACAGCACAGGCAAGAAGCATAATCTGCAGGGAAAAGCTTATGATGACTCTTAGAGGGACTCGTATAGGAAGGATACTTTCTTCTTTCATTGAAAACAAAACTATTCCCTTTCTGTTTGGCGTTGTTATTTTACTGTCAATTCTTCAATCAGATTTTTCCATTGTGCCAGAACAAGCTCCCTGTCAAATTGTGAGGTATTCTCATGAGAACGTTGGGACATCTGCATACGAAGCTTCGGATCTTCGATCAGACGACAAATTGACTCATAGAGCATTCCTTCGTTGCCGGGAGGAACCAGCAGGCCATCTATTTCATGGCGTACAATCTCTCTGGGACCTGTGGCAATATCAAAGCTAACAATGGGTAGGCGGTTCAGCTTTGCTTCCAGAAGTACCAGGGGCAGCCCTTCGCGATATGAGGACAAAACACACATGGAATAGTCCCCGTAGCGGGAGAGCAGATCGGAACACATTCCCGGTAAACGGACATTTTCTGTAAGCTTCAGCTTTAAAACCAGCTCCTGCAGCTGGGGCATCAGTTCTCCATCGCCGTATAGATCTAATGACCAATCAGTATGCTTTTGCACAACCCGGTGAAATGCGCGTAATAACACATCAAACTGCTTCTCCTTTGCAAAACGCCCGGCGGCAAGGATCCGCTTTGAGTCCGCACGATAATTTTCAGAATGAGGAAGAGAGAAGTCGATCCAGTTGGGAATGCAGCATAGCTTTCTCCGTGGAACCCAAAAGCGACTGACATAATCCTCCAGATTTCTCTCTGTCAGCACCACAGTTCTGTGACAGAGAATGGAGCCCATTCTCCGCATAAAGGTGGGATGGCCTCGACCATCGCGCAATGCACCATGGTCACAGAATATGAATTTTGAGCGGGTAAGGAGCCGCAGTGGCGACACAATTATGCAGGGATAGAAATCCTGTAACACTACTAAGTCAAAATCCCTTTCCCGGATGAAACGCTTCAGGGGGGTGTGCAGCCGGACTACAGCCTGCCGGAGCCGGAGACCTTCTTTGTGGAAATATTGAACGCAGATTCTGGGATCCAAAGGATACCAGTTTTTACCTCCTGATACCAGGGAAGCAATCCAGACTTCGTAATCATCCGCCAGAGCAGAGGCCAGTGCGGCATTCACACGGTCTAGTCCCCCCGACATTGAAATGTCATTTATAATAAAGCAAATTTTCTTCACTAGTCGTTTACCTCATGTAACTGATAATTTGTATTATACCACTGTGCTGAAAAAAGGCAACGAGATCGGTGCGGTTCTGACGATGATCGGCGAGGGCCTGCTTCTGGGAGCGGATACCGGCTCTTGACAGACCAGCGGCCTTATGCTACCATGATTTAAAAATTTACAAGTAAAGGAGGTAATCATCATGACGGAATTAAAGAGAGCAGTTTTTCATGATAATATCGCATTAATGATTACCCCGAAGGTCTGTCAGTAAGAAAAGAACAAGCATCGTGGTGTCATTTATGATGCCGCGATTTTTTGTGCCTGGAGAGAAGGCCAAGGATTTCGTGTCCTTGGCCTTCTCTTTTTTGGCATACGGACATTTCGGGAAAACAAAAAGAAAGAAGGAGAAATAAGAGATCAATCAGATAATGGAATGTAAAGACATGAACATGGAAGAGGCAATGGAGCTTTGCAGACAGGAGTATGAAAAAGAGAGAGAACAGGCAGCGGCCAGAGAGCTGGTTCGGGATGGGATCTTTGGCATTGCCATAAGCAGGTATGCGAATCTGGAAGAAGTGAACCGTTTATTTGTTTTAAGCGGCTTTGGGATCCGGTGCTCGGATGCCGTCTTATCCCTGAAGGAGTATGAGTTTTCAGACAAAGACAGCAAGGTGGTTATCGGGGAACTGAAACAGGAAGAACGGGCAGAGCTTGCCCCACTGTTTGAAAAGCTGCAGAAGCACTTATCCGTAAGCCCCTGCTTTTTCCCTAGGCAGGAGGGACAGGCAGGGGTGGCAAAGCAGCTTCTGGACGAAATATTTTACCCCCTATACCTATTCCTTTATGAGAAGGATTGATGAAAGGATGCGGTTGCCTTATTTTAGGAATTTGCTACAATAGAACTTAGAAAATAAGAGGGATCAGGTATAAAACAGGAGGACGGCGTATGTATGATTTAAAACCATATCTTACCACCATTGATCAGGTAATTGAGAAGGGGCCTTATAAGGATGACTGGCATTCCCTGGCGGCATATCAGGTTCCGGAATGGTACAGGCAGGCCAAATTCGGGATTTTTATCCATTGGGGAGTTTTCAGCGTGCCTGCCTTTGCAAATGAGTGGTATTCCAGAAATATGTATGTGAAGGACAGTGCAGAATATCAGCATCACATTGAAACCTATGGAGAGCATACCAAATTTGGTTATCAGAATTTTATCCCTATGTTCCGGGCAGAAAACTTTGATCCCCGGGAGTGGGCGGAGCTTTTTAAGGCGGCAGGAGCAAAATATGTTGTTCCTGTTGCAGAGCATCATGATGGCTTTCAGATGTACAAGAGCGAGATCTCTCACTGGAATGCCTATGAAAAAGGGCCGCATCGGGATGTGCTGTTGGAGCTTAAGGCAAGCTGCAATGCCCTTGGAATGGAAGTGGGCGCATCCTCCCACCGTGCCGAGCACTGGTTTTTTATGGGAGTAGGAAAAGAATTTGACAGTGACGTCAGGGAACCTCTGCAAAGGGGGGATCTGTACTGGCCCTCAATGCCGGCAGGAGAGCTGCATGATATTTTCAGTAAGCCTGAGCCGACAGAGGAATATCTGCAGGACTGGCTGGTCAGGTGCTGCGAACTGGTAGACAGGTATCGGCCAAGGATCATCTATTTTGACTGGTGGATCCAGCACAGAGCCTTTAAGCCCTACCTGAAAAAGTTTGCCGCTTATTATTATAACCGCGCCAGCGAATGGGGCAGTGATGCGGTAATCACCTATAAACATGATGCATTTTTATTTGGGGCTGCAGTGCCTGATGTGGAAAGAGGACAATTTGCAGAGCGGAAGCCGTTTTTCTGGCAGACGGATACCTCGGTGGCGCTGAATTCCTGGTGTTACACGGAAAGCAATACCTACCGCAGCGCCAGAGAGCTTGTGTGTGATCTGGTTGATATTGTAAGTAAAAACGGCTGCATGCTTTTGAATATCGGCCCTAAGGCTGATGGCTCGATTCCGGAGGAGGACAGGGGCATTTTACTTGACATAGGGAAATGGCTTTCCAAAAACGGAGAAGCCATTTACGGCACAGAGCTTTGGCGCAGATCCGGGGAAGGGCCCACTGAAATCCCGGAAGGGCAGTTTACGGACAGCATAAGGAAAGAGTTTACCTCGGAGGATATCCGCTTTACCACGGCAAACGGCTGTTTATATGCCACTGTGCTGCGGCCCTCTGAAAGCGGCAGCTATGTGATCAGGGCTCTTGGAATACAGCCTGCCCATGAAAAAGATAATTTCTGCGGTATCATCCGGGAGATAAGCATCCTGGGAACGGATGAAAAGCCTTTATGGAAAAGAGAGGCTGACGGGCTTTTCCTTACTTCAAAATATCGCGACGGGGATTATCCCATTGTGTTTAAAATGGAAATTGACTGATACCGGTCTTATGATATTGCAATAAAACCGTTGGATGTTCCGGCGTACCGAACCATCGGAGTGGCGGTGAGGAGCCGGAAAGAGCTGTCCTTAGCTGCCCGCCGATTTTTGGATTTCCTTGATTACAGGGAAGAACAGTTATCCTGAAAACATAGCAGATAAATGAAAGCGCACTCCTTTGGCAGGTGCTAAAATGTCCTTAGCATAGGGAACCTTGCAAAACTGTTTTTTTTATGTGAATGGTGCGGAATCTGCAATTTAACGCAGGCACGCTCTCGCTGCATATCGCTGGCAGCGGTACATAAGGCGCCAAAACACAGCGCCTAAGTACCGGCCGCTCTATAGCACCTGCTTATAAATATGCAGTTCCGCATGATCCATAAATGTAAAATAGCAGTTTTGCAATGGGATGGCTATATGAAAAGCAGCATTTCAAGGCAATGAATAGGCAAGAGGGCAAGAGAAAGGAGCATTTATCTATGAGCAGAGCAGGAAATCATTTTCAGGAAAAATTTATGTCCCTGAAATTCAGGGGAAAAGAGATCTTTAAACCCATGAACACAGGGCGGATTGATGAGCATGTAAGCTGTGTGAGGGAATATATTGCCAATATCTTTTTTTACACCAAAAACGGCAAAACCATTATGATTGTCAGCGAAAGCTGCTGAAGGACGGGCAGGTCTTTTGGATCAATGACATTAAAATAGAATGTTTTCTGGTACCCGGACATACCTGGGGACATATGTGCTATCTGATCGACGACCAGTATCTGTTTACCGGCGATACGATCTGGTTTGGCCCTGACGGAGGATATTCCTTCCTGGATGCCCTGGCAGAGGATAACGAACTGGCAAAGAGATCTCTGGCAGAATTTGAACAGAAGCTGCGCAGCCGTAAGCTTTCTCCTATGGTCATTACGGGCCATACCGGCTGGTATGATGATCTGGACTGGGTTTTCCGCCACAAGGATCAGGTCTGCAGGGCAGGCAAGAAGCAAAAGCCCCATGATCCCAATGCGCCCTATGACGGCTATGACGAGACCCAGGATACAGAGGAAAATGCAAGAAATGTGCTGATTGCAAAGGTGGTTCCGGTGGTCGGATAGAGGATCTGCTTGAGAGGAAGGCACGCACCCCTAAAAAAAGTAAGAGTTACAAAGGAAATGGTCATAGATGCTGCGTTTGAAGTGACAAGAGCAGAGGGCATTGAAGCGGTAAACGCCAAAAATGTGTCAGGGTATTTGAAATGCTCAACACAGATGTCCGGTGGATGATCCGGTTTGATGCAGAACGGTGAAGGGCCGGAAAAATTTTTTGACATATCAGATTTGAAAACGGAAGAAAGCGCAGAGTTACCCATATTGCTTGAAGGGACTCTGCGTTTTTATGAGGATAAAGATGGATAAGCATAAGGGACATTAAGTTTGCCTTAAAAGGCTTGAATTATGTGGCCGACTTCGGTAAAATGACAATGGTTAGCAAGAACTAACTTGCGCAGCGGGAAATGATATGCAAAAGAAAGAGGAGGGAAAACACAGTGGAAGAGAAAATCAAGCCGGAACTGAATGGAGCAGCAGAGACCATGCTGCAGAGCTTTTATGCGAGAGCGCAGTATTCCCTGAGCAGGAAACATAAATTTTATGATGCAAAAGCGGTGGAAATGGTAGAAAAAATTGATTATGATTTCAGCAAGGCTTCCAAAGATTCAACAATGGGAAGCGGGGTAATTGCAAGGACGATCGTATTTGACGAACTGGTAAAGAAATTTATCGATCAAAATCCGGATTGTACGGTTGTCAATATTGCCTGTGGACTGGACACCAGATTTTACCGTATGGATAACGGCAGGATCACCTGGTACAATCTGGATCTTCCGGAAACGGCAAGCGTCCGTGAGCAGATCTATCAGGAAAAGGGCCGGGTTTCTACCATAGGATGCTCTGTACTGGAGGATGTGTGGGCAAAAGAGATCAAGGTAAGAGGGAAGATGCTGTTTATCGTAGAGGGACTTTCCATGTACCTGACAGAGGAAGAAAATGCCAAAATGCTGGGGATTATCAGAGATCATTTTGAAAATGCAACTGTGCTGCTGGAATGCCTTGCAAAGAAATGGGTCAACCGCGAAAAGGTAGAAAAGTCCATAAAGGATACCGGAGCAAAGTTTGTTTTCGGAGCGGATTGCTTTGAGGATCTTGGAAAGGCAGCAGAAGGCTACAGGAAGATAAAGGACGATAATATCGTAAGAGGAATGACAGCGCTCTTTCCTATTTTAAAACCCTTTGCGGGACTGCCATATCTTAACAAGGTTACACAGAAGATCCTGATCTTTGAAAAGATTGTGTAAAGCAGGATTTTGAGGTAAACTTTCTTTATAGAAGCGCTGATATAAGTTCCAGACATTGCTTCGGGCTTATAAAGGCGTGGTGGGAAGACAGGCGGAGCCCGTCTGTGGAACGGAGAAAGTATGCAGATTTCCAGCAGATTTACAATGGCAATCCATATGTTTGCCTGTATCGTGACTTTTACAGATTGCAAAGTAACCAGTGAGCTTATGGCAGGCAGCATTGGCACCAATCCGGTTATCATCAGGAAGCTGCTTCAGCAGTTGAAGGCCGCCGGGCTGATTGAGGTAGCTAGAGGAACCGGAGGCGTTACCATTACAAGACCCCTGGATGAAATTTCCTTTTTGGACGTATACAGAGCGGTAGAATGTACTCCAAGTGAAACCTTATTCCATTTCCATGAAAATCCCAGCATGGCCTGTCCGGTGGGAAGAAGCATTCATGCTGTGCTGGATGATAAGCTGCTTAGAGTGCAGGAGGCCATGGAAAGGGAACTGACAAATATGACGCTGGCTGATGTGGTTAGGGATATAAAAGAAAAGACTTTAAGAAAAGAATGAAGGTGGGCATGATCAGCGCACCTTTTTTCAAAGTCGGAGATGTAACTATTGACATTACATCAACTGAATGATATTTTGCAAGAGATGTAACAAGATGTGTTACAATGAAATGAATTGATACCCAAATAGCGAGCGGAGATCAGAGCCGTTGATTTGGAAGAAAGGCGGTATGCTTGATGAGAGGATGGAAAAATTCCAAAGCTTTTCCTGCACAAAATGAGGTAGAAAGGCTTGGCAGGGCCATTGAGGAGGCAGATGAGAAGCTGTTAGCATCCTGTTATCATTCCTGCTTGGAGCTTGCAGAGCAAAATGGGGTCAGGAGTGTGGCTTTTTGCTGTATCTCCACAGGCGTCTTTATGTTCCCTAATGAACGGGCGGCAGAAATCGCAGTAGAAACGGTTCGGAAATATTATGAGGAAACAGGAAGCGAAATGAAAGTTGTTTTTGATGTGTTTAAGGAAGAAGATCTTGCGATTTATAGTAGGATTTTATAAGATGATATATTAGGATAAAAAATATGTAACAAAGCGGTAAGGGGAGAAATGATGAGTGGAATTCAAAAGATACTATTGATTGTGGGAGCGGCTTTTACTGCAATAGGGGGCGTATTTACAGTCACATTTTGGAGAGTCAGTGCGTGGATGACAGATGATTTCCGAGCCTTTTTGATGATCCCCGTGCTGTTTTTGATACTTGGACTGGCCATGATCCTATGGGTGCTTGTAAAGCGATACCAGAGGTTTTTTATTATAAAGCATGGAACAAAATATCCGGCAAAGATCTACAGCTATGTGGAAAACACAGCTTATACAGTGAACGGCAGGTTCCCGGTTAATGTTAAGGTTCACTATTTTGACCGTAACCATATAGAAAGAGAAGCGATTATTCCCACGAACTTTGAACAGGGAACAGGAGACTATCCGGTGGGGATGACAATAGATATTTATGAGTATCGGGGCAAATATGATTTTGACCCGGCTTCTGTTCGGGATGAAATCCTTCCGGGAGAAGGAGAACTGATGGATGATAAACCGGTGGATCTCTCAAAGGTCAGGCTGGTGGCTGTAAGCTGCCAGGGCTGCGGTGCATCTTTTCAGGCGGCAGCAGGTTATGCGGGCAGATGTCCCTACTGCGGCAGGTATCAGAATGTACGGTAAGCATTTGGGGAAAAGAAGAATACAGAGAGACTGATTGACGTTCCTTGAAAGAATGGTATAATGATACCTGTGACAAAAATAAGGGACACGGGGAAGGAATAGAAAAGTGGACAGAAGTTTTTTGCGGGAGAAAAAGAGGATCGTTATTAAGATCGGAACCTCGACGATCACCCATACGAGTACAGGCAATCTGAACCTGGGGAAAATGGAAAAATTTGTGAGGATCCTGACAGACATCAGAAATCAGAATAAGGAAGTGGTGATTGTATCATCCGGCGCTATCGGAGCAGGACGCAAGGCCCTTGGCTTTAAGGAAAAACCAAAGACGCTTTCAGAAAAGCAGGCCTGCGCAGCAGTAGGACAGGCAAGACTGATGATGATCTATCAGAAGCTGTTTGCAGAGTACAATCAGACCATTGCCCAGATCCTGATTACCAAGAGGATCCTGCTCAATGAGATCAGTCTGCAAAATGCCAAGAATACCTTTCATGAGCTTCTGGAATTAGGGGTAATCCCGATTGTAAATGAAAATGACCCGATTTCCACAGATCAGATCCAGGAAGAAAACTTTGGAGATAATGATACCTTATCAGCCAACGTAGCAGAAATGGTAGATGCGGATCTTTTGATCCTGCTTTCCGATATAGATGGGCTATATACGGACGATCCGCGCAAAGATCAAAACGCCAGATTTATCAGTTATGTGGACAGCATTGATGACCATCTGGAGGCTATGGCAAAAGGGGCAGACACAACCTTTGGAACCGGAGGCATGGCAACGAAGATCGCAGCGGCAAAGCTTGCTGGCAGCGCCGGTGTAGATATGGTGATTGCCAACGGAAACCGGATCGGGAATATTAACCGTATCCTGGAAGGGGAAGAGATCGGAACCCTGTTTAAGGCAGATAAATAGAAAATCTTTTAAAGGATAAAAGGCCCGGCATTTTGACATGCCGGGCCGATTTGGCGTTTAAGAAAGACTATGTAAAAACAGTCCGCTTCTGAGCTTTGGCTCAAACCAGGTAGATTTGGGGGGCATAAGCAGCCCTGCATCGGCCACGGAAAGCAGCTCCTCAATGGAAGTGGGATACATGGAAAAGGCCAGTGTCATATCCTCGGAAACCCGTCTTTCCAGCTCGGAAAGTCCGCGGATCCCGCCTACAAAATCAATCCGTTTGTCTGTCCTGGGATCTCCAATTCCCAAAATCGGCCCTAAGATTCTGTCCTGCAAAATGGAAACATCAAGTCCTTTTACAGGATCGTCGGAAAGAAGCGGCAGGGAAGCAGTGACAAGATACCAGCTGCCGTCAAGGTAAAGGCCAAAAGAGCCCTTGAAGGAAGGAGAAATAGCTTCCTTTTGAGGGGCGGAAACGGTAAAGCCTGCTTTTTCCAGGGCACTTAAAAATTCAGAAACGGAAAGGCCGTTCAGATCCTTTACCACACGGTTATAAGGCAGGATCGCAAGCTGATCATCCGGGAAAAGAACCGAAAGAAAACGGTTAAACTCTTCCTCGCCGGTATAACCTGGATGTTCTTTTCTGCGTTTTTGACCGACCTTCACTGCTGAGGCGCAGCGGTGGTGCCCGTCTGCGATATAGGTACAGGGAATTTCTGCAAAAGCCTTTTCAAGCTTTTGAATGGCGTCCTGATCGGAAATCCGAAAGACCCGGTGCCTGATCCCATCTGAGGATACAAAGTCATATAAAGGAGCTTCCTGTTTGGCATCTTCTACAATCTGGTTGATAACGGAAACAGAACGGTATACCAGGAAAATAGGGCCTGTATGGGTGTCTGTAATGTCCACATGGCGGATCCGGTCAAGCTCCTTGTCTTCTCTGGTCTTTTCGTGTTTCTTGATAATCTCATTCTGGTAATCATCAATGGAGGAGCAGGCTACAATTCCTGTCTGGGAGCGGCCGTCCATGGTAAGCTCATAGATATAGTAGCAGGGGGCGTCTTCCATGATAAAGGAGCCATCCTGCAGCATGGAGTTTAACAGTTCCTTTGCTTTTTCATAAACCTTTGGATCATAGGTGTCAACATCCTCTGGAAACTGTGTTTCTGCACGGTCGATCTTTAAAAAGGAAAGAGGTTCCCTGAGGGTTTCGTCAAGCGCTTCCCTGCGGTTATAAACATCATAGGGCAGCGCTGCAATACGATCTGCCAGCTCCGGGATGGGTCTGATACTGCGAAAGGGAGTAACCTGTGGCATATACATCCTCCTTGTTCTTCTCTGGAATGATAATCTGATGTTGTAAAGATTATACGTTGCGCAAAGAGGGCGTGTCAATGCTTACCTGGAAATATAATTAAGGAAAAGGAAGTAACGTCTTCCATCACGAAAATATAAAATAACGTTTCTCTTTTTTTGAAATATTGCAATTTGTATTATGAGATGCTATACTTGTCCCAAAATAAAAGAGTCGTTATAGGGATTTGCTAAGAACAAAGGAAAAGGGGATTAGTGAACGAAGGACGATTCGAGGAGGATATTAGCATATGAAAAAGAAAGCATTCAAAAGAAAACGGAATATTTTAAATGTATTGGCAGCACTTGTTATGCTTATGGCAATGCTGCTTACGGCATGCTCATCCGGTAAAACAGATGCCGCACTTGCGCATGATATTAAATATTACTATGAGTAAGCTGGGCGAAGGAATTTAGGGTTCCACAATATAAGGCTGATCCTGTTAGACATGAGGTGTTAGCAGTTATGGGGAAGAGTGAGACACAGATTTGCTTTCAAAAAAGGCTGGCGTTTTGTGTACTTTTTAACCGGAAACATAAGTGCATTGAAGTTAAATTGACACGGTTTTCACTTTGTCATTGTTTATGGCTTGATTAACCATTGTATAAAGGGCAAATATATAGGCTTTTTTGTGCAAAATAAATAAGAAAGTAGAGGAATGCTATATGGAAAAACAAGATATAGTACAAAAAAATATAATAAGTGATCTTTTTTGGGGATATATTAGTAGTTGTGTAGAAGATAAAATAGATGAGCAGAGGTTTAAAAGACAGGTATTAAAAATAGATAAAAAATTAGATGATTATATGGAAGCAGTGGACGATTTGATCTTGAGAGAACAAATCCAGCAATTTATTAGGGGAGAACTGTTAAAGATAATTGGTACGGATTATGAAATAAGTGAAGAAATAATTATTCGGAAATTTCAAACTAAATATAAAGGATATATACCCAATGATATAAAGAAAATTATAATACAATCTCTAAATATGATTGTAGATGAGATGTTTGAAATATTTTCTCCAGAACAAAGAGTTATATTATCTGTTTGTATAGAAAATAATAAAATGCTTAACCAGTTAATTAGTATAAAGCAAAAAGATAGAAAGGTGCAGGCCCCCCGTTGTTTAGAAAGCAAAAATGAAAACAAAGAAGATACTAATTCGTTTAAAAAAGTATGGAATTCGGAACTGTTTTTGGAAGGAGAAAAAGATAAGAAAAAATTATTAGACGTTTTCGTTAAAACAAATTTTGAAAGAATTATTATAAGTAGGATAGAAAATTGTAAAAGAGATAGGAAGAGGAACAACGAAAAGCATGAAGTGGAGAAGCGCGACATAGAGAAGAAAAGTAAATATTATTGGCAGGTTTTAAATGGAAATATAGAAGAGTATACCGTCGAGGCTGCTTTGAGACATTATGAGGAGGATATTGATAAAAGTAGTAATTTAGATGATGTATTATTAGATTTTGTACAATCAAATAATAAGGTATGTATCATTATGGGACAACCAGGAAGTGGAAAGAGTAGTCTTTTGGCATATCTTGCAGGTGATTTTTTTGAAAATAGAAAGGATTGCCTCTTTGTTATATTGTCGAAAGTAACATATAAAGAAAGTCTATTGCAATCAATATGTTACTATTTGAAAATGACTCCAGAGCAATTAGAGAATAAAAATATTATTTTAGATGGATTTGATGAAATGGTTGTTTTGGAAAATGTTGAAAAAATTTTTGCTAATTTTATTAATGATGTTAAAAATCAGTATATTCAAGTTAAATTTTTTATAACTACGAGAGAAAACTATATCGACATTCTGAATGCAGATTTCCTTTTATATTATAAAGAATGTACCATCATTCGTTTGAAAAATTTTGGATTAATTCAAATGATAGATTTTCATAAAAAATATAAAAAAGAGATAATATCTTATGAAAGATTGAAAGCATTAAACATGGAAAAGGAAGTGTTTGGAATACCGTTGATTTTATATATTATATATTCATTAGAATTAGATATTAATAAAGATACTGATAAATATATGTTATATAATAAAATTTTTTCAACAGAGAATGGAATTTATGATAAATGCAATTCTGGAACAGGCGGGTATGGAACAAGAGGTAGAAAGCTTAGCATTGAAGACAAGGAATCTTTTCATAGGATTTCACAGAAAATAGCATTTTTAATGTACACAAGTGCTACGCTGGAAGTTTCACATGAAGATGTTGAGCAAAGTATTAAGGGCTGTGGATATACGGAAATGAGCCTGAAAAATTATTTGCATAACAATTATTATGAAAAAAACATGAATATGCAAATTAAATTTAAACATAAGTCATTTTATGAATATTTTTTGGCTGAATATTTATTTAATTATATTGTTGAGGTGTTATGCGAAGACAATAGCATAGAGCAACAGTGTCAAAGTATATGTGAACTATTGGTGATAGGAAGAATTGAAGAAGAAGTATTTAAGCATTTTAATAGTAAAAAAAATTTTGAAAAGGTTATATCAATTGAAGAATTTTCCCCAATGTTATCGAAATGTGTAGAAAAAATAATTCTTTACGGTGGAATGCACTTTGTAAATTCATGTATTGAAGCTAATGTTTTAAGGGGTGAAGCTAATATATTTTTTAATATAATGAAAATAAGTAAAATTATATTAGCAGATGAGGAGGATAAGATAGCATGGTCAGAAGAGTTGAGACTGATTACTAATGAAATGAATAATCTTCAATTATTTGACTATTTAGAACCACATTTGATTGATAGTATACTATTACCCAATATTGAGCTTCAATTAGTAAATATGTCATATGAAAATGTAGAATGCCTTAAAAAGGGAATTTGGATGGGGCGGATGATAGCTTCTCAAACTTTATCAAATATTAATATGACTGGATCCTATTTGGGATGTTCAATAATGAGTAAGTGTAGGTTTGAGAGGAGTACATTTTGTGATTCTGATTTTAGAAATAGTTTTTTAACTGATGTTAGTTTTATCAATTCAAATTTATTAGGAGCTGATTTTCAAAATTGTATATTTCAAAATGTTGCATTTATTAGAGTTAAAATAGAAAAAGTTACATTTAAAGGAAGTATTATGAAAAATGTTATTTTTGATGAAGAATGTTTACCTTTATTAAAAGAACAAGGGGTTGATTTGGATAATATCATAGTTTATTGTTTAAAAACTCGAAAAGAAATGTTGTATCAAGAATATGTGAATAAAGATATTTAGAGAAAAAGTGAATATAAGTTAGAGACAAAAACAGATTTTGTGTAAAACTGGCTTGGAAAATCGAATTCCGGTGTCAAGTAGTAAATCCTGTAGTATTTTTAATAACATGATTGAGAACTTGGGTCTTGAAAAAATGGATTCTCGTTATCATCATAGTAATTAGTGGAGTTCAATATAGTAAATAAATCCCGGGAAGGTAGTGCATTGGATACGAATTTCATTGACAAATTCTAAAATGTGAAAATTTACTTTCAGTTAAACAGTAGTTTTTTTGATAAATTACTGGCGAGTTGAGTTAGATGGGGCAGATTAATATTATTGGGGAAATTTGGGCATGCGGACATTTTTTTAGAC
>FR894549.1:978-5076 GCA_000436115.1 Firmicutes bacterium CAG:534 | reverse complement strand
GAAACCCTTGATTTTACTAGGTTTCAGGCTTTTGTAGTACTACTCAAACTCAATCGTCGCCGGTGGCTTTCCAGTACAATCGTACATAACACGATTTACACCCTTCACCTCATTTACAATCCTGCTGGCCACCGTTCCCAGTACCTCCCAGGGGATCTGTGCAGCCTCTGCCGTCATGAAATCAGAAGTATTGACAGCACGCAAAGCTACTGCATAGTCATAAGTTCTCTCATCACCCATGACACCTACACTGCGCATGTTGGTAAGCGCTGCAAAATACTGTCCAAGGCCCTTGTCCACACCTGCTTTTGCAATCTCCTCTCGGTAGATCGCATCGGCATCCTGTACAATGCGTACCTTTTCCGCAGTAACCTCTCCGATAATGCGGATGCCAAGTCCTGGCCCGGGGAATGGCTGACGATAAACCAGATTTTCCGGGATGCCTAACTCAAGTCCCGCTCTACGCACCTCATCCTTAAACAGCATTCTAAGCGGTTCAATAATCTCCTTAAAGTCAACATAATCAGGAAGTCCGCCTACATTGTGATGGGACTTGATTACAGCGCTCTTTCCCAGACCACTTTCGATCACATCCGGATAAATCGTTCCCTGCACTAAAAAATCAACCCTGCCGATTTTCTTGGCTTCCTCTTCAAATACACGAATAAATTCTTCACCAATGATCTTACGCTTGCGTTCCGGCTCTTCTACCCCAGCAAGCTTTCCATAGAAACGCTCCTGCGCATTAACCCTGATGAAATTAAGATCATATGGGCCATCAGGTCCAAAAACAGCTTCTACCTCATCGCCTTCATTCTTGCGAAGCAGACCATGATCTACAAACACGCAGGTAAGCTGTTTTCCTACCGCCTTTGCAAGAAGAACTGCTGCCACAGATGAATCCACACCTCCGGAAAGCGCACAAAGCACCTTTCCATCTCCAACCTTCTCACGGATCTGCGCTATAGTTGTCTCTACAAAGGAATCCATTCTCCAATCTCCCTTGCAGTGGCAAACCTTATAAACAAAATTGGAAAGCATTTTCATGCCCTCTTTGGTATGCATAACCTCAGGATGAAACTGCACTGCATAAAGCTTTCTTTCTATATTCTCCATAGCTGCAACTGGGCATACAGGAGTATTCGCTGTTACCTTGAAGTCTGCAGGAGCTTTTTCGATATAATCTGTATGGCTCATCCAGCAGATTGTCTTAAGTGATACATCCTCAAAAAGTGCAGATGTCTGATCTACCTCAACCTCTGTCTTTCCGTACTCGCTGACCGGCGCTGTCTTTACACTGCCTCCAAGCAGATAAGCAAGAAGCTGCGAGCCATAACAAATTCCCAAAATAGGAATACCAAGCTCGAAAATCTTCTTGGAGCATTTTGGAGAGTCTTCCCCATATACGCTGTTTGGTCCACCCGTAAAAATAATTCCCTTTGGATTTAATTCCTTGATTTTTTCAAGGCTCATACTGTACGGATGAACCTCACAATAAACATTACATTCTCTGACTCTGCGGGCAATCAACTGATTGTACTGCCCTCCAAAGTCAAGTACGATGACCATTTCCTTTTCCATAGCTCCTCCACTCCTGCTGTCAAAATAACCTGCGCAGCTGCCTTTTATCCAAATATACCTATTATTATAAAGACCGCATATAGCCTTGTCAAAGCATTCTTACGAAAAGCTTCTCCCACAAAGAAAACAGCACCTTGCATTTTCCATGCAAGATGCTATTGCTTTTCTTTCCACATAAATATGCTGTTTTGATAAAACGTAAAAAGATCAGGCATGTTGGTGCGCATATTTTTCTCTGGTCGCCAGCCCTCCCCTGATATGTCTTTCTGATTTGTTGATATCCAGAACCTTTCTTGCCTCTCTCGCCAATGATGGATTGATCTGCATAAGCCGCTCTGTAACATCCTTGTGTACCGTACTCTTGCTGATCCCATACTGCTTTGCCGTCTGCCTCACAGTCGCATTGTTTTCAATGATATAATTGGCAATATCGATTGCTCTCTCCTCAATATAATCTTTCAAAGGAAAACCCCTCAGATACTTTTTTACAGTGTATGAAAGTAGCTGAGGGGTTATGCCCTAATTATATTTATCTATTTATTTTATTCATTTTTCGAAGAATCGCTTGCCAATACATTCTATCTTTCAATACTCTGATAACTGTTACAGTCGCATCTTCTACCACAAAGAAGAGTAAATATGTACTGCATGGCCTGTAATAAATTTCTAATCCTTCAATGTTATATCCTGTTTTCTCATACCCTTCGGCAAAAGGATCTAAGGCTTTAATTGCAGACTTTATTTTATTGGAGAAATTTTCTGCATATTCCCTGTACATAAAAGTCTGCAATATATAAGTCTTCGTATTTTTAATATCTTGCAAAGTATCCTTCGACAAGACAATTTTATATTTTTTAGGTTTATCCATATACTATATCTTGTCGATTTCCTCCCATGCTTCTTCAATGGTGTATACCTCACCATTTTTCATGCTCTGCACTCCTTTTGCCAACTCCTTGTAGAGTGCATCAAAAGCATCTTTCTCCGTATAGTCATATGTGCGATTATTTACTGTTGTGTCTACTGCTACTAATGGTGCCATGGTATCACTCCCTTTCTGATTCTATTATATGTGACGTTTCCGATTTTATCAACCCATATGAGATCCCTGCATTTGTTATTCAAAATAACATTTTCTTTCTAGAATTCCAGCATTCTCACTTCTTCAAGCTATATTCTCCCCATATATATTGTACCTTCTTAGACCTTCTATTCATCATAAGACTACAATCAAATACAACTTTGCTAATAATTCTTTTATCATCTGGGAATTTGGCTATTTCTTTAATTTCAGAGGAGTTGTTAATAAGCCAGTCTGTTATCTCCTCTATCAAATCAACCTCCTCCCAAGTTGTCTCAGAGGCTTTTCTCAGTAACCACACATAAATGTAATTTTCTATAATGTAATAATACCTTCCGCACAATTCCTCTATTAATTTGATGTTTTTACTCTTCTCAAGCCAACTCTCTCTATTAGTTGTAGGAAAATCCGTACAGGCATTTTGTAAACATAACTGTGCTTCCAACAAATTGTATTTGCTTATAGAATAGCATTGTCTTTTTATATAAGATCTATGTAACTCATATGCAAATTCATATTTTTCTTGTTTTAAAGCATTATTTATCTGTTCTATTTTCAAAAAGTAATTTTCTAGTGTCATTCTTAATTCAGAATTTCCCCCTTTCAACGCTTCATATTCATGGTAATACACACGCCAGTTTACATCATACGCGATAGAAGTTAATAATATTTTTCGATTAGTAGAGGTTACAATATTTCCTAGTCGTAATAAATCCCATTCCGCGCTTTCTATAGTCTCCAAAAGCAATTTTACTTTGGACCGTCTATCATCTATTCTTCTTGTCTCATCCTGTAAAAAGATAAAATAACCCAAGCAAAAAGTACCTAAAAACGACAAATAATTTCCAGCAAAGGAAAAAATATCACTACGCTGTATCTGTTCCCCCGGATAGTTATTTACGACAAAGATAATTATTACCAATGCAAGTACCGGCACCACTATAATTGGCCAATATTTCTTCCTGATTTTTTTACTAATTATCCAACAAACAAATAAAACACATAGCAAACTAATAAACGTCTTTTTACAAATTATTCTAATCGCTACTTCAACACTTCCCATACTTTTAACCAAATACAAGAGTCCCACTATTAATGTAATAAATAAAAGTAACAAGGAAATCAAAAAAGCAGTTTCTATTTTTTTATTATTTTGTTTATTTATACTCAATTCAAATTTCCAAGTTTTAGGATCTCTATCGTTTTCTTTTCTCATACCACAAACCTTTTCTTATATGCTCCAATAATTGGTACTATATTTCTTTTATAATTTCCAATCTTACTTCATTATTTTGATATCTGATTAATTCACTTAATCACATAATGATATATCGTCCTTTCTTTAGTCCAATATCAATCCATTATTGGTAAATGATTCAGACAAGGCGGCAAATGCATCATATGGTGACCAGTCATAGGTGTTAAAATCATTCCAG
>FR894549.1:0-942 GCA_000436115.1 Firmicutes bacterium CAG:534 | reverse complement strand
CCTTCCCCAGAAGACTAACAGCCATACTGACCGAAAATCCGTAGTAACGCCTCCCTCTTCTAGTATTCTCATCACCCACTCCTCCGGAACCATGGACTTTACCTGTTCCAAAGAAAGGTTTTCCAAAATGCATCGTGTATTTTTGCCTACGGCAATCATATATTCACGAAGCGCCTCTGCATGGATCCCTTTTGCAAAAGAAATAGCTTCATCCAGTTCCAGTGCGTTTCCTGTATCCGTAATGCAAGAGCCTATTCTTTCTTTCCATTCTTCATTGAACAGCTGATTTTGATTTGCCATTAATATATTGCTTACCAGATCCTCAATTCTGTAAGTATGCCAAAGCTGCCAACACATAGGCACCGTATTTGTCCCGGCGTAATGCAGATCTTCCTCCCAATCTTCTCTCGGTACAAGATCATTTTGATGTCCCTTCATCATATAATCCAATACATAATCCGCAATGGTTTTCTCTTCTAAGCCTGATACTTCCGCAGGATGAACCATTGCATGAACCTCCAATGTCATTTTTCTTATGTAGTCAATGTCATCCCCCTGCAGTGCCTCTTTTAACTTCCCATACTTTTCTTCATATGCTCTGAATAAATCAGCCTTTGTCATAGCAATTCCCTCCTTATTTTCTACAATAAAATGATTTATGACACCATTTTACGGGATCACTGCGACAACTGTATGTCGTAATTAGACAAAAAATTTTGAGCTGTTTGTATCAGCTCTTTTCTATAATCCTCCGGCCCTATGATTTTTACCCGGTTTCCAAAGCTTAATAGTAATGCCTTCCACAATCTTTCCTTTGCAGGAACGTCAATCAACATACACCTCTCCGTTTCTGATATCTGTTCTATAGGACAATCCGGAAAATATTCCTCCCATAATAATCTTTGTTTTTCTCTTGTTAACTCGCTTTTTCTCACATTTTCA
>FR894548.1 GCA_000436115.1 Firmicutes bacterium CAG:534 | reverse complement strand
GAGTACAAGCAGTCTATCGGAAAAATTTAGGTTCAAAAGTGAGCAACATTGAAAGAACTGATTGAAGAATATGTGCAGATATATGGACATGACAAGTGGGGTGTTTACACTTACTCTGGTAATGTGGCTCTGATAAATAATTACATTCTTCCAACAATCGGAGATACCAAGCTTGCAAGCATCAATACACATTTTATGGAGAAGTATTATAAGGATCTCCTAAAAATGCCGGCGGTAAAGAGTACAAAGAATCCGGATGGTACAGGAACAATCACGGAAAGTACAGTAAATGAGATACATAAGGTATTAAGGAGCTGTTTCCGTCAGGCGGTAAAGTGGGATATGATGGAAAAGAACCCGGCTGTGGATGCAACCGTTCCGAAGGCAAAGAAGCAGGAGCGTGAGATTTGGACAGCAGAGATGCTTATGCAGGCATTGGAAGCCTGTGATAACAAAATGCTCAAAATAGCATTTCATCTTGCATTTACGGCAACGCTCAGAATAGGGGAAGTGCTGGGGCTGACCTGGGATGCAATGGATATTTCAGAAGAAGCGATTGCTGCCAACCGGGCATATGTTTATATCAATAAGGAAGTAGAGCCTGTATCGAAACAGGCAGTGGAGGAATTAAACTCCAAGGATATCATACTGATATTCCCAAGCCAGAAGAAAAATAATAAAACAGTCCGGGTGTTAAAATTACCAAAGACGGATAGCAGCAAGCGAAAAGTGTTCATTCCGAAATCTGTGGCATAATGTCTGATCGATCTGAAAAAGGATCAGGAAGAAATCATTGAAGCACTGGGGAATGAGTATCAGAATTATAATCTAGTCATGGCAACAACTTTTGGGCTTCCCATATGAGACAGCTATCTGAGAACGAAGATGCAGGATATCATAGATGAGCTGGGACTGCCTGATGTAGTGTTT
>FR894547.1:7908-15769 GCA_000436115.1 Firmicutes bacterium CAG:534 | reverse complement strand
CGACTGTTTATACGCTTACATCATTCCGCCCATGCCGGCGCCACCGGCAGGCATAGCGGGTGTTTCTTCTTTAATGTTTGCTACAACAGATTCTGTTGTCAGTAAGGTGGATGCTACGCTGGTTGCGTTCTGAAGAGCGCTTCTGGTTACCTTTGCGGGATCAAGGATTCCTGCGGATACCATATCAACGTATTCTTCCTTCAGGGCATCAAAGCCTACGCCAACCTTGGATTCCTTTACCTTATTGATGATAACGCTTCCTTCCAGGCCTGCATTTGCAGCAATGTGGAACAGAGGAGCTTCCAGAGCCTTAAGCACGATCTGTGCACCGGTCTTTTCATCACCTTCCAGACCTGCTGCCATCTTCTCTACTTCCTTGGAAGCGTGGATATAAGCAGATCCACCACCGCAAATGATACCTTCTTCTACGGCTGCTCTGGTTGCAGCAAGGGCATCCTCAAGACGGAGCTTTGCCTCCTTCATTTCGGTTTCTGTAGCGGCGCCTACACGGATCACTGCTACGCCGCCTGCCAGCTTTGCAAGTCTTTCCTGCAATTTTTCTCTGTCGAAGTCAGAGGTTGTTTCTTCGATCTGACCCTTGATCTGGTTGATTCTTGCAGCGATTGCTGCCTTATCGCCTTCTCCGTCAACGATAACAGTGTTTTCCTTCTGAACCTTAACGGATTTTGCACGACCAAGCTGCTCCATGGTTGTATCCTTCAGTTCAAGTCCCAGCTCAGAGCTGATAACCTGACCGCCTGTCAGGATTGCAATATCCTCTAACATAGCCTTTCTTCTGTCACCATAGCCGGGAGCCTTAACTGCTACTACGTTAAAGGTTCCGCGAAGCTTGTTAACGATCAGTGTGGTAAGGGCCTCACCCTCCACATCTTCTGCAATGATCAGAAGCTTTGCACCGGACTGAACGATCTGCTCAAGCAGAGGAAGGATTTCCTGGATATTGGAAATCTTCTTATCTGTGATCAGGATATAAGGATTATCCAGAACAGCTTCCATCTTATCCATATCTGTTGCCATATAAGCTGAGATATAACCTCTGTCGAACTGCATACCTTCTACCAGGTCAAGCTCGGTCATCATGGTCTTGCTCTCTTCAATGGTGATAACGCCATCACCGGATACCTTCTCCATTGCGTCTGCAACCAGCTTGCCGACTTCTTCATCGCCTGCTGAAATTGCTGCAACTCTTGCAATATGTTCCTTACCGTTTACCTTAGAGCTCATCTTTTCAATGGCTTCTACGGCACACTCGGTTGCTTTCTTCATACCCTTTCTTAAGATGATCGGGTTTGCACCTGCTGCCAGGTTCTTCATACCTGCATTTACCATAGCCTGTGCAAGGACTGTTGCTGTTGTGGTACCATCGCCTGCAACATCATTGGTCTTGGTTGCAACTTCCTTTACCAGCTGTGCTCCCATGTTTTCAAAAGCATCTTCCAGCTCAATTTCCTTTGCAATGGTAACGCCATCATTGGTGATAAGCGGTGCTCCGTAGGACTTATCCAGAACTACGTTTCTTCCCTTAGGTCCTAAGGTTACTCTTACTGTATCTGCTAACTGATTGACACCTGCTTCCAGTGCCGCACGAGCTTCTGCTCCGTATTTGATTTCCTTTGCCATTTTTGTCGGCCTCCTTTATGATTTGCTCTTACTGAATTACTGCCAGAATATCGCTCTGCTTTACGATAATGTACTCTTCATCCTCGATCTTAACATCTGTTCCTGCATATTTGGAATAAATGACCTGATCTCCGACCTTCACTTCCATTTTGATTTCCTTGCCGTCAACCACACCGCCAGGGCCAACTGCAACTACTTCTGCCTGCTGGGGTTTTTCCTTGTTCTGTCCGGGCAATACAATACCGGATTTTGTGGTTTCTTCTGCAACAAGCTGCTTTAATACAACTCTGTCTGCCAATGGTACTAACTTCATTTTAACTGCCTCCTTATTATAGTGAATTCCATTTTTATCATTTTCTCTTTGTTAGCACTCATATATATCGAGTGCTAATTTCTAAAGCTTATATTAGCTTTATATGCTTTCCTTTGCAACCGTTATTACAGTCCTATTTCTATACATTTTCTTTTATTTCCTCTTGTTTTCTTTATTTATCTTTATTTTTCTCGTTTTCTTTGTAAATTAACGATTTAATAATTTGTTTAGAAATTGAAAAACACTTCAAAACATCTCTTTCGGATGATGTTTTGAAGTGCTTATGATTTCAGCATTTTCAGATGCCTTTTTGAAGGCGCTCCTTGTAGCCGGGTGCATTTTTAATTTCAAATTTATTGTCAAACATTTCGTATTCTGCATCGGAAAGCTTTGCTTCCAGGGTCTCTTCTACATTTGTCTTGTATACAATCCCTACTGCCACCGAGGGAGCCAGTCTTGGATCCTCATATGCAAGGCACTTGTTCTGTATCCGCTTTGCGTAGTCCTCCGCCTCTCCTTCTTCCGCCATGGGAATCAGCACCCCGAACACATCTCCATCGATCCTGCCGATGACAAAATAAGGATTTGCTTCCTCCTTCAGAATTCCGGCTACCACTGCGATCAGCCTGTCGCTTTCCTCGTCTCCGTAATGGTCATTTACAAATTTCCAGTCATTAATGTTCACGTTCAGCACCGCAATGGGCACCACCTCTGAGCGGTCTATGACCTTCATCTTACTGTCAAAATAAAGCTTGTTAAACACACCCGTAAGGACATCCTCACGCTCGTTTGCCGCTACGGCACGCTGTTTATCCGCAAGCTGCTTTTCCAGTTCTTCCAGGTAGATGCTGCTTTCTCTGCGAAGATACGCTTCTTCCCCAAGCCTTGCAAAAAGCTGCACCGTTTCATCTACCATTTCCCCGATCAGCCTTTCGTCCCTGTTTTTATTCAAAGGATTTATGTATAAGTGCCCAACCGTGTGGTTCTGCACCCTGATCTTCCTGCCCGGATCATTCACCACATCCGGATGAAAGCCCAGAAAGCTGTCGCCGATCACGACCTCCTTCTCACCATGGCGATCCGTCAAAAGAATATTGATTTCCAAAACCTGGGCCAGATTGCTTAAATAGCTTTTCATGATCTCCATATCATACAAATTTCCCAGGGAATAATTTCTGATGTTTTCCTTTACTCTTTTTTCATATGGTATTGAATCGTACCCCATAAAAGTCCTCTCCAAAGTGGTCTGTATTTTCTTTCAGTATAACGTTTCCTGCATGTATTCGCAAGCATTATTCCACTTTTCACAGGTTATTTTTTCAGGTTTTCATTCAGGGTACAATAGGCTCCTTTTTTATTATAAGAATCCAGCAGATGACTGTCCGGCCTCTTTGCCAGCGTGCCCTTGACGCTGCCAAATTCCTCCTCCTGTTTCTTTCCTTCCTCTCCAAAGCTTCTGGCCATATTTCCATGTCCGGCAAAGCCGCCTGCATCCTTTGTAAGCGTACTGAAGGTATCCTTTTCCTTTCCAAAGCGCCGCAGGGCTGCGGTCAGATTTACCCGGAATCTTTCCTTCAGGATCGTATTTCCACTGAAAAAAGCTGCACAATGATCCTTGACTGTAGCAAGCGCACTGCCGATCACCGCAAAAATACTTTCCTTTCCCTTTGCGGAGCTGTCCTTTTCCTCTCCAAGGTCATTCCAGAAATCCCTGAGAAGTCCTGCTGTCCCGGATCTGCCTGCGGGCTTCTTCACAGTTTGCCGCTGGCTTACAGCAGGCTGTACATCCCACCTGACCCCCTGGATGATCTGCCCTGCCTTCTGTTCCTTTTCTACAGCAAGACCTGCATTTGCCGCCTTTTTGCCCTCTCCCTCCTCATGGAGGCATTTGGTGATATGATGGTTATGCCCGTTCCCGTAATCTGTCTGGGAATAGGATGAGATTTCCTGATCAATCCGCATAAAAAAACCTCCTTACAACCAGTATCTTTCTATATATAATATCGGCTCATAGGAGATTTTTACTTAAACTATTTTTTCTGATCATAATCATCCAGGAAATGATGTCTGACCCCGTCTTTTTTGTACGCAATTACTGTACTTAAATTTACGTTTTCCACGCTTTTGAAAATGTTGCCCTCCACAAAGGGATTACTCTGCTTCATCTGTGCGATCAGGTTTTTTACCTCCACTCTCTTGGAGGTATTCTCCCCTCCGCAGGTGGTGCAGGTATCTGTAAATTTGCAGGCACACTGGATAAAATGCAGGTCGTTGGCATCCCGCCATTTCTTGATCTCTTCCTCACGGATCAGATACAGCGGCCTGATTAACTCCATTCCTTCAAAATTTGTGCTGTGAAGCTTTGGCATCATGGTCTGTACCTGTGCGCCGTAAAGCATTCCCATCAGGATCGTTTCGATCACATCATCATAGTGATGTCCCAGAGCGATCTTGTTGCATCCAAGCTCTTTTGCCTTACTGTAAAGATAACCTCTGCGCATTCTTGCACACAGATAGCAGGGGGATTTTTCCACATGATAAACGGATTCAAAAATATCTGACTCAAAGATCGTAACCGGTATCCCCAGCTTCTGGGCATTTTTTTCTATAATCTTGCGGTTTTCCGGGCTGTATCCCGGATCCATCACCAGAAACACAACCTCAAAAGGAAATTTGTGATGCCGCTTAAGCTCCTGGAAAAGCTTTGCCATAAGCATGGAATCTTTTCCGCCGGAAATGCAGACCGCAACCCGGTCTCCTTCCTTTACCAGCTCATATTCCCGCACCGCCTTGGTGAACTTGCACCAGATGCTTTTCCGAAATCTTTTCCGGATGCTTTCCTCCACATCATAAGCCGTTATCCGGGTTTCCTCGCCGGCCTTTTCTTCACTCATGTGATCCATCAGCCATCCCAGATACCCTTCCTTCAGGCTGTAGGCCTCTATGCCCTTTTGCTGCAAAAACTCTGCCGCAGAAAGACTGATCTCGCCCTTTTTACAATACAGGACAAGCTTCTGATCCCGGTACTTTTCATAGGACTGCTTCAGCTGCTCCAAGGGGATGTTCACACTGCCGCCGATATTTCCGTAGGAAAAGGAAAGCTCATCACGGACATCGATCAGCTGCGCTCCCTGCTCCAGGAAGGAGCCAAGTTCCTTTAAGGTGATTTCCATTTCCATTCCTGCTACCCCCTTAAAAACCTGGCATTATATTCCGCATTGATCTCTGCAATCTCCTTTTTGCCGTCAATATAATCCTGATACATGTCAAAGGGGCTCCCGCCGCCAAGCCAGCAGGAAGAACAATTTTCGCATCCGCCGCCACAGTCCAGGGAACTTCTGATAATCTTTTCTCTTTCCGCTCTTGTTGTATCCTTAACTAATAAACCGCTCAATGAAATGACCTCACTTTCCATCTCATCTTACAACATTTCCCTCAAGGGTACAACGGAAATTCCTTCCTCCTGCAAAGCTTTTTTAATTTTTTCTACAAATTTCAGGGCTTTCACCCCATCTCCATGCACACAGACGCTATCTGCCGTAATGGGAATATCTTTGCCCGTAATGGCAGTTACCTTCTGCTCCTTGATCATACGGATCACACGGCTGACCGCTTCGTCCTCATCTGTGATCATTGCGCCTTCCTTACTCCTTGCCACAAGTGAACCGTCCTCCTCATAAGCCCTGTCCGCAAAAACCTCTCTTGCAAAGGGAAGCTTGCAGGCTGCGGCCGCCGCTTCCATTTTGCTTCCGGGCTGGCCAAGCACGATCAGTCTTTCCTCTACAGCCTTTATGCCTTCACAGATGGCTATGGCCAGCTTTTCGTCCTTGCCTGCCATATTATACAGCGCTCCGTGGGGCTTTACATGCTGGAGAGTTCCTCCCTGGGCCTTTACAAATGCAGAAAGCGCACCAATCTGATAGATGATCAGCGCCTTAACCTCTGCAGGGGACAATTTCATCTCCCGCCTGCCAAAGCCCTGCAGATCCGGGTAGCCTGGATGCGCTCCCATTCCAATCCCTGCTTCCTTTGCCATTTTTACTGTCTTTTCCATCACAACAGGATCCGATGCATGAAATCCGCATGCAATATTTGCCGATGAGATCAGCGGAATGATCTGCTCATCCATTCCAATCCTGTATGCGCCGAAGCTTTCTCCCAAATCACAATTCAGATCTACCTGATACATCTCTATCCCTTCCTTTCCTGCGAATATTATGTTAACCTTTCAGTTCCACATTCTTTATATCCGTAATCAGCATATGTCCGGGTGCATGGGTAATGCAGAAAGATGGCTTCACGCTCATCACAACGGACTGGGGCGTAACGCCGCAGCACCAAAATACCGGCACTTCCCCCTCCTTAATAGGCACTGCATCTCCAAAATCCGGCTTATATATATCTTTGATTCCAATTACCGAAGGATCTCCGATATGGATCGGCGTACCGTGAACCCGGGGCATCTGTCCGGAAACTGTTACCGCCTTTACGATCTGGTCATAAGGAATGGGCCGCATACTGACCACCATTTTCCCATGAAAGATCCCTGCCGGTTCACATTCCACGTTGGTGATATACATCGGTACATTACATCCCATGGTAATATGTCTGACCTCAATTCCCGCGTCAAGAAGCTCCGATTCAAAGGAGAAGCTGCACCCGATCAGGAAGCTGACCAGATCCTCCCTCCAGAACTTTTCCACATTGGTGTACTCTCCTGTCATCACACCGTTTTCATAGATACGGTACTTTGGAATGTCAGCAGCAATATCGGCCTCCTTCGCAATCTTATGTAAAAAACGGTCTCCTGCCTCAGATACTTCCAGGACAGGACAGGATTTCGGGTTTCGCTGGGTAAAAAGCAGGAAGTCATACGCATACTCCTTGGGGAGAACCACCAGATTTGCCTGGGCATACCCCGGGCACATTCCTGCAGTAGGGCCCGTAATCTTTTCTTCCTTAATATAAGTTCTTACCTCCTGCGGCTTTACGATTCCGTTTTCCTTCAGCCACCTTGCACTGATCCCTTCTACAGCCATCTGTTCATCCTCCTGTTTTGCTTTATCATTTCTTTCCTTTCTTTTGCAAACAGCTCCTGTGCCTCTTCCACCGATACCTCTTTAAAATGGATCACAGCCCCAGGCCCCATCTGTGCAAGTCTCGGAAGGTCTGCACTGATCACGGCTCCGATCTTGGCATATCCTCCCGTTGTCTGCCTGTCTGCCATTAAAATAATAGGCTTGCCGTTTGAAGGGATCTGAATGGCTCCGGGCACAATGGCGTCTGAAATAATATCCACCGTATCCTCATAGGAAACTGGCTCCCCTTCCAGGCGGTAGCCCATTCGGTCTGACTGCCCGGATATTTCATAGGGCGACTCAAAAAAGGTCCTGATCCCTTCCTTCGTGAAATATTCCTGCTGCATCCCCAGAACCACTCTTATGTCCTGTTCCTTTGCCGAAAAATCCGGGACATCCAGCTTTCTTCTTTTCTGATGCCTCAGTTCTTTCCTTGGGGCGGTAAAGGAAATTCTGTCTCCCGAAAGGAGCGCTCTCCCTTCAACGCCGCCCAGGTGATATTTCAGGCTGGTGGATTTGCTTCCCATGACCATGGGGATCTCCATTCCGCCTGCAAACCCGATATATGCCCTGACTCCGCTTTTGGCAAAGCCCAGCTTTAAAACGCTGCCTTCCTTTGCGGTAACGGCCTCATATCTTGGAACAGGAACACCGTCCAGGGTCGCTCCCATATCCGCTCCGGTAAGAGCAAAGCAGTTATCCTCCAAAAACGTAATCTCCGGCCCCAGCAGCGTTGCCTCCAGGGCAGCCTCATTCAGGTCATTTCCCAGAAGTATATTCAAAAGAAACAGGGACTGCAGATCCATGGCTCCCGCTGTTCCAAAGCCAA
>FR894547.1:7640-7887 GCA_000436115.1 Firmicutes bacterium CAG:534 | reverse complement strand
CCAAGTCCCTGGGCTCCCATTCTTCCTCTATCCTGAACAGTGGTTAATGCTCCAGGATTTTTTACTAAAAAACCACTCATAACCTCTGCTCCTCCTATCTTTCTTCTATTTCACACTGATAATCTCCCTTTTCACAGGCAAGAGCAATTTGCTGGTACTCCTTCTCAGAGATCGGTTCAAAATGAATGTAATCCCCTGCCTGATACAAAATCGGATCCGTTCTTCTTTCATCATAAGGCCGCACCGG
>FR894547.1:0-7617 GCA_000436115.1 Firmicutes bacterium CAG:534 | reverse complement strand
ATCTTCCGATCAACTGCCAGCCTCCCGGAGAAGCAAGAGGATAAATGCCGGTCTGATTTCCCCCGATGCCTACACTGCCGGCCTCGATCTTCACACGGGGGCTTTTTAACCTTGGCGTTTCCAGGCGCTCATCCATGCCGCCAAGATAAGCAAAACCGGGCAGAAATCCAAGCATATAGATCCGGTATTCCCTTTCACTGTGAAGCCTGATAACCTCTTCCCTGGTAAGTTTCGTATGCTCCATTACGGTATTCATATCGGGACAGAAAGGCTCTTCATAGCAAACCGGGATATGATAGATCTTTCTTTTTCCTGTCTGTTTCACAGAAAGGTTCTCCGCCGCTTCCTTCAGCTCCCTTACAAGCTTTTCACCGGGCAGGATCAGTGGATTATAAAACACGGTGACGGAACGAAAGGTAGGGATCATCTCCCTTATCCCTTTTATGTTCCGGTCCTCCAGCGCCTTTTGGAATGCCGTCACCTTTCCGCCGATCTCTTCACAGATCCTGTTCCCGAACTCTACTGTATATGCGCTGTCTCCGGCAATCAAGATTTTGACCTGCTCCATCTTCCGTTCCCCCTATGCATAATATTGTTTTGCAATAGTCACTTCAAACCACTTCTGAACATCATACTCGATGGCATAAGCCGTTGTACTGCGCATCATTTCAACAATCTGTGCATTCATGGTTACATCAAATCCATCGATACCCGGCAAAAGGGATCCGGTCATATTGACCATGCCGCTTCTTGCGCATTCGCAGAGCACGCTCTCCTCCATATTTTTATCATGCATTATGGATATTTTCTTTTTCAGATAAGCAATAGCGCTGATCAGGGCGTATACCCCCCAGTCAGATACCGTTGCCGTGATCAGATAATCTGCCGCTGTTCTGGCAAGGAGTCCACCGCCGCATCCGCACTGGCACTCTCCCTCTGCTGCATAAGGGATATATTTTCTGATATGCTCCCCAATGGCTCCCATACCGATTTCATTTCCCAGATCTCCAACTGCAAAGGTTTTAATGCCGAGGTTCTTTACTGCATCAAACAAGCCGTCCATCTTGGCTTCCAGCTCTGTCATATTGATGCCCACCGCATTATGATACTCTCCCTTTTTATTTGCACCGGGCGCTTCCGTTGAAATCAGCACCTTAGGCAGTCCGTAGGAAAAGAGTCTGTAAATGTTTTCCTCCACTTCCTCCATTTTCTTGGTAAAGGGATATACCCCAAAGGACTGGGGCATCTCAAGTAATGTGGGAATATCTTCATATAAGTGCATGCCGATCAGCGGCGAACAGTTTTTGATCGCAACCACGTTTTCTTCCGGACACACGATCACCGGCTTCACATCATAGGCCTCCACCAGGGCTCTGGCAAGGAGGATGGCTCCTACTATACCGTCTGTTTCCGGCTGTCTGTGCGGCCTTAAAATAAAACCGGTCATAATGTATACGATGTCCCCAGGCTCAAGCATACTGTTTAATGCCTTTGCACAGTGCATGGACACCGGCTCGCCTGCATATGCCCTTGATCCTTCATACAGGATACGGCATACCCCGTAACCTCTGGGATCCAGATTCATAAGCTGATCCAGATTGTTTCCTACATTTAAAATTGAAAGCTCCTCCCTTGTCATAATCTCTCCTCCTTTGCAATAAAAAAAGCGCCATGTTCTTTGCGAACATAACGCCTTTGTTATTTTGGTTACATTATAGACTCCCCTTTTTTAAATTGCAAGCATAATCTGCTTTTTATTTCTTAACACCAATTTAACATAAAGGAATTGCCCTCGCTTTTCCATACAGGTATAATTAATTTTACACTATTACTAAGGAAGTTGATACATATGAAACAGACAAAACGAACCGGTTCCTCACTGTTTTCACCACAATATATGGTAAGAGACATACTCATCTCGCTCTTTCTGCTGGCTGGCGCCACAGCCATTTCCTTTGGCTTTTTTCATGTTGTGCCGGAAAATTCCGCCAACATTGCCCTGATCTATATTTCTGCAGTGGTGCTTACCGCCAGACTGACAAACGGTTATCTGTACGGGATCGTGGCCTCCCTTGTAAGTGTTGTGGCTATCAATTATCTGTTTACTTTCCCTTTTTTTGCGGTGAACTTTACCCTGACGGGATACCCGGTCACTTTTATTGTCACCCTGCTCATCTCTATTTCCGTCAGCACGCTGACCACCCGGATCAAAGAGCAGGCGGACACCCTGATCGAGCGTGAAAAATTTTTAATGGAGGCTGAAAAGGAAAAGATGCGAGCCAACCTGCTGCGCTCCATCTCCCATGATCTCCGCTCCCCGCTTACCGGCATCATTGGAAACAGCACCGCTTACATTGACAATGCAGAGTCCCTGAGCGATACCGAAAAGCTTGAACTCGTAAAGCATATCCGCGAGGATTCCAACTGGCTTTTAAATATGGTTGAAAACCTGCTTTCGGTAACCCGGATCAGCGCCAACTCCATGAAAATTGCCACTTCCATGGAATCCGTTGAAGAGGTTGTTTCTGAGGCGATCAGCCGACTGCGCAAGCGCCTTCCTGATGCTGCCATCAAGGTACAGGTACCTGAAGAATTTCTGATGCTTCCCATGGATGCCATGCTGATCGAGCAGGTTATCATCAATCTCCTTGAAAATGCCATCGTCCATTCCAAAAGTACCCTGCCTGCGGAGCTGACGGTAACAGCAGATCCCAGACAGGCCTCCTTCCATGTAAAGGATTACGGGATCGGCATTTCTCCCGATAAGCTGGACAGCATCTTTGACGGTTCCTGCTATGATCCCGACAGTTCTTCCGACGGCCATCGAGGCATGGGCATTGGCCTGTCGATCTGTAAAACTATTATAACAGCACATAACGGCGAGATTAACGCCATTAATCACGAAAACGGCTGTGAGTTTATTTTTACTCTGCCACGAAATGAGGAAACGAAAGCATGAATGACACAAACATCTCCAAAAACACAATTCTACTAATTGAGGATGAGGAAAATATACGCACCTTCATTTCCACCACCCTTAAAAATCAGGGTTACAAGATCACTTCGGCTTCCAACGGAAAGGACGGAATGCATCTTGCCGCTTCTCTCTGCCCGGATATCGTTCTTTTGGATCTCGGCCTTCCGGATCTTGACGGAATGGATGTGATCAAACAGCTGCGGGCCTGGAGTGCAGTGCCGATCATTGTGATCTCTGCCAGAACTAATGAGCATGAAAAAGCCAAGGCTCTTGACTGCGGCGCCGACGACTATATCACCAAGCCCTTTGGTACCGTAGAACTGCTTGCCAGGATCCGGACTTCTCTGCGGCACGGAAATCAGATGAAGGATCTGACCTCCATTCAGCAAAAGCCCTATCACTGCGGTAATCTGACCATTGATTTTGACCGTCATGTGGTAACCCTCCACGATACGATCATACATCTGACGCAGATTGAATATAAGCTGCTGACACTTCTTGCCAAAAACTCCGGCAAAGTCCTGACTTATTCCTTTTTAATGGAAAAGATCTGGGGACCTTATGTAGACAGTAATAATCAGATCCTCCGCGTCAATATGGCCAACATCAGGCGCAAAATTGAGGAAAATCCTGCAACGCCGGAATATGTCTTTACAGAAATCGGCGTTGGCTATCGCATGGCCGAAGATGAAAACTGAGTCTCCTTTATTAAATGTTTCTAAAATATCTATAAAATTTGTTTCACATGTTCCATAGACTTGCAGAAATTCCTATGATAGAATATTTTGGATATAGGAGTTTTTACAATGATAAAAAAGAAATTATTTTGGAATATATGCACATCATCTATTTTAACTGCCGCCCTTTTTCTGGGCGGTTGTTCTTCTGCCAAAACGCAGACAGCTTCGGTTCCCAAAGCTTCCTCTCCCGCAGCGGCAGCCTCTGCATCAAAGGAAACGGAACCTGAAGCAGACTCTGAGGACAACGCGCAGATCCCGATCACCGACTACTCAGACTACGATATTTCCGATATGGACAGAACCGATTATTATCATGATTTCCAGAAAACCGGCGGTCAGATTGCGCTGGTTGCGGCAAACAGCTCCACTCATGATAAAAGCTATCTGGAAAACGCCTACAGCGGCATGCAGATCTATGCACAGGCGGCCGGCGTCTCCTACTCCGTTTACGGCGCTGCCCAAAGCACCTGCGAAGAGTATCTTTCTGTTATAAAGCAGGCAATTTCAGACGGCGCATCTCTGATCCTATGTGCGGGGCCTTCCTTTTCGGAACCCGTAGGCATTCTTCAGAGTGCTTATCCTGATATTCATTTTCTGATGCTGGACGGCATTCCAGAGGACAATAACGGAAAAGCGCTTTCCATTTCTTCCAATGTGCACTGCATCACCTTTTGTGAAGAGCAGGCCGGTTATCTTGCCGGTTATATGGCTGTGTGGGAAGGCTATACCAAATTTGGTTTTATTGGCGCCAAAGCTACCGACTCCATCACCCGCTACGGATATGGTTACCTTCAGGGCATTGATGACTGTGCCAATGCCTTGGGCATCTCCAGGCAGGTCAGCGTTAACTTCTGGTATGCAGACAGCTTTGAGCCAAAGGATGACATCTATCGCAAAGCGGCCGACTGGTATCAGTCCGGAACGGATGTGATCTTTTCCTGCGGCGGTTCCCTGTACGAATCAGTCCTGAAAGCAGCAAACGCTTATAACGGGCTTTTAATTGGGGCAGATGTGGATCAAAGCAAGGTTTCTGACCGTTTTTTGACCTCTGCCAGCAAAGGTGTTCAAACCGCAGTTGTAATTGCTTTAGATGAATACTTTGCCGCCGGGGATCTATGGCCGGAAGATATGGCAGGAAAAGTCTTTGCTTACGGCGCTGATGAGCGCTGCATTGAGCTTCCTACTGCTGATGCTTCCTGGCGTTTTCAAAACCTTACAGAAGAAGACTATATGAAAATGTTCACCCTTCTGAAAAGCGGGGACATTACCGTATCTGATGATACCGAAGGCCCCCCGGATGTGGAAATCCAGGTTGATTTCCAAAACTGATACTTTTATTCTTTCTCTCAAATATCCCATCCTTTTTCAGGAGGTTTTTGCATGAAGCATTACAAAAAGGCACTGTTTTTTGCCCTTATTTTTCTCTTATTTCAAACTGCCTGTTCCGCTCAGGAGCAGCCTGCCAGTACGGCCGGAGCCCCCCAGAGGGCAGCCGAGCAGGATTCTATTAATAGTGCCGAAGCTTCTGCTGGTGTTTCTTCTTTAGAAGTTTCTAAGTCCTCTCCCGCCATAAACAGCACAGTCGACTCTTACCCTGTTTATTCCGCTCCATTCACTCCCAGTATTTCTCTCACAAAAAAGGAGCTTCAGGACTATGCTTCTGTGCATTCCTGCTTTTATAACCCGGCCCATGGTACTTTGAACCTGACTCTCAGTCTCCCCTGTCTGCCGGAAAGCGATGATCAGAAGATTTATTTGTTTGCCATAGAGCTTTATGACGAGGATCCTGATTTTTCCAGCCTAAAGCCGCTGACCAGCGCAACAAAAGCTACCTTCTGTCTGCTGGAATGTCCTTTTGAGGAAGCGCAGCTTTATCAGGAATTTGTCCCCGCCGTGCTGCTTAATGGCAGTTATGTCCCCCTTGCATCCGGTATCTGCATTGACAACCCGGAGGCCCTTGCAGGAAATCAGCATGATTATCCGGAATATGATACCAAAAAAGGACTTTTACTTGACCCTGTGCTTCTTGGCACTCCCCTTTTAACAGAGCTGGGGGTGAAGCATGCTATTTACAATATTCCTCTTTCACTGATCATGGGCGAAACCACTGATGAAGCCTTTCCGACGATCACCTATGAATTCCGTGGAAATACCTACTACTTCAATGGCGCTGTCATTGACAGCTATGATAATCTTTTTACATATCTGAGCAATATTGGGATGATCTCAACTGCCATTGTGTTAAATGACTGGGATGACTCCAACCCGGATATGATCCATCCTCTTGCCCGCAACCGGAAATCAGGAGCCTATTATTATGCCTTTAATACCGCCGAGGAAGAAGGCTGTCAGCATCTGGAAGCCATTGCCTCCTTTCTGGCCAAGCGCTATTCAAACGGCAAGCACGGTCTTGTTTCCGGCTGGGTTATTGCCAACGAAATCAATCAATCCTCTATTTGGAATTATATGGATACGAAAGATCTTGATTACTATGCAGCGGAATTTGAAAAGTCCCTCCGCATTTTCTATAATGCAGTAAAAAGCAACTATGCCGGAGCCAGAGTTTATTTCAGCATTGACCATGACTGGAACTCCAATCCGGATCACAAGAAAAAGTATTTTAACTCCAAGGAGCTTTTAGTCGCAGTCAATAATGCCGCTTTGAAGCGTGGAAATTATGACTGGAATGTGGCAATCCACCCTTATCCAGAACCTTTGACCCGCGTTAATTTCTGGTCCGAATCCAATGACAAATCGGAAGCCGCTTCTACTCTTACCATGATGAACCTGAACGTAATCACTGATTTTCTGGGACAGGAAGAGTTTCTGGATACCCACGGCAACATGCGGCATCTTTCTGTTACGGAGCTTGGTTTTTCTTCTACCTCCGGTGAAAAGCTGCAGGCTGCCGCATTTGCCTATTGCTATTATATTTTGGATGCCAATCCATACATTGATACCTTTTTCATGAACAGGCAGACAGATGCTTCTGTGGAAGTAAAACAGGGACTTGCTTTTGGACTTTACGAATATGATCACAGCGATAAATTTATTACAGATGTGTTCAAATATATTGATACGGACAAGGCAAAGGATTATACAGGCTTTATGCTGAACATCCTGAATGCCGACAGCCTGGAAGAGGCCCTTTCCTGGGCGCAGTAGATCAGATGCCTAAAATGGTCTGGGCTGTTGGTATTTGAAACTATCGTGCAGCGGTGTGGGGATTTGGCCGTAATGTAATTGGTGTGGGGATTTTGGGCTGTGAATGGCCTGCACCCAGACACCGCAAGCAGCGAGGGTATACTGGCTATTTTTGCCATGAAATACCCAGGCGCCGCATGTGATGTGGGTGTCAGATGCCATTTATGCCGAAAATTACCCGGGCGGCACATGTGATGTGGGTGTCGGATGCCATTTATATCCAAAAATACCCAGTGGTCTGGGTATAGCAAGCTTTAGCACTTGCCTTTATAACCGGTGCAAATCCATATTTACACCAGTCATATGTGAGCTGGCGCATTTTACAGAATTGTTATGCGCACAGCTCTTTTTTTATACAACAACTGCCACCCGATTACGGGTGGCAGTTATTTATTGATAGCTTATTTCTTTTTATTACTGCGTTTCAGTGCGATGGTTGAAGCAACTGCGCCTCCCAAAGCTACTGTCAAGGCTACAATCCACATCATAAGTGCCGGACTGTCACCTGTTGAAGGTCTTCTACGTTTACCAAGAACTGCGAAGTCTGAACCTCTTCTAGCTCCCAGTACTGCAGCATCTGTACCACTAATTGCTACTCTTCTTGCACCTAATACTGTTCCAGAAGGAGTTGCTGTCGGTCTTTCCTGCTCTGGTGTAGGTACCGGTTCTTCACCCGGAGTCGGTGTAGGCTCTTCA
>FR894546.1:1073-12172 GCA_000436115.1 Firmicutes bacterium CAG:534 | reverse complement strand
TATGCTGCTGATCAGCTTCTCTTTGATATATCCGTAATCTTTCTTCAAAGGTTGCTTTTGGTGGTGTTTTCTCCCCATAGTTTTCTTCCCATGTGGCAACATCCATCTGATACTTATACGTGGCATCCTGAGCGATTTTAATTGCATTATAGAATTGCTGTACAGTATCGAATCCATATCTTTTTACAATACCGGATAATCCCGATTTGAGAATATCTATTTCCTCATTCTTTCGCTCAATCTTACTGTCAAGCTCCCTCTTCTTGGTTAGTCTTGAAATACCGTGCAAATCGTCTCGTTCTATCTCCAGCAAATTCCTCTCATGTTGGTGCAGACAATCTGCGGATGCATAACAAATAAGATCTAAATCAGGTGCATCTAATCTGCATGGAGCTGGTGCATCTAATTTGACGGACAACATCCAATTACCTTTTCGACGGAAATTTTATAACATCTTTTGGTCCCACTTGTCTACTACACCATTTGTCATTTAAAAATACAGCCTAATACACCAATTACTACACCAATTCTTTAAAAATTTATACCATTTTGCAATAAGATACGATAGTTTCTATTTTTAAACAAAATTGCTGTAACCACAGTAAAATCAAGCATTTCCGCCACTTTCAGCCACTTACTTTTCATCCACCACCTGAAAAATGTAGAACTTCAAATAGTAAGACTCATCTGCTGCCCACAGGATCGGATGATCCGGCGCCTGTGTCCGGAACTCTACCTGCCGCAGGCGTTTGTGTACGTTCCTTGCTGCCTGCCCAATGGTCTCTGTAAAAAGCTCATAGGACATAAAATGAGAGCAGGAACAGGTTGCCAGAAAGCCTCCGTCCTTTACCAGCTTCATGGCACGCAGATTGATCTCACGGTAGCCCTTTACAGCATTTTTAATGGAGCTTCTGGACTTGGTAAAGGCCGGAGGATCCAGAATAACTACATCATACTTTTCTCCCTTTTTCTCTAACTCAGGCAATAGTTCAAAAACATCCCTGCAAAGGAATTTTGCCCGATCCTGTACCCCGTTTAGAATTGCATTCTTGGATGCCTGTTCCACTGCAAGCTCCGATGCATCCACGCCGGTCACTTCCCTTGCTCCGGCAACTGCTGCATTCAACGCAAAGGAACCGGTATGGGTAAAGCAGTCCAGCACGCGCGCACCTTTGCAAAGCTTCTGGATTGCCAGTCTGTTATATTTCTGATCCAGGAAAAAGCCGGTTTTTTGACCGTCCTTTACATCTACCAGATATTTGACCCCGTTTTCTTCTATCTGCACATTGGTGTCAAACTCCTTGCCGATAAAACCCTTGACTCTTTCCATTCCTTCATTCTGTCTTACCTTGGCGTCACTTCTTTCATAAACGCCCCTAACCTCAATACCATCCTGTCTTAAGATCTCCTTTAAAATCTCTATGATCTGCTCTTTCAGTCTGTCGATCCCAAGCGCCAGGGATTCCACCACAAGCACATCCGAAAATTTATCCACCACAAGTCCGGGCAGGAAATCCGCTTCTCCAAAAATAAGCCTGCAGCTTCCTGTATCCACCACCTTCTTACGATATTCCCAGGCGTTTTTTACTCTTTCATACAGAAAATCCCGGTCGATCTCCCTGGACACATCCCGGGTCATCAGTCTTACGCGGATCTTGGAATTTAAATTGATAAAACCTTTTCCCATGGGATAACCGTCAAAATCATGAATGGTTATCATGTCGCCGTTTTCAAAATTTCCTTCCATTTTTGCAATCTCATTGTCAAAGACCCACATGCCTCCGGATTTTAAAATTCTGCCTTCTCCCTTTTTGAGCGTAACCACTGCATTACACATTTATCCTGATCCTTCCTTTTTGTATCCATTTTGTAACAAGTATAACACAGGTAAGCTCCCTGAACCAGTAAAATGAATGGCTGCTCAGGAAAGGCAGCCATCCACAATATGAACGATCCGTTCCGCTGCTTGTGTCCAGCGCTCCCGTAGGCTCATCCGCTAAAAGCAGCGCCGGTTTTCCCACAAGGGCCCTTGCAATGGACACTCTTTGCTTTTGACCTCCGGAAAGTTCGGAAGGCTTGTGGCGCAGCCTGTGTGAAAGTCCAAGCATTTCGATCACAGGCATACAGGCCTCCTGCGCCTGTTTTCCCGATCCTGACGGCCCCAATATGGCTACATATTCTCCCTTTCTGACCCTGAAATCCACATTCTTCAGGACGGGCACCTTTTCTGTCCCCAGTAAATATCCTTTATTGATCTTTTTCATTTCTATGATAACATCCTGTTCCATTCGCCCTCTCCCTTTCTGTCTTACTCTGCTGACAAGGCAGCCACCGGCACCAGCCTTGATGCCTTATATGCAGGATAAAATCCAAAAACCGTCCCTGTGAGCACACCAAATATCAGCGACAGAGCAGCTCGCCGCACGCGCCAAAAGCGATCATAAACAAAACGGCAAAGTTTCCGGCTATCTTTATCTGCTGAAAGAAAAGGAGGAGAGCACCCAGCTTTATCTTTTGGATTACTCCCCTGAAAGGGATATGTCTGCCCGATTGTTAAAGGTCTGCTTGTGGGTGGGACTTGCTGCAATTTTCGTCTTATTCATCCCTGTTATTTTTCTTTCCAGATGGGTTACAAAACCTGTACAGGTCGCATTTGACAAACAAAAGCAATTTATTGCGGACGCTTCCCACGAACTGAAGACTCCCCTCACGATCATTACTACAAATGCAGAGGTTTTGCAGCGGGAGCTTCCTGACAATAAATGGCTTGTGTATATTTTAGAGCAGACGGGACGTATGAAAAACCTTATCAATAGCCTTTTGGAGCTGGCCAGGCTGGACGCTTATTCCGATACCGGAAGCTATCTGACCTTTGATCTGAGCAGGGCTGTCAAAAGTGCTGCCCTTTCCTTTGAAAGTCTTGCTTTTGAATATGGAAAATCTTATTCTATGGAGATAGAGGACGGATTTTCCCTTCACGGAAATGAAACCCATATCAAGCAGTTAGTCACCATCCTGCTGGATAATGCCTTTAAATATTCCGATGAGCATGGAACCGTCAGGATCTGCCTTTCTGCCCATGGTGACAAAAAAATGCTCCTGGTAAGCAACACGGGAAAAGGAATTTCCCCTGAAGACCAGAAGCATATCTTTGAACGTTTTTATCGAAGTGATTCTTCCAGAAACCGTCAATATGGCGGTTACGGTCTGGGCCTGTCCATCGCACAGTCCATTGTAAAAGCCCATAAGGGTCACATCAGCGTCAAAAGCGATGGGCAAAGCTTTACAGAGTTTGTGGTGATCCTTCCTTAATGGAAGGAAAGCTTCTCCTTGCCATGGATGCACTTTGTCTGACCATCCAGCTCAAACCACAGATCCATTCCGGTAGGATTATAAAGGATCACGCCATCTGTAGAGCGGCGCAGCTCCCGGAAGGATTTAACATAATCTACGAGCTCAATGTTGGTAGCCATCCAGATCTGCTCCCGGTACTTTGACACATATTTGAAAAAGTCTTCGATCATTTGCCAGTTATTTTTCTGGGTAAATTCATAGCTGTGTCCCCACAGGTAAAATAATCTGGCGCTGTAGCCATCATTTTCGCAAAAATCCTTGGCGATCTCCATCAGGCTCTGCGACTCATGATGACAGGTCGGGTGCCATTCCAGAAAATCCGCAGGCAGATCAAACCCATTTGTATCTACTACTGTTCTTGCATATTCGATCCCGCAGGCGCTGAGCACTTCCTCAACGGTTTCATTATAGGTTCCGTAAGGGTAAGCAAATCCTCTTACCAGCTCTCCCGTCAGCTCCTCCAGATTTTTTCTGTCCTTTAACACTTCCGCTGCACCCATATTGGAGGGAAGCGCCGTAAGAGATGGATGCGTCAGGGTATGGGAAGCCACCTCATGACCTGCATAAAGTGTCTTTACCTCTTCTGCCGCAATCCTGCTCATATCTGTTTCATACCCGTTAATGACAGCCGTTCCCTTCTGGGAAAACATCCCGGAATTCAGATTAAAGGTTCCTCTGATCCCATACTCGTTCATCATGGCTACAAGCCTTCTGTCATGAATTGTTCCATCATCATAGCTTAATGTCAGTACTTTTCTTTTTCCCCCGTCAAAAAGCATTTCCATTTTTGTCCCCATAAACTACCTCTCCTTTTCTTTTAAAATCAAATTACGCCCCCAAGATCCATCATCCACAGCACGCCATAAACAACCGGTTGATGCAGCAGATAGATCCAAAGAGAATTTCTTCCCAGGAAGGAAAATCCCTTCCACTCTTTTTTCAGGTAATGCTCCATAAAATCCGTTTTCTTTTCTTTCATCCACCTGCAAAGAAAATACCCTGTGATAAACAGGAACATCCATGGAAAAATGGGAAAATAATCTGCAGAATAAAAGCCCTTTTCCATAAAGCCAAGAAGGGTTGCGGCCTTGCCCTGATAAAGAACCTCCGGCAGGTTCAGCCTGAATCCGTTTTCAAATCCCAGATACCCCAGCCTTAAATCTCTGGAGATCACAAAAAGAAAAAAAGCTGTCAGCATTCCCGCTATGGGAGGCACCCGTCGGCATACCTTATCTAGCAAAGTCATAAGGAGCATGCAGGCTCCGATCAGCGTCAGCACCCCAAATATCACCTGTCCCTCCGGAACAAACAGGGTTGTGGCCACAGAAATCAAAATCCCGGATAGGGAAACGATCACGCCCCTTTTCACAGGATGCTTCCCCAAAGGCCAACAAAAGCCTGAAAGAAGGATGAAACTCCAGCAGATGCTCTGCTGCCAGATATAGGCAAGGTCACTGAAATACCAGTCCCATTTCATCTGAAAAAGATATACCAGATCCCAGCAGGCATGAAAAATGATCATACTGATCAGTACGATCCCCCGGAAGCTATCCAGAAAGCCATATCTCTGTTTTTTTGGCAGCTCGGTTCCCACGCTTTGCTTTTCCATACTCCTTTTTCTCTCTCTTTTTCCTGCATTATCTTTACTCTATCATAAATAAACCCTGATTTCCACATTGACCTTTTTCTTTTTGTTTGGTATAATCTTTTATATAATATTTTAGCTTTTTCTAAAATAAATTCATGAGAAAGGGAGCAGATATGGCAAAATTATTCATTAACGAAAATAAGGTGCTGAGCAGGATCAGCGAGGACATTTATGGTCACTTTTCCGAGCACCTTGGCAGATGTATTTACGAGGGACTTTATGTAGGGGAAAATTCTGAAATTCCCAACAAAAATGGTATGAGAAGCGATGTTGTTGAGGCTCTTCGGGATATGAAGATCCCGGTACTCCGCTGGCCGGGCGGATGCTTTGCTGACGAATATCACTGGAAGGACGGCATTGGCCCCAAGGAAGGCCGCAAAAAAATGATCAACACCCACTGGGGCGGCGTCCTGGAGGACAACAGCTTTGGTACCCATGAATTCATGGAGCTTTGTGAACAGCTTGGCTGTAAGGCCTATGTCAATGGCAATGTGGGCAGCGGCACTGTGCAGGAAATGTCTGAATGGGTAGAATACATGACCTTTGACGGAGTATCTCCCATGGCCGATCTCCGCCGCAAAAACGGACATGAAGAACCTTGGAAGGTGGACTACTTTGGCGTTGGCAATGAAAACTGGGGCTGCGGCGGCAATATGACTCCGGAATATTATGCAAATCTTTACCGCAGATATCAGACCTATGTGAGGGATTACGATGGAAAGGGAACTATGCAGAAGATCTGCTGCGGCCCTAATTCCGATGATTATAATTGGACAGAAACCGTAATGAAGAGCGCCCATGGCTATATGAATGGCTTATCCCTTCATTACTACACGGTGCCCGGTCCCTGGAATCACAAGGGCAGCGCCACTTCTTTTACACAGAAGGATTGGTTCTGTACCTTAAATAAGGCTCAGCACCTTAATGAACTGATTGAAAAGCACAGCAGGATCATGGATCAGTTTGATCCCGATAAGAAAATCGGTCTGATGGTGGATGAATGGGGCTGCTGGTTTGATGTGGAACCCGGCACGAATCCCGGCTTCCTCTATCAGCAGAATACCATGCGGGACGCCCTGGTTGCCTGCCTGTCCCTTAATATTTTTAACAAGCACAGCGACCGTGTTAAAATGGCAAACATTGCACAGCTTGTTAATGTTCTTCAGTCCGTGATCCTGACGGAAGGGCCTAAGATGATCCTGACCCCTACCTACTATGTATTCCGGATGTATAAGCATCATCAGAATGCACAGCTTCTGGAAAGCTACAGCGAAACAAAGCTGATCGGAGAAGGAGAATACAAGGTTCCGAATATCAGCGAGTCCGCTTCCATAGATGATGCAGGCGTTATCCATGTTACGCTGGGCAATTTATCTCCCGAAAGCACAGAGGAAATCGAAATCCAATTTTCCGATAAAAGGCCTGTCTCTGTCTGCGGTTCTGTTTTATCAGGAAAAATGGCAGCACATAACACCTTTGAAGCTCCGGATGAAGTTACAGAAAAAGAATTTACTGCTTTTCATATTACAGACGCAGGCACCATTTGCGTTACTCTCCCGGCCTGCAGCGTTGTAAGCTTAGCCATTCAATAGGAGCGTATAAAGATGGAGCAGAACAGGATCTGTCGCAGGTGTCTGGCAAAGGAAATGCCGGATCCTGAATATTATCAGAACATGTATGATTATATTGCGGCTATGGATGAAACCATTAAAGCTCCGGATGAAGTCTATCAAAACAGGCTGTCACACTGTAAAGAGTGGTCACACTGTAAAGAGTGTGACAGCCTGCTAAATGGCATGTGCCGTATTTGCGGATGTTTTGTGGAGCTTCGGGCTGCCATCCGGCAGAAAAGCTGCCCTGCCGTCCATCCTAGATGGTAATTCCAAATTCCTTTTCTATGGCGGCAGTCACCAGTTTCCACTGCTCCATGGTTTCAGGGTACAAAGCCCTGATTTGTTCCTCATCTTGTTCTTTTCCCGCTAATTCCAGTTCATAAAAAAGCTCTCCCAGCCTATCCGCACCAATTCCTCTTGCCTCCCCCTTTAATCCATGTACCTGGACTACAAACGAGGAATACTCTGTTGTTTCCTGAAGCTTCTTTTCCTTTTCTTCCCTTTCCTGTGCAAACATCATCAGAAGACTTTGATAAAATGCCACATCATCATCTGCATACATGAGCCCTGACTCAATGTTCATACCGATCCCGGCAAGCTCCTTTAACGCAGGAAGCTCCTTTTCCTTCTTGGCCTCTTTTACCTGAAGCCTCCCCAGATATTTGGCAAGAAGCTGCTCTAAAAGCTCCGGTCTTATGGGCTTGCTGATATAATCGGCAAATCCCTCCCTTTCATACAATTCTCTTGCCCCCGGAATTGCATTCGCGGTAACGGCTATGATCTTTGTTTCCCTGTTTTTTCCTTTGGCGTCCTGCCGGATCAGGTGAAACGCTTCAATCCCATCTATTTCCGGCATCATGTGATCCATCAGGATCAGGTCATATGTTTTTTCCCGGCAGCACTGTACGGCTTGTTTTCCTCCCGGAGCAGTCTCGATCTCAATTCCTGTTCTTTTCAGCAGATACTTTATGATCAGAAGATTTTTGGCATTATCATCCACGGCAAGAATCCGCTTTCCACTAAGATTGATCTTTTCCTTCGGAACCGGCTCCGGTAAAAGCTCTCCTGTACTTAAATGATTTCCTTTTTTGTCCTCCTGTATGTCGTCTGCGCTGACCACAAGAAGCTGATCCACCAAAGATACCATATTTTCCCCTGCGGACTGTATCTCCCTTGCGTACTCCTGTATGGTTTTCTCGCCGCTTTCCCTCAGGATCATTTCATTCATGCCAAGCATGGTATTTAAAGGCGTTCTAAGTTCATGGCTCATTTCCATGAGAAGCTTTGTCTTGGTCTCATTTTCTTTCTGAAGCTCTTTTACATGTAAATACTGCTCTGTCTGATTGATAAACCAGAGCATGAACCCGCTCTTTTCCCCATTTTCAATGATGTACTCGCTTCTGATCTCATAGATTTCCTTTCCGCTTTTGATCATGGGTCTTTCCATTTTCAGAACGCTTGCAATGTCCTTATAGGCAGCCAGGGAATCGCCCACCTGTATTCCCGGGTAAAACTGATCCATCCTCTGATTGACAAAAATGATCGCCCCATCCATATCCAGAATGATCAGTCCTTCATCTCCATGGTTAAAGGCGTTGTCCACTGCCGCATGAAGGGATCCGAAATATCCGTATCTCACAACTGCGATCATCATGCAGAACATGGTAAAGGTCATAACAATGGTAACAGGATTATAGCTTCCAAAGGCTCCAAACCCTTTCAGGATGATCTCTGCTACAAGGCTTCCTATGCCTGTCATGATATAAAGGATCCTTTTTCTTTGAATTGATGTACTCTGCCTATAGCTGCGAATACACATAATAAGGATCGCTATCATGGTAGTGAAAAAATAAAGATAATGCAGATACCAGATGGGCCCGCCCGTAACTCTGATCCTGTTATACATGCCGTCCCTCAGGATTTCCATGGAAGAATAAAAATAAGGATGATGCTCCGCCGTAAAAATACCTACCAGGGTAACTGTGCTGATGACAATTTGAAGCTTATAGACCCATGCCGGTATTTTAAACCTTGCAAACACGGAGATAAACCATAAGATCCCCATAAGAAATCCAGCCTGCCCAACATATTGGACGCACAGACCGGATAAAGCCGCCTCCACGGTATCTGCATAGGTCAGCTCAAGCTGGATCCCTACAACAAAAATAATGGAAAAAATATCATAGATCAAAAACGCCACCTGAACCGTGGTAGGCTGCTTTTTAATGATCACCGCAAACATAAAGAGCATTAATAAGATCACAATGATATTAACACTCTGCAACAAAAATAAAGCCATGCTTCCCCTCATACTTTCACAAATTAAGCAGCAGCCTGTTCAGGGCTGCTGCCTCTCTGTTACTTGGAAAATAATTTTGTGAAAAATCCCTTTTCTTCATAGGGTTCGCTGAAAGAGGACAACGGTTCATATCCAATTCCCTTGATTTCCTCTTTAAGCTCCGGTATATCCAGCTCCTTTTCACTGATCACAATACTTTCGCCTTTCTTGGCAGAGGAATTAACCTTTTTTACCTCTGGATGCTTACGGATCAGATCATTCATATGCGCTTCACACATACTGCACATCATTCCGTCGATCTTTAGTACTGTCTTTATCATATGATCACTCCTTCCTGAAAGCATCTAAAGTATATACTCCCAGGGGGTATTTGTCAAACTATATTCCCAGTTTTTGATATTCTTCCTCACTTACCGGCTCGCACCACTCATTGGAAGTCTCTGTTCCCGGCTCCTCTACCACAATATGACTGAACCAGCTGTCCTTCCTTGCCCAATGCCAGTGCTTTACCTGAGCAGGTATGATGCCCAGTACGCTCTCCGTTCCGCCGTAGGCCGCAATCCAAAAATAAGCTTTCGTTGTGATCCCCTTGCCTTCCCTCTATAGCATAAACCCTATAATGCCTTTTTCGGACAGGCCTTTACACATTCCATGCACAAAATACATTCCGTTCCATTCTTACGCTTTCTGGAGTTATCTGTAATATCAACCTCCATGGGGCATACCCGCTTGCACTTCCCGCAGGAAATACATTTTTCTTTATCGCATTTCACCCTTAGCAGGGCAAAATAACTCATAGGCTTTAAAAAGACCGTGATGGGGCAGATATACTTGCAAAAAGCTCGGTTATCCTTAAAGGCATATGCAAGGATAATCCCTACGGCATAATATAAAATGTTTCCGATCAGGAATGCCCAGAACATGATCTTTTCCAGATTTCCCACATGACACAAAAAGAGTGCCGCTACAAATAAAAGCGAGGCTGTAAACGTAATATACCGTATAAAACCGATCTTCTTTCTGGGGCCCTTTGGAATTTTATAGGGCAGAAAATCAAGAACCATTGCCGTCCAGCACGCAAATCCGCACCAGCCTCTTCCAAAAAATAACGGGCCAAAAATCTTGGCAACCGCATAATGGATCGTTGCCGCTTCAAAAACACCTGTAAACAGATAGTACCAGAAACCTTCTATCTGCATATTTTCATTGCAGATCAGTCCCAGATACACTAGCATATACAGTCCCACAAAAAGCTGGACAATCCTTCTGGCATGCTGATAATGAAACTGAAGTAAAAGAAAGCCAATGGCAATGGCTGAACCGATGTAACTGAAATTAAAAAGATAAAACAGATTATCCTTGGTCAGCCATAAGGTTACGGCAACCGTTTCAAATACTACCCATATCATAAGCGGGACAACCCACTTTTTTTGTGTATCCATTTTGTATCCCCCTCGCCTTATCCTTTGAATCCGCTTTCAGAATATCAGCTTTTACCTATCTTGTCCACCTTATGAAGGATAACCTGCTACATATGTAACTGCAGCAGGGATTTTTCTTTTTAGTAATGATATTTTTTGCGCTTTGCAATCAGGAAGATAACGGCCGCTGTCTGGAAAACCAGTGTTCTGAGAAAGGATATCAGTGCAGAGGTTAAGCCATCATTCAGTGCCGTAAAGAAGCCCGAACTATAAATAGCGTAGCCCATAAAGATAAAGGATAACGCAAAAATCCGAAAACCTGAAACGGTCATTTTCATCAGCTCGGCATCATAGCTCACAAAGATCTTTGCAAGCGGTACGGCGAGCAGCTCTGCGGAAACAACCATTGCAATACCGAATGCGCCGATCATGATCAGGCTCTTTCTGAACAGTCCCTTTAATTCCGGGCCAGAAGCTGATCTACAAAAAAACACCCTTACAACTGCTTTTGCAGTTATAAGGGCATTCTTATATTTTGCGTTTTCAAATCATCTGCTTATAAATTCTTACCCATTTCATAAGCCTGCTTAAATTCAGGGATTGCTTTCACTTCACCTGCTTCCATCACGCCTGTCGCACAAAGAATGCCTCTCTCCTTTGCGTCTGGCACACAGCAGGTGAAACCACGCAGGGCTGCCAGTATGGTTTCCGTATATTCCATGCCAGGTCCTGCGCATGTGACAATAAAGTAAAACTCTTTCCCT
>FR894546.1:0-1062 GCA_000436115.1 Firmicutes bacterium CAG:534 | reverse complement strand
CTTTCCCTGCCAATTCCTGATAAAAAGAATAAGTGCGGTCTATAACGGCCTTTAACTGTGCTGTCATAGAATAAAAATAAACAGGGGAAGCTAATACAATTACATCCGCTTCCAGCAATTTATTTTTAATTTCCTCCATATCATCCTTTTGTACGCATATCCCGCCGTTACGATAACAGGCATTACATCCCATGCAGCCTGCTACCTTTTTTCGGGAAAGTAAGATCTTTTCCGCTTTATTTCCGGCTTCTGCCGCACCTCTTATAAATTCATCGCACAGCATACTGGAGTTTCCATTTGGTCTTGGACTGCCCGACAATAATACAACCTTTTTCATCTATTTCTCTCTACACTTTCTTATTTATTTTGCACAAAAAAGCTTGTATTTTAGCCATTCGTGCAATGATTAACTAAGTTACATACAATGATAAGCATTCAATAATAGGCGAATCTGTGTCCCGTTCTTCCCTATGGCTGCTAACCTCTCATAGGCTTCCTCTATCTGCTCATAAAGTGGACCCTCAAAGTCTCTCTTGTCAATAAACACTACTCTTTCTATACCTTTAAATAATGCACACTGAATTTTTGCAAATGGAAATGTGTTATCAGTCAATAAAACAAATGCATTCGTTGGAACCAGTGTTCCATCCACATTTTTGATAATACTCCAATTAATTAAATTCTGTACAGTAACATCCTTTACCTTCTCTTTTTCACTTTTGGTTTTTACAGCCTCAACCATGTATCTTTTGATTGCAGCACATAGCTCTTCGGCCTTCGCAGCATCATATTTCTGCCCTATACACACCATTTCATCAAAAGAATGATGCGTTCCCTGTAATTCCAAATCTTTTAAGATTGCTTCATCGGCAGATCTTGATGTGCCGGAAACTCTAATATAGGTACCAGACTCTTTTCCAAATGATTTGATATAATATGGTCAGCTCATTTGTGGCAGAATGGTATGGCTGAAGTGCGGAGCGGCATCATGAATGAAGTGTGATGTCGCTCGAAATTATACGCAATGAAATAAGCGCGGTTCAGCAGGAATTGCTATTGAAG
>FR894545.1 GCA_000436115.1 Firmicutes bacterium CAG:534 | reverse complement strand
ATGGCATTCCACATTGCAGGTTCCATGGCATTCAAGGATGCTATGCAGAAGGCAAGCCCGGTACTTCTTGAGCCCATCATGAAGGTTGAGGTTACCATGCCTGAAGAGTATATGGGTGATGTTATCGGCGATATCAATTCCCGTCGTGGACGTATTGAAGGTATGGAAGACATCGGTGGAGGAAAGATGGTTAAGGCATATGTTCCTCTTTCAGAGATGTTCGGTTACTCCACAGACCTTCGTTCCAAGACACAGGGTCGTGGTAACTACTCCATGTTCTTTGAAAAGTATGAGCCTGTTCCGAAGAATGTTCAGGAGAAGGTTCTTGCTGCAAAGGCAAAATAAACCTGTAACAGCACAGGAAAGCGCAAATAACGCTTGAAAATATTGGTTATCTTTAATATAATTAAGGATAACCGAGTATATAACGAAACCAATTTTTTCAATTTATTAAAGGAGGACATTTAGAAATGGCTAAAGCGCATTTTGACAGAACAAAACCCCATTGTAATATTGGTACCATCGGTCACGTTGACCATGGTAAAACAACCTTAACTGCTGCAATCACCAAGGTTCTTGCAGCAAGAGTACCTGGTAACGAGGCTACTGATTTCGAGAACATCGACAAGGCTCCCGAAGAGAGAGAAAGAGGTATTACCATTTCTACTGCTCACGTTGAGTATTCTACAGCTAAGAGACATTACGCACACGTTGACTGCCCAGGACATGCTGACTACGTTAAGAACATGATCACCGGTGCTGCTCAGATGGATGGTGCTATCCTCGTTGTAGCTGCTACTGATGGTGTTATGGCT
>FR894544.1:24999-26364 GCA_000436115.1 Firmicutes bacterium CAG:534 | reverse complement strand
AGGTTATTTTGTCGTACTCCTGTCGTACCATACAAGTCGGAAGTCCGCAAACTCTTGATTTTACTGGTCTTTTTTATCCAGTGACTTCATCGTCGGGAACAACAGCACATCCCTGATCGCCGGTGAATTCGTGAGCAGCATAACCAGTCTGTCAATGCCGTATCCGATACCGCCGGTAGGAGGCATACCGATTTCCAGTGCGTTCAGGAAATCCTCGTCTGTGTGGTTTGCTTCTTCATCTCCCTGGGCAAACAGCTCTTCCTGTGCCTGGAAGCGGGCTCTCTGGTCAATGGGATCATTCAGTTCCGAATATGCGTTGCACATCTCGCGCCCTGTAATAAACAGCTCGAAGCGCTCTACATAATCCGGCTTGTCCGGCTTACGCTTGGTAAGCGGAGAGATCTCCACAGGGTGATCCATAATAAAGGTAGGCTGAACCAGATGCTCCTCAACAAACTCTTCGAAAAACAGGTTCAGAATATCTCCCTTGGAATGCCTGTCCTCATAGTGGACTTCCTTCTCATCAGCCAGCTTCTTGGCTGCTGCGGTGTCAGGCACCTGGTCAAAGTCAATGCCTGTATATTTCTTAACGGCATCAATCATTGTCAGCCTTTCAAAAGGCTTGCCCAGATTGATCATGTCTTCGCCGTAAGGGATCGTTGTTGCACCGCATACCTCGTTTGCTACAAAGCGGAACATATTCTCTGTCAGATCCATCATTCCGTTGTAATCCGTGTATGCCTGGTAAAGCTCCATCAGCGTAAATTCCGGGTTATGTCTGGTATCCAGACCTTCATTTCTGAACACACGCCCGATCTCATATACCCGCTCCAGTCCGCCAACGATCAGTCTCTTTAAATAAAGCTCCAGGGAAATACGAAGCTTTACATCCTCGTCAAGAGCATTGAAATGTGTTTCAAAAGGCCTTGCAGCCGCACCGCCTGCGTTGGAAACCAGCATAGGTGTTTCCACTTCCATAAAGCCCTGTCCGTCCAGGTATCTTCTGATCGCAGCAATGATCTTGGATCTCTTGACAAAGGTTTCCTTTACCTCTTCGTTCATGATCAGATCCGTGTATCTCTGACGATAACGGATATCTGTATTTGTCAGGCCATGGTACTTCTCCGGAAGGATCTGAAGGCTCTTGGACAGAAGGGTCACACTGGATGCATGGATGGAGATCTCCTCCGTCTTGGTCTTAAATACTTCTCCGGTAACCCCTACAATATCACCTACATCATACTTCTTGAAATCTGCATAGGAATCCTCACCGATACTGTCCCTGGCTACATAGCACTGGATATTTCCCTTTAAATCCTGAACATTGCAGAAGGATGCTTTACCCATAACACGCTTTTGCATGAT
>FR894544.1:4255-24929 GCA_000436115.1 Firmicutes bacterium CAG:534 | reverse complement strand
TTTCCTTAATATCTCTGCTGTGTGCCGTCACATCATATTTTGTGATCTGGAAGGGATCCTTGCCTGCTTCCTGCAAAGCTGCAAGTTTTTCTCTTCTGACCTTTAAAAGCTGTCCAATATCCTGTTCCTGCTGCTTATTGTTTTCCATTTCTGTTCCCATGCCTTTCTTCTATCGGCTCCGGCCGATCCTGTACCCTAATTTGATCTCTGAATTTCCAGAACCTCATACTTTAAGACACCTGCCTGTGTCTCTACTTCCACGATATCTCCCACCTTTGCACCGATCAGTGCCTTTCCTACAGGGGATTCGTTAGAGATCTTGCCCTTTAAGCTGTTTGCCTCTGTGGAGCCTACGATCTTATAATCCAGATCCTCATTGTACTCCAGATCGCGGATCTTAACCTGGCAGCCGATGTTGATCTTGTCCAGATCTACCTCGTCCTCTACAACCACCTCTGCATTTTTCAGGATCTTTTCCAGCTCTTCGATTCTGGCCTCAATATCCCTCTGCTCGTCCTTGGCTGCATCGTACTCTGCATTTTCAGAAAGATCGCCCTGCTCTCTGGCTTCCTTGATCTTCTGAGCTACTTCTTTTCTCTTTACTACCTTAAGGTCATGAAGCTCGTCTTCATATTTGCGAAGGCCCTCATAGGTAAGTATGTTTTTCTTTTCTTCCATTGTTATTCGCCCTTCCATCTTTTATTTTTTTATATTTTAAGCTAATCAACCTATTCTAATTAACTTTCGTATTATACCCATTTTTTACCGCAGTGTCAAGGAATTTCAGGGCTGCGCCCCTGCTGACGTAGGATCCTTTCCCATTTTCTGAACAAAAAGCCCCTCCTGCCGTTATTTCTTTTCTCAGATCCAGCCAAAGCTCCCCCTTACCGCTTCTCTTTTCATAGGAAGGAACCAGCCCGAACTCATCCTGCAGGAATTCCCTCAAAGCTTCCTTTCCGCCGCTTTGCTTTCCAAGGATGCTGACCCTTCTCACTCTGTTTAAATAAGGATAAAGAAGCCATGCCGCTTCTTCCGCCTCGGTTTCTCCCTCCTCCGGCAAAGATACCGCCACCCGCTCAAAAGGAGCGCAGCGGTACAAAAGCGCTGCCAGCAGCTGCACAGGCACACTCTCCCATGCCCCCGGAAAGCCTTTTGCCATCACCTCTTCCTGACAGCAAAACTCGCTTCTGATCCTTTCCCTTGCCTGTTCCAGTACTCTTTCTGCCTGTTCCCTCCGCCAGGGCTGCACAGGAAACAGCGCCTGTTTTATGGTCGTTCCGGGAACTTCCAGTCTTTCTGACAGTCCCTTAATGCAAAAGCTCCTTCTTTCATATTCCGGCCAAAGGCCATAGTATACCTCCAAAAAGGCTGTCTTTCTTTTTCCGTCCCACAGAAAATAAGGAAGGCTGTTTTGAAGCCTTCCCATAACCATTCCCTTTCTGCGGAAATCAGGAATTTCTCCGGCGCATGCTCCCTTTTGAATTGACATATAAAAAATCGTTCTTATCTCCATATGTCATCCTATGCAGGGCTGTCCGTTTCTATTCCGAAAAATGCTATTCTTCCTTTTCTCCAAGCGCTTCCGAAAGCGCCTCCTTCAGTTCTTCAAAGCTTTCCATGGCATTGATCCTTCTGCGCAGCGCCGCCGAGTTCGGATACCCTGCCGTATACCAGGAAATATGCTTTCGCATTTCCCGCACAGCTGTATACTCTCCCTTATGGGCAAGCTCCATTTCCGCATGGGAAAGAATGGTGTCATACACCTCTTTTCCTGTGGGCCTTTCCTGCACTTCGCCTGTTCTGAGATAGTGCTCGATCTCTCTGAAGATCCAGGGATTTCCCTGGGCAGCCCGGCCAACCATGATCCCGTCGCAGCCTGTCTGTGTGAGCAGGGCCTTTGCTGAAGGGCCGTCTACCACATCCCCGTTTCCAATAACCGGAATAGACACAGCCTGCTTCACCTTTGCAATGATCTCCCAGTCTGCCTGACCGGAATAATACTGTTCCCTGGTCCTGCCATGCACAGCAACTGCAGCCACGCCGCAGCCTTCCGCAATTTTGGCGATCTCAACCGCATTCACATGCTCTTCGTCAAAGCCCTTACGGATCTTTACTGTCACCGGCTTTTTTATGGCGCGCACGGTCTTTGTGAGGATCTTTTCCACAAGCTTTGGATCTTTCAGCAGGGCCGATCCTTCTCCGTTATTAACGATCTTCGGAACCGGGCAGCCCATGTTCAGATCCAGTATGGCGAAAGGCCTTTCCTCGATCCTTTTAGCCATTTCACTGATAATATCCGGATCGGATCCAAAAAGCTGAAGGGATACCGGTATTTCCCCCGGATCGATTTCTAAAAGTCCCTCTGTATTCTTATTGCCGTATAAGATTGCCTTGGCGCTGACCATTTCCATGCAGACAAGGCCGGCGCCCTGTTTTCTGCAAAGCAAACGAAATGGCAGGTCGCTTACACCTGCCATGGGCGCCAAGATCAAATTGTTTTGAAGAACCACATTTCCAATCTGCATGGCTTTATTCCTTTACGTTTTTTTCGTAGATCAGGCGAAGCCCCTCTAAGGTCAGATCCCTGTCGTAAATATTGATGGAGTCTGTTTCATCGGCGATGATCCTTCCGAGTCCTCCGGTAGCAACCACCTTCAGGTTTCCATACCCGGTTTCCTTCCGCACCTGCTCGATAATATATTCTGTCTGGCCGATCTGCCCGTAAACAAGCCCCGCCTGCATGCTGGAAACAGTTTCCTGGGCCAGAATGGATTTTGGCTTTTTGATCTCTACCTCCGGCAGCTTTGCCGTATCCTCCCACAGAGCCTTTGCAGATATTTTAATTCCGGGCGCCGTGATCCCTGCCGTAAACCGGCCGTCCTCCGTTACCAGATCATAGGTTGTGGCCGTTCCAAAGTCAAGCACCAGCACAGGGCCTCCATACAGCTCATACGCTGCCACTGCATCTACAATACGGTCCGGGCCGATTTCCCTTGGATTTTCCGTTACGATCTTAATTCCGGTTTTGGTCCCCGGCCCAACAATGATCGGCGTGGTTCCAATATACCTTGTAATGGCTCCCGTAAGGGAATGCATTACATTAGGCACAACGCTGGCAATAATGGTTCCCTCAATCTCCTCATGCTTAATATCATTAATGCGCAGCAGCTCCCGCAGGTTGATCCCGTATTCGTCTGAGGTTCTGGGAAGCGCGCTCATCATCCGGAAGGTGGTTTTCAATTTTTTCTTATCGTATACTCCGCAGGTAATATTGGTATTTCCTACATCCACTACCAGTATCATGGTCTTATTCCTCCTCGTCAAGCAGCGCCCCTACATCCTCATGCAGGATAAAAACCCTGTAGTAAAGACTGAGGGATTCAAAAAGCTCCTGCCTTTTCCTGCGCACCTCATTCACCAGAAGTCCGCTTCCGATCTCGTCATAGAGATAATCCTCCGGGGCAAACTCCGTGCGCATGTTGACGCTCCCATCCTCTTCAAATCCGATGGTAAAGATCCCTCCGATCTCCTCCGTAAAAAGCACGCAGATAATATGAAGTTCATCCTTGATCGATTGTGGAAGCTTATCAAATTTTTCATTAAAATAATACTTCTGTTCATAGGCATTTGCCCCGCAAAGTATCATGCCTTCCCCTGCTGCCTGTTTTTCCATAAAGTCTCCGTTCTTTTTCAGTTATTACAGCGTTGCTGCCATAACCGCCTTAATGGTATGCATACGGTTCTCCGCCTCGTCAAAGACCACGGACTGAGGAGATTCAAACACCTCGTCCGTCACTTCCATTTCCGTAACGCCGAACTTCTCGCCCATTTCCTTGCCAATCTTGGTTTTCAGATCATGGAAGGCAGGAAGGCAGTGCATAAAGATTGCATTCTCTCCGGCATTTTCCATCACCTTCCGATTAACCTGGTAAGGAGACAGCTCCTTGATCCGTTCTTCCCAAACCTGTGCAGGCTCGCCCATGGACACCCACACATCTGTATAGATCACATCAGCCCCCTTAGTACCCTCTTCAACCTTGTCCGTAAGGGTAATGGTAGCCCCCGACTGCCGTGCGATCTTCTCACAGGTCTCCACAAGCGCCTTGTCAGGGAAATATTTAGGAGTGGTACAGGCTGTAAAATGCATGCCAAGCTTTGCGCAGACTACCATCAGGGAATTTCCCATATTATAGCGAGCATCCCCCATATAGGTCAGCTTTACGCCTTTAAGGCGTCCAAGCTTTTCCCGGATGGTCAGCATATCTGCCAGCATCTGTGTGGGATGGAATTCATTGGTCAGGCCGTTCCAGACGGGAACGCCTGCATACTTTGCAAGCTCCTCCACGATCTCCTGCTCAAAACCACGGTATTCAATGCCCTCATACATTCTTCCCAGCACTCTGGCCGTATCGGCAATGCTTTCCTTTTTGCCGATCTGGGAACCGCTGGGATCAAGATAAGTGGTTCCCATTCCCAGATCATGAGCCGCCACCTCAAAGGAGCATCTTGTTCTGGTACTGGTCTTCTCAAAGATCAGCGCTACATTTTTCCCTCTGTGCAGATCCTGGGTACTGATGCCCTTCTTCTTTTTCTCCTTTAATTCTGCCGAAAGATCGATGAGATATAAGATCTCTTCCGGTGTAAAATCCAAAAGTTTTAAAAAGCTTCTGCCCTTTAAATCTATTTTTTCCATAGTCAACTCCATTTCTGCCTGTATTGTAAGCCTCTAGTTTGCTGTCTTATTCTGATCTGATACCAGTTCCTTTACAGAGGTTGCAAGTCCTGCCAGCCCCTGGATCTCGGAAGGAATAATGATCTTTGTTGCTTTTCCGTCAGAAGCCTTTTCAAATGCTTCCAGGCTCTTAATGCGGAGCACTGCTTCATCTGCGCCTGCCTCACGGATCATGCGGATACCGTCCGCCTTTGCCTGCTGTACCTTCAGGATTGCTTCCGCTTCACCTTCTGCCTCACGGATCATCTTTTCCTTCTGTGCCTCTGCTCTTAAGATCGCAGACTGCTTTTCTGCTTCCGCTTCCAGAATGGCTGCTTCCTTCTTTCCTTCTGCAACCGTAACGCTTGCCTTCTTTTCTCCCTCTGCCCTTGTAACGGCCTCACGCCTCTCACGCTCTGCCTTCATCTGCCTTTCCATGGCGTTCTGGATCTCTGCGGGAGGAATAATATTTTTCAGTTCCACACGGTTTACCTTAATTCCCCAGGGATCTGTAGCCTCATCCAGGCTGGCTCTCATTTTGGTGTTAATGGTCTCTCTGGAGGTCAGGGTCTGATCCAGTTCCAGATCACCGATGATATTTCTAAGAGTGGTTGCAGTCAGGTTTTCAATGGCCATGATCGGATTTTCCACCCCGTACGCATACAGCTTGGGATCCGTGATCTGGAAAAATACGACCGTATCGATCCGCATCGTAACGTTATCCTTTGTGATCACCGGCTGAGGTGCGAAATCCACTACCTGCTCCTTTAAGTTGATCTTCTTGGCCACCTTATCCAGAATAGGCAGCTTAAAATGAAGTCCCACAGACCAGGTTCCCTGGTAAGCGCCAAGTCTTTCCACTACAAAGGCATAAGCCTGCGGCACGATCTTCACGCAGGATGCTAAAAGCAGTAAAATTAAAATACAGATTACTAAAATGATCATTTTGTTTCCTCCTGTTTTTGCTCTTTTTCTTCTACCATAAGTTTCACGCCATTAATTGCCCTGATCACCACAACACAGCCCACCGGCAGCGTTATGCCGTCCTTTACCGTTCTGGCGCTCCATTCCTGTCCGCCTACGGTCACCTGCCCAATTCCCTGCAGGTTATCGATCTCGCTGATCACAATGGCCTGTTTGCCGATCAGGCTTTCTACATTAGTCTTGATCCTGTCTTTGTTAAAATATTTTACCGCAATGGGTCTTGTAAAATACAGAAGCACAAACGAAACCGCCACAAAAAGAAGAAGCTGCAGCCATAACGGTGCGGAAAATGCAGCGCTTACAGCAGCCACCAGGGAACCGCCCGCAAACCAGATCGTTGTCAGCCCCATTGTAATGATTTCAATCACAATACATGCCACAAAAATAATCAGCCAGGTTGTTGTCATTCTGTCTCACCATGCCTTTCTTTCCCAGGTTATGATAACTATATTTCTTTCATTCTACTACACAATACATACGGACGCAAACAGATTATAGGGCAAAGGCAAAAAGCTGCCACCTGCGGTATGTTTCCTTTCCCACCGCCGGTGACAGCTCATTTCTTCTGTTTCTTCTTTATTAAATTACTTTTCCGTTACCAGAAAACATGATCTCCCAGAACATACCCTTCCCTGGTTCCTGCACGCCGGAAGTGGGTTGCGTCTCCGACGGTGGTTTCCCCGTTGATGGCCGCCTGGGCTGCCTGGAGACAGGCATCCGGGACATTTCCCTCATAAACTCTTGCAACCTTGCCGGTCATGGCAGGTGTAAACTGGCCGGAAGCATAAATAACTGCATGGATGGTGTTGGGATAAGCTCCGCTTCGCACACGGTTCATAACCACTGCGCCGACGCCCAGCATGCCGTCATAGGACTGGTTTCCGGCTTCGCAGTAGATCAGCGCACCAAGCAGTCTCAGTTCATCCGCATCTGCGGATACCTTGCCCTGGTTAGCCTTCCGCTTGCGCTCCTCTGCCTCCCGCTCTCTGATCCGGATCACATCCATGGTCTCGCCTTCATCGATGTGGAACTTCACATTCACATAATCGGAATTTACATATCCGATCTCACCATCATAATCTACACTGATCCAGTGGTCATTCACTGTCTCAATAAAATCCACGCTGTCCTCATAGGCAAGAAGCCCGTAGACGTCTGCGTTATCGTTTGGCTCTGTCCTGACTCTGACTGCTTCCACATCCAGAGTAACAATCCAGTTCCCAACATCCTCTGCCATTTTCTTGGCGTCCTCGCCAAACAGAAGATATTCGTCCTTTGCCCAGCCGATCACATTACCGGATTTCAGCTTTGTCCAGCCGTCCTTCTGCTCCAGGATCGTCCCTCCGCAGTCTTTGTACAAAAGACCGACCTTGTCGGAATCTTCACTGGCCTTTTCCCGGATATTCAGGGCATTCTGAACATTCGCCATGGTAAGCTCCTGTTCCATTCTTTCCTTTTCGGCTTCAAATTTCTCGTTGATATCGAGGCTTGTTTGATTTTGCACAGGCGCATCATTACTAAGAGCACTGGGATCGAGGATCTCCGCTACCCCTGAGCTCAAAAAATTATGCCCCTCCTTTTCACTGGCCTGAACGGTTATTTCCTCTGCCAGAAGGAATAGCAGGCTCACAAAAATGCCTGCTGCCACATGGGGCAGAATCTTTCTCCGGTTCATCTTGCTCCCTCCAAATACCTCTGCAACCGAATGTTACAGATTTGTTACAACAAGTATGGTGACTATATTAGCAAATTGTCCCATCTTTGTCAAGTTTATGCAATTTTACCCGGATTTTATGCCAGTTTTTCTTCCAGTTTTTTCCTTATTTGTTACGGTTTTTTTACATATTTTTTGATCTTTCGACACAGGCTTCAATGGCCTTCATCACAGCTCCCCGAAGCCCTGCTTCCTCCAGTGCCTGCACCCCGCAGATGGTCGTTCCGCCGGGGGAGCAAACCATGTCCTTCAGCTCTCCCGGATGCTTTCCGCTTTCCAGCAAAAGCTTGGCGCTTCCAAGCACGGTCTGGGCTGCAAACCCAAGAGCCTGGCTCCTTGGCATCCCTGCTTTTACCCCTCCGTCTGCCATTGCTTCAATAAACTGGAACACAAAGGCCGGCGAGCTTCCGCTTACGGCACCCACTGCATCCATTAGACGTTCCGGCACCTCATAGGCCAGTCCGAAGCTCAAAAGCAGCTTCATACAGGTTTCCATTTCTTCATCCGTCACTCTGCTGTTCCTGCAGGCCCCGGTACATCCCTCCAGTACCATGGCCGGCGTGTTTGGCATACATCTGATCAGGCTGATCTCTTTTCCAAAAGCCTCTTCGATCTGAGCAATGGTCTTTCCGGCTGCAATGCTGACGATCAGGGTCTGCGCTTTCACCTGATCCCTGATCTGCGGGATCACCTCGCCAAACATCTGCGGCTTTACTGCCAGGAACAGAATATCCGCCTGCTGTGCCACCTGCTCGTTGCTCTCACAGATGGTAATCCCGTATTCCTTGGAAACCCTGTCTCTGGTTTCCTTTGTCCTTGCATATCCCAGGATGTCCTCCGGAGAGATGATGTTTTTCCGCAGGATCCCTCCGATCATGGCCTTTGCCATATTTCCAAGTCCAATAAATCCAATCTTCATCTGTTCATCCTTCCTTTCTGCCCCTTAACTATTATTTCTCCTGTCCCAAAGTAAAACGCCCCGTACTGCCTGCCGCCTGATACAGCAAAAGAGCTGCCGCAACCGATGCATTAAGAGACTCCAGCTTTCCCTCCATGGGGATCTTAAGATAAGTGTCTGCAAGCTGTGCTGTTTCCGTCTTCAGTCCGTTCCCTTCATTTCCGATCAGAAATGCGCTTCCCCCGCTGTATCTGATCTGGTGAAAAAATTTCTCGCCCTTTAAATGAGCCGCATAAGTGGTGATCCCGCTTTTTTTCAGAAGACTTACAGCCTCCTCCAGATTTTCCATGTACACAAAGGGCACTCTGTAAAGGGAGCCCATGGTTGCCCGGATGGTTTTGGGATTATAGATATCCACCGTCCCCTTGCTCATAATGACGCCGTCCGCCCCGGCTCCTTCTGCCGTCCGCATCATGGTCCCAAGATTCCCGGGATCCTGTATATCCTCCAGGATCAAAAACAGGGGTTCCCTGCCCTGTTCCTGCTTTTTCTTTTCTGCCTGTGCGATCATCTCCTTTAAGCTGCAGCTTCCGCTTTTCACCACAAACAGAATTCCCTGGGGAGTCTTGGTGTCAGATATTTTGCGGAAGACCTCTCCGCTGACCAGCTCTACCGGGATTCCCAGCTCTCCGCACCTGCACAGCTTCTGATAGACCCTTTCCCTGTGAGGATTGTCATCCTTTTTTTCCGTCAGGGAAAGATAAAAGCTTTCGGAACAGTAGATCTCCTTTAAGACCTCTTCCGGCACCTCTTCAAACATCCGCACCCCTTCTGTCACGAAAAGCCCTTCCTTGCTCCTTGCCCTGCTTTTTTCCTGCAAAAGGAGAACATGCCGGATCCTGCTGTTTATCATACTTGTTATCATGGCTTCCTCCAAATTTTTAAAGCCGCCTTCCGGCGGCTTTTATGAAACTATTGTGATAATAATCTGCTGACCTGATAATGATATTCCGGGATCTCCTTCTGCATGTTCAGCGCTTCCTCAATATCAAAATCCTGGAACTCACCGTGCTTATATCCCACTACGCGGTTGCTCTTTCCGTCACAGAGGATATCTGCTGCATAAGCTCCCATAATGGATGCATAAAAACGGTCTTTACAGGTAGGCGAACCGCCTCGTTGCATGTAACCCAGGATCGTGGCTCTGGTTTCAATTCCCGTTGCAGCTTCAATTCTCCTTGCCATGGATGTGGAATGTCCAATTCCCTCTGCATTGACGATAATGTGGTGCGTCTTACCTCTTTTACGGTTGTTGATAATATTGTTAATGATATTCTGTTCGTTAAAATCATATTTTTCCGGCAGCAAAATGTCCTCTGCGCCGTTGGCAACTCCGCACCAGAGTGCGATATATCCCGCATTTCTTCCCATTACTTCGATAATACTGCATCGTTCATGGGAGGAAGAGGTATCCCGCACCTTATCAATGGCCTGCATGGCCGTATTGATTGCGGTGTCAAAGCCTATGGTATAATCTGTACAGGCAATATCCAGATCAATGGTACCCGGAAGGCCAATGGTGTTGATCCCCTGTCTGGAAAGCGCCTGGGCGCCCCGGTAGGAACCGTCTCCGCCGATCACCACAAGGCCGTCGATCCCATGCTTTCTGCAGATCTCCGCACCCTTCTCCTGTCCTTCCTGTGTTTTAAATTCCGGACAGCGGGCTGTACCTAAAATCGTTCCGCCTCTTTGGATGGTGTCGGACACATCCTTCTTTTCCATGTCTATGATCTCTTCATTTAAGAGCCCCTGATAGCCCTTCTTAATGCCTTTTACCTTCACGCCGTTGCTGATGGCCTTACGGACAACCGCACGGATCGCTGCGTTCATTCCCGGCGCATCACCGCCGCTGGTCAGTACGCCAATGGTCTTTATTTCTTTTGCCATAGTCACTCCTCATTTCTAAGCAGCCTGAGAACTTTTTTGCCCATAGGCAGGCAACTGGCTGTATGTTTATTTTACCCTCTTTCAGGGGTGTTTTCAATATTTTTTCACATCAAAGGAAATTTTTATATTCTCATTCCCAAATCTCCCCATCAGCTCCGAAATCAGCTTTTCGTCTGCATTTACGTTTTTGTTGGGAGGCAGCTGTTTCATGGATTTGGGATCCTCAATGTAGATCACCACCCCGTCCTGACCATCGGAATCTGCTAACATCTTATACAGCTCCCCCACGTTTTCCTCGTACTCCTGCCTGGTCTTAAATTTGATCCAGAGCTTTCTTTGGACTTCATCAAAGGGGGTCACTCTCTCGCAGATCAGCTTTCCGTCCTTGTCCTCCTCCAGTGAAACCCTTCCTTTTATAAATACCTTGTTATCCTCTGTAAGCTTTTCATGATACTTTTCATAATCCTTGGGAAAAACAATGACCTCCACGCTCCCTAAAAGATCCTCCAGCGTCAGAAATGCCATGATCTTATCATTTTTGGTGTATTTGATCTTTTTGTCTGCGATCATTCCTCCAATGGTAACGCTCATGTTATCCTTCACCACCGTTTCCCCGTCTTCCTCCTTCAGCATAAAATCCGCCGTGGTGTTGGTGATGCCCTTTTTCCAGAGCTCCTCCCATTCCTCAAGAGGATGGCCGCTGATATAAACGCCAAGTACTTCCTTTTCAAAGGAAAGAAGCATTTCCTTGGAGTATTCTCCCACATCCGGAAGCTTTACGTCAAATTCTTCCTTCTGGCTGTCATCCACCAGGTCAAACAGGCTCATCTGCCCTGCCATATTATTTTTCCTGTCCTTGATAATATGATCCATGATCTGGACATAGGCGCTCATGAACTGTTTTCTGGTTCCGGGAAGGCTGTCAAAGGCTCCTGCCTTGATAAAGTTCTCCATCGCCTTTTTGTTCACATCCTTCTGCGCCACCCTGGTGATAAAGTCCTTCAGATTAACGTATGGGCCTCTTTCCCTTCTTTCCTCTACCACCGCATCGATCACCGGTCTTCCTACGCTTTTAATGGCGGTCAGCGCATAGCGGATAGATCTGCCGTTTACCGAGAACCCGCTTTCTCCCTGATTGATATCCGGCGGAAGAATAGTAATTCCCATGCTTTTGCACACCATAATATATTCTGCCACTTTTTCAGAATTATCAATCACGGAGGTCATAAGCGCCGCCATAAATTCCACCGGATAATAATATTTTAAAAAGGCGGTCTGATATGCTACCACTGCATAGCAGGCTGCATGGGATTTATTAAAGGCGTACTTGGCAAAATCCATCATTTCATCATAGATCTTGGAAGCAGCCTCCTCCGGAATCCCCTTTGCCACGCATCCCGGCACCTGCTCCTCTTCATTTCCGTAAATAAAGTTGGCGCGCTCCTTTTCCATAACGGCCTGCTTCTTTTTGCTCATGGCACGCCGCACCAGATCGCTCCTTCCCAGGGTATAGCCTCCCAGGTCGCGGACGATCTGCATGACCTGCTCCTGGTACACGATACAGCCATAGGTAGGCTCCAGGATCGGTTCCAACTGGGGACAGCTGTAGGTAACCGTGGAAGCATTGTTCTTTCCCCGGATATATTTGGGAATAAAGTCCATTGGCCCCGGACGGTACAGAGAAATTCCCGCAATGATGTCCTCCAGGTTCTGCGGCCGGAGCTCCTTCATGAAGCTTTTCATTCCGCCGCTTTCAAGCTGGAACACGCCGTCCGTTTTTCCTGTTCCGATGGAAGCCAGAACCTTCTTATCGTCCATGTCAATGTGATCTAAGTCAATATGGACGCCCTTGCTTTTTTCGATCAGAGCCACTGCGTCCCGCAGCACCGTCAAGGTTCTAAGGCCCAGGAAATCCATTTTCAGAAGACCCAGCTCCTCTATGGCTGTCATGGTAAACTGGGTTGTAATAGAACCGTCCGCTCCCCTTGAAAGGGGCACCAGCTCCTCTGCAGGTTTAGAACAGATCACTACCCCCGCCGCATGCATGGAGGTGTGCCTGGGAAGTCCCTCAAGGCGCTTACTCATATCGATCAAGGTCCTGACCTGCTCATCTCCCTCGTAAAGCTTTCTCAGCTCAGGATTGATCTGAAGGGCTCTGTCAATGGTGATATTCAGCTCATTGGGTATCATCTTGGCAAGGGAATCCACATAGGCATAGGGCAGATCCATCACCCTGCCCACATCCCGGATCACGCCCTTTGCCGCCAGGGTACCAAAGGTAACGATCTGAACCACCTTCTCCGGCCCATATTTACGGCTTACATAGTCTATGACCTCCTGCCGTCTTTCGTAGCAGAAGTCAATATCAATATCAGGCATGGAGACACGTTCCGGATTCAGAAAACGCTCAAACAGAAGATTATACCTGATGGGATCGATGTTGGTGATCTTCAGCGCATAGGAAACAATGCTTCCCGCTGCCGATCCACGGCCCGGCCCCACCATGATCCCGTTTGATTTTGCATAATTGATAAAATCCCATACGATCAGGAAATAATCCACATATCCCATGGTCTTTATGACATCCAGCTCATAGGTAAGGCGTTCCCGGAAGCTCTGCCCCGTCACTCCGGCCGGTGCATCCAGATCCTCTCCATAGCGTTCCTTAAGCCCGTCCAGACAAAGCTTATTTAAATAAGTCCAGGAGTCATAGCCCTCCGGCACTTCAAAATGAGGGAGCTTGGTCACTCCAAATTCGATCTCCACATTACATCTGTCCGCAATCCTCTGGGTGTTTTCCACGGCCTCCCAGGCATAGGGAAAGAGCCCCTTCATCTCTTCTTCACTTTTTACATAATACTGGCCGCCCTCATAACGCATGCGATCCTCATCCGCCAGTTTTTTCCCGGTCTGGATACAAAGAAGAATATCATGAGGTTTTGCATCCTCGGCATAGGTATAGTGGGCGTCATTGGTTGTCACCAGCGGAATGGACAGCTCCCTGCTCAGCTTCAAAAGCTCCGTGTTGACCAGCTTCTGCTCAGGGATCCCGTGATCCTGCAGCTCCAGGAAATAGTTGCCCTCCCCAAAGCAGTCCCGGTAACGGATCGCCGCCTTTCTGGCCTCATCGATCAGCCCTTTTTGGATGTACCTTGGAACCTCTCCTGCCAGGCAGGCAGAAAGCGCAATGATCCCCTCATGATAGGTCTGTAAAAGCTCCATGTCCACTCTGGGCTTATAATAATATCCTTCTGTAAAGCCACGGCTGACAATCCTGGACAGATTGGCATAGCCAATATTGTTTTCTGCCAGAAGGACCTGATGATAATAGCGATCCTCCCCGCCTCCAAGCTCCTTGTCAAACCGGGAATCCGGCGCCACATAAACCTCGCATCCAAGGATCGGCTTGATCCCCTGGGCCTTACATTCCTTATAAAAATCAATCACGCCATACATCACTCCATGGTCTGTAATGGCAGCGCTGTTCATTCCCAGCTCCTTGACCCGCTTTACATATTCTTTTATTTTGTTGGAGCCGTCCAAAAGACTGTATTCTGTGTGGACATGCAGATGTGTAAATGCCATAAAAGCCTCATTCCGGAGCAAAAAGCCCTCTGTTTGTGTTGTATGTAAAAAAGGAGTACCGCCCTCCGGCGATACTCCTTTATTTTACCAAAAACAGCTTCAGTTTTCTACATAAGAATAATATTTAAAAGCCAAAGCACAAGGGCAGCTACCAAACCAATGATGCTGAGGAGCGTGCTTCTCCCTTATCCTATAAATATTTCTTCAGTGCATCTACCTTATCAAGCCTCTCCCATGGAAGGTCAAGATCATTACGTCCAAAGTGTCCGTAAGCTGCTGTCTGCTTGTAGATCGGACGACGAAGATCCAGCATCTTAATGATGCCTGCCGGGCGAAGGTCAAAGTTTTCCCTGATGATCTCTACCAGCTTCTCGTCAGAAAGCTTTCCGGTTCCGTAGGTATCTGCCATAATGGAAGTAGGCTGTGCCACGCCGATAGCATAGGAAAGCTGGATCTCGCACTGCTCGGCAAGTCCTGCTGCCACAATGTTCTTTGCAACATAACGCGCTGCATAAGCTGCAGAACGGTCTACCTTTGTACAGTCCTTTCCGGAGAAAGCGCCGCCGCCGTGACGGGCATATCCGCCGTAGGTATCTACGATGATCTTACGTCCGGTAAGACCTGCATCACCGTGAGGCCCTCCGATTACAAAACGGCCTGTGGGGTTGATAAAATATTTGGTGTTTTCATCTAACAGATGCTTGGGAAGAATGGGATCAAACACATACTTCTTAATGTCCTCATGGATCTGCTCCTGGGTCACATCCGGGTCATGCTGGGTGGAAAGTACAACCGCCTCAAGACGAACCGGCTTTCCGTTCTCATCATACTCTACGGAAACCTGGCTCTTGCCGTCCGGTCTTAAGTAGGAAAGGGTTCCGTCCTTACGAACCTTGGTCAGCTGCAGTGCAAGCTTGTGTGCCAGGGAAATGGGATAAGGCATATATTCCTCGGTCTCGTTGGTGGCATAACCGAACATCATACCCTGATCTCCTGCACCGATGGCTTCGATCTCCTCATCAGACATCTTGTTTTCCTTTGCCTCAAGGGCCTTGTCCACGCCCATTGCAATATCCGCAGACTGCTCGTCAATGGCTACTAAAACCGCACAGGTATTGCCGTCAAATCCATATTCAGACTTGGTGTAACCGATCTCCTTTACCGTGTCACGGACGATCTTCTGCATATCCACATAAGCGTTTGTGGTGATCTCTCCTGTCACCAGAACAAAGCCTGTACATACAGCCGTTTCACATGCCACACGGCTCATGGGATCCTTTTCCATGCAGGCATCCAGGATCGCATCGGAAATGGCATCGCATACCTTGTCGGGATGTCCTTCTGTTACCGACTCGGAAGTAAATAATCTTTTTTCCATTTTTTCCTCTTTTCTGTGCTGCTTTCTATTGCAAAGCCGGCGCTTTCAGCACGGACGCCGCACTTTGTCTGCACTTTGCCCTAAAGGCGCACTTCCACAAAAGCATCTGCTTTCCGCTCATCCTTTGTGAAATAAAAAAACCGCTTATCATACATAAGCGGATCCGATAATCAAATCCTCTTATTGTTCGATTGCCGTAAGGCTGCTTGCTCGCTCAGGTTGGCACCTTCCATATCGGGGTTGCCGTGGCTTCACAGGTCCTATGTACCTCCACCACTCTGAATAAGAGTTTCTTAACAATATTGAATTTTCCTATCTACGCTAAGACTACACTATACGACATGGTTTGTCAATGGGTAATTCCAGTTCCTTTGTTGACAACCTTTTTCCGCCATTTTATAATAAAATAGTATAAAAAATCCGCTTAGAATGGGGAAACGCATGAGAAGAGTAGACACTGCCGATTTACTTCCCGGTATGATCACCGCTGAGGATGTGTACGACTACAACAATCAGCTCATCCTGCCAAAGGGTCTGATCCTGAACGACCAGACGATCACAAAACTGACTTTTTATTCCATTATACAGGTCAAGGTAGAAGACGAGTCTGTGGAAACCGCCACCGGCTCTGATCCTTATGAGCTGTCCTATTCCGAGCGTATCAGAACCAGTCCGGAATTTATTAAATTCCGCAGCGAGTTTACAACCGATGTAGACAATTTCAGACATGCCATCAATGATGTGGTCCAGAAGGGATCTCCTCTTGATGTGGACAAGCTGATGAACTATACCCTGAACATTCTGGATCTGCGCGCCACTACCCCCAATTTATTTGATATGCTTCACAGCATGCGGGAATATGATGACGCCACCTACGTTCATTGTATGAATGTGGCCCTGATCTGTAATATCTTTGCCAGATGGCTGCGTCTTGGCGAAGAGGACACAAGACTTGCTACCATCAGCGGTCTGCTCCATGACATTGGAAAGACCAAGATCCCGGAGACAATCATCAAAAAGCCCGGGAAGCTTACCGACCAGGAATATGATATTGTAAAGACTCATCCCCAGGTAGGCTATGATATTCTGAAAAGCTCCAACTTAGATCCCCGCATTTTGGACGCTGTGCTGATGCACCATGAACGCTGCGACGGCTCCGGTTATCCTCAGGGGCTTAAGGGAGAGCAGATCAGCTCCTTTGCAAAGATCGTTGCCATTGCGGACGTCTATGACGCCATGACAAGCGCCCGGATCTACCGCGGCCCTCTTTGTCCTTTCAAAGCGATTGCCCTTTTTGAAAGCGAGGGACTGAACAAATATGATCCCGGCTATATTATGACCTTCCTGGAAAACGTCGTAAACACCTACCTGTTAAATGAGGTGCGGCTCAGCAATGGTTTCCGGGGTACAGTGGTCTATATTAACAGGGACAGGCTTTCCGCTCCCACCATCAAGACTGACCACGGCTTTATTGACCTGTCCCTTCATCCCGACATTACTATCGAAGCGCTGTTATAGAACAGCGGTCTGTTATAAAGATATATGCTTGATCAGAAAAGAAAGATCCATACCAAAAACGCCAGAACCGGCATTTGCCGGAACTGGCGTTTCTTTACCAAGGACTTATTTTACAGTCTCTTAACACTTTCGTACCTTCTGTTCTTATCCGATCTTTAATCTGAATTTCTGCATATCTCTCTCGGAACTGATCTTATCGATCTGCGCCCCAAGACTTTGAAGCTTCAGATGGAAATCCTCATAGCCTCTTTCAATGAATTTAATATCATCCACAATGGTAGTTCCCTCTGCTGCCAGTCCTGCGATCACAAGGGCCGCTCCTGCACGCAGATCCGGAGCGCTGATGCTGGCTCCGGTATAACGGGAAACGCCGTCAATGATCGCCGTGTTTCCTTCTACCTTGATATTGGCCCCCATACGGGTAAGCTCATCTACATATTTAAAACGATTTTCAAAAATACTTTCTGTTACAATACTGGTTCCCCTGGAAAGTCCCAGCGCCACCGTGATCTGTGGCTGCATATCCGTAGGAAATCCCGGATAGGGAAGGGTCTTTACATGGGTATGGGTCAGGGGTTTGGCAGCTACCACGCGCACAGCGTCATCCGATTCCTCCACCTCACACCCGATTTCTGTCAGTTTGGCGCTGATGGATTCCAGATGCTTGGGGATCACGTTTTTGACGGTCACATCCCCCTTGGTCACTGCTGCCGCAAACATAAAGGTTCCTGCTTCGATCTGATCCGGAATGATCGTATATTCCGTGCCATGCAGCTTGGGAACACCTTTGATCCTGATCACATCTGTTCCCGCTCCCTTAATGGAGGCACCCATACAGTTCAGGAAATTGGCCACATCCACTACATGAGGCTCCTTTGCTGCATTTTCAATGATCGTCTGTCCTTCCGCCATAGCTGCTGCCAGCATGACATCAATGGTTGCACCTACCGATACCACGTCCATATAAATATGGCCGCCGCGAAGGTGCTCTGTTTCTGCTATAATCAGTCCATGCTCAATCCGCACATCCGCTCCCAGTGCCCGAAAGCCCTTGATGTGCTGGTCGATGGGTCTTAATCCGATATTACAGCCCCCAGGCAGGGTTACCTGGGCTTTATTATACTTTCCAAGTAATGCACCGATCAGATAATAGGATGCTCTGATCTTTTTAATAAAATCATCTTCAATGGGAAGATCCTGAATTCCCTTTCCCACAATTCTTACAGTATGTCTGTCTTTCCGTTCGATCACAGCGCCGATGCTTTCCATGGCCTGTAACATTGCATTGGTGTCCCGGACATCCGGAAGATTTTCTATCAATACAGCATCATCCGTCATGACAGAAGCTGCCAGAATGGCCAAAGCTGCATTTTTGGCTCCGCCAATCTCCACTTCTCCCACAAGCGGCGTCCCGCCTTTTATTGCATACTGTTCCATAGTATACCTCTATTTATAATCTTAATCCCGATCAAAATGTCATTTCCTACTGTCTCCTGCTGCCGTTAAGGCATAAGGGTAGCGGAGCACATTAATACTAATTATAACATATTCCACCTATTTGTAAACATCAAACATCAGTTCAGATAGTTCAGAGGATTTACCTGGGAGCCGCCGATCAGGATCTCAAAATGCAGATGGGGGCCTGTGCTGACGCCGGTATTTCCGCTCAGCGCAATTTTCTGTCCCTGGGAAACCGTTTGCCCGGCTGATACCAGGATCTTACTCAGATGCCCGTATCTGGTCTGTCTGCCATCCGGATGGTTGATATAGACCACATAGCCATAGCCGCTTCCCCAGCCTGCCTTTGCCACCGTTCCGCCGCAGGATGCAAAGACAGCCGTTCCTGTAGGCGTAGCCCAGTCGATACCCTTATGATAGGTGCTTGCTCCTCTTTTCGGTGCGTTTCTCCGTCCAAAGCCGGAGCTTTGTCTTCCTCCGGAGATCGGCTTGATATAGGTAGGCGGGATCTTGGTTCCTCTTTCTACGATCTTCGCCACAGCCTCATAGGTAACCTCTTCCTTTACAATTTCCGTGGAAATCTTCTTGTCATTTTCAAAGGTTACGATGGCGACCACCTTTCTATGGCCTGCAGAAGGCTCCTGGAGCACCTTTGTATCGGTGGTATACCAATCGTCATTGTCAATATAAATGACCTCTGCCTCGTAATCCTCCTCGTAGTACATTTCTTCCTGGCGTATCACTGCAAGCTTTGGTTCCGGAATGGTAATGATCAGCTCATCCCCTGGCCTGATCATGGAATTTTCATCCTCAAGGGACTCATTCATTTCGATCAGCTTGTCCATGGGAATATTGACTTTGATCGCAATTTCCGAAAGGGTGTCTCCGGAAACCACTTCATATACATCGTTCTTTTCTTCTTCCTTTGTGACCTCGTTTATGGCGCTTTGCACATCTGTCAGTTCGCTTTCCGGCAGATAGGCTTCCACCACCTCGATCTCGTCCCCGTAGGCAATGGAGATCAGCCCCAGGTCATAATCCTCGAAATCCAGCTCCCCTGCCGGCGTTGCGTTTTCCACTGCCGCAGAAAGGTCTGCCAGAACGCCGGCCTCCATGTTGACAGTCTCCTGTGCTTCTTCCTTTGCAGCCACCTCTTCCCTGGTCTGGATCTCTGTAGTCAGAACCGTAAGCTCCCTTTCAGGATCCAGCCTCAGACCGGCCTGATATTTCCCCTCCGCATCGTACTTGTCAAGGGCGGCCTGCAAAAGCTTTACCACATCTTCCTTGCTGGAAAGATTTACCATATATTCATTGATCTTTACCACATAAGAACGGTGCAGAGTTTCCTTAATATTATCCGTCAGAACCTGCGTCATGCGATCCACAATATCGGAGGGCTCGTCCATTTTTTCCCACAAGACTTCCCTTCCCTCTGTTTCCAGGTTACTCTCTGCAAGAACCAGCTCCGTTCCCTCTCCCGCAATCCTCTTTCTTGCCTCCAGGGCATATCTTCTCGCATCCTCCGGGTCTGCAACAGTACCGATCTCTACATTATTTAAAAACACCGTAAAAATATTATTTCCCACTTTTTCAAAAGGAACATAAGAAGGCAGAAAAAAGATACTGACAAAAACTGCCAGTATTGCAATTTTAATTTTTCTCACCTTTAATCTTTTATAGTAGCAGCTGATATGTTTCATACAAATAAAGCTCCGAATTTTGTAACATTTTCGTAATAGTTTTATTCTAACAGGTCTCTTTTTACTTGTAAAGCAGAAAAACTCGGTCTACAATGAAGGTAATACCTGCACCGGAAAGGAGGTTCCCATGTCCGGGATTATCTTTCATATCGATGTCAATTCCGCATATCTTAGCTGGAGCGCCCTAAAGCGGCTCTCCACCGGAGACCCACTGGATCTTAGGACAGTGCCCGCCATTGTAGGCGGCGATATGCAGAAACGCCACGGCGTTGTGCTTGCCAAGTCAGTTCCTGCCAAGAAATACGGCATTGTCACAGGGGAACCCATTGTAAACGCCTTTCGCAAGTGCCCCTCGCTGATCCTGGAAGCCCCGGATCAGACCCTTTATCATCATCAGAGCAGCCTGCTCATGCAATTTTTGTCAGATATCTGTCCTGATATCGAACAGCTTAGCATTGACGAGTGCTTTATGGATTTTACCCCCATAAGGGAACGTTATTCCTCCCCGGAGGCAGCCGCCAAAGCGATCAAGGATGAAATCAGGGAACACTTTGGCTTTACTGTCAATATCGGGATCTCTGACAGGAAGGTTCTTGCCAAGATGGCATCTGATTTTCAAAAGCCGGACAAGGTACATACCCTGTACTCCCATGAGATCAGGGAGAAAATGTGGCCGCTCCCCGTTTCTTCGCTGTACATGTGCGGTCATTCCAGCTCACAGGCTCTTTTAAAGCTTGAGATCCGCACCATCGGAGATCTGGCCTGTGCGGATCAGAAGGTT